>JAHDCO010000024.1:17446-39466 GCA_020629835.1 Granulosicoccaceae bacterium
TAGTGTTCATCCACCCACGCCTGCGCCCAATCAGCACGCTTCACCGAATCAATCGTGAACGGGTGCATGTAGATTTGACTGATGGAATTACTCGAACCCACCAAACGAAAAAACTGCCGTTCGGTGGCGGCCAATGCCGTATCGGGCATCATATTCAGTAGCCCGATGTGCAACGGGCGAATGTCCTGCTCTTTGGCGCGTTCAACGCTTAGAACCGACTGACCCTCATCCAATAACCTGTTGTAGGTTGGGAGGGAATTGTGTGCAACCAATGGCATACGAGGAAGATTCCTACTTCATTGCCGAGCTAATGAGCTCATTAAAATCGTCAACCGTTTGAACCTGGAAGGCATCTCTGGCAGGCACGGAATAGCCGTATCGTTTTGCTATGGCCTGATAGCGAGGTAAGCGTGCATAAAACAGATACGGGAAAACCCAGCGTACAAAATCATCGGGGTCAATTTCAGCAACGTACTGAATGCCTTTCTCTTTCTTATACAGTGCCAGATGTTCTTCTAAAAACGCTTCTCGGTAATACAAAGGCTTGGGTGATTTCTGCGCACGATCAATTAAAAATTCTTCATCGTCTTTACTGGCTTCGATGTAAATCATTACGCTGCTATCAGCAACCGACTGCATGAGTGAATCATCATCCAGTTCACACAAGCTGCCACTCACATCATTAAGAAAATGCGGGTAGCCATAGATGCGTTCAGCTTTTTCAATAAACGCATGCACATCTCTCATGGCATCTAGCTCACCGGCAAGATGCAGCGCCTGTCGGCGTTTGAATTCCTGCAGGGGCAAGCCGCCTAAATCGGGGTTGCCCAATTTTCCTAAGAACGTAGACAACGGGTCGAGGTTCTCAAAGGTGATGTTGTTACTGATGTAAATGGAATCACTCATCAACAACGTTCGCAGAAACGGTACTTGCATGGCCTGGGTCTTGATGTTGTCAAGAATCGGCTCATCCAGGTATCGCGTACCGATACGATAATCAACTGAATAATGAAACCAGTTGTTATCACGCAAGATACTGGCAAGCCGAGTTTTACCCACCCCGGACATACCCAATAAGGTGACCCGCTTTTTAGGCCACTGCTTAAATTCTTCGCGACTGAGCTGCATACCGTTAACCTGTGCCGAAGGTATCGCAGGCTTGCGGGTCGCCGGTTTCCAGGCCGCGATACAACCACTGCTGGCGTTGCTGTGAAGAACCGTGCGTAAATGCATCAGGATGGATGCGACGTCCCGCGTTACGCATCAGTGCATCATCACCGATCTGGGCCGCAGCGTTCATGCCCTCTTCCAAATCTCCAGGTTCTAAGATGTTGCGATCTTTGTGGGCGTGGTGAGCCCACACACCCGCGTAACAATCAGCCTGCAATTCCGTTCTAACCGATAAGGCGTTCGCTTGGGCCTTAGGCAATACACGTTGTTGTCTTTGCACGGCCATTGACACACCCAACTGGTTCTGGATGTGATGACCCACCTCGTGCGCTATGACATAAGCCTGAGCAAAATCACCCGGCGCGCCCATGCGTTGTAATTCTCGAAAGAAGCTTAGGTCGATGTACACGATGCTGTCGCCTGGACAGTAAAACGGTCCAGCCGCTGACGAGGTGTACCCACACGCTGAACGAACACCGTCTGAGAACAGGCGTAATTTGGGCTCCGCGTAGCGTTGCCCGGCCTGACGAAACAGTTTATTCCAAACGTCCTCGGTATCCGCTAAGACGGTGGAGATAAAGTTGGCCGCTTCATCATCGTTTCGGATAGGTGCACCGGCGCTGCCGATAGGCGCTTGCATTTGCGGGACACCCACCTGCCCACCCGGGCTTCCCATTAAGCCCGATAAGTCCACGCCTAAGAACATTCCAATAAGCAGTACAACAATGCCCAAACCGCCACCCAGCTTTGCACCACCGCCTCGCCGAGTCGGCCGGCGGCGGCCTTTGGTGCCGCGTAAATCTTCTACGTTAGTACTGCGTCTGCCTTGTTTCCAGCGCATGGTACGTCCTCACCCACTTCATCAGCCGCTAAGTGTACCAAGCGACGCAACAATCCAGTGCTGTGCTAGGGTGCGAAACATCGCGCTTTGCGATACCGGTTCGCTTTTGAGGAAGTGTGATTTAGTGTTACTGATAGATACCCACGTTCACACCAACGACGCACAGTTTCAAGCCGATCAGTTGAAGATCATCAGTAACGCACGGGGCGCCGGTGTAGCCCATCAAGTGGTACCAGCTGTGCTTCAGAGCGATTGGGAAGACATCAAAACCCTGTGTGCAGAGCACGCCGATTTACACCCTTGCTACGGCCTGCACCCGTGCTTTATGGATCACCACAAACCTGAGCACTTAGCCGACTTAGCTCGTTGGCTTGGTCGGGAGCAGCCAGCCGCGGTGGGTGAATGTGGCCTGGATTACTCGCTGCAGGGGACCGATAAAGACACACAACGTTGGTTTTTTTCTGGCCAACTGGCACTGGCTCGGGAGTTTCGGCTTCCGATCGTGGTACACGCTCATAAAGCGGTGGAAGATGTGATTCTCGCCATCCGCGCAGCCGGTCACTATGATGGCTTAATTCACAGCTTCAACGGCTCACAGCAACAAGCACACCGACTGCTGGACTTAGGTTATAAACTCAGCTTCGGTGGTGCTATTACTTACACACGAGCCACGCGGCTCAGAAAGCTGGTCAGTAAGCTCCCGCTGGATAGCTTTGTTTTGGAAACCGATGCTCCTTACCAACCGTGTGAGGCCTTTCGCGGGCAACGCGCTGAACCTGCCCATCTTTCTTATGTATTACAAACCATAAACGAGCTACGACCGGAAAGCTTAAGCACTCTGGCTGAGCAGACCACGCAAACCGCGTGTAAGCTATTTAACTTACCTGAGCCTTAAGTTGCGCACAGACAATGGTTATCGATGCAATAGAGTCTGTGACCGGGCTAAGCCTTGTTGTTCTGCTGGGCGCGATGTGCATTTACGTTTTGGCAGGTTTTGTTAAAGGCACGATAGGCATTGGATTACCTACCGCCGGAGTTAGTTTAACCGCACAATTCACCGACGCACGAACGGCAATCGCGTTGGCCATCATTCCGATGTTATTCACCAACCTGTGGCAAGTCTGGCGTACGCGACAACATACGCATCGGGCGAAACCCTTCTGGCCGTTAATTATCACGATGATGATCAGCATCGCCCTGTTTGCATTCATCGCACCGGGCGTGGCCATTCCCACTGTCACCTTGTTGTTGGGTATTACCGTTTTTTTATTCGCGCTGGTCGGGTTACTTCGGCAAACCCCGGAATTAAACCCTCGTTACGACGGACCCGCACAGTTTTCTGCAGGGGCGATTGCTGGTGTTTTAGGCGGGCTGACCGGCGTATGGGCGCCGCCGATTGTGGTGTACATGACCGCTATTCGCGCCAACAAGGATACCTTTGTTGCCGTGGTTGGGGTCATGCTTGGCTTGGGTACGATTGTATTGGCCATTTCATACGGTACGGTTGGCCTTCTGACGCAAGGTCAGGCAATTGCATCAGCCGTACTGGTGCTGCCAGCTATTTTAGGTTTCAGTCTGGGTGAACGCTTACGCAGTCACTTAAATGAAGCGGCGTTTAAAAAAGCGGTGCTACTGTTCTTCTTACTGATGGGGCTTAACTTAATTCGAAAAGCCCTGCTGCAATAAATTAGTCCACGCCCGGCAGTTTAACGCCTACCTGGTTTGCATAGACCTTAGCCACGGCGGCATCGTCCTCTCGCCCTAACCCACCGTCTGAAGCGGTTTTGAATTGATGAAGTGCGGCGGTCGTTATAGGCGCTTCAAAACCTGCATCTTCTGCGGTGTTTAACACGATCCCCAAATCCTTTAACCAAATATCGACTGCGCTGTGTGGGGTGTAGTCACCGGCAACGATATGCGGCGCGCGGTTTTCCAGCATCCAGCTGTTGCCAGCGCATTGAGTAATGACCTCCACAAACGTTTCCGCTTCAACTCCTTGCGTTAGGCCGAACGTTAAGGCTTCAGCCATCGCTGCAATGTGTACTCCAGCGAGCATTTGATTCACAGCTTTCATTGCAGAACCGGGACCCGCTTCGTCACCGAGCACAAACACCTTCTCGGCCGTGGCGTCGTAAATGGGGCGAGCTGCGTTAAAGGCGTCTGCTGAACCGGATGCCATAACCGATAGCGCTCCCTCACGTGCTTTAACCGCGCCTCCGGAAATCGGTGAATCCAAATAATGCACTTGGTACTCAGCGCAGCGCGCGGACATGGCTTTGGCAAAATCGGGGGACACCGTAGCGCAGGCCAGCACAACAGCACCCGGCGATAAACGCGGTACCACGCCCGGGTTTACATCATCACCAAAGAGCACACTTTCGGTTTGTGCTGCATTTAGCACCACGACAACTACAGCGGATAAGTCACTGGCGACTTGTTCGATGGTGCCACTGGTTCCGCCGACGGTAATAAATCGATCGCATTGTTCAGCCACCGGATCGTAACCATAGGTTGTGTAGCCCGCCCGCACCAGCGATTCGGCCATACCAAAACCCATGGACCCCAAACCGAACACCGCTACCTGTAAACCGTCTGTCATTGTTAACCTTGTTTGTTTTTCGAACAAAATACGCTTACCGCGTATTGAGAAGGTGTTTCAGTATGGAAACCGATTTTTCACCGTGATGTCTTCCATAGCACCTTCTATCCAATCCTGAACAGCGTCGCGCAGTTCATCCACCGTCTTTCCTTCAGGATAGATAAGCGGGCCGAACACCACCGTAATCGTTCCCGGCCATTTGATAAAACCCATACGCGGCCAAAACTCACCTGAATTCACCGCCACCGGTAACATCGGGATATCCGTTTCGGACGACACTTTCATTGCACCGATACGATAGTTGGGCTCTGCGCCAACTGGCATGCGGGTACCTTCTGGAAACACCACCACCCAGCGACGCTTTGAGATTCGATCACTGGCTTGCTCAATCATTTGATTGATGGCTGATCGGCCGGATTTTCGATCAATCAGTACAAAGCCCAGCAAGTACAACATCCAACCAAAGATGGGAATGAGCGCAAGGCTTCGCTTGGCAACAAACAAAACGTGCTTAAGGTGGTAAGCGAGAAAAAACGTTTCCCATGTGGACTGGTGTTTTGACACCACTAAGCACGGGTCGGCAGGGATATGTTCTTGCCCACGGACTTCCCATTTAACTCCGCACAGAATCCGAAGGCCCCACATATTGGCTTTTATCCAATAACTGCTAACCCCATACGCCACGTTAAACGATATGAGAGTACCCAGTAGTGCCGGTATTGCGAAAAACAGCGTGGTAAAGATAAGCCACACCCAAAACACGGCACTGCGAAACATTAACCACGCACGATAGCTTGCTGATATTGAGTTATCCGCCATGGTCGTTTCCTCCGATTGAATTAGTCCGCCGCACTGTTTAAGGATTCAAGCAGTTCGTCAACAAAAACCGCTAGATTCGCATAAGCAGGAATGTGCTCTAACCCTTTGTTGTTGTCTAAGGTGTCCTGCCCATTACCAGTTTTTACCAAAGCGGGATGAAACGCCGCGGCCATCGCCGCCTGAACATCTTTCAATGAATCACCCACCATTACCGATTGGCTTGGCTCAATGTTTAAACGTTCACTAATGGAATACAACATACCGGGCGCGGGTTTACGACAACTGCATTCATTGGCATCACTGTGCGGGCAGAAAGCAACAATATTAAAATGCCCGCCGGCCTGCTGCAGTAAAGATGCAACGTGCTGATGGATGGCATGCAGGTCATCCATGTCCAATAGCCCTCTGGCGATACCCGAATGATTCGTGGCTAAGGCGACTTTGATACCCGCTTGATTCAACCGGGCAATCGCTGCGAGGCTGCCTTCAATCGGTTCAATTTGTTTGGGAGACGTGATGATGCCGCCTGTGTCGTGTGTAATGACACCATCCCGGTCTAGCACCACCAGTTTCATCGTCTTAGCCCTTAATCTGCAACTGCGATAGATCGGCCACGTCACTGCATAAGCCGTGCACCTGTTGCAACAACGCTAAGCGATTGTTTCGCACTGTGGGGTCATCCACCATCACCATCACATTGTCAAAAAACGCATCCACAGGTTCTTTTAATGACGACATCGAGACCATTGCCTCGGCATAGTCCCTCGCGGCCAGTTGCTTGATAACGCCCGGGCTTACTGACTGCAGAGCTTTATATAGCGACTTCTCATCGTCCGCTTCAAACGCGGCTTCGGTAACGGAAAGCGCATCGGCTATGCCCTGCTTTTTTAAGATATTTCCAATGCGCTTCACCGCCGCTGACAGTGAAGCGGCAGCGGGCTCACCTCGAAACGCCGATATGGCTTGCATGCGAGCCATAACATCCAGCGGGTGGCTCGCGCTCTTGGCTAAGACAGCATCCACCACATCCTGTGACACCCCCTGGTCTTGCGCATAGCCGCGAATACGGTCGGCCACGTAGCCCAACAGACCGTCACGATCAACTTCACCCAAAGACCCTGCGTAAGACGCGATGCTGGCATCAATGAGTTCTGCCATATTTAAATCACGCTTATGTTCAATCAAAGTTCTGACCACACCGAGCGTTGCCCGTCGAAGCGCAAACGGATCTTTGGTTCCCGTGGGCACAAGACCCTGACCATAAATACCCACCAGTGTGTCGGTTTTATCCGCAATGGCGACTAATTCAGCCACTGGATTACTCGGTAAAGCGCCTCCGGCTTGCTTGGGAAAGTAGTGCTCTTCCATCGCCGCCGCAATCGACTCGTTGTGCCCATCACGCTGTGCGTAGTAGCGACCACAGATACCCTGCATCTTTGCAAGCTCTTTAACAATCTCGGTCGTTAGATCGCATTTGCACAAGGCAACAGCGGTTGCACTGTCTTTCTCATCAGCACCAAGCACCGGGGCAAGTAGTGGTATTAACGTCGCCATGCGTTGCGTTTTATCCGCTACCGAACCCAGTTTCTCCTGAAACAGAACATCCTTTAACGACGCTTGATGATCGGCCAGCGTGCGTTGCTTGTCCTGATCCCAAAAAAACTTCGTATCGGCGAAGCGCGGACGTATCACGCGCTCGTTACCGTCAATCACCGTGTCTGGATTTTTAGACTCAAGATTGGCAACGGTTATGAACGCAGGCAACAACGCACCAGACTTATCCAGCAACGCAAAGTAACGCTGGTTTTCCTGCATGGTCTGGATTAACGCCTCTTTGGGTATCTCTAAATAGAGTTCTTCAAATCGCCCACCCAGTGCCACCGGCCATTCAACCAGCGAAGTCACCTCATCAACCAGGGCCTCATCCATCACTGGGCTTCCGCCCATTTCATCCGCCACGGATTGCACTTGTTGCACAATACGCGCACGCCTGGCCGCGATGTCGGCCATGACGTAGGCCTTTTCCAATGTGGTTATGTAGGCATCAGCTGACGGCAGTGTGATCGCACCCGGCGCATGGAAACGGTGCCCAAACGTAATGTTCCCCGACTGCATACCCAACACCGACACTGGCAGCACCTTGGTTCCGTGCAGTGCGGTTAGCCATACGACCGGTCGTAAAAATTCATACGGTTTGTCGGACCACCGCATACGTTTTGGAACCGGCAGGGTTTTGATTATGCCGGGTAGTACATCATTGACCAAGGCTTCCAGTGATTTTCCCGCTTGCGTTTGTTTAACCACAATGCGATCACCCTTCGGAGTCTCAACGGTACTCACATCGTCAAGCGTTGCACCTGCATTTTTTAAAAAGCCAACCAGCGCGGGTGTGGGCTCACCGTCTTTGTAGGCCGATGCAACCGCAGGACCTTTACGTTCAATGGCCTGGTCGGCCTGCTGCGGTGAGACGTTAGGAATGTAGGCCGCGATGCGGCGAGGTGTTCCGAAGTACTGAGCGGCACTGACGGTTAAGCCCGCATCGGTTAACGCAGTTTGCAGTGCTGAAGCCAAGTGTTCAGCCATGCCCACGGCCGAACCTGCAGGTAATTCTTCACAACCGATTTCGATCAGTAAATCACTCATGCGGAAAGTCCTCCCGCGTTGGCCGAAGACTCATCCGTGGTTGATTGTTTTGCAAGCAATGGATGGCCTAATGCCTCACGCCTTGCCTGGTAGGCTTCTGCCACTTGCCTTGCCATGGTTCGTACGCGAAGAATGTAGCGCTGTCGCTCAGTTACCGACAGGGCATGACGCGCATCCAAAAGGTTAAACGAATGTGAGCCGCGTAAAACGTGTTCGTAAGCAGGCAACGGCAGCGCAAGTTCAGTCAGCCGCTGGCAATCCCGCTCGGCCGCATCAAAAGCGGCAAACAGGGTAGGCACATCAGCGTGCTCGAAGTTGTAAGCCGACTGCTCTACTTCGTTTTGATGGAACACGTCACCATAGGTAACCGTGCCGGATGCCGATTCACCCCACACTAAATCGTAAATACTTTCTTTTTTCTGTATGTACATGGCCAAACGCTCGATGCCGTATGCCAACTCACCCAACACTGGGTTGCACGTCAAACCACCACATTGCTGAAAATAGGTGTACTGAGTGACTTCCATACCGTTAAGCCAAACCTCCCAACCCAGGCCCCATGCCCCCAGTGTTGGTGACTCCCAGTTGTCTTCCACAAACCGAATGTCGTGTTCCAGGACATCGAAACCCAGCGCCTCAAGCGAGCCCAGATACAGGTCTTGCATATTGTCTGGCGATGGTTTCATCGCCACCTGAAACTGATAGTAGTGCTGCAGGCGATTAGGATTGTCACCGTATCGGCCATCGGTCGGGCGTCGCGAGGCCTGCGTATGGCAAGCGTTCCAGGGTTCGGGCCCGATAGCGCGTAAAAAAGTCGATGAATGGAAGGTCCCTGCACCCATTTCCATGTCATAGGGTTGCTGCACGATGCAGCCCTGCGAGGACCAATAATCCTGCAAAACCGCAATCATTCCTTGGAACGTCAACACGTTGTGCTGGGTCATCAAAACTGCTCGTTGTCGAAGTTGGAAGGTGTAACGCTCAAGTGTACTGAAACTAGGGCTTTTCAGCGTGTCCCCGAGATCCTTATAGCGATGCTCCCCCGGCTCCGTGAGCTTGCCCTAGGGTGTTGCTTGCACGGTTTTTATCCATGGTCTCAAGCCCGGAAGCCCGTTACGCAAACCAATCGCCAAAAGATGCAAACGCCTGTGAGGTACACTCCACCTATCTACTGATTTTTGCATTGTTTTGGTGCATAAACTTAGGCTCGCGCACCATTTCAGTGCAAATAAATTGTTAATAACTGCTCTAACCTGTTGTTTTTATTGGCTTTATTGCTTCTTTAGCAGGTGGAACAAACACTGCACAAGATTTTGACAGTAGCCAGCGATCCACCGCCAAAGATCGGTCATCGCTAATCAAGGCAAGAGGAACCCAGTAATGTCCGCCAGTGACGTCCTACAGACTATTGCAGAGAACGACGTTAGATACGTCGATTTTCGCTTTACCGACCCGCGCGGTAAGGAACAGCATGTGACGGTTCCGGTCAGTGACATTGATGCCGACACCTTCCAGGACGGCAAAATGTTCGATGGCTCTTCCATCGCTGGCTGGAAAGGCATTAATGCCTCAGACATGATTTTGATGCCAGACACGGCGACGGCTGTGTTGGATCCGTTTACGCAGTACAACCAACTGAACATCACCTGCGACATTATTGAGCCCGACACCATGCAGGGCTACGAGCGAGATCCACGCTCAATCGCAAAACGCGCTGAAGCCTACTTACAGGCCACCGGGATTGCTGATACCGCATTCTTCGGTCCGGAACCCGAATTCTTCGTCTTTGATGATGTCCGCTGGACGACGGATATGAAAGGCATGAGCTACGCCATTGATTCCGAAGAGGCGGCCTGGAACACCGGCAAATCCTACGACGGCGGCAACTTAGGTCATCGCCCGGGTGTTAAAGGCGGATATTTCCCCGTTCCACCCGTCGACTCTCTGCACGACTTGCGAACCCAGATGTGCGAGGTACTTGCGCAAATGGGTGTTGAGCCAGAGGTGCATCATCACGAGGTGGGTACGGCCGGTCAGTGCGAGATCGGCACGCGATTCGACACCATGGTCAAACGCGCGGATGGCGTGCAGATCCTAAAGTACGTTGTTCACAACGTTGCCGCCAGTTATGGTCGTACCGCCACTTTCATGCCCAAACCCATCGTCGGTGACAATGGTTCAGGCATGCATGTACACCAATCGTTATGGAAAGATGGTGAGAACATTTTTTCAGGTGATCAATACGGTGGTTTGTCCGAAACCGCGTTGTACTACATTGGCGGCATCATCAAACATGCACGCGCAATCAACGCGTTTGCTAACGCGTCCACCAACAGTTACAAACGTTTGGTCCCCGGTTTTGAAGCCCCAGTCATGCTGGCGTATTCCGCTCGCAATCGGTCAGCATCGGTTCGTATTCCATGGGTTTCAAACCCCAAGGCGCGACGTATTGAAGTGCGTTTTCCAGACCCTACGGGAAACCCGTACACAACGTTCGCAGCCTTGATGATGGCAGGCCTTGATGGTATTCAAAACAAAATCCATCCCGGCGAGGCCAGTGACAAGGACCTTTATGACTTACCGCCTGAAGAAGAGGCAAAGATCCCCAAAGTGGCCTTCTCGCTTGATCAGGCGTTAGACGCCTTGGACAAGGATCGTGAGTTCTTAACCGCGGGTGGCGTTTTCTCCAATGATGCTATCGACGGTTACATCGATTTAAAAATGGAAGAAGTAACGCGTTTACGCATGTCAACCCACCCTGTCGAATTCGACATGTATTACAGCTGCTAACGTCAAGCCAATGTTAAAGCGCATCGGACAGAAAGCACCATCTCACCCGATGTCTTTCTTATCATGAACAGTCACACAGCCAAACGTTCCGATAAAAAAGCAGCTCAGGCTGCTAAACAGAGCACGTCTGACATCGTGCTTGACAACATGACAACGGCTATCGTGTCGTTAGATGGTGCACTCAAAATAACGGCAATCAACACCTCTGCAGAGCAGCTCCTCGGCATTAGTGCCAGTAAAGCCCTGGGTAGACGTTTAGCCCAACTCGTGTCCATCCCTGATTCGCTCTTTGCCAGGTTACGTGAGGCTGTAGAGCTAGGCCAACCCGTTAACGATCGTCATGTCACCTTACAGCCAATTGGCTTTGAACCTATCCTGGTGGATTGTTCGGTGGCTCCTTACATCGATGCAAACGGTGCTGGCGCGCTACTTATTGAGCTAAACGGTCTGGACCGATCGCTACGAATTGTGCGTGACGAAGCCATCACCGCTCAGCAGGAGAGTGTTAAATCTCTTTTGCGAGGGTTGGCACACGAAATCAAAAACCCTCTCGGGGGCCTGCGCGGAGCTGCTCAGTTATTAGAGCGTCAATTGGACGATAAGGAACTCACCGAGTACACCTCAATCATCATTCACGAAGCCGACCGCTTACAAACGCTGATTGATCGAATGTTAGGCCCTAATTCCCGGCCACGTCGGGATGATTTAAACATTCATGAAGTGCTGGAGCACGTCCGAAAAATTTCCCTGGCAGGCGCAGGTGCTGGCGTCTCCATGACCTTCGACTACGATCCGAGTATTCCTGAGTTTTTCAGTGATCGCGATCGATTGATTCAAGTGTTTTTAAACATCGCGGGTAACGCTTTGCAAGCGATAGGCGAAGAAGGCGATGTGGTTTTTAAAACCCGGGTGGCTAGCAATTTTACGATTGCAGGAAAACTTCACCCGCTCGTCACAGAAGTCACCATCAGAGACAACGGGCCAGGGATTTCCCCTGATTTTCTGGATCAAGTGTTCTACCCCATGGTGAGCGGCCGTCCCGGAGGAAGCGGGTTAGGTCTTTCTATTGCTCAATCCATCATGAGCCAATTGGGCGGGCTCGTTGAGTGTCAAAGTGAACCTGGCAACACAGAGTTTACTGTCTACATACCAATGGAGTTGACGTGAACGAAGAATACGTATGGGTAATTGACGACGACCGATCGATTCGGTGGGTATTGGAAAAAGCGTTTAAGCAAGCTGAGATTCAAGTCACGTGTTTTGAATCGGCCGATGAAGCGCTCGACATGGTGCGATCCAACGCGTTACCGCCAGATGCCATCATCAGTGACATTCGAATGCCTGGCTCAGACGGCCTGGCGCTGCTCAAACAATTAAAACAACAACAAACCGATACGCCTGTTCTGATCATGACAGCGTTTTCAGATCTGGACAGCACCGTCTCTGCCATTGAAGGCGGCGCTTATGAATACATTCCCAAGCCCTTCGATGTGGATGACGTTATCGCCAAAACGCGAAGAGCCTGTCAGACGCACCGGGAAAAACGCAACGGTGCCACTAACGAATTGTCGGTAGCGGTTAATGAGTCGGTCAACCCGGCCAACACAACGGTAGACCCTGAAACCGCACCGGTACTCCTGGGTGATTCAGCAGCAATGCAGGATGTGTTTAAAGCCATTGGCCGGTTATCACGTTCAAAAACAACGGTATTGGTAAACGGTGAGTCTGGAACGGGTAAAGAACTGATTGCACGCGCCTTACATAAACACAGCCCTCGATCTGATAAGCCGTTCGTCGCACTGAACATGGCGGCCATTCCACACGACTTAATGGAATCGGAATTGTTTGGTCACGAAAAAGGTGCGTTCACCGGGGCCCAGAGCACACGCATAGGCCGCTTCGAACAAGCCGATAGTGGCACGCTATTCCTGGATGAAATCGGTGACATGCCAGCCCCACTACAAACGCGTTTATTACGCGTGCTGTCGAACGGAGAATTTTACCGGGTGGGTGGTCACACACCGATTCAGGTGGATGTTCGAATCGTGGCCGCCACACACCAAAACTTACAAATTCTGGTCGAAGATAATCGGTTCCGCGAAGATCTGTACCACCGTTTAAACGTCATTCGCATCGAAGCACCGCCACTGCGTGAGCGCCAAGAAGATATCCCGCAATTGATGGAGCATTTTCTTGAGCAGGCGGCTTTGGAATTAAACGAAACAACCAAGACGATGTCGCACTCATTCCGGCGCCACATCGCCAGCCTACCGTGGCCCGGAAACGTAAGAGAACTGCAAAACACCGCTCACTGGTTAACCGTCATGACCACTGAACAAGAGCTGGAAATTGAGCACTTACCGGTTGAATCCAGCGCGGGCGATGAAGACAAAGAAGAATTATGGGAAACCAGTTTTAAAAACTGGGCCACACGTTTACTGGCCAGCGGCGAATCGGATTTACTGGGTAAGTCTGTACCCACGATGGAGCGCATACTCATTGAATGCGCACTGACCCAAACCAACGATCGTAAACAGGAAGCGGCCAAACTGTTGGGCTGGGGACGCAACACATTAACGCGTAAGATAAAAGACCTGGGATTAAATCTCGACGACTAAGGCACGCACAATGAGTATCGAAGCGGTGATATTCGATATGGATGGTTTGCTAATCGACTCTGAACGGGTTTCACAGCAGGCCTTTCTGGCTACCGCCGCGGACTACGGCCTGGGCGATGTGTACGATCTTTTTTTATCGTTGGTGGGTTGCAATGAAAACACCCACAAACAGCAGCTACAGGCTGCGCTGGGTCATAAAATAGACGCTGTGCAGTTTCGTCTTGATTGGATTGATCGGTACCTGGCAGCGCTGGCTGATGGCGTTCCACCGCTGCTACCAGGCGTTAAAGATACGCTTGAGTGGTTGCATACGAACGGCATAAAGAAAGCAGTTGCTACCTCATCAGGCCGGCAAGCAGCCATCAAAAAACTCAGTGGCAACCACATTGAACATTACTTCTCCAGTGTGACCTCGGGCGACGATGTCGTTGTCAGCAAACCCAACCCCGAGATATTTTTGAAAGCCGCGGCATCGATAAATGTTGAACCTCAAAACGCCTGGGCACTTGAGGATTCTGAAAACGGGGTTAAGGCGTCGGTAGCGGCTGGCATGTCGGTTATTCAAGTGCCAAACCTGGTACCACCGTCTGATGAACTGTTGCAGTTAGGGCACCAGGTCATGCCAAGCATGAACGAGGTTTTAGCGTTTTTTAAACAACAGCACGCCGCGTAAGCGGTAACGCGTTCCAATCTCCCGGGGTATCCACGTCACGTACCCAGGCGGGGTGCGATAGCGGATAAAAGCTGACCAACTGCGGGTAGCGGCGCATGAACGTACGGGGTACCCATTGGTTCGCCACCAAGGTTTGCGCCACAGCCCCACTAAAGACTACCGGGTTGCCGCGGCTGCCCGATACCGTTGGCACCAGTACGCGAAGTAGCGGTGGTTTGTCTTGTTGAAAAAAGGCTCGTTGCAGAGCTAATAAATGCTGTGTCTCCAGTAACGGTTGATCGCTTAAACACACCATGACGGCATCGGTTGCCAATAGCGGCCTGCTACCTGGGTTACCACGAACCAAATCGTTTAATCCCAAGAGGATCGAGCTGGCTTGACCATGCCAGTGACGATGGTTAATAACCGTCTGCACAGCAGGCAACCCACGCAGCGCTAAGGCTACCCGCTGATGTTCAAACCCGAGTACCACGCGGCAACTGACCACCGAAGAAGCAGCAACGGTCGCCGCCGCGCGCCGCACCATCGGAACACCACTAGCGGGTAAAAGCAGTTTGTTAGTCGCGCCCATACGGGTCGAGGAACCCGCCGCCAGGATGACTGCATGCACTGCGCCTACTGTTGTAGTCTTGGTCATCTTAGGCGCGGTACCTGTGGCCACACGCTACGGTGATACTGCAGGGCCGTGTAACTGGCAATACCACAGGCCTCGCTGCGCACTGGCGTTAATCGCGCAAAACACCCGCACAGTTGGTATGCCCGGTGGACACATCCCATTCTGCGTTACGCGTGCAGGCACCTAAGAAGTTTTGATGAACTCGAAAACGCCCCTTGGTCGGCAGGCCGTCATCCAATTTACGATCGAGTTCTGCAAGGATACCCACGGGTATCTGATCGCCGGTGAAGATTTCGTGTGTGGGGTCTACGACATCCGCCGCCTGGGCGCTGTAACTTATTTTGTAAAATCCGTTGAACGGGTTTTTAGGGCATGTACCCGGTGCGCAATCTAAATCGGACGCTGAGCCAACGCTGCTTTGCGCCCCATCGTAATTGCCGTTGATAAACCCTGCCAATGACAACTGTTGCCAAACACCCGCGCGTTCACGGTTGTCATCAATTCGTCCGTTACCGTTGCCGGATACTGCCGCACTGTCGATTTGAGTGCCCGCCGATTGGAAATCACCTGGTAATGCCCGATACCGCTCCTGGAATGAATACCAGGCCGAACGAATGCCGGACACTTCGCTGGCCATCGAGCGTACGCGTGCACTGTCTATAAGGGCCTGGCCTTTAAACACGCCCGTCAGCATCAAGCCGATGATGACTAACACGATAGCGATTTCAGCTAATGTGAAACCACGCATTTTGTGGAAATTGGGTGCTTGCAACATAGGGTTTACGCGCATGGAATACCTCCTTGTATTGATATGCGATTACGAAGCTGTCGGTGCTGGCGCCAGCATAATGCAAGCGCCTCAACTTCTGCAAGTACCGAAACAGGACGGGTCACCGGCCGTAAAGCATAGGCCCCGCCTCAAACACCGCTTAGTACGGCGCGCTACCGGGTACCCTCGGGAATGGGATCGCATCGCGGATGTTTTCCATACCGGTAATGTAATTCACCAAACGCTCAAAGCCTAAACCAAAGCCTGCATGTGGAACGGTGCCGTACCGACGAAGATCACGGTACCAATCAAGATGACCGGTAAGACCAAACGCTTCCAGGCGAGCGTCTAAAACATCAATACGTTCCTCACGCTGACTACCGCCAATGATCTCACCGATGCCAGGAGCCAGTACATCCATTGCTGCCACCGTTTGCTCATCGTCGTTCATGCGCATGTAAAACGCCTTGATATCTTTGGGGTAATTCATCAACACCACCGGGCGGCCAACGTGTTGTTCGGTTAAATAACGCTCATGTTCAGAGGCCAGGTCAGTACCCCAGGACACCGGGAATTCAAATGCATGCCCGCAGGATTCCAGGATCTTTACCGCGTCACCATATTCCATGCGTTCGAAACTGGATTCAACAACACCTTCAGCCCGAGTGATGGCGTCTTTGTCGATACGTTGGGCAAAGAACGCCATATCTTCGGGGCATTCATCCAACACAGCTTTTACACAATATTTCAGAAAGTCTTCCGCCAAATCGGCGTTGGCAGTTAAGTCATTGAACGCCACCTCCGGCTCAATCATCCAGAATTCGGCTAAGTGGCGACTGGTGTTTGAATTTTCTGCGCGAAAAGTTGGGCCGAACGTGTATACCTTCGACATGGCCAATGCATAAGCTTCTGCGTTTAACTGGCCGGACACGGTTAAAAACGCCTCGGTGCCGAAGAAGTCCTGGGTGTAATCCACAGCACCCTTTTCGTTTTTCGGTAAGTTCATCTGATCAAGTGTGCTGACTCGAAACAGCTCCCCGGCGCCTTCACAATCGCTGGTGGTAATTAACGGGGTGTTAACCCATACGTATCCGCGTTCATGAAAATATCGATGTACCGCTTGAGCAACACTGTTTCGGACTCGCGTCATGGCACCAAACGCATTGGTTCTGGGCCTTAAGTGAGCAACGGTACGAAGGTATTCAAAGGTATGGCGTTTTTTAGCAATCGGATAACTTTCCGGTTCATCCACCCAACCCACCACGTCAACATCAGTGGCCTGGATCTCAACTGACTGCCCTTTCCCGGCGGACTCCACTAAGGTGCCCGTGATACGGACCGCACAACCTGCACTCAATCGTTTTACTTCATCGTCGTAATTCGATAACGAGTCCGGAACCACCGCCTGCATACTGTCGAAACTTGAACCGTCATTCACAGCCACAAACGACAAGCCAGCCTTGGAGTCCCGGCGGCTTCGAACCCAGCCCGCCATCGATACGGTTGAACCGATTTGACCTTCGGAAAAAAGCGTTTTTATAGCCGTCGTGGGTGTCATGCCAATCTCGTGGTTAAAATTGCGTCGCCGTGACCTGCCAAACAAGCACTGAGCGCAGTGAACGCATCCCAAACATCGCCCGGTTCCTGCCCCTTCACCATGCGATCTATTTCAGCGGTTTGCTGCAACATGTGCAACCAGCTTGCCACGCTGTGTCTTTTTAGCGCCGTTTTCAATGGCGCCACACGGCTTGACCATACACCAGCCGCCTTCAACGCTTTGTCTTCGGGTACACGTTCTGCGATGGCTTCGGCTGCTCGAGTGGCGCTGCGTATTTCAGCGCTTAGTGCCCACAACACCAACACCGGTGCAGTGGCTTCATCACGAAGCCCACGAACAATTCGAACGGCTCTCGCGGCATCTCCGGCTAATGCTGCTGAAGCCAAATCGTTAATCGAGTAGCGCGAACTGTCTGATACCGCAGCCAACACATCATCCGGTGATAAATTCCCGTTCGGATGCAACAGCGCTAGGCGCTCCACCTCTTGCGCCGCGGCCAATAAGTTTCCTTCAACCCGCTCAGCAATCAGCGCCAGTGCAGCAGGGTCGGCACGTAAGCCATGCTGTGCAAACCGAGCTTTTAACCAACGCGGTAAATCACGAGCGGCCACCGGGAAGGCTTCAATGGTCACACCCGCTTTGTCCAGCGCTTTAAACCAGGCACTGGTTTTTCCGCCGCGCTCTAACTTGACGCTGGTGACCAACAGCAAGACATCGGGTGCCGGATTTTGGCAGTAGGCTTTGAGTTGCTCACCACCCGCCCGGCCCGGTTTACCTGTAGGCAGACGAACTTCAATCAGGCGCCTTTCAGCAAACAGTGACAGGCTGTCAGCGGCTTCTCGAAAAGCCGTCCAGTCGCTGTCTTCACTGGCGTAAAACACTTGCCGCTCATCAAACCCGTGGGCTCGCGCATGGCTGCGCAACTGATCCCCTAACTCCATGATTTGCAACGGCTCATCGCCATGCAACAAATACACAGGAGCGGTTTTCTGAGCCAAGTGCGCGGTGAGTTTATCGGGGTAGAGCTTCAACGGGTCAAACCATCAGAACAGGGCCGGTGATGATACCGCAGCAAGAACGCACGCTCACCCATGAATACAGAATTGGCGGGTAAACTGTAACCAGTTACCTACCGTTTGAGCCCACCCTTCATTGACTGTCTCCACACACGCTTCTATGAACGATCCGCTGTACGCACTGACACGGCGCATCGCGTTTTCTAAATCCCCCGAAGCTGCCCACGATTGGGCTCTGGGCTGGATGTCAAAACCCTGGGTGGCCCGTTGGTTGTCGCAACGCTATCAGTCGCAGGGGCCTTCCCAATCTTACACGGCAGCCGGCTTGACCTTTCCAAACCGGATCGGCTTGGCTGCAGGGCTGGATAAGAATGGCGACTACATCGATGCCTTAGGCGCTCTGGGCTTTGGGTTTATCGAAATAGGCACTGTCACACCAAAACCTCAACCGGGTAACCCTCAACCTCGCCTGTTTCGCTTACCCGAACACGGCGCGTTAATCAATCGCATGGGGTTCAACAATCTGGGTGTGGATCACCTGGTTGCAAACGCTGAAAAACGGCAATGGCGTGGCATCTTAGGTATCAATATTGGTAAGAACGCCAGCACGAGTTTAGAAGACTCCCACAAGGATTATGCGCATTGCTTAGAGCGTGTGTACGCGGTGGCAGACTATATAACGGTGAACATCTCATCGCCGAATACGAAGGATCTGCGACAACTTCAACACGGTGAAGCGTTGCGAGCGTTGCTGGATACCCTCATGAATCAGCACAGCCAACTGGCTAGCCAGCACGGCGCGCATAAACCGTTATGGGTAAAAATTGCGCCAGACATGAGCGATGCCGAAATCCATGACTTTATTAGTACGGCGCGCGATTACCCGATCAACGGCGTCATTGTGTCCAACACCACGTCTCGACGCGATCTGATACAAGGGCACCCATCAGCGGATGAAGCCGGTGGCCTTAGCGGTGAAGTTATGCGCGAATTCGCCAATGAGCGCTTGTCTTTCGTCGCACAGCACAGCCCGGATAAGTGGTGCCTTATCGGCGCGGGCGGTGTATCCAGTGGGGAAGATGCCGCTGCCAAAATCTCCGCTGGGGCAGAGCTTGTGCAGTTTTACACGGGCTTTATCTATCACGGGCCAAGGTTAGTGCAGCGCTCGGTTGAGCGCACGAGTGCGCTGAGTTAGCCAGCTATTTAGTTGGTCAACTATTTGCAACGTCTTCGGTAAACATCCTCTAACCGAAGCTTTACCTCATGGCCGAAAACGCCGAAATCATTGTCACTGGGTTTCACCGCTCAGGCACCTCTATGGCCATGCAGGCTCTGGCGCGTGCCGGAGTTTATGTTGGCAATTCCCTGATTGGCGCTAACTCCTCCAATCAGGACGGGCACTACGAAGACATTGAGACTGTTCGATTGCACGATGACTGGTTGCTGCAGGCCGGCACCGACTGGTGCCATCATGGCAGTTTGCCGAGCGTCGACAGCAGGAATGCGAGCAGTAGAATTCGCGGTATTGCTAACCGGCTGGACACACAACTACGGCAAGCTAACACGCACGGTGAGCCAATGCCTTGTTGGGGTTTGAAAGATCCCAGGGCGGCGTTGTTTCTGGACCATTGGTTTAACGAGTTAGATAACCCACACGGCGTGTTTGTGTATCGACATTACGCGAGTTGCTTACTGTCTTTGCAACGACGCCAAGCACTGGATTTGTTAATGAAACCTGAGCTTGGCGAAATCAATGTTCGGTTCTGGACGAATCCCGCTGTGGCTTTACGCTCGTGGTTGTTACACAACCAGGCCGTATTACAACAACTGGAGCGCACACCCGATCGCTGTGTGCTGTTGTCGCAGGAGGCGCAGATTGCCGGTGAGTGTTTAGCAACCGCCATCAGCAACGCCTGGTCACTGAATTTACACACCGACGCCGACTCAGGCGTTGATGGGCGAAAAACCAAAAACGCTCGAACGGTTCAATTGGAAACGATCGACGTCAACGATGCCTTGGTGAATGAACTCGAAGAAACCTGGGAAGCACTGCAGGCCCACGCCCTGGCACCGGCCACCAACTTCCCTGAAGTCGATTGGGTCGAACCCGATACCACCACCCCGATTTTCGATGAATTGGAAGCGCTTAACATCCGGTGGGATGACATAGGAGTTCCGCATGTTGCCTGAAGCACAAGCGAAGGCTGAAGTGTTTACCGAGTCGTCAGTGCCTGAACACGACACGGATGAAACCTCGACATTGGATTGGTTTCATCCACCTACCGTGCAGGCTCACTTAAGTAGGTTAACACCCAAGCAGCAGCTGCAGGAATTGGCAGGTGTGCTGGCGATGCACCCAAACCACGGATTCATACTGGGCCATTACGGCAAAGCGTGTTTTGCTAACCACGATTACAAACAAGCGGTTACACATTTAACCCAGGCTCTGCAAACCCAGGTTAACGATGCATCCTTATCTTTCAGCTTAGGTCTTGCTCAGTTGCAACTGGGTCAAGGGCAAGCCGCTTTGCAGGCCTTGAAACAAGCGGTGGATGTTGGCGGGAATGCGGATCACACCCTGGTGCTTATCCGAACAGCTACCGAACTCAATGAATTGCACGCTGCATTGATGGCCTGTAAAGCCGGCTTGAATAATCACCCCAATGACAATCGATTCCCGTGCGTTTATGCAAAAACGCTGGCGATGGATGGAAAACCTGAACTGGCGCTGCAATGGATTGATGCTAACGATAAACACGCAACGATTGATTTAGCCGAAGCCCGTTATTCCATCTACCAACAGATGGGTAACGACACACTGGCAGCCAACGCATACCGGGAATATCAACGCCGGTTGCTCTGCGAGCAAAGCGACTACCGGCAGCGAGCGCTTAAAGTATTGAGCAAATTGCCATCGTCTACATTGAAACGCAATCTAATCTCGCAGTGGAACTCGTCTTTGGAGAAATTGGTTCCCAACAGCAATCAGCCGTTGCCACCACAGATACAGACACAAACGCAAGCACAATCGCATACCCAGTCACGCGCTGAGGAACAAACAGATAGTTTTCAATACCCACTACCAAAATTGGCTATGTCGATTCTGGTCAGAGATGAGGTAGACATCATCGCTGAAAATATCCGCTACCACGCGGCGATGGGTGTTAGTCATTTTGTGGTAACCGATAATGGCTCAGTCGACGGCACTCGAGAAAAACTTACCGAACTCGCCAAGCAATACTCCATAGATATCATCGATGAACCCTCACACACCATCGATCAGGACTTGTGGGTAACTCGCATGGGGCAACAGATTGCAGAAGCCAATCAACACGATTGGATCATTCATAATGACGCTGATGAATTCTGGGTGCCCGCTAACGGCCAGTCCTTACCCGACGCCATTCGCCAATGCATCACACAACGTTCCAGTCATCCTGAGAAAATTGGTGTACTTAGTTGCCGCAGGTTTAACTTATTGACCAATGAATCAACGGCAAGCGATCCAAACTATCGCTTTTATGACAACGTGCATGCGGTAGTAAAAGACGTGCCGTTATCTGAAGGTGAGGAAAAATGGGCTAACCATGACATGAATACCGTCGCCAGGAACGTTATGGATAAAGTCATGACGCGCACCCAGGGTTTGACCGAGGTTGAATACGGAAATCATGGCGCAACGCACGAATTAGACAAAACCGAATGCGGCACCGTATCGATCTATCACTATCCGGTTCGAACATTCGCGCAGTTCGAGAAAAAAGTGGTGAACTACGGCAAGAGCCTGGAAAAAAATACGCGCTTTAGCGAAGGTTCTAGCATGCACTTACGCTACTGGTACCAACGCTATTTAGACGGAAAGTTAGAACAGGATTATGAAGCGATTAGCTTCAGCCAAACGGAGTTGG
>JAHDCO010000024.1:39566-54040 GCA_020629835.1 Granulosicoccaceae bacterium
CTACAAAGGCACCGTAGCCGCATGCGTACCATCCGCATCTGGATCGCCGGTAACATAACGTAAAATATCCACCACTTGCTCCGGGGTTTGTGCCCAACCCTGTGCGGAGCCGTCCACTTCTTTCAGCGGATGAATGATGTCGTCATCATGCAACGTAATATATGGCTTACCTAAAGCGGCACAGTAACCGGCATCAAAGGCTGCATTCCATTGTTTGTATTGCTTGCCAAACCGAATCACGGCCAGGTCACAACCTTTGATTAGCGATTGGGTACGCATGGCATTCACACGTGATGATTGCTGGTCGCGTAAAAAACCGGCGGGCACTTCCCCTAATATATCCCCAGCCGCATCACTGGCTCCATGATTAGTCACCGCCGACACAAAGCGCAGCGGTAAACCTTGTGCTTTCGATTCGTTCATGATGCGCTCACGCCAATCGGTGTGAATTTCACCGGATAGGTAAACCGTCCAGGTAGCCGTCATAAGTCAAGCCTTTAAGTATTTTTGTCGTTAGTCCATGCCCATCAACACACGAACGTGTGCTGACGCTGAGCGTGCAAGTGCTGGCAGCGCATAACCGCCTTCTAACATAGATACGATTCGCCCCCCCGCATGGCGCATCGCTACCTCACGAATCTGTTGGGTAATCCAGAGATAATCGGCATCGGCCAGCAATAAACCAGCGAGTGGATCTTCAGCGTGCGCATCAAAGCCTGCGCTTACGATGATGAGTTCTGGCTGGAAGGCGTCCAATGCTGGCAACCAGGTGGCTGTTATCGCATCACGGAATTGCGCGCTCTGGCAGCCGGACTTTAGCGGCACATTCACCCGCTGGTTATCGACATTGCTGCGATAAGCACCGGGATATAGCGGGTATTGAAACGAGGAACAAAACAGGATTTTAGCGTCACCGTCGACGATGTCTTCTGTGCCGTTGCCGTGGTGCACATCAAAGTCCACGATGGCTACGCGCTCTAGCCCGTGTTGTTGTATGGCGTGTCGCGCAGCGATAGCAACGTTGCCAAAAAAACAAAACCCCATGGCTTTATCAAACTCTGCATGGTGCCCCGGTGGCCGGGTTAAACAGAACGCGGTATCCGCTTCTTTATTCAGCACAGCATCGGTGGCAAGCAAGCCACCGCCTACCGAACGCAGTGCAGCCGTCAGTGAATGCGGATTCATGGCAGTGTCAGCATCAAGGCTCACAGAACCAATAGTAGGGGACGACGCAAACACATTTTCAACGTGGGCTGGTTCGTGCGCCAGCAATACCTGTTCGCGTTCGGCCAACGGCGCTTCTGCGTGCAGGCAGTAATCAAACAGATCCTGCTTTTTCAGTTGATCAAGAATGGCCCCAATTCGTCCTGGGCATTCCGGATGATCCGGACTGATTTCATGTAACACGCAATCCGGGTGAGTTACTAACAAGGTGGCCATGGTGGCGCCACGCTCCAATCGCATAGAATGGCCCACTATAACAAACCACCCCGGCTAGCCATGAGTACCTTGCATTTAGATGCCTTGTTAAATCCTAGCTGCATTGCTGTGGTTGGGGCTAGCACCCGGCAGGGCTCTAAAGGCTACGCCCTGATGCGCAACATCGTATCCGGTGGTTTTGCGGGCACTTTATACCCCATCAATCCGCGCTATGACGAAGTTGAAGGTTTGACGTGTTTAGACCGCATCAAGGACTGCCCCACAGACCCTGACCTTGTCATTGCCATCAGCCCGGAACGCACATTAAAAAAAATACTGAAGCAGTCGGCAAATCGCGGTGTGCGGGTGGTGCTCATCATGTCATCAGTAAAAGACAGCGCGACGCTGCACGCTCAGGCCCGAAAACTGAACATTCGCTTGTTGGGGCCCTATTGCGCCGGACTTATCAGACCATCTGTAAAGCTCAATGCGTCTTACAGCATCAATACCGTCAACGCAGGCCGCATCGGTTTAATTAGCCAATCCGCCTCGCTGGCAGCCGCCCTGCTCGATTGGGCTGAAGCTTCAAATGTAGGATTTTCAGCATTGTTATCTACTGGCCGAGAGACCGATATCGCCCTGGGCGACCTTTTGGATCTGCTCGCTGAAGATCATCACACTCGCGCCATTATTGTGTATGTAGATCACTTATTGAATGTGCGCTCCTTTATGAGCGCCATCAGTGCCGCTGCTCGCATCAAGCCAGTCATCATTATGAAATCGGCGGTTGATTCAGCGGAGTATTGCGATTTGTTTTCGCAAACCGGTGAGGTACTGTCCAGCGATATCGTGTTCCAAGCCGCCATGCAACGTGCTGGTGTTGTACGCATTCGTACGTTTATGAACCTTTACACCGCTGGGCGAATGTTGGAATCGGGCATGCGCACCACCGGCAAACGGGTTGCCATTATCAGTAACGGCGCTGCCCCCGCTTTACTGGCTATTGAACGGTTGAAACAACGCGGATTAGTCGCTCCCGAATTACCACGCGAGATCCGGCTTGAGCTTAAACCCAAACTGAACCCACAATGGAGCCGTGCAAACCCCATCGTTCTGCGCGAAACCAACGATTTACCCCGTGCTTATGCACATGTGTTGCAGGCGTTTCAAAAACAGTCCGCCTACGATGCGGTTGTGGTTATACACGTGCCAGATTCTGTCACCCCGCCCGAAGACGTCGCCCAAGTGGTGATTGAGAACCGACCTAAAAAAACCCCAATTGCTTTGACGTGGATGGGAGATCAGTCAGTTCGCAATGCCCGCACCCTGTTAGCCGAAGAAGGCTTACCGACCTTCCGAACCCCCGAAAGCGCAATTGACTGTATCGATTTCCTGCATCGTTATTACGTCAGCCAGCAACAATTGCTGCAACTGCCAAACCCCATGTCGCGCACAACCGAAGCCGATCTTCCCGCGGCGCAGTTACTCATAGAAGAAGCTTTAGATCAGGGTGAGCGTGTACTTGGCCCGCAAAAAGCCCGAAAAATGTTGTCATTTTTCAACATCCACACTCAGGCGGCTGTGCGAGTAATGGATGAAAACGAAGCCGTGCGAATTGCTAACGATATTGGGTATCCGGTGGCGATAAAAATCGTATCGCCCAATTTGATGCACAAAGCCGCGGTAGCCGAAACACGATTGGATGTAGGCACCGATGACGAAGTGCGCGGAATTTTCCAGCACATGAAGCAAGCGCTGGCCGATCAACGACCAGGCGCTGAATTTCGGGGGGTGCTGATAGAAAAAATGCACTCGCAACCACACAGCCGGTCATTATCACTGGGTATTCATCAGGATCCGACATTTGGGCCGGTCATCACGCTGGCTATCGGCGGTGACATCACGCCGGTTACACGGCACCGTTCCGTGCAGTTACCACCACTGAATCAATTTCTCATTGATCAGATGCTGGATGAACCACCGATGAAAGCCTACCTGGACGCGTGGCAATATAAACCGGCGGTCAGTCGCACCGCTGTAGCGTCTGTGCTCAGGCGGTTATCGGAAATAGCGACCGAGATGCCTAACGTTTTCTCATTAGACATTAACCCCTTAGAGGTCAGTGAACACGGCGCTGTTGCCCTGGGCATTCGCGTGGTGCTGGAACGACGCCCCGCTGATCGACCGTATACGCAACTGGCCATACACCCGTACCCCTTGCAGTGGCAGAAAACGCTAACCAACAAACACGGCAATCAGTTTCTTCTGAGGCCAATTCGCCCTACGGACGGCGAATCGATCCGTGAGCTCGTACGAAACATGTCGGCAGAATCCCGTTACTTTCGGTTTATGCATGCGCTGAATGATTTGTCACCGCGCATGGTGGTGCAATTCACGAAGTTAGATTACGACCGGCAGATGGCGTTTGTTGCGGTGCCAAAAAACTCGGATACCATCGTTGGTGTTAGCCGCTACACCATCGACAGTCGCCGGGTAGAAGGTGACTTTGCCATAGCGATAGATGATGGCTTTCAAGGACAAGGCCTGGCTTCTGCGTTAATGCGCCATTTAATTGAGCACGCACGCGCTCAGTCGCTGCAACGCATTCGCGGGGACGTACTTCGCACAAACATCGCGATGCAAGGCCTTATGACGCATTTGGGATTTACCGCCACCAGCGACCCGGACGATGCAGAAATCCTGGTGTATAGCTACACGCTGTAAACTGGGCCTATGACAGCGCTTGATCCCAAACTCACTTCTGACTCGTTAACACTAAGCGATGGCACACAGATCGCGTTGTTACGCCAGCGCGACTCAGCGGTGAGCGAAGCCATCCCGGTTCTGTGTTTACACGGCTGGCTCGACAACGCCAACAGTTACATTCCCATGCTGCCGTACTTACCCGACATGGACCTGGTTTGCGTGGACTTACCCGGGCACGGCCACTCCAGCCATTTAGCCGGGCCATACAGTGTGTTGGATACGGTCGTACGCTGCCTGGACATCGCTACCGCTTTACACTGGCAACGCTTCCACGTGGTTGGGCATTCACTGGGTGGGTCGTTGGCACTGATGTTAGCGGTGGCGGCCCCGGAGCGGGTGTTGTCCACCACGGCGATTGAGTCGGCTGGCCCACTGACCGGCACGCCGGAAAAGTTTGTAGCACGCTTACAAAAAGCCGCCGATGACAGAGCCCACCCCAACCGCTATGCCTCGCGCACGTTCGCCACACGAGATGACGCGGTCGAGGCTCGCTTACGGGCGGCCACCATGCACCGAACGTCAGCCGATCTCATCATTCGTCGCCAGCTACAGGAAACCGCTGATGGGTTTACCTGGCGATTCGACCCGGCTTTGCGTAATGCCAGTTTGGCGTATTTAGACGAATCTCAAGTCGAAGCCGCACTGGCAAGTATCGAATGCCGAGCCCACATAGTGATTGCAAAAGACGGATTTATTATTAATCGAGAAGAAACCGCTTCGCGGCTGGCGCTGATCAAACAACTGGAAATCACCGAGTTACCCGGTGATCATCATCTGCACATGGACACCCCGGAACCTGTGGCGGCAGCCATGAATCGTTTTCTTGGCACACGGCCTGCACTGGGTGGATAACTAGCCACTTTTTCCCTCAGGCTAAGCAGTTAAGTCCTGCATGATCCGCCGTTTGGCACGTTCACAGGTTACAATCCCGCGGTGAATAAAAGCACTCGTGTACTCAGTTTTGACGACGTCATCGAACTCTGTGGTTCGGTGTTTACATCGCGTGGTGGTGTCTATAAAGCCAGCGGTAAAGTTCGCGATGTGCAGTGGAACGCCGAACGGCAATTGCTTACCGCCGCGGTAAAAGGCACAGCGGCCGATCCCTATCGTCAACGCATTAAAATCGAAGCACACTTATTGTCGGGCACGTGCACCTGTCCGGTGCAATACAACTGTAAACACGTTGCCGCCGCCCTGCTAACGTGGATTGACCAACAAAACACACAGCCCACCGAATCCGACCAATCACTACGAACCATCAATCGCTGGTTGCAGGATATGGTGGTGCAAGGCAAGCAGCTCGACCCCGCGTTAGAGCAACACACTCCCGGGGAACCGTTGTTGTTCTTCCAGCTTGATGAAACCAGCTTGTCTCAGCATCAACTGGGCGTGGAATTGCAAATTCTGCAAAGCCGGTTATTAAAACGCGGCGGCTACGGGAAAGAAACCCCGTATCGCTATCACGCACATTTTCATCATCCAGACTGGGTACAACCGAGCGACCACGCCATTCTGGAATTAGCCATCGGGAAAAATGCGGATATCAGTTACCGCACACTGGTGGTCGAAGGTGACACTGGGCATTTACTAATGACCCGTTTGTTAGCCACAGAGCGTTGCTTTTGGGGCCCTGATCGGGACACGCCACTATCACTGGGAGAATCCAGAACCCTCACCATCGATTGGAAACGCGAAGGTGATGCAGACTACGAGCTGGCTGTAACGCTGGAAGGAAGCGACCATTGGCATCTGGTTCCCACAGAACCTGCCTGGTATTTAGACATTCAAAACTCAACTGCGGGCCTTCTGCATGATGTACCACCCACCGGTCTGCTGTCACGGCTACTGAAAGCACCCACCATTCCTGAGGTGCATGCTCAGGCGATCAGTAACTACCTGGCATCCAGACTTCCGGCAGCGGATCTGCCGTTACCCACCGAGCCCAATTTCGAACGCGTGGTGGTTGATGCCCAGCCAATTCTGGTGCTGCAATCCAAAGAAGAAAGCCCGGATATCAGAAATTATTTTGCCGCCGTGCATTTTCGTTATGGCGACTACACCCTGCCATTTAATGGAACCGATACCGAAGATACCTTAGAAGGTAAAACTCGCGACGGTAAACCGCTGGTGCTAAAACGCAATCTCGCTCAGGAATTGAAATACACCGTACAGTTTGAACAACGCTTTCCAAACTTTTCCTTAGCCAGTGAATCCGACCCTGAGTACTACTCAGTAGCCGACAGGAAACCACGCACGAAAAACGTGTACGAACTGGCATCTGAATGGCGTCGTCTATTAGAACAACGTGACCTATTGGAAGCTGATGGCTGGGAAGTGGTTAAACGTGAACCCTTCGATTTATCGTTCAAACCGGTCACGCAAATCGAAGCGTCAGTTACTGACAGCAATATGCGCTCGTCATGGTTTGACATGGCGTTAAAGCTTAACCATGAAGGACAGCAATTCGACTTAGTGCCGCTGGTTATTGAATGGTTAGAAACCGGTGAACGCGACCAACCGATTTTATTGCAAGCTGAAACGGGGCAATGGTTAGAGGTTTCCCCTGAAATATTTTCACCCATTGCTGACACCTTGCAAGAGCTGTTTAACCAACGCAGCGACGATGGCAATTTACAGTTAATGCGTGAGCACGCCACCACGTTGGACGAATTCCAAAACCACTGGGAATCCCACGGTTTGGACGTTCGTTGGGACGGCGCTGAAGAGCTCATGCAGTTAGCTGACAAGCTGCAGAATTTTGAGGGCTTACAAGCGGTAGAGGCTCCTGGCAATCTGCAAGCAGACTTACGCCCTTACCAGCTCGAGGGCTTAGCCTGGTTAGATTTCCTGGCCGACTTTGGTATGAACGGCGTACTAGCCGACGACATGGGCTTAGGTAAAACCCTACAAACCCTTGCACACTTACTGCGGGAAAAACAACTCGGGCGCTTGCAAGGCCCGACACTGATAGTAGCGCCCACCAGCTTACTGGTTAACTGGTCACGCGAGGCCGCTCGCTTCACACCCGACTTAAGCACGATGGTGTGGCACGGCGCCGATCGCAAGCAGCGTAAGCCCGATTTTGATTTGCACGACATCGTCATCACGAGCTACGCGCTGGTTAATCGAGACGCTGGCATTCTGCAAGCGGAGTCCTTCGGTATGATCGTGCTTGATGAAGCGCAAGCCATTAAGAACCCGAGTGCCAAGGTTACGCAAGCGCTGAAAGAATTCAAAGCACCACGGCGGTTATGCTTAACCGGTACCCCATTAGAAAATCACTTGGGTGAACTGTGGAGTTTGTTCGACTTCCTGATGCCTGGTTTACTAGGTACACGCAAGATCTTCTCTAAGCACTTTCGCACCCCAATCGAAACCCATCAGGATACCGATGCGCAAATTCGTCTGACGCAACGCATAAAGCCGTTTCTAATGCGTCGGCGCAAGGAAGAAGTGGCATCCGATTTACCACCAAAAACAGAAATCATTAAGTCAATTACCCTGGCGGGTGAGCAGGCCCGATTGTACGAATCCATTCGCGTGACCATGGAACAGCGAGTGCAGGAAATACTGAAAGAGCGTGGCCTGAAACGCTCACACATAGAGCTTCTGGATGCCTTACTGAAACTCAGGCAAACCTGCTGTCATCCGGGGTTGGTTAAATTAGAAAGCGCTGAAGGCATCGTTGAGTCGGCGAAGACCAAACTGCTGTTGTCGATGTTGGAAGAACTCACCGCAGAAGGTAAAAAGATTCTGCTGTTCAGCCAATTCACATCCATGCTGGACATTATCGAAAAAGAAGTGGAAGCCGCCGGCATACCGTATGTGAAACTCACTGGGCGCACGCGTAAACGCGAAGATGTGGTTGATGCGTTTCAAAACGGCGAAGTACCGCTGTTTCTTATCAGCCTAAAAGCCGGAGGTACCGGTTTAAACTTAACGGCTGCGGATACCGTTATTCACTACGATCCGTGGTGGAACCCTGCGGTAGAAAACCAAGCCAGCGACCGTGCACACCGGATCGGCCAAGATAAGCCAGTGTTTATTTATAAGCTGGTGGCAAACAATACAGTGGAAGAGAAAATCCTGCGCATGCAAGATCACAAACGCATGTTGTCAGACGGCATCATCAACGCCGATAAGAACCCGTTATCCAAGCTCACGGCAGACGATTTTCTGGAACTGTTCTCAAGCCCCGGGGATGTGAGCTCAGCGGCTTAAGCCGGGGCGCTATCCCGTGCAGCCAATGCGTTGCGTATGCGGGTGTGCTCTTCTTCAGTGATGGGATAACCTCGCATCACCCACAGCGCACCCAACTTAAACAGTAAGCAAGGAAAGCCGTACATAAACGCTAAGGCAAACAAACTGGATTCACTGTTGCCACCGTTGGCATCAAAGCCGAACACATCCAGTAATGGAAACGCAAGGCCAATCGCCAAACCATAAGACAGCTTGGCCGCTGTTCCCCACAATGCAAAGAATAACCCAGGGCGCTTGTACCCTGTTTTTAACGCATCCCATTCTATGATGTCGCCATTAATGGCCGACGGTAACGCAAGGTCTGCACCGGTTGCAAAACCGGTACAACCGACGATAAGAACAAACACCCAGAATGTGGATTCTGAAAGGAATGGTGTCCAAACAAAGAACGCACACGCCACAACAATCGCGATAGACCAGGCTTGATGCTTACCCACGCGCTTTGCCAGCCAGACCCAAAACGGCACTGAAACCGCTGCACTAATGAAATATAAAAACAATAACTGGCCTGCGAAAGCATCCGCTGATAGCACGTGGGTGACATACAACAAAAACAACGTGGCCGGTATCGCGTTGCCCACTGCGTTTAATAGAAAACTCACCAACAACTGCCGAAACGGATTCGCGGTAAGCAGCAGTTCTTTAACTGCAGCGAACGTGTTGTCAGGTAATTTTGTTTGACTGGTGTCGGGCACAGCGAAGCCAGCCCAGACGGTAGAGATAAGCAACGTGGTTAACGCCAATATGGCGATGACGGTAAGCGTAGGCCCATACCCCTGATCGGCTTCGGTGCCAACAAAAACGGGCACCATCAGTGCGGCCATGGTGCCTGCTAAACCGAAAGCCACTCGCACGCCGGTAACGCGCGCCTTTTGGTGATAGTCCGGTGTGAGTTCTGCCCCCCAGGCCGATAGAGGAACAATCGACACGGTGCCTGCGATGTATATCGCGATAGTCCATAACAACAAATACAAAGCACCCGCATCAGCTGGTGGATTGAACAACGCCCAGACGCTAACCGCGATCGGTAATGCCGCCGCTACCACGAAGACTTTGCGCCGACCAAAACGCGATTGAGATTGATCCGACCAGAAACCGACAATGGGGTCTGTGGCCATATCCAGGAGCCGTGCGATGAGTAACACCACCCCAATAACTGAGAGGCTTAAGCTGGTGGATTCTGCATAAAACGTTGGCACGATCACTTGCAACGCGATGAACGCAGCGGCTAGCGGAAAACCCAGGCTTCCGTAGGCATAAAGAACACCGCGCGGCAAAATAGGAGATGACGCGCCGAGGTTGTCGGACATGGTGTAGTTACCGCAGCAGTGGAACTCACCGAAGTGAGATTAATTAGACGGCACTAGCTCAAGCAGGCCCATGGTAGACGGGTCTTCCCAAGTCCGGTCTGCAGAGAATTCAGCAGCGTCAGCAGAAGGTGCCTGCCAGCCAAATTTGAATTCACGCGTGTCGCCGTCGATGTCGTTGTTGATCTGTACGTCAAAGCCAAACGAACGGCCCAATGGGATACCAAGCTTTTGCAGATCCAGTCGCACTTCGTACGTATCGCCTGAGGGGCAAACACAGGTTGCGAAAGTTACGCCGTCGAGGTTTGGAATCGCTTGTGAGTTGAAACCCACCATGGCACGCCCAAAAGGATCAACCGACCCATCATCCAGGTTCGATCGATTACGCGCATTTTGATTCAGTTTCAGCAGTGGAATGATGATGTGATAGTCATCCACGCCGTCGTAACTGCTGCCCTGGCTGCGGTTGCCATCCCAAAAGATATCGATAGCGTCATCGTGCCAGGGTTGCGTAGAGTCACCCTGGGACGTTCTGTTATTTGAGCTTTCACCCAACACAAACAGATATAAGAACTGACCATCATGTAACCCGCCCCAGCGGAATTCCGTACTGCCCTCCGGCCGGTCTGGGTCAAAACCGATAAGACGATTATCGATGCTCAGTAACTCTTCATCCCTATCGCGATACTGCGCCTCACCCCATACCAAATCGTAGCTGCCATCAATAACCGGCGCTCGTGATGGATCAATGGCCGCAATAAATGCGTTCGCCCGAGTAAGCCCCGGATCGGTGGATAAGTACGGATCAGAATTCTCTTCGCGTTCGGTAAGGTTCGGTACCCGATCGTTATCATCGTCCAAACGTGGATAGGTCACCAGATCATCCACCACATAGTCGCGGTCAAACAAGATAACGGCCGTGTCTTGTGTAATGGCGGGGTACGTTTGCTCTGAGACGGCTAGTAACAACTCCCGACTGCGAAAAAATTCAATCCAATCTACTCGTAGTACGACAGCCTCACCTTCTGGCACCTGTGCAACCCCTTGCCAGATCTGACTATTGGTTTGCTGCGTCATGTTCATGTTGACGCCATTCAGCGTTACGCGCGGGAACACCTGATTTTGATCAACTGCACGCGGCAGAATGGACGCAGGTGGCGTCAGTTCCCACAGTTGGGTGCCCGCCGCGCTTGCGACAACAACATTGCCAGAATCAACCCGATCGCAGGCGTTAAGTGAAAGCCCCATCAGCGCTACTGCAACACAACGTTTGCACGCTGAACCGATCGACAATAACCCCGTCATGGCATCAACGTTCATTGCGCACCCGGCGGGTTGATGGTCACCGTGAAGTCGCACAAGCCGTTGTCACAGTTACCGCCTGGTGCCTCTGGGCCACCGCCACTTGAGGAACGAGCTAATGCGCCGACCACGGCACCGAGTACCAATGCACCGGCTACGTAATACAGCGGGCGTTTTTTGGCACTCGCCAATACCGCTTGATCAAGCGGCTGAGCTGTCGTGTCCGGCACTTCAATAAAACGAACTAACGGGCTGAAGTTGTATCCGCGTAACGTTCGGTTGCCGCTGACATCGCGCGCTGAAATGTAGTATTCGATGGCTCGATCGTCGCCGGTTTGTGTGGCAACTTCAACGGCAAAAGTTGACGAACTGGAAACGCGCTTCATTTCCAGGCTTGTGTAGGTGGTCTGACCTTCGAAGCGATACAAAAATCGCACGCTCGCCAATTCATCATCATCAGCAACGGTTGCGAAGAAACTCTGCCGATCGGATGAGGTGGCAGACTCCACTACGTCGTGTTCTATAACCGGGGGCTCAACGTCAATCGATTGCGCAGCGGCGTTTGTCACAGGCACAAGTTGAGCGGCCGTGAACCACGTAATGCACGCTAGCCTAACCAGTACTGTGTTTGTCAAACGCGTGTCCCCATCGGCTGTGTCTGCCAGCTTTTAGCGTGAGGCTAACCAAGCCTTGCCTACCCAAAAACAGTTAAATACAACCTCTCGATTCTAACAAACGCCTCTGAAACCAACCAGAACACGGTATCAATTTGCGTTGTTTTACCGCCCTAATAATGAGGCTTAATGCAAGGTTGCGCTGTTACTGTTGCATAATCGACACCCTCGTCACGATTGCTACCGTGTAACGTTTTATGAACAAGTACCGTCGCTACCTACCCATAGTCGCCATCGTGCTGGCTGCTTTGGGTTTAAACCTTGATCACCTTGGCATTGATTTAGAAGCGCTTGGCCGCGGAGAATCGCCGTTCACCAGCCAAAGTGCCAATAACTCGTCATCCAACCAGGAGTCATCAGGAGCATCCAGCTACTCTAGCGGACAAAAGTGGTCTGATACCGCCCCAAACGTTAATTTACTGCACGTTTTCGAAGGTGAAATAAACCGTAGCGGTAAACCTACCGGTTTTCACTCGCGGCCTGGCGGACAAGACCCAGCCAATGCGCGACTGGTCAGCGTACGTGATGCGCCGAATCGATTCGGTGTTTACACAGCCACTATCGAAGTTAAGGACGGCGGCCAATGGAAATCCAAGTTTTCGTCCTTCTTCCCGGATAGCCTGTCACGCGACGAGGTGTTAAGCGTTATTTTGCATGCTTACAACAACAGCAATAACCAGAATGCACAACCGTGGGAAGGCCCATCCGGGCAGGGATACCGCGTGCAGGGTTACACCACCAATCGTGGCGGAATTAACACCGCCTTTCCGATATACACGCGTAACTGATTTGTTAGTGGGCGAAGCTGGCAAGCTTCGCCCTTTGTTCTGCTTGCAGGTGGTGCTGTAATCGCACCATCTTTCCTCCTCCCTGCCCTTCGCGCGGCAATAGCCACAGCTGAAAAAGGTTGGCAAGCCTCGGGATCACCGATTGCCCGCAGATGAGGCGAACTGACGCTAACATATCGAGCTTAGATGTAAACCCATTGGCCCATTCCCTGTGACTCATGTCTCACAAATAACGGCGGTCTGGTTACACTGAGGTGGCTTCTCTGCCGCTGTTTATTTCATGTCCACCGTCACGTCCACTGACCTGAATCCGCACCAACACACCGACGATCGGCTAGCGCCGCTAATGTTCGGTTTAGCTGTGGTCTTCCTTGGGCTTTTGGCAGGGTTGATCGTTACCTGGGTGGATATCCCGCGCGTTGTTGAATTAAGTGCGCTTGAGTCTGGCGATGAAGACATCAGCGCTGACATGATTCGCCGATTGGAGTCGGCCGACGCCATCGGCCATTTCATCACCACATGGTTGTTATTGCTATGGCCAGTGTTTATTGCAGAAACCGTGTACCACCTTACCCAAGCTAAAGCGGTTAAAGCCACACGCAAACAGATCGGCCTTCGACTAGCCGCAGCGTGCGTACCGCCACTGAGGCTCGGAACGCCATCGTCGGCTTGGAGCGGACAAGTCTGGCTGCCGTATTTGAGTTGGGTGCACCCAAGCAAACTCACCACACTAACGCTCACCCGATTCTTCGGCAAACCGATGATTGCCATCGCCTTGCTCATTCTGCCTGTCTTGCTTTTGGAGTATGGCTTTAAGAGTTACGTAGCCAACCACGTCTGGTTACAAACAGTGATTCATGTCGCTACCGGCTTCATCTGGTTTGCCTTTACGTTTGAATTTATCCTCATGGTTAGCGTGACCGATAAAAAGCTTAAGTACATCAAAACGAATTGGATTGATTTAGCCATCATTTTGCTGCCGCTAATTTCGTTTCTTCGCAGTATTCGTGCACTGCGGCTGGCCAAGCTTGCAAAGGTTCAGCAACTGGCAAAGATGAGCCGTATCTACCGCATGCGCGGTTTAGGTATGAAGCTGTTTCGCGCGCTGATGTTGTTTGAAGTCGTTAACCGATTACTGCGTATAACACCCGAAAAAAGGCTTGCCAAACTGGAATCACTGCGCGAAGAACACTTAGAAGAATTGGCAGAACTGGACGAAGAAATTGCATCCATCAAACAACGCATTGAGCGACAGGACTAACTCGAAGATAACGTTAATTGCATATCACGATGCGGGATGCCATCGTCTAGATAGTCCGCCGATGACGTCGTAAATCCAAATTGTTCGTACAGTTTATGAGCGCCCACTTGAGACGCTAACTCAATTGTCTCGCCTGCATAATGTGCGTGGCAATACTGCATTACACGCTGCATGAGTTGGGCAGCTAATCCGGTTCCTCTATGAGTATGCGCGACTACCACACGACCAATGCGCACCGGTTTAGTCTCCGCAGCAGCAAGCACACGAGCGGCAGCTACAACAACTCCGTCGTGATTCTTCGCATAAATATGTGCTGTTGTAGCAAGTGCATCTTGCCCATCAAGTTCTGCGTAAGCACAGCGCTGCTCTACCACAAACACATCCACACGCAATTTCAGAACATCGTGGAATTCTCTGGCGCTTAATTCATCAATACCGGCCGTTACCCAATGCAACGCTGTCATGCATCACCCAACGCCGCTTTTTTATCGGCAGCAATTTGTTGATCCAACGATACGTCAGAGCCATCGGTGGTACCGGCTCGGTGTGCCTCACCGTCTCGATAGCGCACTTTTCTGGGGCGGGACTGAGCTAGCCCGGTCGAGCAAGCGTGACGAACAATCTCGCGTTTTTTAACTACCAACGCGTGATCCAGCGGTACCGCAGTATCCGATGAGTCGCTGACTTCAGTTTCCCC
>JAHDCO010000084.1 GCA_020629835.1 Granulosicoccaceae bacterium
TCAAACTCGCCCGACTCAATGCTGTCAGAAATTTTGACAAGATCTTGCTTTAAGACGGTACCGGCACCCAGACTCAAGTGCCCGACTTCGCTGTTGCCCATTTGTCCATCGGGCAAGCCCACCGCCAATCCGGAGGCTTCCAACAAACAGGTTGGATGCTCACTTTGAATCTTATCGAGGTTCGGTGTCTTCGCAGCCGCTACCGCATTGTTTAACGGTGATGGATTGACGGCCATGCCGTCCATGATGACCAGCAGGGCCGGTCGGCGTGGCGGCATAACCGTGGAAGTCATTATGTTTTGTTTCCTTAGAAGCTGTTAAGGCCCACTGTCCTCGGCGTCATCGGGTGCGTCAGTTAGGCTGTTGCTGTAACCGCCAGTTTTTGTGTCGGGCTTTCGATCCAACGGGGGGCGATTATTGGTTTCTTTCGACGCTGTTGTGGTGTTGTCACCATCAGGAGAATCATCGACCGAGTTTTCAACCGAGTTTTCAACCGAGTCATCCGCTGATGCATCATCGGATACCACCCCGTCGCGTGCGTCCCGCGCTTCACCGGCTTCTGTAACGCGCACCTTTAGCGTACGCGAGAACATAATGCCCACTTCAAACAGTAGCCACATGGGTATGGCTAATAAAGTTTGCGAGATAAAGTCGGGCGGGGTGAGGAACATGCCGACAATGAAGGCACCAACAAAGACGTATGGGCGCGCTTTTACCAATTGCTCAGGCGTGGTGATACCCGTCATTACAAGTATAACGGTAGCGACAGGTACTTCAAACGCGATGCCGAACGCAAAGAACAACGTGATTGCAAAATCGAGATAGCGGTTAATGTCGGTATTTACCTGGACGCCCTCCGGCGCTACCCCAACAAAAAACGCGAACACAATGGGGAATACAACAAAATGCGCGAATGCGACACCTAAGTAAAACAACCCAGTACTCGACACGAGTAGAGGGAATACCAAACGTTTTTCGTGGCGATACAAACCCGGCGCGACAAATGCCCACACTTGATAAAGCAAAAATGGGATGGCAATAAAAACGCTCAACATTAGCACCAGCTTTAACGGCACAAAGAAGCTGCCCGCCGGATCGATGGTTTGAATGTTGGCGTCGGGACCTAGTTGATCAGCAAGCGGCGCCGCGAACGCAATGTAGATATCGTTTCTAAATGCAAACAGGCAACCGAATATGATGGCAACCACCACGACGATTTTGACCATTCGCTCACGCAGCTCAACCAGATGCGAGAGAAAACCCTGTTCTTCATCAACCAAATCGTCGGCAGACTTCATAGCCTTTTAGTCACTCTGTTTGGTTGCATCAGCCGATTCGGTGGTTGCTTTGGTTTCGGTCACTTTCGTGTCAGTCGCTTTCGTTGCGGCGGCAGGCTCGCTGGCTGGCTCGGCGTCTTCATTGATCATCTTTTTGAAGTCGTCCATCGAGGTGCGAGTAGTAGATGTGGCGTCATCGACACCCGCTTTCAATTCCTGGCGGGCACTGTTGACGAGGTTTCGAAGTTCACTGATTTGCTCGTTCTGATCACCGATGATTTTTTTCAAATCACCGCTTTTCAGTTCGTTAGCGAAATCGGATTTAACGCCGCGAACAAACCGCTGAGCTTTGCCCACCCAGGCACCGACCGTGCGTGCAACCGCAGGCAAGCGTTCTGGCCCGATGACGATCAGCGACACGACACCGATAACCAGTATTTCAAGAAAGCCAACGTCAAACATTAGTTTGAGACCTTACGCATAACAGCAGGCTGACGAACCCGTGCGCACAACCAGTTGCGCACACAAGTTGCGCACATTAAGCCGACTTGGAATCTGCAGATTTAGTGTCGTCAGTTTCGCGCATGGCGGCATCTTTTACCGCGTCGGTGGCGTCATCAGCAGCATCTTCGATTTGCGCCGACTTCTCATCGCCTTCTTCTTTCACGGCTTGCTTGAAACCCTTCACAGCGCCACCGAGGTCTCCACCCAGGTTGCGTAAGCGTTTTGCACCAAAAATCAGTACCACAATGGCCAGTACAATCAGTAACTGGGGAACACTTGGCATCATCTTAGGGAATCTCCTGTAGCGCGCGAGGCTTTCTCGTCAATACCAGACAAGCCTTCGCGACGATTTAATTCGTTCAAAATGTCATGGGGCCCAAGCCCTCGATGACTCAAAAATACCAGCATATGGAACCAGACGTCGGCTGCTTCGGCCACCAGGTGCTCAGAATCAGAACTTTTTCCAGCTAGGATGAATTCTACGGCTTCTTCACCCACCTTTTGCAGCATGGTGTCATCGCCGTCACGAAACAACCGGGCAACGTAAGAATTCTCGGCATCGGCCTGCTTTCGCGATTCGATTACCTGCGCCAGTGCCTGCAAGGTGTCTACGGACTGTGATGTGCTCGTCATTCGACTTCCTTGTGGGCCTGCCCATACAACTCCGACGGATCTTTCAATACGTCTTCTGTGATTTCCCAACGACCCAACTGGGCCGAACCCGGTTCCTGCACTAACGTTCGATAAAAGCAGTGAGCACGTCCGGTATGACAGGCAATGCCACCGAGTTGTTCCACTTTCATCAATATCACGTCGCCATCGCAATCGAGCTGCAATGACTTGACGAGTTGCGTATTGCCTGATGACTCACCCTTACGCCATAAAACCTGACGTGAGCGAGAGAAGTACACCGCATGACCTGAAGTCACGGTTAATTCCAGGGATTCGGCATTCATCCACGCAACCATCAATACTTGATCGGTGCTGTGGTCTTGCGCGATGACCGGTATCAGGCCGTCACTGTTAAATTGCACCTCGTCAATCACGGCTGGATTGGCCTACGCGTAATGGGTGGCAGATTTTATCACGCGGTAAACCCCGCTGCGCCAGTTGACGCAATCGGCGCAGTGGCCCACTCGCTTTCGCCGGGCACGTTAACGCACCTCTATACCCTGCGATGCCATGTGGGCTTTCGCTTCTGCGATCGTGTATTCGCCAAAATGAAAAATACTGGCCGCGAGCACCGCGTCGGCACCGCCTTCAATAACCCCATCCGCCAAATGCTGAAGATTGCCGACCCCGCCCGAGGCGATCACGGGAATCTCCACCGCGTCACTGATGGCGCGCGTCAGCGGCAGGTTAAAACCAATCTTTGTCCCATCGCGGTCCATGCTGGTTAGCAGTATCTCGCCGGCACCATAACCTGCCATGCGCTGCGCCCATTCCACGGCATCGATACCCGTGGCCCGGCGACCGCCATGAGTGAAAATCTCCCACTTTAGCGGCTCATCGTCTGCGCTAACGCGTTTGGCATCGATAGCCACCACGATGCACTGTGCGCCCACCTTGTCAGACGCCTGCTGTACCAACTCCGGATTAAACACGGCCGCAGTGTTAATGCTGACTTTATCGGCACCTGCGTTAAGTAAGCGTCTGACATCAGCCACTTCTCTGACGCCACCGCCCACCGTCAACGGGATAAACACTTCAGAGGCCACCTGTTCTACCACTGGGAAAATGGTGTCTCGATTGTCTGAGCTGGCGGTAATATCCAAAAACGTCAGCTCATCTGCACCGGCTTCGTTGTACTGACGCGCCACACTGACCGGGTCACCCGCGTCGCGGATGTCCACAAAGTTTACGCCTTTGACTACGCGACCCGCGTCTACATCCAGGCAGGGAATGATGCGTTTTGCTAACCCCATGGTTAAGCGCCTGTCGCCGCATCAGCAAGACGTTGAGCCGTTGCCAAGTCCAGTGTGCCTTCATAAATAGCGCGGCCCACAATGGCACCGGATATACCGCTACTAGCGCGTTTTACCAGCGCATCTATATCGTCTTGATTGGTTACTCCACCCGATGCGATAACCGGAATGTTGATGGCGTCTGCCAGCGCGGCCGTTTGTTCCACGTTGACCCCTTGCATCATGCCGTCTCGACTTATGTCGGTATAGACGATGGCCGAAACGCCGGTATCTTCAAACTGTTTCGCTAACTCGATGGCACTGGTTTTAGAGACCTCAGCCCAACCTTCGGTAGCGACAAAACCATCCTTAGCATCTAAACCAACAATAACTTTACCCGGGTGCGCCTTACACAGCTCAGCAACAAAAGCAGGCTCTTTAACCGCCTGGGTGCCGATGATTACCCACGAAACACCCGCGTCGATATACGCAGATGCTGTCTCCAGTGTTCGAATACCGCCGCCAATCTGCACCGGCAGATCCGGGTAGGTTTGGCAGATGGTATTGATGACGTCGGCGTTAACTGGCTTACCCGCAAAGGCCCCATCCAGGTCCACCAGATGCAAACGCCTGGCGCCCTGTTCCCGCCATTGGCCAGCGACTTCTACAGGCTTTGAGGAGAAGACTGTGTCATCGTCCATGCGGCCTTGTTTTAATCGGACACACTGGCCCTCTTTCAAATCAATCGCCGGTATCACTAACACCTGTTTTCCCCTGTGTTTGAGTGTGGTGTGATCATTACGCCTGACCGTCCCAACTCACAAAATTTTTCAACAACTGCAAACCGGACGATCCGCTTTTCTCTGGGTGAAATTGACACGCGAACACTGACCCTTCTGTTAACGCAACCGCGATAGACAAGCCGTAGTCCGTCGTGCCAGCCACCTGCTCTGCTGTTTCTGGCACGCAGTAGTAAGAATGAGCGAAGTAAAACCGAGACCCGTTGTCAATGCCGTGCCACAACGCTTCTCGCGCCGATGATGCGCCCTGCTGTTGCACGATGTTCCATCCCATATGCGGCACTTTTAATCGCGTGTTATCCGCGTCAATTAACGGCGACTCAAACCGTTGCACCCTACCGGGCAGAACATTCAGACAATCAATACCGCCATTTTCTTCACTGCGCGTTAGCAACACCTGCAAACCCATGCAAATGCCCATAAAAGGGCGTGTGTGCACCACCTGTTGAATCACACTGGACAGCCCGTGCGCATTCAACGCTTGCATACAATCAGCGGCAGCGCCCTGACCGGGGCAAACGACACGATCGGCTTCCTGAATGGTGGCTGAGTCACTGGTGACAACCACGGTGGCATTGGGTGCTACGTGCTCAACGGCCTTTGATACCGAGCGCAGGTTACCCATGCCGTAATCGACAACTGCTATGCGTTCCATACGTTAAATCACGCCAAAAAAGAGGGGCAAAACAAACCGCTGAAAGTGGGCTTACAAGGCGCCTTTGGTGGAAGGCAAAGCGCCGTTTAATCGATCATCCACCGTCACGGCAGTGCGCAGTGCTCTACCTAACGCCTTAAACAGGGTTTCAATTTTATGATGATCATTTGCACCGCGAATCAAGTCAGCGTGCACCGTTGCTTTTGCGTGGTTTGCAAACCCCTGGAAAAACTCAGACGTGGTTTCAACGTCGAAGGTGCCCACTTTGTCGCGAGTAAATTCACAGTTAAACCACAAGCCCGGACGTCCTGAAAAATCGATAACCACTCGAGACAGGGCTTCATCCAGTGGCACGTACGCGTGGCCGTATCGAGAAATACCTGCCCGGTTGCCAAGCGCTTCATCCATCGCCATACCAAACGCAATGCCAATATCTTCCACGGAGTGATGATCATCAATGTGGGTGTCGCCCTTGCACGTCACATCGATATCGATAAGCCCATGACGCGCAATTTGATCCATCATATGATCGAGAAAAGGTACACCGGTGTTTAAGTTGGCCTGGCCGGTTCCATCCAAATCAATGCTGATCGTGATTTGGGTTTCTTTGGTGTTCCGTTCAACGCTGGCCCGTCTGCGGGTCATGCGCATTCTCCTGAAGTCTTCTAAAAGCGTGTTATCGCAGCGCGCAATTGTACACTGGCTGCACAGGCTGGCTAATCAGAGCTGCAGCCAAAAGGTGACTGGCCCATCATTCACTAACCCCACCTTCATATCGGCCCCGAACTGGCCTTGCTGCACTGAGGAATATCGACTGCTCACACATTCGACAAATTGTGAGAACGCCGCCTGGGCCACCTCGGGTGCCGCCGCGCTGTGAAAACCGGGGCGAAGCCCCTTACCTGTCTCGGCAGCCAGGGTGAACTGAGGAACCAATAACACGGCCCCGCCCACCTGCTGCACGTTCAGGTTCATTCGATCCTGTTCATCAGAGAAGATGCGATAGGCTAGTAGTCTCTCAGCCATCTTACCCAGCAGCGTCTGAAGCTCGGTCGTAGCCGTCGGATCCGTAGCCTGAAATCCCACGAGCACCATCAGGCCTTGCTCAATATTGGCCACTCTTTGACCATCTATGGTCACTGAGGCTTCTGAAACACGCTGAAGTAGGCAAATCATGACGCAATTCCACGGCTTTTGTCGCTATATCTCTTTTGTAGGAAAATTCCTACAAAATATCCGAATTTACTGACCCGCAAATCGGTCTTTTCTCACTAGTGAGACGCTCGGTATAGGGCGATACTTTACTTGTTCGCCGAACCATTGCACTCAAGGAAACTACCGCCGTAACCGCGCTAGCACTTTTCACACGGACTGGGTTTTGAAGGATACAAGACTCGAAGTTGGCGAACACCCATACTGGCGTAGACAGTATGTTCCGGCCCCAATCAGCGTACGTTGATTGGGGCTTTTTCTTGGCTTCTGAGCGGGCTGCTTCGCACTTGCAGTCGATCAATGCGCTACGCTTTCACGCTGTGTCGCATCCTCAACCTTCCAATTCCACACATTCTGGTTTCAGCGCCAAGCGGCTGGCCGCCTCGTCCTGCCTGCGAATGCTGAGTTGGCTGCCACTGACCATCAATCGCTGGCTTGGTGCTCAGCTCGGCCAACTGGCGTGGCACATGAACGGCTCGCTAAAACGCATCACGCTGATCAATTTGTCGCTGTGTTACCCCGAACTGGATAAGGCTGAGCGTGAGCGGCTCGGCAAAGCCAGCTTGATGCACACAGGACGTGCATTGACCGAAAGCGCTTGGGTCTGGTTGAAAGAGCCGGCAAGCCTGCGTTCGCGCACCACAATCGTTGCCGGAGAACACCTGTTTGACGAAGCCCTGGCTAGCGATCAGGGGCTGATCATCGCCACGCCCCATATGGGTAACTGGGAGGCGTGCAACATCGTCATTACGCGCAACCAACCCATGACGTATTTGTACCGAACGCCACGCGCCAGTTGGCTGGAACCGCTGATTCTTAAGTGGCGAGCCAATTTTGATGCTCATCCAGCCGGTCTCAATGCCCGCGGCCTGCGCGAAGTGCTGCAGCAACTGAAACAAGGCAATGTGATTGGCGTATTGCCCGACCAGGAGCCCGATTTGGACGGAGGCGTGTTTGTACCGTTGTTCAATCAACCCGCAAACAGCATGACGCTATTACAAAAACTCAGTAACCGCGGACAGGCCAAGGTGCTCTTTTGTGTATGCGAACGCAAACCAGCAGGTTTTTTGCCGTCGGGTAAGGCTGGCTGGGCCGTTAGCTTTATGGAACCTCCACCCGCACTTTATAACGCTGACCCCACGGTGGCCGCCGCTGCAATGAATACCGCCATTGAACAGTGTATTGCGATAAACCCCGAGCAGTATTTATGGAGTTACAAACGCTTTAGTCTGCTGCCAGAAGGCGGCCGAAGGCGCTACAAGTCATTGGATCAGTGACTGGATAGACGCTTATTTTGGTTGCAACACGATGCTTGTCACCCCACAATGAGCGGTATGCGGACAAGCGAAGGTTAGCCCCGCAGATGATGACTCAACGGGGTGCCGAAAGGCTGAGAGTAGGAACAACCCGCACCACCTGATCCGGATAATACCGGCGTAGGAATTGAGTCCGATACGCACACGCTAGTCATCATCACCTGTCTTTACATTAAGCATCGGGAGATGATCTACATGCCAACTTCACGCGCATCCGTGCAGCGACGAACCTCATCGCTATCACGCGTACTACTGACTGTTACCGCAGGCTTCTTTGCGTTGTCTGCCAGTACTGTGTTTGCTAAAGATACGCTAACGGTTTACACCTACGAATCCTTCACTTCGGAATGGGGTCCAGGCCCCGTTGTTAAAGAAGCCTTTGAAAAAACCTGCGATTGCGAACTTAACTTTGTCGCATTAGATAGCTCGACTGGAATCCTGAGCCGGGTACAGCTGGAAGGCGAATCCACCCGTGCCGATGTGGTGTTGGGATTGGACACCAACCTGATGGCGTTAGCCGAGGACACCGGTTTACTGGAGCCATCGGGTGTAGACACCAGCGCACTGTCTTTGCCAATCGAATGGAATTCAGACGTATTCGTACCCTTTGACTATGGCTACTTTGCATTTGTGTACGACACAGAACAATTGCCCGAACCACCGACCAGTTTCGACGCGCTGATTGATGCGCCGGATGATCTGAAAATCATCATTCAGGACCCACGAACCAGTACGCCGGGCTTGGGTTTACTGCTATGGATGAAGTCGGTTTATGGAGACGCTGCGGCTGAGAAGTGGGAAGCCTTGCAACCAAAAATCCTGACAGTTACCAAAGGTTGGAGCGAAGCTTATTTCTCTTTGTTTTTGGCCGGTGAAGCGCCCATGGTACTGAGCTACTCAACATCACCGGGTTATCACATGGCCATTGATGAAACTGAGCAGTACCAAGCTGCGGCATTTGATGAAGGGCATTATTTGCAGGTAGAAGTGGCTGCGCTATTGAAGAGTTCTAAGAACAAGGAACTGGGTCGGAAATTTTTATCGTTCATGTTAACGCCTGAATTTCAAACGGCTATTCCTCTGACGAACGTTATGTACCCCGCCACGGATATTGGTGATGAGTTACCCGAGGCATTTACTCGTTTAATCGAACCAGCCAATACCTTACTGATCGATTCAGCAACCGTACGCGATCAGCGTAAGGCGTGGATTGATGAGTGGTTGGAAGCCACCACACGTTAATGACGTCATGAGCCGTTTTCTCTCACCCGGGTTGGCGGCTCTTCTACTTCTGTTTGTGGTTTCGGCCACGGCCCTGCCATTTATCGCGCTGGTTCAAACCGCCGAGCAACTGAATGTACTTGAGGTGCTCAACAATGTTTGGATACAGCGCGTTATTACGTTTAGCGTATGGCAAGCATTTTTGTCCACGCTGCTGAGTATCGGCTTAGCCATTCCTGTGGCCATTGCGCTATCGCGCGAACCTCACTTTCCGGGCCGACAGTGGCTTCTGAATGCGTTCAGTCTGTCGTTGGTTATGCCGACTGTTGTGGCTATTTTTGGCATCGTGACCGTCTATGGTCGCACCGGCTGGTTAAGCAGCGTGTTAAACCACGTAGGTTTAGAGCCTATATCTTTATATGGTTTGAACGGTATATTGCTTGCGCATGTATTTTTTAACCTACCGCTGGCCACACGCATATTTCTGGTTGCGTTAGACGGCATTCCAAGCTCCCAATGGCGGCTAAGTGCACAGCTCGGCATTCACGGTTTTGCAAGGCTTCGGCATATTGAATGGCCGGCAATTCGTTCGCACATAGCCGGTACCGCCGTACTGATTTTTGCGCTGTGCTTAAGCAGTTTTGCTGTGGTGCTAACGCTAGGCGGTGGGCCGCGGGCCACCACCATTGAGGTGGCGATATACCAGGCGCTACGCTTTGATTTTGACCTGGGCACAGCCGTATCGCTAGCGTTTATCCAGCTGTTTATTTGCGTGCTGGTATTAACGCTGGGCAGTTTATGGAAGCAGAACGTACCCACCGCCTTTAGCAATACTGATCATCACGCAAACTGGCGACCGGCCACTCAATGGCGCGCAACTAACGCCTTCATCATCGCACTGGCGTCAGGTTTTACCTTACTTCCGGTCGTTGGCCTACTCACTTCAGCACTAAACCCTGCCTTTGTTCGGGTAGTTTTGTCGTCCTCAACCACGGAAGCATTGATAAACACCATACTGGTTGGGTTAAGCTCGGCATCATTATCATGCCTTATGGGTATTGGCTTGTTGTTAGTGGCCAGACATTGCCAATACCGCTGGAAATGGTTACGAACCAGCCTGTGGATTCGTCAGGCAGGTAACAGCATTCTGGTTATGCCACCGTTAGTTTTGGGCACCGGCTACTTTTTACTGCTAAGGCCATACGCGGACGTATTCAGCCTTGCGTTATGGCTTGTGATTATGACAAACGCCCTACTGGGTTTGCCGTTTGTTTTAAAAATACTGGAAGCACCTATTCATCAAATGGCGGATAGCCATGACCGGTTAATCCAATCGTTAGGTATCCGTGGCTGGGCCCGTGTACGCTGGATAGACTGGCCAACATTAAAACCCGCCGGTGGTTTTGCCTTCGGCATAGCGGCGAGTCTCTCTGCCGGTGACCTCAGCGCGATCGCGCTGTTTGGATCAGATCGTGTCACCACGTTACCGTTGTTGCTCTATCAAAGAATGGGCAGCTACCGTATGCAGGAGGCCGCTGTGACCGCGGTTCTGTTGTTATTGACCTGCTTACTTCTGTTTATGCTGAGCCATTGGGCCACCCGCAGCACTCGTCGAACAGAAACAGTTCAGGAACACGCATGACTTTAGAGCTACAAAATCTAGGTGTTTCATTGGGCACCAAACGATTCGCCTTCAGTCTTACGGCAAAAGCCGGCGAAACCCATGCCATCATGGGAAAAAGTGGTTCAGGTAAAAGCACGCTGCTTAACCTTGTCGGTGGATTCTTAACACCCGAACAAGGCACGTTAACGTGGGAAGGTGAGCCTTTACTTAAACTCGCGCCCGACAAACGCCCCATGACCACTCTGTTTCAATCACACAATCTGTTTGATCACCTGAGCGTGCGTCAGAACATTGGGCTTGGCTTATCACCCAACCTAAAACTTCACGCTAATGATTGGAGCCGGATTGACGAAGTACTGGCTGACGTCGGCCTGCCCAACCGAGGTGACGACAAACCGCAAAGCTTATCTGGTGGCGAACAACAGCGTGTTGGTTTGGCACGCTGCCTACTCAGACAAAAACCGATACTGCTACTTGATGAGCCATACGGCGCATTGGATGAAGCTACCCGCAATGACATGCTTGCTCTTACACGCTCGGTTTGTCAGCGACTAAATTTATGTGTGTTGTTGGTAACTCACGATGCACAGGATGCTGAACAACTCGGTGCTATCCATCATCGAATCGTAGATGGGAA
>JAHDCO010000085.1:0-7159 GCA_020629835.1 Granulosicoccaceae bacterium
TAAGCGATGGCGTTTTGGATCATGAACGTCAATCAGCCTATGCGGTCATAGTGCGCTCGATTGATTCTGGAGGACTTAGCTATGACCAAGGATTTTTCGTCAGCGTAAATGATACAAATGAAGGACCGTCGTTCACATCAACGGCCGTTACGAGCAGTACCCAGGATATTGCCTACAACTACGACATAACCACAACAGATCCAGACTCCGGATCTAACTTAACCATTACAGCGTCGTCATTACCCGCATGGTTGGCACTGACCGATAACGGTAATGGAACAGCCACACTCACTGGCACGCCAACCAATAACGACGTGGGGCAATATGCGGTAAGCCTGCAGGTGAGTGATGGCAGCTTGCAAAACACTCAGAGCTTCTCTGTGACAGTCACTGATGTCAATGATGCCCCTGTAATTACGAGCAACGGCGGCGTTGCAGCAGCCTCGATTGTTGCCCCGGAAAATCAGACATTCGTTACTACCGTGGTTGCCAATGATATTGATTCAGGCGATGTTCCTGCATACACCATCACTGGTGGTGTCGACAGCGCATCGTTTGGCATTGATACCAATTCCGGCGTGGTCACCTTTAATACCGCACCGGATTTTGAAACACCTTCGGATGCGGACTCTGACGGCATTTACGAACTTGAGGTGATGGCCAGTGACGCGAGTGGTGGCACCGACAGACAGCTCATCTCTGTGAGCCTAACCGATGTTAACGACGCTCCAACTGCAATATCGTTAGACAATACATCGGTTCCTGAAAACACGGATACTCAAGGCGGTTTCAGCGTAGGCAGATTAAGTAGCAACGATGTAGACACTGGCGATACTTTCACCTACAGCATTGTTGGGGGTACGGACGCCAGTGTATTCAGCATCGGCGGTGTTGACGCGGATGAATTGATTCTCACCGATGGCATTTTGGATTTTGAGCGGAAAGCCAGCTACACGGTAATGCTGCGCACGACCGATTCAGGTGGGCTTAACTTCGATCAAACACTCATCATCTCGCTGGGTGACTTAAATGAAGCGCCTGCGTTTATGTCTGCGCCTGTTATTGATGGTATCGAAGACAGCACCTACCGTTACGAAATAATCACAACCGATCCAGATGCGAGCGCTGTCATGACAATAACAGCGCCAAGGTTACCAGCCTGGCTGACACTGACTGACAATGGCGATGGAACAGCCTTGCTTGAAGGCACGCCTACAAACAATGACGTGGGGTCTCATGAGGTAAGTTTGCAAGTCAGTGACAGCAGCAGTCAGAGTACCCAAAGCTTCATGATCCTGGTAGCTGACACTAACGATGCGCCCGTCATTATCAGTAACGGCGGTAACGAAACGGCGTTAATCGAGGTCGCTGAAATAGAGACGGCTGTAACCACAGTTGTAGTGAACGACGTGGATCAGAACGACACCACCATTTTCTCGATTAGTGGTGGTGATGACGCGGCGCATTTTGAAATTGATGCGGTAACGGGTAGCTTAACTTTTACTGAACCCAAGGCATTCAATCAGCCGACGGACAGAGATCTCAACGGCCGATATGAAGTATCCGTAAGTGCTGAAGACAGCGACGGGGCAGTGGATACACAGCAGCTCTCCGTAGTGATTACGGCGGTACCCGAAATTAATGCGGCAAATCCTCTAGCTATTGGTGCGGTGCAACCATCAGTTGGACTTCAACCCCAAGTAGCCATCCCAGTCGATGTGGTTTTTGAAGCTATAGTTGGTCAGGAAGTTGGTTTGGAATTTGATGAGATTGTGGATGAACAACCAGAACTTATCGTTGAGACAAACTCATTAGCTACCACGCAATTAACTGAAGACAGAGGGCTACAACTGCCTTCAGAGCCGCTTTCAATTGACTTCCCGATTCAAGCGACGACGCCGGTTGAACCGGCGATAAGTACTGTAGTGGACAGACAAGAGCAGCCCAGCGAACCTGAGAATCGATTATCCAAACTGCTACGGACGTGGGTCTCGGCGTTAGCTGAAAAGACACAATCCCTAGAGGACGGTTTGGATAGGGAACGATTTTTAGATGGGCTTTCTCAGTCAATGGATGCCTACGATAAGCAAGCGGGTGTGGAGGCTAGCAAAGGTAAATTGGTTGCGGATATCGCAACCGGATTTGTATTGACGCTGACAGCGGGGTTTGTCAGTTGGATGTTACAAGCAGGATCAATGATCGCAAGCCTGCTAACCAGCATGCCGGCTTGGCGACAACTTGACCTTCTGCCAATCTTGTCAGCTCATGAAAGCGATGACGCCACGGTGGGGAATAACAGCGCTGAGGAAGATGCGGCATCAACTGATCATTCCCAAGTTGACGATCGTGTTGACGAACTGCTTCGGAAATCTGGCTAGGAATCAGGAATGAAAAAAATATTGCCTGCTATTTCTCCGATTGTGCGTTTGTCAGCTGGGTTGACCATGCTGACCCTTAGCATGCTCTTGGTGCTCGATTTCTTCGGGTTCATGCCCAATGAATCTGCCATCAAACAGGAATCCAGACGGACGGTTGCGGAGATACTGGCCGTTCAGGTGTCCAGTGAAGTGGGGAGGGGTCAGCTTGACTTGGTTGACGAAGCCTTTAAGCGTTTACAAAATCGAAATGATGACGTTAATTCAGTCGCCATCCGATTGAGTAATGGCCGGATTCTGACGTCAGCGGGTGCGCATACTCAGCATTGGTCAGCGAACCCCAACGGACGATCAACAGCAACACAAATCGAAGTGCCTATATACAATGGTGGTGTGCTGTGGGGCAAACTCGAATTGAGTTTTGAGCCACCGATTAACTCACTTATGGCCTTCCTGCGTTCAGGTTCTTTCAACGCAACGCTCTTGTTGGTGGCCGCTCTTGGGTTCGTTGTGTTCTGGTTTTTCCTAAAGCGTGCTCTTCGAGAATTGGATCCTCGATCGGTTATTCCTGAGCGAGTGAATTCTGCTATGAATGTGCTGGCCGAAGGTCTTGTCATGCTCGATAATCAAGGTCGTATTGTTATGGCCAACCGTGTCTTTGAGCAGATGTCTGGTAGAGCTCAACAAACGTTGGTGGGAAGTCGTTTAATGGCTATGGCTTGGACCGACCCGGCAACAGGCGGTGAGAAACCTCCAGCGGAGTATCCTTGGGAAAGTGTGCTTAAACACGAAAGCGCGACTGGACGTGCGCAATTGGTTTTGCAATCGGCGAATGAAAAGACTTATAGCCTGGCCGTGAATACGGCTGCCATCACCGCTGGCGATGGTTCGGTAAAAGGCGTTGTGGTTACCTTTGACGATGTGACAGAGCTTGAGCGCCAAAATACCAGTATGGCTCGATTAATCAGCGAGCTAAAAACCAGTCAGCTTGAAATTGAGCAAAAAAACAAAGAACTGGAGTTGTTGGCAACTCGAGACCCCTTGACGGGTGTGTTTAATCGTCGTTCGTTGCTTGAGGGTATGGACGCTGTGCTCACGGAATCCGCCGAGCAGCAAACGCCGGTGAGTTGCATCATGTGTGATATCGATCATTTTAAGTCGATTAACGATCGGTTTGGTCACGGGGTAGGTGATGATGTTATCAAGATGATGGCAGATATCCTGACTGAAGGAGCCCCTGCATCGAGCATCGTAGCGCGTTACGGTGGAGAAGAGTTTGTGGTTGCTCTGCCGGAAACGACGGAAGCGCAAGCGCAGAGCATTGCAGAACAAATGCGAGTGGCGTTGGCCAGCGCGCGTTTCGCAACAGAAGGTGGAATGGAAAAAACCTCGGCAAGTTTTGGTGTCTCCTGCAACGCAGACATACAAGTTACGACAAAAGAACTGATTGATAACGCGGACCAGGCTTTGTATCGAGCAAAGGAAACTGGCCGTAACCGAGTATTCAGATTTTCGCAATTGACTTCAGAAGAGTTGACAGAAACTCCTAACGTTCAAACTGAAGAATCGGATACTGTGCAGGAAGTGGATACGGAGCAGGAAAGTGTTGCTATAGCTGACGCACCTGTAAAAGCAGACACCAGTCCGCCTGAAGTGCCAACTGTCGAGTCATCTGTACCGACAGTCGAGCGTTCAAAAGCTCATAGTTTTGCATTGAGTGCCTACAGTAACCTCATTGGGATTGAGCAACTCACTCAGGCTATAGCTTGTGGCAAGGATTCTGAAACGAGTCTCGCCGTGTTGTCTGTGCATGTTGATGCACTTGAAACAGTGGGTAACACGTTTGGCACGGGCGAAGCTGATAATGCATTTGACACCATAGAGGCTCAGCTTCGCAGCTTGTTGCTATCTTCTGATGCGACTGCGTCGTCAGCTCTGGAGTCAGATCAAATCGCTATTTATAGAGTCGGTATGGCTGAGATGCTGATACTCATTAGTGACTTAAGTAACGACAAAGATTTAACCTGGATTGTGAAAACCTTCGAGTCAACGCGTCTTGCACCACTGGAAATTACTGATTGGACTTACTCGGTGGATATGCGAACTGGAATTAGCGTTTTCCCCTGGGATGGAGATGACGCGCAGCGATTATTGTCTACCTCACGGTTAGCGCTCAGGGATGCGCGATCGAGGGAGGCTCTGAACGGTTGTCTGTTCTATGACAAAGAAATGCGAGTTCGAACCGAAGAAAAACTACGCTTGGAGAGTGAACTCCAGCATGCCATCGAACGGGATGAACTGTTTTTGGTGTATCAGCCTTGCGTTGATATACGCACCGGGACCCTGGAAGGTTTTGAAACCCTCGTCCGCTGGCAAAATCCGAGATTTGGCTTGGTTGCGCCTGAACGCCTGATTGCTTTGGCAGAAGATACACATTTGATAAACCCCATCGGTCGCTGGATTTTTGATTCCGCTATGCGCCAGCTTAAAGCATGGCGTGAGCAGGGGTATGAGGCAATCAATTTGGCGGTGAATGTCTCTGCTAAACAGTTAGAACAAGAGGATTTCTTGAGCTTTTTACTGGGCACTCTTGCTGAGTATCAGATACCGGCAAATTCTGTCACCATCGAATTAACAGAGTCAACGTTAATTAAAGACGGTGATGCTGCGGCCAGGTTTACAGAAGCCTTGCGTCTGGCCGGACTCACAGTTGCTTTGGATGACTTTGGCACAGGATATTCTTCACTGCAGTACTTACGGCAGATGCCTGTGGATATCTTGAAAATTGATCGAACGTTTTTTCACGACTTTCCGAATAACCCGCAGGATAAAACCATAATTTCCTCGGTTATCGCGTTATCAGAAAGTTTGGGTTTAACGGTGGTTGCTGAAGGTGTAGAAACACCTGCACAACTCAAAGCCATTACACAGATGCGTTGCGATAGCGTGCAAGGCTACGTATTTTCAGCGCCTTTGTCTGGCGAACACGCAACGACATTGCTTGCCGATAATCTAGAACAGCGACGTATGCTACGGCCCTTATCAAAATTACCCAAAATGCCGCCTGGCCCCGATGTACGTGCCACTCAAGGCTTGATTAATGAACTGAGTGAAAATGATGTGCAATCACTGTCTAAAATCAAACTTGCTAACGGTGTATAGCTGGGCGTATAGCTAGGCGTGTAGCTTTTGTTCGTTCGTCTTATGGGTTTCTCAAACCTATTAGCTCGTTAAGCGGGAGTTGTTGGCATCGTAGAACACGTCGTCACTCACGCACGCTTTACAAGGAACGCCGAGTATCTCAATATCAAAATTTTGGGTGGCATCATCGATCGAATTATTGATATACCCAAGCGCTAAACACTGATCCACACGAAAGCCAGTAGCGCCGGATGTCACGTAGCCTACGCATTCACCGTTTAACAGTATAGGGTCACCGGGTAGTGGATCCGCATCATGGCTACTGACTATTAGTTTGATAAATCGCCACTCCGCTTTTTCCTGACATTGTTTCAATACGGCTTCTTTACCGATGAATTCGGGTTTGGCAAAGTCGATAAAGCGCTCCAGATCGGCATCAAACAGCGTGTATTCCGTGCCAAAGTCTGAGCCCCAGCCGTGGTAGCCTTTTTCAATGCGCATACTGTTCAACGCGTAGGAGCCAAAGTCTACTAGCCCAAAATCAGCACCGGCGGTTTGCAGCGCTTCATATACCGTACACAAGTGCTCGGATGGCATATGCAGTTCCCAGCCGAGTTCACCCACGTAAGACACTCTCATCGCTATTAACGAAACTCCAGCCACTGTGATGTTGGTAACCGACATCCACGGCATCGCTTTGCGTGAAAGATCATGTGCAGAAAGTTTGCTTAATAGGCTTCGTGATGCAGGTCCCATCACTAACAGAGCGGCATCGTAGCCACTGCCACGACGTACTTCGACAGACTCATCCGGTAACAGGTGTGATCTTAACCAATCATGATCACGCCAATCGGCTAGTGTTGGGCCGCATAACAAGTAACGATCTTGACCGAGATGTGCGATCGTTGCTTCGCTCCAGACCTTGCCTTGTGGCGTGAGCATGTACGACAACTTAACTCGCCCGGGAGCCGGCAGACGTCCGCAGAAAACCCGATCCAGAAAGTCATTGGCGCCGTCACCGCTTACTTCGTATTTCGTGAATCCACCGTGATCCATGACGCCCACACCATCACGTACGGCTTCACATTCACGACGAACCGCATCGCGCCACGCTTCTTCATGCCGAAAACTCAAACGTTCGGTGTCTTGGCTACCGTTAAGGTTGAACCAAAACGCACGTTCCCAGCCACCAATCTGACCAAACACCGCGCCTTGTTTTTCCAGTCGTTCATACAACGGTGTGGTTTGCAGTGGTCTACCCGACTGGATTAATCGATGCGGGAAGGGAATGGCGTATTGCAGATCATAAAGTTCAACAATACGCGCTTGTGCGTACTGCTGGTTTGCCCAATCGCCAAAGCGACGAGGATCCCACGAAGCGTAATCCCATCCGGTTTCACCGCTCGTCACCCATTCAGTGATTGCCTTACCCACGGCTGCAGAGTGCGTTATACCGATTTGAATACCGCAAGCGTGGTAGAAGTTTGGAAGACCATAAGCTGGGCCACACAACGGTAAGCCATCGGGTGTATACCCAATGGGGCCATTCACAAAACGTTGAGCGCTTGCTTCGGCAAGCAGTGGCACGTGTTCGATTGCTTGTTCCAACAAATCCACGATGTCATCGACTGAGTCTTCAAACA
>JAHDCO010000085.1:7259-11011 GCA_020629835.1 Granulosicoccaceae bacterium
TGTTCGATTGCTTGTTCCAACAAATCCACGATGTCATCGACTGAGTCTTCAAACAGAGCATGTGCAAACTTATCGGGAACACCGTCGGAGAACGCTAAGCGCCCGGGATGTCCGTACGAGCCAAATAGGAAGCTGCCTCTTTCACGACGTAAGTAGAATCGAATATCAGGATCACGCACTAACGGAAACAGATCCTTGTTCTGCTCAAGTTCTGGAAGGGTATCGGTGACAAAATATTGGTGTTCCAGCACGGCGACGGGTAAGTCCTGGCCAACCATCTTGCCAAACTGATGACCATAAAAACCGGTGGCGTTTACAACAACCTCACTACGAATTTCTCCGTTGTTGGTGGTAACTAACCACTCGTTGCTGGGGGTTCGGGTAATGCCGGTAACCGTCGTAAAACGAGCCACTTCCGCGCCGTGATGGCGGGCATGGTTGACCAGTGCTTGAGTTAACTGACTGGGGTCAATATCGCCTTCGTATGGGTCGTATATACCGCCTAGCACTGACGCGCCAGAGTGATAGTACGGATGCATGGCGTCCATTTCATCTGGTGACAACATGCGCAGCTCAAAACCTGCTGAACGCGAAACGCCGCAGAGATGGTGAAACAAATCCATGCGATCACGAGTATGGGCCGGCCAAAAAGCACCGGTATGACGATAGGTAATCGGTGAATCGGGGTCTTTGGCCAACTCTTTGTATAAGCTCCATGCGTAGTTACCCGCGCGCATTCCCAGCCAGGTGTTTGCGTAAGTGGGAATGTTGCCGGCGGCGTGCCAGGTAGAGCCAGACGTCAACTCATCTTTTTCAATCAGCACGCAATCGTTAACGCCTGCCTGCGTAAGGTGATACAGACACGATGCCCCAACCGCGCCTCCGCCAACGATAACCACACGTGCCGTGCCGCGCATGGTTATAGCTCGCGCAACAAGGCACCGAAGCCTGGCACCGAATCGTTAATGCCTGATTCGCGTAAGACTTGCCAGTAAACGGCCGCGTTGCATGCCACTAATGCTTTACCGGTTTCTGTCTCCATCTCATCAATTAAACCCACCACAGGCAGCGCCGTACCAATCTGCGCGATGGCATCGCAATCAGTTTGCGCTAGCTCGCGTATCAGTGCTCGAATGGGTTCCAAGGGGGTTTCACATATCTCCGGCAGGCTTGGCGCTTGTGTGCCCTTGATGCTTATCACATCGAATCCACCAAGCTCAAGGTTCGCCTTAACCACTTGATCAACGTCGGCATTGAATGGGGTTAACACGGCGATGCGTTGGGCACCCAATTTTTTTAAGCCCAATTGTGTGGCGATAGAGGCGTTGCAGACCGGTACGCCTAAAGAATCTGACAGTTGCTGACAACGTGCTGCTAACTTTTCAACACCACCAGCACCGGCATCAGTGGTAAGCCCAATGGCCAATGCTTTTGGTTTGCAGTCCATCAGTTTCTCAGCTTCATCGCCAAGTTCATCAGAAATTTGATCGCCTCCTAAACGGAACCGTTGCATTTGATTGGTAACACCGTCAGGTCGCAGCAATTCAAGTTCGGGTTGCACAACCGTATTCATGGCGGGTGTCATCACGCCGATCAGGGCACGTGGCGCTAAGGTATCAGCCATTATTGGGTCTCCTTTACATAGTGATTGAGTGCTTGTTGTGCGGCTAAATAAATACCGTCGCCTACGATGGATTCCAGCTGCTGGGCATCGGCTTCATCACAGTCAAATTCCCCCGACCAAACCCCCAGCGTGGCATTCCCGTCGGTAATTTCTATCAGTTGATGGCACGCGACATAGTGTCGACACGGCAGGGGGCTCTCAATAATGTTGTAAGTGTAAAAATGGTCTAAATCCGAATGCGCCAGTAACGTTTCACGGAACACACTACCGTCAACAATATTAAGTTTTCTCACAGCGCCAACGGTTGTACTTTCGCCGCGTTCTAACGAAGCGGCTGAAACGCCTGGATTCCACCGATGCACCCCGTCAAATTCCCGGATTACCGACCACACCGTATCGATTGGTGCTTCAATAATGACACTGCGCATGACTTTCATAAGTTCACCGGGTTTATGTGTATATCAAAGGCGTTTCGTATCTTTGCATCAGCAGCACTGGATAGATGTGTCGGCTCGGTTTCTTTGAGAATGCTGGCCACGTGTTCTCGCGCGCGATCCCAGATCTGAACGCCGCCTGCCTCTAACCAATCGGCCACTGACTGACGATCCCCCAATTCCGGGTAGACATACTCTGTTTTCATTAAACGCAGTGTTTGTGGCTCCCCCAGGAAGTGGCCTTCACCGCAGACAACACGCTCAATGCTTTCCAGATCAAGCAAGTCGTCACTGACTTCAATACCGCGTACCGTACGCAGAATCGCTGCACAGAGTTCGTTGTCGATTAGCAGAGATTCAGGCGATGCCACCATAATGGATCCGAGCATGCCAACCGAAAGATTAATCATGTCCGCGCCGGCTTGAGCCGCCAAGGTAATGCTGTAGCCTTTTTCATAACCGGCTTGAACATCCTGGATCTTTGAATCAGTCATACCCGCAGAAACCGTGGCTGGCAAATCCAGGCAGTGAAGCAATTGCGCCGCGGCTGCATTCGCCAGTGCTGATTCACCACTACCGCCGGTCATCGCACCGGTACGTAGGTCCGAAATAAACGGTAAAAAAGCATAGATGCATGGATGCCCGGGTTTGATGGCATCCACCACGATCGCGCCTGCGATGGATTCGGCCAATCCTTGCGCTAATGCACCTGCTAACGACGCTGGGCTGGTTGCGCCGGCCTGCGCCGCTGTGCATATCTGCAACGGCATGCCAGCCTGAATCGCTGCTCGCATAATATCCAACCCTTCCTCTGCAAAACGCAAGGGCGAGACAGCATGCACAACAACTGCAAAACAGAAGGGGTGTTTTCGAAATCGGTGTTCTCCACCCAGCGCGATATCGAACAGTTGCACAACGTCGTTAACGTGTTTGGCTTGATCGAAGCTAACTCCGATCGGTTTACGCGTGGCTTTAAGGCAGGCGTACGCAGTGTTGATGTCCAAATCTCGGGGCGTGGTCATATCGCGCGCCACCATGGGCCGAATGCCGTAGTGCACGGAGTCGCAGTGCTCAAGCACGCGCATCATGTTGTACAGATCGCTTAACGAGGACGGTCGGTATTCACCGGATTCCGCATCCAGAGTTTGCACCGCCGCACCGCCGGTGCCGATGTGCACGGTTTGCTTGCCGATATCTAAGCCGTGGTGGTCATCGAAACCGGGAAGGCTCACCTGATGGCTGGATCGAGCTAGCACGGTTTCGATAAGGTCAGACGAAAACGTTAAGCGACCGTCGGCACGCTGACGTGCACCACGCTCCATCAGCAAAGGGCTTAACCAGGCTGGACAGCCTGCGAGGCCAGTCTTTTCAAGGATGCTGAATGCGGCAGTAATGATTCGCTGACAATCGCCGCCAGTGAGGGGCTTAAAGCGACCGCCTTGAAAGCGTGTGGGAATTTGCGGTGCGGGCGTGTCCGTCGCATTCGTTCGTCGTCGGCTTCGTTTTACCATTAGCCTGTCTCATTCCATGCGCAGGCCATGCTGCTTTAGGGATCAAATGAGCCTCTCTCCGTTGCGCTTCCCAGTTGCGCTTGGTGGCTGGCGATATGGGCATGAAAGCAATCCTGCCGCGGGTGTTGGCTTGAGCATCCATGATAGTCTGCTGAATATCAATCACATAGTTTTCAGTATTTG
>JAHDCO010000086.1 GCA_020629835.1 Granulosicoccaceae bacterium
ACCCTTCGTGTGCTTTATGTCGCCGCTTGAAGAGCAGCACCATAGCGGCATTAAAGGACATACCGCACATTCAATATCGTATCGCAGATTTAAACGATGCGGAAGGTCGGGCCATGGGTCAGGAATACGGGGTCGGTAAAGTCACGTTGCTACTGTTCAATGCACGCGGCAAGCACGTGTATACCGTGCAGGGTGTTACACCCAAAGAAGAGTTAGCAGAGATCTTTAACCGCTTTCTCGAAGACCCTTCGGCATAGAGTTGCCGTACAGAATTCCAGTAGAGAATCCCCGCACCTACATTTCCGCGCTTAATTGTCGCGTTGAGTTGTCGCGTTGAGTTGCCGCGCTGAATTGACGCGTTGAATTGACGCGCCATTAAAACCAAAAAACCCTCAGCCGGGCTATGCCGTCTGAGGGTTTCTTATGCTTAAAACCGGACGCTCAGGCGGTTACCGTAGTAACTGCCGGAGCTGTTCGACAATAGCAGTGCTTACTTGGGCAAAGAGCCCTGCACGCCTTCAACGTAGTAGTCCATTCCAAGCAGTACACCGTCGTCCAAACGCTCACCGGCAGCGACGATCTGCTCGCCCATTTGATTATTGATTGGGCCATCAAATGGGTGCAAGGTGCCATCAACGATACCTTCACGAACCAACTCAGCCGCTGCCTTCACGTCATCAGGTACGTTCGGGCCGTACTCAGGAAATCCAACCATGCCTGAATCAATACCACGCCAGGTATCCACCGATTCCCATGTGCCATCAAGGACGGCCTGGGTTCGTTCGATGTAGTAGGGGTCCCAATCATCAATGATCGAAGTCAACTGTGCTTGAGGCGCAAATGCAGACATATCCGACGCTTGACCAAAACCCAGAACGCCGCGTTCTTCAGCTACCTGCAACGGTGCGGGTGAATCGGTGTGTTGGGTAATAATGTCGGCACCCTGGTCGATCAAGGTTTTCGCAGCATCAGCTTCTTTGCCTGGGTCGTACCACGTGTTCACCCAAATGACTTTGATCTCGGCATCGGGGTTGACTTTGCGCATAGCGATTGAGAATGCGTTGATGCCACGAACCACTTCGGGGATGGGGAATGAGGCGATGTAACCAATGGTATTGGTTTTGGTCATCATGCCGGCCATGGTGCCGATCACGGCACGCCCTTCATAAAAACGCGCTGAATACGTGGACACGTTATCCGCACGCTTATAGCCTGTGGCGTGTTCGAATTTTACGTCGGGGAACTGCTTGGCCACTTTGACCGTTGGGTTCATGTAGCCAAATGAGGTTGTGAAGATCAGGCCGTGACCGCTACTGGCCAGGCGTCGAATTACTCGCTCGGCATCAGCGCCTTCAGGCACGCTTTCAACGAAGGTGGTTTCTACCTTGTCGCCGAATTCAGCTTCGATGGCTTGACGACCAATGTCGTGGCGGTAAGTCCAACCGTGGTCACCCACTGGCCCAACGTAAACAAAACCCACTTTCAACGGGTCATCGGCGGAAACAATGCCTGGCAGGGTAATCGCAGCGGCTGCAGCGAGAGTAAGCAACGAACGCCTGGTTGCTGTGAACAACGAAACATCTGACATGTGTGGGTTCTCCTAAATTGGTCGTGTTTACATTCAGCTGTGCTGGGGCACGTAATCAAAAAAGCCTTAAGCGTCAGGTGGTTGGCCGGAACACCTGCCCGATGGCTGCCGGCGCATTGCGCCGCACCCTACCCTGATCCAAAGAGATCAGCACCAACACAACGATGGTCGTGAGATAGGGTAGCATCGACATAAGTTGGGAGGGCACATTGATGCCGATCCCTTGACCATGCAGTTGCAAAATGGTGATTCCACCGAATAAATAGGCACCAAATAGCACCCAGCCAGGCTGCCACACCGCGAAGACCACCAAGGCCAGCGCAATCCAGCCTCGACCGGCACTCATATTTTCAACCCACATTGGGGCGTATGCCATGGACAAATACGCCCCGGCGAGGCCCGAACAACCACCGCCAAACAAGGTGGCGATGTATCGAACCCGCACCACCCGGTAACCCAGCGCGTGCGCGGCGTCATGTGAATCGCCGACGGAACGAAGCACTAACCCCGGGCGTGTGCGTTTCAGAAAAATAGCCACAGCCGGCACTAATAACCAGGACAGATAGACCAACGCATCGTGCTGAAACAGTAACGGGCCAACGGTGGGTAATTCGGATAACACCGGGATAGCGATTTTTGGCAATCCCTCGTACGCCACGCCAATAAGCGACTGCCCCACCAACGCCGAGACACCGGTGCCAAAAATCGTTAGCGCAAGCCCTGTTGCCACTTGAGACGCTTGTAATGTCAGTGTTAAAAACCCGAACAGCAGAGCCATCACCATGCCTGCAAAAATACCCACCAGCAAAGACAAAAACGCGTTGCCTGTGACATGGATACATAAAAAACTGAATACGGCCCCCGTTAACATCATGCCTTCCACACCAAGGTTTAAAACCCCTGAACGTTCGGTAACTAACTCGCCAATGGCGGCAAACACCAACGGCGTAGCTGCAGTGATAACTGTAAGTGCGATCAAAACAAACATGGATGACTCACCATTCATGCGCGACGCTCCTGACCAAAAACGATGCGGTAGTGAATGAGGACATCCGCCGCCAGCAAGAAAAACAACAACATGCCCTGAAACACACCAGTTACGGCCAGTGGCATGTTCAACGCGATTTGGGCATTTTCCCCACCCAGATACGACAGCGCCATCACCAGGCCTGCGAACACAACACCCACTGGGTGCAAACGCCCCAAAAACGCCACAATAATTGCGGTAAAGCCGTAACCCGGCGAAATCACCGGATTTAACTGCCCGATTGGCCCTGCCACTTCAAACAGCCCGGCCAGACCTGCCATAGCGCCAGTGAACAGCAACGAAAACCACACCAGCTGGCCTTGACCAAACCCGGTGTGTCGCGCTGCCTTTGGCGCATCGCCATTTACGCGTAAGGCAAACCCTAATAAGGTTCGACTCAATAAAACCCACGCTAGCAGCGCTACCAAAATCGCAATGGGCGCACCAATGTGTAAGCGCGTTCCTGACAACACCAATGGCAGGGTTGCCGCGTCATGAAACAACCGACTCTCCGGGAAGTTAAATCCATCGGGATCACGCAACGGCCCGTGCACCAGAAAGCTCAGTAACAACGAAGCCACATACGTCAGCATTAAACTGGTCAGAATTTCGTTGGCGTTCACCGTGGTACGCAGCAAAGCCGGAATCGCCGCCCAGGCCATACCGCCGGCAATACCGGCTAGACACATTAGGGGCAAAACGTAAAACGCCTCCACCTCATAAAATGCCAATGCCACCGCGCCACCGCAGATGCCGCCTAAAATTAATTGCCCCTCAGCGCCGATATTCCAAATTCCTGCACGAAAACCTAACGACAAGGCTGCGGCGATCATGATGAGCGGAGCAGCTTTTACCCCTAATTCAGCCAACCCATAGAGATCGCTTACCGGCTCTATGAAGTAAGCTTTGAAGGCTTCACCAATCGGCACTCCCAGCACAGCGAATAACAAAAAACCCGCGACTAAGGTCATACCAAGCGCAATAACAGGGGCTAAATAACCCATCAATACAGATGGGTTAGCGCGCTTTTTTAATTGGATCACGCCACACCCTCCAACGCGGTTTTTCCACCCATCAGTAAACCAACCTGTTGAGCATCGACCGATTGCGTGGGATAAAACTCCGACAAGCGTCCAGCGCACAACGCCCCGATGCGATCAGTGATGGCCATGAGTTCATCAAGGTCCTGGGATATCAATAAAACGGCGGCCCCTTGTGCTGCCAACACTTGAATGGCGTTGCGAATGTCTGCTGCTGCGCCGGCATCTACGCCCCACGTGGGTTGAGATATCACCAGCACATCCGGTGCTTGCAGTATCTCCCGGCCAACCACAAACTTTTGCAGGTTACCGCCGGATAAACTGCTGGCGGCACTGCGTGGCCCATCACACTGCACTGAAAACGCATCGATGATTGCCTTGGCTGCTTGGCGGCAACGGCGTTTGGTAATGATGCCTGCGCGGCGTAACGCCTGTCGGTGAAACCCTGTAAGTAGCGCATTCTCCGCTAGCGACATACTTGGCACGGCGGCGTGGCCTAAACGCTCTTCGGGCACTGTACATAACCCCGCACGACGTCTTTGCGCTGCCGACCACTGCGCAACAAATTCACCTTTGAGCCAGATCATATCGTTAGGGCTTGCCTTGACTTCCCCCGCAAGCACACTGATTAGCTCGTCCTGTCCGTTACCGGCAACGCCGGCAATGCCCACAACTTCACCGGCATGCACGGTTAAGTTCAGTTGTTGTAGCGATATGGCCTGGCGGGACTTTGCCGGTAGATTCAGTTTGTTTAAAGCCAGGCGTGGCTGGCCAGTTTCGCTACGTTCGGTGCGCGTGGTGGTACTGACATTTTCGCCCATCATCAACGCGGCAAGGCTGCGAGCCGACTCTTGTTCTGGAATGGCGGTAGCGACGTTTTTTCCACCACGCAGAATCGTCGCGCGGTCGCACACCTGGCGAATTTCATCCAGTTTATGGCTGATGTACAGAATGCTGACACCTTCAGCTGCCAGGCGTTTCAGTGTGACAAACAGCTCCTGCACTTCCTGCGGTGTCAACACAGACGTTGGCTCATCCATGATCAGTAGCTTCGGATTTTGCAGTAAGCATCGAACAATCTCGATGCGCTGACGAGCACCCACACTTAATGAGTACACATCCCGATCCGGTTCCAGCGGTAAGCCATAACGCAAGGACACATCGCGTATCTCACGTCGCAGTGCATCAGACGCGGGTACCGCCATGCCAAGCGCGATGTTTTCCACCACCGTTAACGATTCAAACAATGAAAAGTGTTGGAACACCATGGCGATGCCAAGCGATCGAGCATCGGCCGGGTTACGAAGATAAATGGGGCTGCCATCCCACTGGTTGCCGGACCACAAAATCTGCCCTGCATCCGGCTGTAATAGACCATAAAGAATTTTGACTAAGGTACTTTTTCCCGCACCGTTTTCACCCAGCAAGGCATGAATTTCACCGGGCAATAATTCCAGATTAACTGAATCGTTGGCGATGACACCCGGATAAGCTTTCGTGATGCCCTGCATCGAGACCAACGGCGCAGTGTTCTGCGTCGTGTCCGATCTATGGCCCATCGTCGGTGCGTTATGAGAAGAATCAGGCGTGGTTCTTTGGCTAGCCAATGCGAAAGCCCTGTAGGGGTTGTTTGACACAAGTACTGCTAAAGCTTGACCCAAGCGCTACACTCGGCAACAAAGCTGACATGGCAACCTTTGATTTACGTGGATACATCAGGCACACACATTATTCGCGGTAGCTTTCTGCACTGCGTGGAAGACCCCGTCCATCACGGCAGCGATGCAGTTGACTATATCGCGGATGGCGCGTGTCGGGTAGAGCAAGGGCGAATCATTGAGCTTGGAAGCGCTTCACGAGTTATACCGCAGGCAGATGAACCGGTACTCGATTATCGAGGCAAGCTGATTGTGCCGGGGTTCATTGACACCCATATTCACTACCCGCAAGTGGATGTGATGGCGAGCTATGGCCAACAGCTACTCGACTGGCTGAACACCTACACGTTTCCGTGTGAGGCTCGATTCCACGACCCGGATACAGCAGCCGAAACAGCCAATTTTTTTCTCGATGAACTCATTAATCACGGCACCACAACCGCGCTGGTATTCGGCAGCAGCCACAAAGCCTCGGTAGAGGCATTCTTTGCAGCCGCTGAGCAACGAAACCTGCGCATGATTGCCGGTAAAGTCATGATGGACAGAAACGCACCTGAGGCCGTTCTCGACACAGCCGACAGCAGCTATCAGGACTCCAAAGACTTGATAGAACGCTGGCACGGCAAAGGCCGATTAGGCTACGCCGTCACCCCGCGCTTTGCACCCACCAGCACCCGCCAGCAATTGGACGCAGCCGGAAAATTATTAGCCGAATACCCCGATGTGCATTTACACACACACCTGTCTGAAAACGAAAAAGAATGCCAATGGGTTAAGGAGCTGTTTCCAGACAGTGAAGACTACCTGCACGTGTATGAGCAATCGAATTTAGTGCGTAAACGCTCGGTGTTCGCCCACAGTATTCATTTATCAGATCGCGAATGGCAATCGCTTTCAAAACACGATGCAGCCATTTCGCATTGCGCGCGTTCCAACCTTTTTATAGGCAGCGGTTTATTCGATTACGCAAAAGCGGTTAAAGAAAATGTGTGTGTTGGGCTTGGCACCGACGTGGGTGGTGGCGATAGTTTTTCTATGCTGGCTGTGTGTAATGAGACGTATAAAATCCAACAGTTACAACAAACATCGGTCTCACCTGCCAGCTTGTTGTACCTGGCAACTTTAGGTGGTGCCAAAGCGTTGGATTTAACCGATCACATTGGTAACTTTGCAGCCGGCAAAGAAGCTGACATGGTGGTGCTGGATAACCAGGCCACACCACTGCTGGCACGAAAAGCCAACACGCATACACACTGGCAGGAACGATTGTTTACCCTACTGATGCTCGGGGATGAGCGCGCGGTGTATGACACCCTGGTGTTGGGTAAACCAGCGAAACTACAAGGCAGTGCGACCAGCGGGCCCTGAGTAACTGCGCTCAACTTTTGCTACGCGCAGTTCATAGTGGTCGTACCACTGCTTCATACCTGTATTTTGCGCAACAATATGTGAGGCGTCCTGCTTCCACTCCAAAATGCTTGCTTCGTCTTTCCAGTAGGACACGGTAATGCCAAACCCAAACGCATCACGCGTTGACTCCATACCCAAACAACCCGGGTGCTTTAACGCCTTGTCGGCCATGGCTTTCGCCATGGGTTCGTAACCCTCCGTATCGGGTGCCCAGGTGTTCGTGAAAATAACCGCGTAGTACCCGGACGTCGGCGTTTGCGCAAAGCGTTCGGCATTTTTCATGGGTTACGGTTCACTACTGTCCCAATGCCAGGTGTTTATCAATACCTGGAACTTTATCCTCGGCATGATGGTTCACGTACAGCACGGTTGTTTTACCGCTCGCGCAAATTTTTTCAATTAACGCCAACACCAGCTCGCGGTTCATATCGTCCAGGCCCAGACACGGCTCATCCAAAATAAGCAGCGGAGGATGCTTCACCATCGCCCGTGCAATTAATAGCAAACGTTTATCCCCATAAGAGCATTGGGTAAATGATTCGTTTGCTCGCTCACTCATTCCAAGAACGTCTAGCCATTGATCTGCAATCGCTTTTTGCACATCACTGGGTTTTGCATATAGCCCAATGCTGTCATGGAAGCCGGAAATAATGACGTTTCGCAAGGCCGTACTGACGCGGTACTCCCATTGCAACTGTGTGGAAACGTATCCGATGAATCGTTTGATCTCCCAGATGCTTTCGCCATTACCCCGTTGGTATCCGAACACTTTAATGTTATTGACGTAACACTGTGGATGGTCACCCGTGATGAGCGATAACAAACACGTCTTGCCGCTGCCATTAGGGCCAGTCAGTTGCCAATGCTCGGCTGGGTTGATCTGCCAGGATAGGTTTTCGAATACCACATTATCTGAATACTTAATGCTGACATCCGTCAGCGTCACCAGCGGTTGACTCGCATCCAAGACGGGCAGACGATCAATGGGATCCGGATCAGGCAGCGCCACTTGACTGTGTTTTATATGAAACAGCTGAACCAGCTCATCCATAGACGCAGCATCAGCACAAGCCGCTGATTGTGCAATTCGCCCAGCTTCTACCCACGCAACGTGGGTAATAAAACTCGGGCGCTCCCCCACCCGGTTTAACACCATGACAATCGGGGTTGTTGCCGCTACCTGGTGCAGATGTTTGTCTAACATCGCATGCGTCTTGACGTCCAAACCATCAAACGGCTCATCTAGCACCAGTAAGCTCGGCTCACTGGCCAATGCACGAATCAGCATCACCTTTCGCGTCTCACCGGTGGAGAGTTTGCGAAATGCGCGATTCAGTAAGGGTGTGAGTCCAAACTGCTCCACCAATTCGGCAGCTAACGTAGCGTCGGTGGTGTCGCGTTTGATGAGCTCTTGTACTGAGGTGCCTTCACTGATGACGTCCAATATATCGGCATCATCTTTTTTAAGTTCTTCGGCAATGAGCGCCGCCTGCGCCTCATAAGACACAAGCCCAACGTTAGCCGGTAAACCGGACAACTCGCCCGCTGTAATCTCACCCGCCCCGGCTAGTACAGCGGCTAACGCCGACTTACCCGCTCCGTTCGGCCCGGCGATTAACCAATGCTGCTGCGGCGCTATGCGCCAATCAATTTCAGTTAACGAAAAGCGCCCGTCAAAATCGACACTAACCGAATCAAGCGTGATTTCAACGGGCGAGGTCATTATACGATTCGCTTCATGTCCGCCATGTGACCGCGCAGTTCAGCACCAATGGCTTCAACTGGATGACTTCGAATGGCTTCGTTAACTTCAATCAGGCGCGCGTTATCAACGCTTGTGTCATTAAGCTGCAGACCTTTGCCGATGACATCACTTTTCAATGGCTTCATGAAATCCTGCAACAAGGGCACACACGCGTGGTTGTATAGGTAACAGCCGTACTCAGCAGTATCCGAGATCGTGGCGTTCATTTCATACAACTTCTTACGCGCTATGGTGTTCGCAATCAATGGTGTTTCATGCAACGACTCGTAGTACGCAGAATCGGCAATGATGCCGGCATCGGTCATAGTTTCAAACGCCAGTTCAACTCCGGCTTTAACCATAGCGACCATTAAGATTCCGTTATCAAAGTACTCTTGCTCGCTGATTTCCATGTCCCCAGCGTCAGTTTTTTCAAACGCGGTTTCAGCGGTGTCTGCGCGCCAGCCTAATAACTCTTTATCGTCATTGGCCCAGTCGGCCATCATGGTGGCGGAGAAGTGCCCGGTCATGATGTCGTCCTGATGCTTGTGATAAAGCGGACGCATGATGTCTTTCATTTCTTCGGCCAATTCAAACGCACGAATTTTCGCAGGATTCGATAAACGATCCATCATGTTGGTAACGCCACCGTACTTCAGTGCTTCAGTGACGGTTTCCCAACCGAACTGAATCAACTTGGCAGCGTATCCGGCATCAATACCCTCTTCGATCATCTTGTCGAAACACAGCAGCGAACCGGTTTGCAACATGCCACAGAGAATGGTTTGCTCACCCATTAAGTCGGACTTAACTTCGGCAATGAACGACGACATCAAAACACCCGCTTTGTGACCGCCGGTACCCACCGCATACGCTTTCGCCAAAGCTAACCCTTCACCATTCGGGTCATTGTTTTCGTGCACCGCGATTAACGTGGGTACACCAAAACCACGAACATACTCAGCGCGAACTTCTGATCCTGGACACTTTGGCGCGACCATGATGACGGTGATGTCTTCACGAACCTGCATACCCTCTTCCACGATGTTGAAACCATGTGAGTAGGACAAACAGGAACCCTTCTTCATCATCGGCATCACCGCATTTACCACCGCGGTGTGCTGCTTATCCGGTGTTAAATTCAAAACCACGTCGGCGGTGGGTATTAAGTCCTCATAAGTGCCAACCGTGAATCCGTTGTCGGTTGCATTCTTCCAGGACTGACGCTTTTCGCTAATGGCTTCAGCGCGCAAGGCGTAAGACACATCCAGGCCGCTGTCGCGCAGGTTCAGACCCTGGTTCAGGCCCTGAGCACCACAGCCAATGACCACCATTTTCTTACCTTTCAACGCATCCACCCCATCGGTGAATTCATCGAGATGCATAAATCGGCATTTGCCCAGTTGTTCGAGCTGCTCACGCAGCGACAAGGTATTGAAATAGTTGGTACCCATGGCAGGCTCCAGGATTAGTGAATTGATGCGGGAATCGAACGACTTGTTACGTTAGCCGCGTAGTTTGACAAATCTGAGTTATTTCGTAAATTGAACTGTTCGGGATACAATATCCCGAATTATGCAACATAATAAGGCGCATGAACCCAAGATTGTTGGAACAGTTTCTGGCTGTGGCTGAGTATCTGCACTTTGGTCGCGCCAGCGAACACGTAAACGTTAGCCATTCCGCCCTGTCTCGCAGCATCCGGCAGCTCGAAGACAGCGTCGGAGCAACATTATTTGACCGCGACAACCGCTCCGTTACGCTCACACAAGCCGGAAAGCAATTTGAACGGTACGCGCACGAGGCGCTGGCCGCATGGGACACGATTCGCCAGCAACTGCAGGGTGACGACGGAACCATCACCGGTGAAATTAGTTTGTACTGCTCCGTAACCGCCAGCCACAGCATGTTGGCGGAGTTGTTGGAGAAACTGCGTCCCAAACACCCCGGCATTGATATCAAGCTGCACACCGGTAACCCAGAGTTAGCCTTATCCCGAGTCAAGTCGGGCGAAGAGGATTTCGCAATAGCGGCGTGCCCTGCTTCTGTGCCGCGAGGCTTAGCTTATAAACCGTTGCAATCCTCGCCTTTGGTGTTTATCGCCCCGCAAAAAGCAACGGGTATCGCGCTTCCATCTGACAAACACACCGAGTTGGCTGAACAGTGGCGAGGTGTGCCGATGATTCTGGCAGAAAGTGGGTTGGCGCGTTCGCGAGTTGATCAATGGTTCAGGCAATTAAAAGTCACACCCAGAATCTATGCTCAAGTCAGTGGTAATGAGGCTATCGTGAGTATGGTTAGCCTGGGTCTTGGCGTTGGCGTTGTGCCAAAAATTGTTTTGGATAACAGCCCGCTGGCTGCACAGATAAAGCTACTTCGTGTTACGCCGAGCCTGACGCCTTACCAGCTTGGGTTGTTTACTCAATCAAGGCGGCTGGATAACCCGTTAAT
>JAHDCO010000087.1:0-3885 GCA_020629835.1 Granulosicoccaceae bacterium
CCAATTGCAATGTGCCTGGGTCTCCCCATTCGACAAGCAAACCACAACGTCCGGCTTTGAACAACGCTCGCGTATCACCGATATCCAGGTTGAGTTCTTCAGGCGGCCCGAATTCACCTGTGGCTTTGTACAATTCAAATGCTTTCTTCCAACCCGCATTGTTAATCAATGGCTTCATTGTTTCGTTATCGAAGTGAAAACCTTGTGCGGTACCTTGGGTTTGGACAATCGGGGCTGCAAACGTTTGGATAGCAAAATAAGACTGTGCGTTCCGTTTTTTGAAGATACAGGAACCGTAGTCCGCTTCACCGTCCCCATTCATGTCCATGCCATGAATCTTCGACGCAACATCCAGGTAGTCTTCCCAGGTTTTCGGGGGCTCAAGCCCTGCTTCAGAGAGTACATCCGTACGGTAGTACACCATCTGAAAATCCCCATCGACCATCAGCAGTTTGGTTTTGCCGCCGACCTTCTGACCAAACTCGCGAAAGTAGGGCGCGATGTCATCCAGTTGAATTTTGTCGTCGTTAGCGATGTAGGGGTCTAAATCCTCTAAAAGGCCTGCGGCATCGAGTTCAACGCCCCAACCAGCGGCGAATACGCCCACATCAATTGAGTTGGTTCCAGTAGCCCAATCGTTTTGAATCTTCGGGAAAATTTCGGCGAAAGGAACTTCGGTAACAACGATTTTTGCGCCTGTCATGGCTTCGAAATCTTTACCGCGTTCGATGAGTGGCCCTGCGATAACGTAGCCGGGGCGTGTAAGTACGTTTACTGTGACGCCACTGAAATCCTGAGCGATTGAGGTACCACCCAGTGCGAGTGTTCCTAGCAGCGACGCTGCTATTGTCCTGCGTAAAGGCATGTCCATCCTCCAAAATTTAATTTTCTAGTATTGTTGTCTTACAAAAATAACCTGATCAAAACACTGTCGAACCAACAGACTAACCTCACTGTTTCGAAAATACCACTTATTTTGCGTGCGACTTATCCTTTAGCACCATGACAACGTTCAGCAGCGGACAGTGGGTTCAGTGTGTGCACAACGGGGAGAAGACATGGAAACTGGTTTAAAACATCGTTCGGTTTTGGTGACGGGAGCGAGCGGTGGGATCGGCGCAGCAACGGTTCGTTTATTAAATGCCGAAGGTGCACACGTAATAGCTGCAGGTAGAAACCAGGAGCGGTTGTCGGCATTATCTAAGGAAACTGGCTGTGAAACGCGTGTATTTGATTTAACGTCTGAGGATGACGTTAGGTCCGCTTTATCAGACCTAAATCCTTATGGCGTAGTTAACTGCGGCGGATGGGGCGGGGAAATTGCAACGCCCATGGATGCCAATATTGAAGTATTCGACAAGGTCATTGATATCAATGCCAGAGGTACTTTACTGGTAACCAAGTATGCATCGCAACGCATGGTTGAATCGGGTAAGGGCGGTGCCATCGTCAATGTATCAAGTCAGGCATCGTTGGTTGGGCTGGCAGGCCATGTTTCCTACGCTTCATCCAAAGGTGCTGTGGATGCTATGACACGAGTATCGGCATTAGAGCTTGGGAAGTACAACATACGTGTAAATGCGGTGAATCCCACTGTAGTCATGACGCCAATGTCCGAATGGTACTGGGGGCGTGACGACATCGGTAAGCCGTTGATCGATGCGATGCCCCTGCATAAATGGGCTACTGAAGAAGACTGTGCAGGGCCTATTGTGTTTTTACTATCGGATGCTGCCTCAATGATTACTGGCGTTTGCTTACCGATTGATGGCGGCTTTACGGCTGTTTAGAAATTTAAGCCATAGATATAACTTATACCGTTCCAAGAAAATGGGCTGTAAAACGCGCTGAGGAAGTCAATTAACGCGGTCGCCACCTCGCGGTTCAACATGCTAGGCTGATTATTCGCGACGGTTGAGGGTTGACGCATGCGAGCAACACGTTTAGTTGACACTGGCAATATTCAAACAATCGATACCGATATGCCGGTTTGTGGCGATGGCGATATCGTGATCAAAGTGGAAGCGGCAGGTATCTGCGGTACCGATAGGCATCTGTATAAAGGCGAGTTCCCCGCTGTTGCAAACACCATACTCGGTCATGAGTTTTCTGGAATCGTCACCGATGCGGGTAAGTCAAACTTGAAACCTGGAATGCGAGTTACCTGTGATCCGAACACCTGGTGTGGGGTTTGCCATCAATGTCGAAAAGGCCGCGTGAATCTTTGTGTAAATAATATTCCCACCGGTATTGCAAGGGACGGAGGTTTTGCCGAGTACTGTGCATTCCCCGCACACAAAGCCCACGTGTTGCCAGAGGAGCTTGATCCGTTGCATGGTGCGTTCTGCGAACCGCTAGCGTGCACATTACATGGTATGGATATAGGTAATGTGCAAGCCGGCGAGCGCGTGATCGTTATTGGTGGTGGCGTTATAGGGCTGCTTGCTGTGCAAATTGCGAAACTGGCTGGCGCGCAAGTCATGCTACTAACGCGAAGCGAGGGTAAACAATCACTGGCCTTATCACTAGGGGCTGATGTTGTTGCTGGAACCAAAGAGGAAGCGCTGGATTGTTGGGCCGAGGGAGCTGAATTAGTGGTTGAATGCGCAGGTGTTGAAGCAACCGTTCGTATGGCTCCATCTATTACACAAACGGGAGGCCGTATCGTGATTTTGGGTGTACTACCACAGGGGCAACCGGTGTCAATCGAGCCCTTTGATCTGTTATTTCGCGAAATCCAAATGCACTACAGTTTTTTAAATCCGTTCACACACGAACGTGCTGCACAAATGATTGCAAATGCAGAAATTGATGTGTCGCCACTCATTAGCCGGACGATTTCCTTAGAGGAAGTGGCAGATGCAATTGCGAATGATGCGCCAAATAATGAGGTCCGGGCCATAGCGGTGCCGTGAATTGCAGGTGGAGTCTGATAGGTAACACCGTGTTGCTAGCCTAAGCTGAAGGCGACTCCCATTGGCAAGGTTCAAACACGATGTCGGAAAAGTTAGCGGTGAAAGAGGACTCTGATGGACTACAGGCGTACACACCAACATTGACCGAGTTCGCGGCTGCTAAAGGAGGGTTGCTTTTACCCATCAATTCGGTGGTTTCGCCAAGGCTATGCAGATGGAATATACGCATCTGTTTAAATGATTCGCCGTTGAATGAAGATTCGATCAAGAAGTCGGGACCACGGCGACTGAGTCGGTACCAGATGTGATCAGGTAGTGGGATATCGGTTGTTGCCCAATCGGAGTGCCCTAAATTCGTTACCACACTACCCAAACGCGAAAATTCTTGATTTTCATATTCAATAGACGCTTTAAACCAATTGTTTTTATCCAGGTAGATGATCAAGCCACATTGATCATACAGTGCGTTGTAGCTGAAACTGACTCTTGCAGTAAACGTGAAATTATCCGCTACAGATAATAGATAGGCTGGGGCGTTGTCAGCGCGAAAACCGTAGTAGGACCGTTGCCAAAAATCGGTTTTGGAATCTGTAGTGATAGAAACAGAGTCGTGAGTTTGTGCACTTTGGTTTGGTTTATTGATCCATGTGCCGCTGCTTAATTCGATCATAGGCTCACTCGTTGGTTTTCTACAGTTCTCTTTTAGCTAAACATCCGGCCGCTTGAACACACTCCTCTATCGATTTGACTGAACCCACAGTGGTCGCAGAATGCAAGCTAGCGGCTGCTACAGCATGACCGGTTTCAATACATGAAGGTAGCGTGTCGTCCTGCAACATGGAATAGAGTACACCGGCAGCAAATGCATCACCAGCCCCTACCGTGCTGACAACGTTCTCTGATGGAACGTCGAAAGCCGGTACAGTGATTCTTACTCCGGTTTTATCGCAAGCAACCGCCCCACCTGGAA
>JAHDCO010000087.1:3985-10890 GCA_020629835.1 Granulosicoccaceae bacterium
GCCGGTACAGTGATTCTTACTCCGGTTTTATCGCAAGCAACCGCCCCACCTGGAAAGTGCACAATGACTACTTGCATACTTCCTTTTTCGAGTAACGCATCGGCAGCTGAACGGCAAGCGTCTATGTTGACGCGTCCATTTTCCACCGTGTTTAGTTCCGTTAAACAGCCCGCTTCGTAATCATTAATTATGAGCGAGTCTAAGAACGGTAAGCACGGCAATGCCAGCTCCCGGTTTCGGTCGGGATCGATTGATACCATTTCAATATTGGTTCTCATACCAGCATCTTTGGCTTTTCTCAAAATGCTGACCCAGGCGTTAGCATCAGATTGCCAAGGCTTATCGAGTATCTTGTGAACACCTAACAGCCCCAAATGCAAAAGCTCTGCGCTGCAAGACGTAACATCGAAGTTATCTGGGGTTAACAGGTCGTTGGCACCAGCGTGATGAAAAAACGTTCGCTTACCCGTTGACTCTACTGTCATTACGTCAGTGAACGAGGTGGAAGCTGAGCTTGTACGAAGGAGTTGAGTTGTGTCTACGCCGTAGTCGTTCGCTTGCTTGTAAAGGTAGTCGCCCGCGGAATCATTGCCCAGTAACCCAGCTGTGAAAACTGGAAAGGAGGGATCAAGCTTCTTTAGATCGATGCTTACGTTATGTGCCGAACCACCACCTTGTTGATCAATGGTGCTGGTGATGGCCAGATTTTCTTCTTCCGGCCAATGGTCTATGACCCGTATTTGATCCAATGTCCAGCATCCTGCGCACAGTATGCCTCGCCTGTTAGTCATGCCTTAAGTACATCGTCGGTAATTTCAAGATCATCGGTAAGAGACAGCGTGCTTTCTATACCAGCGTCTTTTAATGCTTCATGATAAGTTTTTACCGCTTGTTCTGGAGTCAGTTCGCGCTTGATGACTTTTCGCATCAAAGACACTAACTGGACAGGTGATTCGGCCAAGTTGATTTTTCGACCGAATAACGCAACACGTGCACCAGCCTGTTCGGCTTGGTGCACGAGTTCGAACGTATCTCGTGTGGTGCCTTTGGAACCACCGAGTATGCCAACGATGAGATGTCCGGGATCGTAATTCGCCAATTCGTTCATAGCGGCGTAACCGTTAAACTCTATTTTTAGAAAAAGCGGTGCTTCCTTCGATGTAACCCCTGCTAAGGTTTTTACAATCATGTCGTTAATATAAAACCCGATGGACTCTTTATCTATACCGATGTCAAACGCCGGGTTAAACACTTCAAGAAAATGGCGGTTTTTCCCCTGAATGAGTTCTTGCCGGAATTCCCGGTAAGCCTTTAGAGAACGTAAGTCATCTTCGAGACTGTTGCTAAATGTCATCGAGTAAAGACCGAGATCAGCAAATTCGCTTGTTTCTGCCATCAAAGCACTGCGAAAGGGCTGCGAAGGATGTGCTCGGTAAGTGCTGCCTCGAGCAAGCCAGATATCTGTGGTGTCGTTGTAGCGAATGGCTGGGGTGATGGAAGAACCTGGCAACACATTTTCCTGATGCAGCCGTTCTGCTGACGATGCAGACATCAACATGATGTCGATTAAACCATCGCCACACATGTCGCGCATAGCTTGTAGATAGTTCAGCTTTGTTTTAAACGTATTCCCATCAGAGAGCGCATTTGCTGGCCCAGGCCCGGTTGCACCAAAGCCCATGTCTGCGTCTTTGGCATCGGCGATGATAAAATCGGCCGGCGTGTAGTTGCCTTGGCGAATGCGTGATAGTTTCTCGTCAAGCGTTTTCACCGTAAGTTCACCCACTGGTTTGGAGGTAGATATGACGGTTCTACATTACGCGCCTCATTCATTTTAGGCAACGTAATCCTGCTACCTATCCTGTTGTGACCCCCACCGATTGTGCCAAACAAAACTGGCTTAGGTACTATTTAGATTCTGCCAAAGTATCAACGTTACGCTCGGTTGAACAACATGCCTGAGAATTACACCCTATACGGTTCACCAGACAGTGCAAATCTAGTCATCCGTATTCTGTTAAAAGAACTCGATCAGCGCATGAAAACCATTTGGCTGAATCGGGCGAAACAGGAACATCAAAGTACCGCATTTCGAGCATTGAACCCTCAAGGCTTAATGCCGGTTTTGGTAGACGACGGGCAGCCGATCTTTGAAACAGCGGCCATTGCCTTGTATTTGACCGATAAACACGGTGCACTGGCACCGCAGTCAGGTACGGAGCGCACGCGTTTCCTACAGTGGCTCTTCTACCTGTCCAACACGCTTCACGCAGATCTTCGCGCAAAGTTTAATTGTGGAAATTACATCGATGGTGAGGCGGAGCAATCTGCGCTGCACAGTGGAATATCGCGTCGTATCCAGCGTCACTTGGTGTTGATCGAAGCAGAGCTTGCGCGAAATGAATCGGGTTCATGGTTTTTAGGTGAGTGCGTATCGGTATTGGATTTTTACCTGGGGGCGTTGTGCCGATGGTGGCAGCTCTACCCACTCGGCAATACCGCTGGACCAATTAGTCAGGATGTATTACCCAGAATCCATCGCTTGCTGCACGAATTGGCGGATAGACCATCTGTAGTGGCAGCCTGTACTGAGGAACGTATTAATGCACCCTATTTTCTCGCCCCTAGTCCGCCTGACTTACCAGCCGATCAGATCGTTGGATGAAAAATGCGTTACGAATACGTTTGATATTTGCGCTATTTGAAAGTCAACGTATAGAGTGTTGATACTCACATAAAGTCGCGTTTCACTATGATGACTTTTAATCTCAAATTGGCATTGTGTCTGATTGGCACATTCATTATTGGCAATGCATCGGCTCAGTCTTTGAGGGAGCGGACCACGGCACCTCCGTCGGCTGAATTTCATTTTGCTCGCCTGGTGTATGAGAACGCACCGAATAGCCGTCGTGCGTTGAGGGGTTGGGGTAATGCATGGAGTACGGATTATGCAGAAGCCGAGTACCACTTAACGAAAGGTATTCAGAGGTTAACCTCAGTGGATAGTGAAGACGTTGCCTATGATGGCACCGGCGGGCGCTTAGTCACGCTGGATAATGACGCGGTCTTCGATTATCCGTGGTTATACGCGGTGGAGGTAGGGCAGTGGCTGCTAAGTGACGGCGAGGCGAGTCTATTGCGTGAGTATCTTGACCGCGGTGGTTTCCTGATGGTGGATGATTTTTGGGGTAACGCAGAATGGCATACCTTTACTGCCTCAATGCACCGTGTATTTCCGGATAGAGAGATCGTTGAAATACCGGATAGTCATCCAATTATGCGCGCGCATTTCGACATCAAAGAGCGCACTCAAATTCCAGGGGCCCGTGGGCCTCGGCTAGGATTAAGCCCGCGGTGGCGAGCGATCTTTGATGACAATGGCCGGGTAATGGTGGCGATTAATTTTAATATGGATATGGGAGATGCCTGGGAACACGCTGACGACCCCGGTTATCCGGCTGAGATGACGGGTTTAGCGTATCGATTTGCGATGAATTACATCGTGTATTCAATGACGCACTAAAAACTCTCCAGCGGTATGAAGCGATTTATCACGTCAATAATTTTATACATCAAGATCTAAGACCAGAATGCCATCAATACCACCTTGTGCATTCTCCACTAACCCCTTGCCGACTACGATATGGTCCGGGTGTTCCTGATAGGTAGAGAGGGCGTCCCAGCTATCGAAGTCAATAACAAAGCCGTGCATATAGCCACGCTCAATCTGTTCAGGGCTCTTTGATCGGCCACCGGTAAACCCGCTGGCACCAGCCAGTTTCTCGGTGAGTGTTGCTAAATTCGCGAAGAGTGTATTGATTACAGCTTCATCGGTTTCTTCCTTGAACTTGATGAGCACGATGTGTCGAATCATGGTGTATGACTACCCAGGTTGTTAATTTATTGATTCATCTGATCAAATAAAGCGACGGTTGCCTACCCGACTCGTTTACCGTCAGACGGTGAGAAAAAATGTAATCGATTCATATCAAGTTTTAAACGAGCCGCATCACCTACAGATGGTCGGACGTTGTTCTTTGCACGACTGACAAACGACAGAGCCTTATCTCCTGCAGAGATAAAGTTATCCGAGCCGGTTGGCTCCACAAACTGAACCGTCAGCGGCAGTTCGTTTTCGTCTAATGACTCTTGCCCCAGCGTAGTTGTGATGTCCTCTGCGCGAATACCGAGTACGACGCTCTCTTGTCGTGCTGCCAGGCTGTGTAACGCATCGCTCGGGTTGTGCAGTTTTAATCGTTGATCAGCTAGTTGAATGGTAACTGCAGATCCATCTGTATCAAGCGCAACGGGAGCTTTGTTCATGGAAGGCGATCCCATAAAATCCGCTACGAATTCGTTGGCTGGCGTATTGTAGATTTCTTCAGGTGTGCCCACTTGTAACACTTGACCTTGGTTCAATACAGCGATCTTTGTCGCTAGCGTCATAGCTTCAATTTGATCGTGTGTGACGTAGACAATCGATGTTCCCAACGTGTCGTGCATATTCTTAATTTCGATGCGCATGTCGACACGTAAGCGTGCGTCGAGGTTAGACAGTGGCTCGTCAAACAAAAACAGGCGAGGGTCTCTGACTAACGCGCGTCCCATCGCAACTCGCTGGCGCTGGCCACCGGACAACTGCGATGGCTTGCGCTTGAGCAGTGGTTGGATCTGCAGCATCTCGGCAACTTCATTAATCTTTTTTTGCCGAACGTTTTTTTTAACACCGCGGGTTTCCATTCCAAAGCCAATGTTGTCAGCTACGTTCATGTTGGGATAGAGGGCATACGATTGAAACACCATGGCGATGTCACGTTGAGATGGGTGTAAGCCGGTGAGCGTACGGTCTCCCAAACGAATGTCGCCCTGTGTAGGTGTTTCAAACCCGGCAATCATGTTGAGTAGTGTAGATTTGCCACAACCCGATGGCCCGACAAGCACGAGAAAGCCTCCTTCCTCTAAGCCAATGTCGATATCACTTAGAACTTCGGTTTCACCGAATGTCTTGTGTACATGATCAATATGTAAAAACGGGGAATTGGATGTTTGCATTACAGCGTTAACCTTTTACGGCACCGGCCATAAGGCCACGAACGAAATATCGACCCGACACCACGTAAACGACGAGTGTCGGTAAGGCCGCCAGAATCGCACCAGCGAAGTGGACGTTATATTCTTTTACACCGGTGGATGAGCTGACGAGGTTATTGAGCGCAACGGTCATGGGTAACGAATCCACATCGGCAAAGCTTGCACCGAAGAGAAAGTCGTTCCACACGTTAGTAAACTGCCAGATAACTGTAACGACAATGATTGGCCCCGAAGACGGCAGCAATATCCGCAGAAAAATACGTAGAAATCCCGCACCATCAATCTGTGCAGCGCGGACTAATTCAGACGGGAACGCGGCGTAGTAGTTTCTAAAAAACAGCGTGGTGAAACCTAAACCATAAACGACATGTACTAGAACCAAGCCACTGGTAGAGCCTGCTAATCCGAAAATGCCTAGCATGCGTGCCATGGGTATCAGTACGATTTGAAATGGGATAAAGCAGGATAACAACAATAATCCAAACACGATGCCATCACCGCGGAAACGCCATTTGGTAAGAACATAGCCGTTCAGTGCGCCGAGCAAGGTTGATATCAACACGGCCGGTATCACCATGGCGAGTGAGTTCATGAAATACGGTTTAAGCCCTGTGGCTTGTACTCCGATTTGTGCTTGGCTCCATGCCTGCGCCCATGGCGTTAGGGTGAATGCATCGGGTAGGGCCAGCATGTCGCCACCGCGTATTTCCTCCAGCGGTTTAACAGAATTGACCAACATGACGTACAGCGGCAACAGGTAATACACCGCGAAAATTATCAGAACGATATACAGGAATAGTCGAGAGATGTTGAAACCACTTGAGTGTGTGCTCGCGTTACTCACTGTGTTCTACTCGCTCGTAACTCAGAATATAAATAGGGAATGATGATTGAGAAAATCATCACCAGCATGACAATGGCTGAGGATGCGCCAATCCCCATTGAGTTACGCGTGAACGTGTATGAGTACATAAACGTTGCGGGGAGCTCTGTTGCCTTACCTGGGCCGCCGCCGGTTAGGGCGATGATCAGGTCGTAGGATTTAATCGCAAGATGTGCCAGCACAACAAAGGCTGACAAGAAAACTGGGCGCATCAGTGGAATGATGATTCGCCGATAAATTCGAATTCGTGAGGCGCCGTCTATTTCTGCGGCGCGAATGATTTCTGTATCAACGCCGCGTAAACCAGCCAGAAACATCGCCATAACGAAACCAGAGCTTTGCCACACAGCGGCGATAACCACGGTATAGATTGCATGCGTTCGGCTCTTTATCCAACGAAATTCAAAACTCTCCCAGCCCCATTGGTGCATGGTGTTTTCCAGGCCAATTCCCGGATCGAGGAACCATTTCCACGCTGTGCCGGTAACAATGAAAGACAAAGCCATTGGGTACAAATAGATGGGCCTTAGAAACCCTTCCATGCGAATTTTCTGGTCGAGTAAAATTGCCAGCGTAAGGCCGAGTACCGTGCACAGAACGATGTACAAGATTCCAAACACGGCAAGGTTAGACAGCGCGCCCTTCCAATGCCGCAGGGCCCATAACTTGTCGTAGTTTTCTAATCCGACGAAGCCATAAGACGGCAACATGCGGGAATCGGACAATGACAGGTAACCTGTATAAATAATAAAGCCATACACGAAGAAGAGCACGAGCGCAAAACTTGGCGCTAACACCAGCTTTGGCAACCAAGCCTGCAATTGCTGTTTCATGCTGCGCCTCTCTGAGTGACTACGTGGTGCATGGTTTATGGAAGAGCCAGATAGCGGTGTGCCGCTGCGGTGTTGGGTAGTTTTTTAAGGTGTATGTA
>JAHDCO010000025.1:0-42318 GCA_020629835.1 Granulosicoccaceae bacterium
GTGTCAAGTTGTTCTGCAGCTCGCTCCCGCTTTAGCGTCGCCACGATTTCATCACGCACATCGTCTATCGTTTTCGGCCGGGGTCCTTCGCTGTCGAGAACGCGCAATGTCACCACATGACGGGGTGCTATCTCAATTACCTCAGAGTTCAAACCGTCTAGCAACACTTCATCACTGAATACCACTTGTAACAAAGCAGGGTTAGATAGTAACGGGCCGTTATCTGACTCAACGTCCACCCAATCGGTAGTTACAACTTCCAATCCAGTTTCAGCGGCTACTGTGTCTAACTCATCCGAGAAATCAAACGCAGTCTCTTCCATGATTGTTCTGAGCGTATTGAATTCCGAATCCGCTTGGCTTTGCTGCATCGTAGCGACAATTTCTTCTTTTACTTCCTCGAAGGGTTTACCTGATTCTGGTGTTATATCGTCAAGTTTGATGAGGTGCACACCGAACTGAGTAATCACCGGATCACTGACAGCCCCTACTTCACTGAGTGCGTTAACCGCAGCCTCAAATTCGGGCACCATTTGACCCGGCAAAATGGGGCCCAAACTTCCGCCAACATCAGCAGAACCCAGATCATCTGAAAACTCACTGGCTAAGTCCGCAAACGTTTCACCCGCGTCAATGCGTTGCTTAATCTCTTCAGCAAGCGTTGTCTTTTCAGCAACTTCACTATCACCATCAGCGGCTAACAGGATATGAGAGGCAGAGCGCTGCTCCGGCGTGATGTAACTGCGCTTGTTGGATTCATAATAAGCGAGTGCGTCTTCATCAAGAATGTCGATGCTTTCCGCTTGTGCGCTAGCGTTTAACTCAACATATTGAACCTTGGCACGATCTGGAAATTCAAACGTGTCTGCGTTTTCGTCAAAGTAAGCCTGAACATCTTCATCACTTACTTCGAGCGTATCTTGCAAACTCGATAGGCTCAGGGTGAGTAAATCAACCGTACGTGTCTGGTTTTGCAGCGCTTCGAGTCGAGCGGCCTCACTGGGTAAAGTGAATGCCGATTCAACGAGGCCTTCGCTAAACTGACTCAGCGCTGTCTGCGCTCTAAGTGATTCCTCGAAGGCCGCCGCTGACCCGCTTCTTACGCTTGCCGTTCTTAAGTAGGTATCCTGATCAAACTGGCCATCTAATTGAAAAGCGGGGTTACTTTGAATCGCGCGGCCCAGTGTCTCATCACCAACTGCGAACCCTGCTGATTCTGCGGCTGCTTGCACGATTTGCTGATCAATGAGCTGGTCTCGTGCCTGCTCACGCAGCAACTGTTCGTTACCCAAACCTTCAGGTAACTGCCCACCAAACATGCGCGCAAGCTGGGAACGCTGAAAACGATAGGCTTGCTCCAGTGCGCCCTGAGAGATTTCCACACCGTCCACCTCAGCTACCGGAGGCGCGCCTCCACCACTAAGGTAAGAACCTATACCAACAAGGGCAAAAGGAATACTGATGACAGTAATCAAGGTGTACTTGATCGGTTTGGAGTTACGAACTTTTTCGCGAAGATCGAGCAGCATGTCGTATCGATTCCGAGCCAGCTAATGAATAGTGGTTAAGACAATGAAAAAAGGGTGCCTAAGCACCCTTTTCTCTCAAAATGTTGGCGGAGCGGACGGGACTCGAACCCGCGACCCCCGGCGTGACAGGCCGGTATTCTAACCAACTGAACTACCGCTCCACTAAGTGGTGGGTGCTGAGGGGATCGAACCCCCGACCCTCGCCTTGTAAGGGCGATGCTCTACCAGCTGAGCTAAGCACCCCAACTGAACTCCCTAGTTTACAGCATCTTTTAACGCTTTGCCAGCTTTGAATGAAGGTGCGTTTGATGCTGGGATGTTTATTGTTTCACCCGACTGAGGATTTCTTCCCTGGCGTGCTTTGCGAGGACGTACAAGAAAAGTGCCAAAGCCAACTAACGTTACCTGGTCACCGTTAGCCATTGCTTCTGTTAATGAATCTAGCACTGCGTTAACAGCAGTTTCGGCATCAGTTTTTGAAAGATCACCCTTTGATGCCACTGCATCAATGAACTCAGCTTTGTTCATTTTCTTGTTTCCTTAAAGATTACGTATGGACGGTGCACGTCTGTCGAACACAACGTGCACCTTTTCCCCAAGATTGTAGGTTAAAAACCCACGCTCTATCGCGATTCGGTGTGTATATAAACGTTATTTACACAGAAATTTGGCGTTTATTGCGTAATATTTGATCACACACCGCCCTTTCAATGATGCTGAAGCCCAGATCCGGATGAACGCGACTCACCTTCGTCCGAACCCGATTTCACTGGATCCTCAGAAATAGCTGCGTTATCACCAGGGGAACTTGCCAGCGCAACTTCCAAAACTTCGTCAATCCAACGGACCGGTTTTATAGTTAAACCCGATGTAATTTCGTCAGAAATTTCACTCAAATCCTTTTCGTTTTCGATCGGGATCAGAACGGTTTTAATTCCACCTCTTTGAGCGGCCAGGAGTTTTTCTTTCAAACCACCTATCGGAAGTACCTCACCACGCAGAGTAATCTCACCGGTCATGGCTACGTCCGCTCGCACCGGCACATGAGTGAGTGCACTAACGAGGGCTGTGCACATACCGATACCGGCACTTGGCCCGTCTTTTGGTGTGGCGCCCTCTGGCACGTGAATGTGTAAGTCCGTGTTCTCATGGAAATCAGGCTTTATGCCTAAGGCTTCCGCTCGGCTTCGCACCACCATAAGAGCGGCTTGAATGGACTCTTTCATAACGTCACCCAATTGCCCTGTATTCGAAAACTTACCCTTACCAGGAACCACCGATGTTTCGATCGTGAGCAGCTCACCACCCACCTGAGTCCACGCAAGACCGGTTACCTGACCAATCTGATCGTCCTTGTCGGCGCGGCCCCAGCGGAATCGCGTGACGCCCAGGTAGTCACTGAGATTTTCTTCAGTCACGACAACTTGGTCAGCCGATTCAACATCCATCACCTCACGCACTACCTTGCGACATATTTTGCTGATCTCGCGTTCGAGGTTACGAACGCCCGCTTCCCGGGTATAGCTTCGAATGGTCTCTAGAATGGCGTCATCTTTAACCGCCAACTCTTCTTCTTTCAAACCATTGTCTTTCATCTTTCTAGGCAGCAGATATCGCTTGGCAATCGCCGCCTTTTCTTGTTCGGTGTACCCTGGAATTCGAATCACTTCCATGCGGTCGAGTAACGGCTCTGGGATGTTCATGGTATTGGCCGTGGCCACAAACATGACTTCGGAGAGATCGTATTCCACTTCAAGATAGTGGTCAGTGAACGTGTGGTTTTGTTCAGGGTCCAGCACCTCGAGCAGTGCCGAAGACGGATCGCCTCTGAAATCCATAGACATTTTGTCAATCTCATCCAGCAGGATCAGTGGATTACGCTTGCCTACCTTAGTTAGGCTCTGAATGATCTTGCCAGGCATGGAACCTATGTAGGTGCGACGATGCCCGCGGATTTCCGCTTCATCGCGGACGCCACCGAGCGCCATGCGTGAGAATTTACGACCGGTTGCCCGAGCGATTGAGCGACCCAAGGACGTCTTACCGACCCCCGGAGGCCCAACGAGACAAAGGATTGGCCCCTTTGCTTTTTTCACGCGTTTTTGTACAGCCAGATATTCAAGAATGCGCTCTTTGACTTTATCCAGGCCGTGGTGATCACCTTCAAGAATGGCTTCAGCGTCGGCCATCGTCTTTTTCAGCTTGGACTTTTTCTTCCAGGGAAGTCCAACCATAGCGTCAATGTAGTTGCGTACTACCGTCGCTTCCGCCGACATCGGGGACATCATTTTTAGCTTGTTAAGTTCAGCGCTTGCTTTCTTATGAGCTTCTTTAGATAACCCAACCTTCTCTATTTTCTTGGCAAGTTCTTCAACCTCGTTAGGCACATCATCCATCTCGCCTAACTCTTTCTGAATAGCCTTCATCTGCTCATTCAGATAATACTCGCGCTGACTTTTTTCCATTTGTTGCTTCACGCGTCCACGTACTCGCTTCTCGACCTGTAATAGATCAAGCTCGGATTCCATGAGGTTTAACAAATGTTCCAGGCGCTCGCGAGCAGAGAAAATTTCCAGAATGGATTGTTTTTCATCGATACGCAGCGACATCTGTGCTGCAATCATGTCAGCTAATCGATCAGGGTCATCCACACCGGCAAGCGTGCTCAACACTTCAGGTGGCACTTTCTTGTTCATCTTGACGTATTGATCAAACATGTTCGTAACTGAACGAACCAATACATCCAGTTCTTTATCGTCTTCATGGTCTGCAACGGGTGGCGATGCATGGCAATCGGCAGTGAAGTATCCGTCTGCGTCGCTGTTGTGTATGGCATCAATCTTTACGCGCTCTTGTCCCTCAACAAGAACTTTTATGGTTCCGTCGGGAAGCTTTAGCAGCTGCAAGATACTGGCGATTGTGCCAACGTTATGTATGTCGTCTGCACCAGGCTCATCGACTTGTGCGCTGGTTTGTGCAGCTAGCAGAATTCGCTTATCGGCTGCGGAAGCTGCGTCTAATGCTTCGATGGATTTTTCTCGCCCAACAAACAGCGGAATAACCATGTGGGGGTACACCACGACGTCACGCAGTGGCAATACCGGAAGATGGTGGCTGGAGCTTTCACTCTCAGCGTTTTCGTTCGCTTCGTTCGGTTCGTGATCAGTCACGTTTTAACACCTCGGGCGTTATGCGGTTTCGCTAGATTCAGGATACACGACATGGTATCCAGCCAAGGTGAATTCAAGTGGAGCAACGAAAAAAGGCCCGATATACGGGCCTTTTACGGTGATAAGCAGTTAAGTCGACAGTATCAGTCGTCTGATGCCGCCTTCCTATACTTCTCCTCTTCCATCACCTTCTCTTGACCTTCTAACAAAAGATACGGTTTAGATTCGCCGCGGACCACCGCGCCGTCGAGGATAACTTTCTTGACGTTCTCTATTCTGGGCAATTCGTACATGGTATCCAGCAGAACGTTTTCCAAAATAGTGCGTAATCCACGCGCACCAGTTTTACGCTGCAAAGAGTTCTGTGCAACCGCATGCAAAGCATCTTTGCGGAATTCGATGTCCACATCTTCCATGGACAACAGGCGCTCGTACTGTTTGGTAATTGCATTCTTAGGCTCAACAAGGATTCTTACCAACGCTTCCTCGTCAAGCTCTTCCAAAGTCGCAACAACCGGTAGTCGGCCGACAAATTCAGGGATCAGACCAAAGCTGATCAGATCCTGAGCCTCTACTTCATGCAGTAGATCGCCGATGTTCTTGCTGTCGTCTTTTGATTTGACTTCAGCACCAAAACCAATCCCACCTTTCTCGGAGCGATCCTGGATGATCTTCTCCAGGCCAGCAAATGCGCCACCACAGATGAACAGGATGTTCGACGTATCCACTTGCAGGAATTCCTGCTGCGGGTGTTTACGTCCGCCTTGCGGCGGTACGGAGGCAACCGTGCCTTCAATCAATTTTAATAAAGCCTGCTGCACGCCCTCACCCGAGACATCGCGGGTGATGGAAGGATTGTCAGACTTTCGGGAAATCTTATCGATCTCATCGATGTATACGATGCCTGTCTGGGCCTTCTCAACATCGTAATCGCATTTCTGAAGCAGCTTTTGAATGATGTTTTCGACGTCTTCGCCCACGTAACCCGCTTCGGTTAGTGTGGTAGCGTCCGCGATGGTAAACGGTACATTAAGCGTGCGTGCCAACGTTTCCGCGAGCAGGGTCTTGCCTGAGCCCGTTGGACCAATGAGCAAAATATTACTCTTTGCGAGCTCAACATCGCCCTTCTTGTCCTTGTACTCAAGGCGTTTGTAATGGTTATAAACCGCTACCGCCAGGATTTTCTTCGCTGTGCCCTGGCCAATGACGTAGGAATCAAGCAAATCATTGATTTCGTGCGGCTTGGGCAGCTCGCTGTCGCCGGTGTCTGCGGTTTCCTGCATCTCCTCGGTAATGATGTCATTACACAAATCGACGCATTCATCACAAATAAAAACCGACGGGCCGGCAATTAGCTTGCGAACCTCGTGCTGGCTTTTTCCACAAAACGAGCAGTAGAGCAATTTACCGTCGTCTTTTTTTTCTTCGTCAGTCATAAACCGCGCTCTTTACCTTAACTATCACCTTGCCGTGTTTCTCAGGACATTTCAAGCGCCCATGAGCCCTGTACAACAGGACTGCCGCGACCGTCACAGTCGCGGCAGGACACAAGTCACGCCTCGCTTCCGTCTCCGGAAGCGTCGTCATCCTGAGCACCGCCAATGGCCGCAGGGGCACCGCTGCTAGCAACGTTTACCTCTTCCAGCCGAGACTCTACGATACGGTCAACGATGCCATATGCCAAGGCGTCTTTTGCCGTCATAAAATTGTCACGCTCAGTATCCGCTGTGACAGTTTCCACCGACTGTCCGGTGTGATGCGCCATCAACTGATTCATACGTTCTTTCATCGACAAAATCTCTCTGGCATGAATGTCGATGTCCGTGGCCTGCCCCTGAAAACCAGCAGAAGGCTGATGAATCATCACACGAGAGTTCGGGAGTGTGAAGCGCTTACCTTTTTCACCTGCAGTGAGTAGGAAGGCCCCCATGCTGGCAGCCTGGCCCACGCAGAGCGTACTGACGCTCGGTTTGATGAACTGCATGGTGTCGTAGATCGCCATTCCAGCGGTTACAGAGCCGCCGGGCGAATTGATGTACAGACTGATGTCTTTGTCTGGGTTTTCAGACTCTAGAAATAGCAATTGCGCCACAATCAGGTTGGCCATGTGGTCTTCCACTTGGCCAACCAGGAAAATGACGCGCTCTTTCAGCAGCCGCGAATAGATGTCGAAGGAGCGCTCGCCACGAGGGGTTTGCTCAATAACCATGGGCACAAGGCCCGTCGCGGATACTTCGGGGGCTTGTCCGTTCAAACCAGGCTGCGTGAAGCCAAAACTCATGTTGTTACTTTCCGTTATTAGGTGTTTTCAGCAGTGTCCTCCTCTGCTGAATCAGATTCGGGCGCTGTCGGGTTCATTACTTCTGAAAATGCGCGCGGCTCTTCCGTGACAGAGGACTTATCGACCACTGCCTGGGTAACCGTATCTTCTAGTACTAATCCTTCGATGTTCTGCAACATTTCAGCGTTACTGTAATAGTAGTCGATGACCTGTTGCGGGTCCTGATACGAGCCTGCGAGGTGCTCAACGTGCTCTCTGACCTTGCCAGCGTCAGCTTTGATGCTGTCTCTACGAACTATTTCTCCAACAATCAGGCCAAGTCGGACCCGGCGCTTGGCTTGTTCTTCAAAAAGTTCGTCCGCCAACATCGAGGTGTCCATATCGGCCGGCATCTGCTGTTGCTGCATAAACTGCTCCCGCTGACGCCCAATTTCCTCCTTAACCAGTGCCGCTGGCACGTCGATAGGATTCAGGGTCAACAGACCATCCATAACTTGGGACTTAATTTCATTATCTAAACGGGCTTTGAGCTCTCGCTGCATATTTTTTTCAATATCTGCGCGAAGGGTGTCGATGTTGCCGTCTTCAATACCGAAGCTTTTCACCAATTCTTCATTGAGTTCAGGCACTGCCGATTCCTTGACTTCATGGACGACAATATCGAACTCGCATTCTTTACCCGCCAGATTCTCTGCCTGGTACTGTTCTGGAAAAGTTACGGTGATGGTTTTTTCATCGCCTGCGCTTAAGCCAAGCAATTGCTCTTCAAAACCCGGGATCATTTGCTTTGAACCCAAAACCAATGGCGCTTTCTCAGCTTTGCCACCTTCAAACTCTTCCCCGTCCAATCGCCCGGTAAAGTCGATAACAATCTGATCGCCATCTTCAGACGCCCGATCTACTGCGTTGTATTCGGTGCGTTGCTCAAGCAGTTTATTCACCATGTCATCCACGTCCGATGATTGAATCTCCACGATCGGTTTGGTGATCTTTAAAGACTCATCGAACTTAGGATCGAACTCGGGATAAACCTCAAAAGTGGCTTCGTAGCTGAAGCCTTCATCGGCTTCTTCCGATCCTTCCACGGGGCTGATCTGGGGCTGCCCTGCCGGACGCAGTGATTCCTGTTGCACCGCCTTGTAAAAAGAGTCATTGATCAGGTCACCCAAGACCTCACTCTTGACTTGCGGTTCAAAACGCTTTTTGACAACGTTCATCGGCACTTTGCCAGGACGAAAGCCATTTATTCGAGCGGTTTTACTGATCGACTTGAGCCGTTCGGCTACTTTTGAGTCAATATCAGTTTGAGGCAGCTCGATGGTCATTTTCCGACCCAGGCCTTCAATGGTTTCCACAGATACTTGCATGATTAGTTCGTCGTATTTAGATGGTGCGAAAGGGGAGACTCGAACTCCCACGCCATTAAGACACTGGTACCTAAAACCAGCGCGTCTACCAATTCCGCCACTCTCGCAAAGGCTTTTGATGTAACCGACAAATTATACCGAAAAGCAGCCCAAGCTGTGTCAATGACAGCAGCTGAGCGAGGGCACCACTTGAGCTATACACCGGAAGGGAATATTGGGGTGGACGATGGGGATCGAACCCACGACCACAGGAATCACAATCCTGCGCTCTACCAACTGAGCTACGCCCACACCTTGAATGAGATTTTAGCGCAAACTCACCGCTCTGTGTGGTCTGCACTTTAACGATAGGCAATCTTTCTCAGCTTGAAGGCGCAATGCTGATCGCACGATCGAAGGATGATCTTGAGATATTTGAACAAGCCACAGAAAACCTATCGGGTGCAGCGCGCTAATGGGCTTGTTTGGGTTAGCTTGTATGGGTTCGTAGGAAGCGACTATCTGGCACGCTGCTGAGTGGCGCGCCTGGCAGGACTCGAACCTGCTACCCTCGGCTTAGAAGGCCGATGCTCTATCCGGATGAGCTACAGGCGCTTCGCGGTCTGTCGCTCCGACGATGTGACGCCGGGTCATTGAAAGTGGTCGGGGCAGCAGGATTCGAACCTACGACCCTCTGGTCCCAAACCAGATGCGCTACCAGACTGCGCCATACCCCGATCGCTCTCAAGACTCTATTGTATAGGATTTTTATTTGGTTTCGTCAATCCACGCCATCTGAATTGCTTCTAATATTCGCTCATTTGAGTTTTCAGGGTTGTCGTCAAAGTCCTCCAAAGCAACAACCCACGCATGCATATCGGTGTAGCGCACGTACTGTGGGTCAACATCTGGATGATTTTCATACAACTCAATGGCAATATCGAGTGTGTCGGTCCATTTCATGATTGCGCCCTGAAGCCGGTTTAGTGATTTTCTTTCACCATGTTTATGGTGTAGCGAGGAATCTCAATTTCCAAATCTGCATCGGCGACGATGGCCTGGCAGCTCAATCTGGAGTCCGGGTCTAGTCCCCACGCTTTGTCGAGAAAATCTTCTTCCAACTCATCGGCCTCTTCGATGCTGTTAGCACCTTCTCTTATGTGCACATGACAGGTAGTGCAAGCACAAGATTTCTCGCATGCGTGTTCAATAGAAACACCGTTTCTAAGCATGGCATCGCAAACGGATATGCCAGGGTCTACTTCGAAGCTTGCACCGTCGGGGCAGTACTCTGGGTGCGGCTGAACTTTAATCGTTGGCATCTTGAGGTTTTTCCGATTCTTCAAGTTGGGCGGCAACAGCGTCTACGTGCTGACCGGCCATAAGATGTTTAACACTGGCATTCATACGACGCTCAACGAAGTTTGAACTGCCCTTCTCCAATGATTCCTGAGCCAATTTAATGGCTGCGGAGTCATCCCCTTTTACCGAGTTTTTAAGGTTATCGATCAATTCATCAATTGCGGCGCGCTCCTCACTGGAAAGATGAATATCGCCATCGGCCCTTAAGGCGCTGTCGATCGCTTCGATAACACGCTGCGCATCTACCTTTTGTTCCTGAAGTAAGCGCTGTTGCATATCGCCAGCCGCGTTATCCATAGAGGCTTGCAACATGGATTCAATTTCACCATCACTCAAACCATAACTCGGCTTGACGTCGATGCTGGCTAAATTGCCACTGTCTTTTTCCAAAGCGCTGACGGTCAGCAAACCATCGGCATCAACCTGAAATAGAACCTGCACACGAACCGCGCCCGCAACCCGTGGCGGTAGCCCCGTTAACTCAAATCGGGCCAGTGATCGACAGTCAGCCACAAGTTCACGCTCACCTTGCACCACATGAAGAGCAAGAGCGGTTTGGGAATCCTTGTAAGTCGTAAATTCCTGCGCGCGAGCAATCGGGATAGTCGTGTTGCGAGGAATGATTTTCTCTGCCAAACCACCCATCGTTTCCAAGCCTAGCGACAGCGGGATAACGTCCAGCAGCAGCAGGTCGTTGTCAGGTTTATTGCCGGCAAGAACATCGGCCTGGATTGCGGCCCCGATGGCAACCACTTCATCTGGGTTGATGCTGGTTAATACGGGTTGCTCGAAAAACTCACTGACTCGATCACGCACCAACGGAACCCGTGTGGATCCCCCGACCATAACCACCGCTCGAATATCTGATTTTTCAATATCCGCATCGCGCAGCACACGTCTACAGGGTGTGAGCGTTTGATCCACCAAAGCGGAAATCGCGTTGTTCAACTGCTCACGGGTGATCGTGCCAGACCAATGTGTTTCGGCTTCGATGTGCCAATCTACCGAAACGCTTTCCTGCTCGGATAGTGTTTCTTTTACCTGCCGAGCAGTCTGAAGTGCCCGACGCTGGGCTCCCGAACTTAATTCCCCTGAGAACGATGCGAGTTCACAGAGCATAGAGACTATAGCTTCGTCGAAATCATCGCCACCCAAAGCGGTGTTGCCAGCCGTGGCCAAAACCTCAAAGAGCCCCCGCTGCATTTTAAGAACTGAAATATCAAACGTGCCACCGCCTAAGTCATAAACAACGACGGTACCCGAATCGTTTGCATCCAAGCCGTAGGCTAAAGCAGCAGCCGTCGGTTCGTTGATTAATCTAAGAACAGATAACCCGGCTAATGATGCGGCATCTTTAGTGGCCTGACGCTGCGCGTCATCGAAGTAAGCTGGCACCGTGATCACAGCGCCCACCAACTCCCCGCTAACGGACTTTTCAGCGATCGCTTTGAGTTCCTTTAGGAGAGCTGCCGACACATCAATTGCGGTCTTCGGCCCCGCATTGGTGGCAAAGGCTGGCATGGGCCCGGAAGTTAAATCGAAGTTATAGTGATCAGATAACCACGTTCCTGGCAAATCGTCGGCTCCCTTGCCCATTAGCCGCTTGGCAGAACGAATGGTGCTCATTGGGTCTGTTACTGCATATTCCTGAGCGGCGTGCCCAACAGTGATGGAATCGTCCTCACCGTAATGGACTACTGAAGGCAATGACCCTTCACCTGCCTCATTGACCAACACGGTCGGCGTGCCACTGCGTAGTGTGGCAACCAACGAATTAGTGGTACCCAAGTCGATACCCACCGCGTCGCGGCGCTGGTGGGGGGCTGGCGCTTGTCCAGGTTCTGAAATTTGCAGCAATGCCACGTTAGGGGCTCTTCTATCGTTTAACGTCTGTGGGGCTTAGTAATCAAGCCGTGACTCAATCGCTTTTACTTCTCGTTTGAGTTTGTCGAAAAATTGCCACTCGCGAACGGTAGCTCTGGCCGCTGCCCAGTCACCGCCCTCGGCAGCGTCGGCGAACTTTGTCTGGCAATTCCGTACACCTGATGAAAGCTCTGACGCTATGGAATCGAGCGCTTTCAGCGGATCGGGAGTCGCTTCCGCATCACCCAATGCTTCACGCAATTCCATTTGCTGCATCAAAAACATCGGGTCCATCTGCGTATCGGTTTCTTCGTCAACGCTGACCCCGTTAAGGCCGAGCAGATAAGTGGCCCGATTCAAGGGGTGTTTTAGAGTCTGATAAGCCTCATTCACAAGACTGGCCGCCTGAAGAGACCAGCGCTTTTCAGCGTCAGTCGCGGCAGCAAATCGGTCGGGATGTAGCTCACGCTGCAAAGTTTGGTACTTGCTGGTGAGCTGGGTCTCATCCAGCTCGTAGCGCTGTGCAAGATCGAACAAATCAAAATGATTCTTCGAAAAATCCACAATCATTGATGTCTGAACCTATCGGCGTATTTGGTTCAGATAGTAAATGATTCGCCGCAGCCGCACTCGTCTTTAACGTTGGGATTTCGGAATAAGAAGCCCTCGTTCAAACCTTCTTTTTGAAAGTCGAGCTCCGTACCGCTCAGGTAAACCAGACTCTTCTTATCAACGATGACTTTGATGTCGTGATCTTCGAATACCTCGTCGTTAGCTGCAACTTCGTCAGCAAACTCAAGAACGTACGCCAAGCCAGAACATCCTGTGGTTCGAACGGCCAGACGCAGCCCGACACCTTTGCCGCGCTGTTCAAGGTGCCGCCGCACGTGAGCGGCGGCACTGTCAGTCATGGTGATACTCATAAGATCGCTCCTTCGTTAGAAGGTGACTTAGCTCGCTTTGGCTTGTTGCTTTGACTTAAGGTCAGCGATTGCAGCTGCGATAGCATCTTCTGCTAACACTGAGCAGTGAATTTTGACCGGTGGTAGCGCAAGCTCATCAGAGATATCTCGGTTCTTAATGGCCTCAACTTCTTCCAACGTCTTACCTTTCACCATCTCGGTTACCAGTGAAGATGACGCAATAGCCGAACCACAGCCGTAGGTCTTGAACTTCGCATCTTCAATGCGGCCATCGTCACCGACTTTAATTTGCAGACGCATGACGTCACCACAAGCCGGTGCGCCTACCATGCCCGTACCAACGCTTGGGTCATCTTTATCCAAAACGCCAACGTTCCGGGGGTTTTCGTAGTGGTCTAGGACCTTATCGCTGTATGCCATATCTGTTTTCTCCGAAGAACAAGAAATTCGCTTAGGAATTCCAGTTGATTAGTGATGAGCCCATTCGACCGTGTCGAGATCAATGCCTTCTTTGTACATATCCCATAATGGGGACAGTTCGCGCAGTTTCGACACTGCATTCTTGATTAAGTCGACAGTGTAATCCACTTCTTCTTCCGTGCTGTATCGACCCATTGTAAATCGAATCGAGCTGCTAGCCAATTCGTCGGCTCGACCCAGAGCGCGCAGAACGTATGAAGGCTCCAAGCTGGCGCTGGTGCACGCAGAACCAGAAGAAACCGCGATATCTTTAAGCGACATGATCAAGCTTTCGCCTTCAACATAGCTGAAGCTGATATTCAGGTTGCCTGGAATTCTCTGCTCCATATCACCGTTGATGTAGATCTCTTCCAGATCCTTGATGCCGTCTAGCAAACGGTCGCGGAGCTTTGACAAGCGCTCGTTTTCAGCTTCCATCTCTTCGTGCGCGATCCGGAACGCTTCGCCCATGCCCACGATTTGATGGGTGGGGAGTGTGCCAGAGCGAAAACCTCTCTCGTGCCCGCCGCCGTGCATTTGCGCTTCCAGTCGGATTCGGGGCTTGCGGCGCACATAGAGCGCACCGATACCTTTCGGCCCGTAGGCTTTGTGGGCGCACAGTGACATCAAATCTACATTCATGTCTTCGACATCGATAGCCACTTTGCCCGGGCTTTGCGCTGCGTCGACATGAAATACAACGCCTTTCTCTCGACAAATAGCACCAAGCGCTTTCAGGTCCTGAATAACACCGATTTCGTTATTCACGTGCATGACGGATGCAACCGTTGTGTCATCACGCAGCGCCGCACGGAACTGGTCGTGATCGACCAGGCCATTTTCCATCGGGTCGAGGTAGGTAACTTCGAATCCCTCGCGTTCCAATTGACGGCAAGTATCCAGCACAGCTTTATGCTCGGTTTTCACCGTGACAATGTGCTTACCGCGTTTGACATTGAAATGCGCCGCCCCTTTGATCGCAAGGTTGTCTGACTCGGTCGCACCGGATGTCCAGATAATTTCGCGAGGATCTGCGCCCAGTAACGCTGCTACGTGTTGACGAGCTTCTTCCACCAACTCTTCAGCTTGCCAACCGAAGCTGTGTGAGCGTGACGCCGGGTTCCCGAAGTAGCCCTGCTGGGTTAAGCACTCGCCCATTTTCTTAGCCACACGCTCATCAACGGGTGTGGTGGACGAATAGTCCATGTAAATTGGGATGTTCAATGAACTCACTGTTTGCAAACCTCAAATTTGACTGTGTTTAAGCTCGCGACGCCGCCCCAGCGGCCACTGGTACAGGGCTCTGGATAGTGTCTCGGAGTTGGCGTACGGATATAGTCTGTACGTTATCTTGGTGAATCAGATCTTGTAATGATACGCCACTGAGAAATTCCTCGATTTGAGCACTTAACCCTTCCCAAAGGTCGTGTGTTAAGCACCGCCCTGGCCCATTACAATTCTCTCTGCCACCGCATTGCGTAGCGTCTACTGATTCATTTACCGCGGTGATTATTTCAGAAATAACCACGTCAGACAGGTCTCTGGCTACCCGGTACCCGCCACCGGGCCCGCGGGTGCTGGAAACCAACTGGTGCTTCCTGAGCCTTGCAAACAACTGCTCCAGATAAGACAGTGAGATTCCCTGGCGAGCCGATATCTCAGCAAGGGAAACAGGCCCATCCTGGCCGTGGAGCGCCAGATCTAACATGGCGGTTACTGCATACCGGCCTTTGGTTGTTAACTTCATACATAGCCCCTACCGTCCAAGGCCAGTAATGTCACATTTCCGACTAATTTAGTCAAGTATTAATTCAGGCATAAGTGATTCAGCGTAGAGGTTCAGTCACCCGCAGCGGCTATCGCGATTTTCCTGCGCATCTCGCAAGGCCGCCAATTCTTGACGGAGCTCAAGAATTTCAGCCCGCAAGGCTTCAACCGGATCTTCCTCAGGTTCTGCAGTGGTATCAACGCCATAGGCAGCAAACGCACGTGATGCCTCTTTAACCTCACTCGATGAACCATCCACAAGCTCCAGGCAACGTTCGTTAGCGTCTCTGCATCGAACCACGCGACCCGGAATGCCTACAACCGTCGCTCCTGACGGTACGGCCTCCAGAACAACGGCATTGGAGCCAATCTTTGCCCCTTCCCCGACGGTGAAAGGCCCAAGTATTTTGGCCCCAGCACCGATGACGACATTGTCTTCAACGGTTGGGTGCCGCTTACCGGCGTTAGTAGAACGCCCGCCCAGCGTCACACCCTGGTACAGCGTCACATCATTGCCAACCTCTGCGGTTTCACCGATGACTACACCCGTTCCATGGTCGACAAAAAAACGCCTGCCGATTACCGCACCAGGGTGGATCTCGATGCCCGTAAGCCAACGAGCCACGTTACCCATGAAACGAGCAGGCCATCGCGCCCCTTTGTTCCATAACCAATGGTTCACACGGTGCATCAATATCGCATGGACCCCCGAGTAGCTCGTTAGCACCTCGAAGCTGTTCCTCGCGGCCGGGTCACGTTCAAAAATGCACGTGACGTCCTCTTTCATTAATGTCCACATAGCCAGTATCTTTTACTCTGCTCGCGATCAGCGTGATTGTGCGGTTGCAAATGCGGTTGCAAATGCGGTTGCAAATGCGGGTGCAAGTGCATGCGCAAGTGCGGTTACAAACGCCGGTGCACCATCATAGACCCATACGATGGGCGTGCCTACCAACGCTTCATTCGGGTTTGGACGATATGGCGCTTTCTACCGAACTCAACAGCCCGCGGAAGACATTCATTTCGGTTTCATCGGGGCGGTTTCGTTCAAAGTAGTGGCGAAACCGACGTAACAGGTGCTTAGGGTTCTCAGGGTCTAAAAATCCCGTCTTGCTGCAAACCGATTCGATATGCGCGAAGAGTCTTTCCATGGCAGCACTATCGGCAATCGCCGTTGCTTTTGTGACGTCTGTTGTTGAACGGATTGCATGGATTCCGGTGGAACACTCGTAGGCAAGTACTTGCACAGCACTTCCCAGATTCAGCGAACTAAACTCCGGATTCACGGGTATTTGCACTAAATGCGTACAGCGATCGAGTTCATGATTGTTCAACCCCGAACGCTCCCGGCCAAAAACTAAGGCGACTTTCACTGTTTGATTCGTGCTGTAAGCAGTTTGCTGCAAAGTTGCGAGTGTAGCGGGTAAATCCCGGCTGCTGAGCATCGGTACCGACTGATTTCTTGGCCGCGCACTAGTGCCAATTACAGCTTGGCAGTCTGCAACGGCAGATTCAATCGTGTCGAATTTTTCGGCCGACAAAAGAACATCGTTTGCGCCAGATGCGCGGGCAATCGCTTCATCCGTTCTGTTTGAACAGGCATCCACTAATCGAAGCTGTGAGTAACCCATGGTTTTCATAGCGCGTGCAGCGGCACCCACATTTCCGGTGTGCGTGGTGCCCACCAGAACGAATACAATTTCTAATTCCATAGGGTGAAAGTGTAAATCACCTCTCGCACGTCGATGGCGAATAAAGACTACAATTCGCGATTGCTTTCGCTCTTTAACTTGGATAAACAGACCGCCATGAATCCGATGCTGAACATCGGTGTTCGCGCCGCACGCGCTGCCGGCCGAGTAATCACCAAAAACATGGGGCGACTAGACGCCATTCGTGTAGAAAAAAAAGGCCATAACGATTTCGCAACCGAAGTCGACAAAGAGGCCGAAGCGGAGATCGCTCAAACGCTACTCAAAGCCTATCCGGACCACGGCATCATGGCCGAAGAAAACGGTCAACTTGGCAATGCGGATTCTGAATTTCAGTGGATTGTGGATCCACTGGACGGCACCATGAACTTCATGCACGGCTTTCCGCACTTCAGCGTATCAATCGCGCTCTATCAAGCCGGCCGCCCTTTCCAGGCAATTATTTACGACCCGGTTCGGCAAGAACTCTTCACCGGCGGCAAAGGTGATGGGGCCTATTTAGATGGTCGCCGTATTCGAGTCAGCGGCGCAGCCGCACTCGACCAGGCACTTATCGCTACCGGGTTTCCAGTATCGCAAGATAAGGATTTAGCTTTTGATATGGCAGTCTACGAAGGCTTCAGCCGACGTTGTTCAGGCACACGACGCTCGGGTTCAGCCGCGCTGGATCTGGCCTACATTGCTGCTGGCAGGTTGGATGGTGCGTGGCTGAGTGGTTTGCAATCCTGGGATTTTGCGGCAGGCGCTTTGTTGGTCAGAGAAGCAGGCGGCTTGGTTAACGACTATCGCGGTGGCGATAGCTGGGCTGACTCAGGCAACTTGATCGCGGGCACTCCGAAAGTACATCACGGGATGCTGCAAACTATGGGTGCATTGCTGCGGGAACACACCTAGCACTGACCACAACGCACAGCGAATAGCTAAAAGCGAAAAGCGAAAAGCGCTGACTTACGGAGTGGACTCCAGGTCAGCGCCCTCTTTCTCAACCGGCATTAGCTCTTCTTTGGTAATTCCCAAAGAAAGTACCACGGTACTTGCCACATAGATGGAAGAGTAGGTTCCGACAACCACGCCGATGATTAGTGCAAGGGCAAATCCATTGATGATTTTGCCACCAAAAATGAACAACGAAAAAAGCACCAGCAACGTGGTAAGCGATGTCACCAAGGTACGCGATAACGTTTGATTAATGGAAGCGTTCATTACTTGCGCCGGGGTACCCGAGCGCATGGTGCGAAAGTTCTCTCTAATGCGGTCGAACACAACGATCGTATCGTTCAACGAATAGCCAATCACCGCCAGGATAGCGGCCAGAATGGTCAAGTCAAATTCCACCTGGAATAGAGCAAATACGCCGAGGGTTAAAATGACATCGTGCACAAGCGCAGCCACTGAGCCCACTGAGAATTTCTTTTCGAAACGAAACCAGATGTAAATCACGATTCCAAAGAGTGCCATCAATACCGCCAAGCCACCTTTTTCTCTAAGCTCCTCACCAACCTGAGGCCCGACAAACTCAACACGCTGCATTGAAATCCCGGCATCACTGGAGGGCTGCAACGCGGCTTCAACCTGGTTGCTGACTTCGACATTTGAGGCACCCGGCTGCGGCGCCATGCGTATCAATATCTCTGTACTAGAACCGAAGTTTTGCACCACGGCCTCTTCAAAACCGGCATCGACCAAGCTGCTGCGCACCAGATTCAAATCCGGCGCCTTTTCATAGGCCGCTTGTATGGTGTATCCGCCGGTAAAATCCACACCAAGGTTCAAACCACGAATAGCGATGGATGCAATGGCGACCGTGATAAGTACACCTGAAATAATCCAGGCGAGCTTTTTACCACCCATGAAGTCGAATTTAGATTCGGTTACAAATTGACGCATGCTGACAATCTCTTAGATGGGCAAAGTCTTTAATCGGCGTTTGCCGAAAAGCGCATTGACAATGACCCGAGAGCCAAAAATCGCGGTAAACATTGAGGTTAGGATGCCTATGCACAATGTGATTGCAAAACCTTTGATAGACCCCGTACCCATACTGAACAAGACCACCGCGGCGATGAGCGTTGTGATGTTGGCGTCGGCAATGGTAATAAACGCCTTGTCGTAGCCAGCGTTTATGGCAGCCTGCACGCCGGCCCCCGCTCTCAACTCCTCACGTATTCGTTCAAATATCAATACATTGGCATCCACCGCCATACCGGTGGTGAGCACGATGCCTGCTATACCAGGCAGCGTTAACGTAGCCTGAAGCCCAGGCGCTGATAGCACGGCTACGATCAAAACCACGTTGATGACCAACGCAGCCCCCGCAATCATGCCGAACACCCGGTAGTAAAAACTCATGAAAACGATCACAACAGCCAAACCAACAATCGCTGATAAAAAGCCCTGACGGATGTTGTCTTTACCGAGGTTGGGACCAACGGTTCGTTCTTCCACAATCTGGATAGGTGCACGCAAAGCGCCAGACCTTAAAAGCAGCGATATGTCGGCAGCTTCTTTCGCAGTCAAACCGGTGGTTTGAAAACGGTGGCTGAGCACGTCGTTGATGGTTGCAATGCTGATGACCTCTTCGATATCGCGGGTCTCTTCTACCTCTACACCGTTGACAAGGTTGGTGAATGTCTTCTTCTCGATGTACACAACGGCCATCGGGTTACCGACGTTCTCCTGCGTTACCTCCAGCATGCTTCGCGCGCCGACGCTGTCGAGATTTACGAATACGGCTGGACCACCGCTCTGCTGATCAATACCGGCTGACGCGCCCTTTATTTGGTCCCCGGTAACGATGATGTCTCGCTGCAGCAATACCGGTGCTCCTGACCCACGCTGCCGATACAAACGTGCATCTGGTGGTACGGGGCCGCCATTGCCTGCGCTCGCCCAGTCAGTTTCACTGCCATAAACCAAGCGATATTCCAGGGTTGCTGTCGCACCCAATATTTCCCGAGCTTTCGCAGGGTCCTGCACGCCGGGTAACTGCACGACGATACGATCCAGGCCTTGTTGCTGAATTACAGGTTCGGCAACACCCAGTTCATTAATTCGGTTGCGCAGTGTGACGATGTTCTGTTGCAGCGCACCGGTTCTTTCTTCGCGCTCTGCAGCCTCTGACAAGTTGGCGTCAATAAAGAAGAATTCGTCCTCATCACGCGGGGTAAAAAAGAGTTCGGGACCGGCTGCGCTAAAGTTCTGCAGCATGTTGTCTCGGTCTTCAGCGTTACGGAATCTGGCGGTTATTTTTCCGTCACGGTACTGAATGTTCGTGCCACGAATTCGGGCCTGGCGAACCTCCCGTTTCCAATCCGACACGTAGCCCTGCTCTGTGGAGGCAATTGCAGCATCCATATCAACGTCCATGAGAAAATGCACGCCCCCGCGTAGATCCAAACCGAGGTACATCGGCTCGGCAAAGCTTCTCAGCCAGGCCGGGCTTGCCGAAACAAGGTTCAGTGCTACGTTTGTTACGGCAGCATCAGTTACCTCTCTAATGGCATCCCGCCCACGAAGCTGGTCGTCTTCGTTCGCAAACAACGCCAGCAGTCGATCCGGTTCTTCCCGGTATTCGATATCCGTAAAGCCAGCATTACTGAGTGCATTTTTAACGGTGTTGGTTAATTCGGCCGGCATATCGCCTTGTGAAGAGGACACTTGAACGGCCGGGTCACTACCGAAAACATTGGGTAGCGCGAACAAAGCGCCGATAACGAGTGCCCCAGCCAATAGCAGCACTTTCCAGAGCGGGTTGGTGTTAGTCATGGTTGCCTATAACAGCGAAAGCCCCGAGGGTACGGGGCAATAACGAATAAGTTTAGCTGGTGATTGGCTAAGAATTTTTCAAGGTGCCTTTTGGCAGCAGAGCAGCAATGGACTGGCGCTGCACTTTTACTTCGACTCCGTCTGAAATCTTCATGCTGAGGTATGCATCGTCCTCTGCCTTGGTTAGCGTGCCGCCTAAGCCGCCGTTGGTAACCACTTCGTCACCCTTTTTTAGCGCTGCGACCATCGCTTTGTGTTCTTTCATGCGCTTCTGCTGGGGACGGATCATCAGGAAATAGAAGATGATCAACATGAACACGATGGGTAAAAATTGGATCAAACCGCTAGGTTGACCACCCGCAGCTTGGGCGTAGGCTGGGCTAACAAAGAAATCCAGAAGGCTCATTGGAGGGACTCGTGATGGGATGAATTAGCAAGCCTTCAATTATGCCACAGGCCCGACTACACCACGCCACTCGAACGGCGGGCATAGAAGTTGGTGACAAAGCGATCAAATTCACCGGCGTCCAGAGCCTCTCGAATGCCTTGCATCAATTGCTGATAGTAATAAAGGTTATGAATGGTATTGAGCCGAGCGCTCAATATCTCCCCACACTTGGATAGGTGGTAGAGATAGGCCCTTGAGTAATGCTGGCATGTGTAACACCCGCATTCTTCGTGAACCGGCCCGGTATCGTCCCGAAATCTCGCGTTTCTCAGCCGTATATCGCCATCTACGGTGAAAAGATAATCGTTGCGCGCGTTGCGCGTGGGCATTACGCAGTCAAACATATCGACACCGCGGCGAACCGCTTCAACAATGTCCTCCGGCTTACCCACGCCCATCAGGTACCGAGGTTTTTCGCGCGGCAAAAAATGCACGGTTTCATCCAGCATGCGTTCGCGCTCTTCTTTTGGCTCTCCGACCGCCAGGCCACCGATAGCGTAGCCAGGAAGATCCAAGTCAACTAATTGAGCACTGGAGCGTTCCCTTAAATCGGTGTACATGCTGCCTTGCACAATGCCGAACAAGGCATTCGGATTTTCCAGCTTCCGATGTTCGTCCAGGCAACGTACGGCCCAACGCATCGATAATTCCATTGACTTTTCAGCTTGCTCACGGGTAGCAGGAAACGGCGTGCATTCGTCGAATGCCATGACGATGTCGGAACCCAATGCGTGCTGAATCTGCATCGACACTTCCGGACTCAGAAACACTTTCGACCCATCAATGGGCGACTGGAATTTCACACCCGACTCATCGATTTTGCGCATACCCGCCAGGCTGAAGACCTGGAACCCACCGGAATCGGTCAGTATGGGCCCTGACCAGTGCATGAAATCGTGTAAGTCACCATGCTTTTTGATGATCTCGGTGCCTGGGCGTAACCATAAATGGAAGGTGTTACCCAGGATGATCTCGGCGTTGATAGTGCGCAGCTCTTCCGGGGTCATGGCTTTGACTGTGCCGTACGTGCCGACCGGCATGAAGGCCGGAGTTTCCACGGTGCCTCGGGTGAAGTGCAATCGGCCACGACGTGCCGCACCCTGCTGACCGAGCTGCTCAAACTTTAAAGACATTCACTGCTCATCATTCGTGGGCCACACCAGCATGGCATCGCCGTAACTGAAAAAACGATACCGCTCGTTGATTGCTTCCTGATAGGCGGCTAATACCTGTTTGGTACCCGCCATGGCAGCGACCAGCATAACCAATGTGGATTCAGGCAGATGGAAGTTCGTGAGCAGACCATCCACCACAGCAAAACGCTTTCCGGGGTAAATAAATATATCGGTGTCCCCGTCATACGCTTGCAAATACCCCGTCGCAAGCGCTGCGCTCTCCAGCGAACGAACAGACGTCGTGCCCACCGCAATCACTCGATTCCCTGCACGTTTAGTGGCTTCTACAGCAGACACGGTATCTTCATCAACAATCACACGCTCCGCGTGCATTTGGTGTTCTTGAATATCGTCAGCACGAACCGGCTGATACGTACCCGCACCCACATGCAACGTAATTTCAGTAGTTTTAACACCACGCTCGTTCAAGGCGTCAAACAGTGGTTGATCAAAATGCAGGCCTGCTGTTGGTGCTGCCACTGCCCCTTTTTTTGAGGCGTAGATGGTTTGGTACCGATCCAGATCGCTCTCATCGGGTGTGCGGGTGATGTAGGGGGGTAATGGCAGTTCGCCATGGTTGTCCAACCACTGGGCTATGGTGGCGACTTGGTGCCGAGCGAGGTCCTCAGTCGTGGCCTTCAACTCAAAGAGATCCTGCTGACGTCCTGTAACCCGCAGGTTTAAACCAAAAAAATTGACATAACTGTCGGGTTTTGGCGATTTACTCGCCTTTAGTTTCACGAGCAACTGTGTATCTGATAGAACCCGCTCCACCAGCATTTCAACCTTTCCCCCGGTTGCCTTCTGCCCAAACAGCCTAGCCGGGATAACCTCGGTGTTGTTGAACACCAGTAGGTCGCCGGGTTGCAGCAGGGCCGGAAGGTCCCGAATTACGTGATGGGTGACCGAGGAGTTGACGTCCAGCTGTAACAATCGGCTGTCACTTCGCGAAGCCAGTGGGGATTGGGCTATTAATTCGTCGGGTAAATCGAAATAGAAGTCACTTGTTTGCATCCCGGTCAGTTTAATAGAATCGCAGCCTGTTATACTATGCGCCTGCACCACAGGTGCTGCCCCCTTCGTGCCGAAGTGGCGGAATCGGTAGACGCGCCGGATTCAAAATCCGGTTCTGGCAACAGAGTGAGAGTTCAAGTCTCTCCTTCGGCACCACTTCACCAGCGTCCCTGCGGGTGAGGCTCCACTCACTCGTCTGCGTTAGGCAGGAACAGCTGCCTCGCTAACGTAGTTACTGGTAGATTCAATGACGGGCTCCCAATTCAAGTTGCCGACGTAACGCGCCATGGCACGCCCATCATCGTCCAGGGCGAATAGATGCAACCAACGGTTGTCGAATAAGTCACGTACGGCCGCATGCTTTTTAAGAATGGCGGTCATCGCATCTTTTGGCGCAGCAATGAAAACCGACAAGCGCACCGGTTCATGAACGAGTGTGTGTCCGTTGTGTACCGATTGCCATGGCAGCCCGACGCGTAGGGTCCCGCCATTGCCTTCGACCACACCAAATCCTCCAACAACATTGTGCAAGAGTTTGTTACCAGAGCCAAAGAGCTTAGGCGCAACACTCGATCCGTAGTACTGAAGACTTATCCAACTGGCGACTACCACAGGGGCTGTCATGATTAACTCCAGCGTGGCGAAATTGTTTGCTTTATCAAGCGTCCAATCGTAGTCATGTAAAAAAGCCCGACCCTGTAGGTTTTTATTCGCCGTTCTTGTTCGTGGCGCAGCAATAAAGGCTTGGCATCCAGCTAAGCCCCACTCAGGCCTTACCTCCGCCCAGTTGCGGGCTCTTGTTAGTACATCGTTTGCGCTGTTCGCGCCGGGCAACTTTGCGCAACGCTCCGCCCGACATAGTACGGTGGCCTCATCAAGCCACCTTCTCACTTGCACTAACGCATTTTTATGTTCATCAGCGTTTATGTCTTGATCAAATACCGTGATGGTGTCAGTGGTTGTGTCGTGCAGCGCTGCCACAAAAAGTGTCTGCTCTGGAATCACAATATCGCGTTCTTTTAAACCCGCACGAACGTCGCTGTGGTTGAGTAGTTGGGTAAGTAGTCTTGCGTTGACATCACCTGCATATCCCCCGCAAGCACCACAGTGCAACCCGCTGGCAAACGGATTATTAACCACGTTAGCACCATGACCAGTAATCAGCACAATGTGGCCAAAGCCAGTCGTTAGTGACATCGCTTTGAGAATAGTTTCCGCTGCATCAATGGATGCAGCTGAATCAAGCCCAGTGATTAGTTCGGGAGTATGTGCATCAATTGCTGTCATCTTCTGCATGCCAAACGCATTACGCAAAAGCTTCACAACATACGCAGGGCCCATGGCCTCAACAAATGCGAAAGATGAGACTGCCGCCAGTTTGAATCGGCCCCAAGCTCGATGAGCACGCTCTTTGTAACGTTGTGATAATTCCCCATCACACTTGTTGTCGTAAGGTTTTTTGGTACCTGACGTTAGTGTAGCGCCGAGCAGTACCGGGAAACGGTTTTCTTCCACATCCGAGGCATAGCGTTTGTGCTTTGTAAACAAACCGAAGAAACCGGCAAACCCTTTGGTTTCGATAGAACTGTCAACGGATTCTAATGCTCGACGAAAAACTTCAGAACGTACATCAATACAAAAAGCTGCTTGAAGTTTTGGTGCTGCACGTTCTGTGTTATCCAAGGTTTCTTTGGTTACCACGTCTTGCGTAGAACAGGTCGACATCAAGGCTTCATAAAGCACTCTCTGATGGGCTCGTTCAGCAGCTTCTTGTAAAATCTCATCGATGATGTGATCTTTATTGGGTACAAGTGGCTCAGCATGTTGACGAAGCGTCCCAGCCCAAGCTGCACCTATAACACCATGGTACGTACGGTATAACTCGTGCTCCCAGAACAAGCGAACAGCGAGCAATTCGATCATGATGGGGTTGGATACGCCAGCAAGTTCTGACTGCCACAGCTTATGCCGCGCGTATTGTGCCCAGCCACCTAACGACAAATACAGTTGATGCATGTACGTATCGATAGCCTCTGCCGGCACATCCAGCTCCTGCATAAAATGGGTGATAGCGTCCATCGCGGACTCAGGTAATTCATCGGCTCGATAACAGAAATCGTTTAAACCCAACAGTTGCGGGGACACGTCATGTGTTGCCCACGAACGCCACGACATCCATACACCCATTTCGTTAGATGTTGACCATAACGCCTGGCCTTGATCAAAAAAACCACTCGCCCACAGTCCAATGCGTTCCTGTACAAACCGGTTCCAATCAACTTGAGTATACCGAGCACTCAGCTCTGCAATCGTACTTAACGCGCGTGGTGCACGAGCGCTCTTCGATGCAGCGGCTTTCAGTTGTAACGTGTTACCTGGTTTCTCGTTATAGGCAGATACATCTAAAGCTTCCTGCAAATCATCATCTGTAATATCTCCTGAAGTTATTTTCGCGAGGTACCACTCACGCGGCATTACCACGCTTGTACCCGCGATGCGTTCATACCGAGCAGCAACATTTGCCAGGGTATCTTGATTCTCACCAAGAAACGGATTCACAGCAACCGACGCATCTAGCGGCCAAGCCGGTGGCACTCGATTAGCTGCATTGTTCACCGCAGTTACTAAATGCATTCCCAGTCCCATCGTAGAAAAAGTTCCGTCCTTCATGGTGAAAGCTCCTTATGTTTGTTTCGCGTGTTGTGGCGCACTGTAGCCGCCGCATTTGTCTGATCAATAACAGTCCAACTACCGACTAACCGGTCGCTTAGCGCGTTAATGTAAAAACCATTGGCAAGATGCACTCGCAAACCAGCCATGGCAGGATGGTGCGACCAATTCGGAAACATCGCTTGGGCAAGTGCAACTAAAGCGAAGCTGATTAACGCGACGGTTATAAGCGCCCATTCAAGCGGACCTGGTGCCGGTACACTTGGCAATACGTTGGCAGTGATAAGTTCAGCCAGCCGTTGAATAAGAAAATAACTAATACTGGCCGCTACTGCGTAAAGGCACACGCGAACGGTCAAACCTTTAGGGGCGTCTTCAGCAAACCCTTGTGCGATTAAGTACGCCACACCAAAAATTAAAATGGCACCTAAGGCAATAGCTTGTGGGGATTTATCATCGAAACCAATTCCGAAGCCGATCGCGGCGTAGATCATCAAAGCAACAACGAATGATCGAATAACCGCTCTAATAGTTGGCGTAGCTACTGGACCCGGCCTACGGTTGTTATTCACCGCGACTACCGCCGTGCCCGAATTTAAAAACGCATAAGCCTTATAGAGCGAGTGAGCAACAATATGAAGTAGCGCTAACGGGAACAGTGCCAATCCACACTGCATCATCATGAATCCCATTTGACTCACCGTTGACCATGCCAGAGACGTTTTAATCGCAGACTGCGCCAACATCACAGCGCCTGCAAAAATCGCAGTAAACCCGCCCACTATGACCAAGATAGCAAGCACACCTGGCACAAGCAGCATGACATCCGCGAATCGAATAAGTAGAAATCCTCCCGCATTAATCACCCCCGCATGCAACAACGCTGATACGGGCGTCGGCGTTTCCATCACCTCAGTAAGCCAGCCATGCGTCGGAAATTGAGCGGACTTAAGCACCGCAGCAACGGCAAGCAACGCGGTGGCATAGAAAGCCAGCGAGGTCGCGCTACCCGCCTTCGCCAAACTCAATAGTGTTGCAATATCCGTGGTGTTAAAACTCGTGGCAAGCAGTACCGCTGCGACAACCAATGCAGCGTCGGCCAAACGCGCCACCATAAATTTCTTTCGAGCGGCCCGCACCGCCGACAGCCGATTCGGATAGAACAACAGCAACTTATGTAGACAGAGGCTGGTCGCTATCCAGAACACCACGAGTTGTACAAGGTTACCGCTGGAAACCAGCATCACCACGCTCGCAAGTGTTGCGGCCATCCAGCCGACAAAATAGTCCGAGCGTTGTTCGCCGACGAGATAGGAGCGTGAATACCGTAACGTTATCCAGCCAATAAACGTCACCAAACAAAACATTACGGCGCTCACTGCATCCAAGCGCGTACTGAGGCCAACACCCCCTGCACCAAGCAGAGCACTGGTGCCAGGGCCGTATACCACCATGACGAATGCAGCTAGGCAGGACAGCAAAAAAGCAAGTAAAGCGATGCTTTCGGCAATCAGACCGAAGTTCTGAGCTTGCTGAAATTTACCCGCCAGCGCTAGTGCTGCAACGGCGGCCAAGAGAACCGAAGCAGCTAGCGGGAGTAGTAGCAGAAATGTCATCGAACTGGACCTCTTTCAAAAGTGCCTGGGACGATAACGAAGTCTTATAAATAATAAAAATACATATTTAAGTCTATATCGTTCTGTTAAAGTGAACGATATGCCAGATGTTAATTACCACCACCTCTATTACTTCTATGCCGTAGCTCGCGAGGGACATTTGACGCGGGCGGCCGAACAGCTGAACATCTCGCAATCAGCGCTGTCTGCTCAGATCCGGCAATTAGAGGAGCGACTTGGGCAAACGTTATTTGAACGACGCGCCCGCGCCCTGCATCTGACCGAAGCGGGGCGTATCGCCTTGGAGTATTCGGAAACCATATTCACCACTGGCAGTGAATTGGTGTCAACATTAAAGCGCGAAGGCCTTCAGCGTCAGGCGTTGCGGGTAGGAGCGATTGCCACGCTTTCACGTAATTTCCAATTAACGTTTCTGAGGCCTTTGCTCGGCCGATCGGATATTGAGATTATTCTTCGGTCGGGAAGTGCAGCAGAGCTGTGGGATGCGCTGATTGCGATGCAGTTAGATTTGGTTTTAACCAATCAAGCGCCCGAAACAGACGCACTGCACAACTTTATAACGCATACCGTAGACGAACAACCGGTGAGCTTAATTGGTGTTCCTGAGATGCTTGGCGAGGCAACGACCCTAGCCAAACGGCTAAGAACTCAACCACTCGTCTTACCGACTCGATCAAGTGGACTGCGTCGTGGCTTTGATGCACTGACTCACCGCTTAGGGGTTGTGCCTCAAATCGCAGCGGAAATTGATGACATGGCGATGATGCGACTCATGGCCCGGGAAGGTGTTGGGCTGGCAGTGATACCACCCATCGTTGTGAAAGACGAGTTGCAAAACGGGAAACTGATTGAAGTCGAGCAGTTACCAGGTATCTCAGAAATTTTTTACGCCGTAACTATAAAAAGACGTTTTCAAAATGAGCTGCTGGATACCTTATTCACGCATAAGTTAACCGAAGCAATCAACCAAGTGCGCCAAATAGACTGCATTTACGACAAACAGATGAATTCTTAACTTCAAATCACAGATCTACTGTCTTAAGCGTTCATTAGGCTGACACACTGACGTTTTATTTTCTGATTCGCGTGAATTCGGGTACCGTAACCTTGGGACGTTTGACACACAGCGTTCAGTTGGCCATCAGGAATCGCAATCGAGTAAGCATGTAAGCTCTGTGACAGCACCGGTAACGTGTTTAAACGCACGCCATTTTATCGTCCAGGCTTTTTACTTATTCGATAAGACAACAATTTTGCAAACAATGCGGTTACCTGAATTTTCACTTCACCCATATCACTGTTTGGAGAAAATGAAGTATGAAATTCCGTAAGTCGTTTTTAGCATCAACCATTGCAGCAGCCACACTATGGGGTAACCAAGCGCTTGCTGCGACAGATGTTCAGTTCTGGCATGCCTTCACGGGTCGTTTGGGCGAGTTAGTGGCTGAACAAATCTCAACCTTCAATGCATCGCAAGACGACTATGAAGTGGTTGGGACACATAAGGGCAACTACTCAGAAACTCTGAACGCAGGAATAGCGGCATTTCGTGCTCAGGAACAACCTCACTTATTAATGGTGTTCGAGGTGGGTACCGCCACGATGATGGGTGCTAAAGGTGCAATCGTACCCGTGCATCAATTAATGGAAGATGCTGGCGCTGACTTTGATCCTGATGCGTATATTGGTTCGGTAAAGGGCTATTACACCACTACCGACGGGGAGATGCTCTCACTACCGTTTAACTCGTCCACTCCCGTGTTATGGGTAAACAACGATGCATTAAGCGAGGCGGGAATTGACCCATCGGTTGATTTATCTACCTGGCAACAAGTGGATGAGGTTCTTGGCAAGTTAAAAGAAGCCGGAAGTGAATGCCCGTTAACCACAGCATGGCAAAGTTGGATTCACCTGGAAAATTTATCGGCGTACCACAACACACCGTTCGCCACACAAGACAACGGTTTTGCAGGCGCCGATACCGAACTTGCCCTGAACGGGCCCGTTCAAGTTCAACACATTCAAGCGATGGGCGATTGGGCGCAAGACGGCAAATTCTTCTATGCTGGCCGCCGCAACGAAGGTGGAGCAAATTTCCGCTCGGGCGAATGTGCACTGTTCACTGAAAGCTCTGCCGGATATGCAGGCATAAAGGCCGAAGCGCAGTTCGACTTCTCAGTGCGCCCACTTCCCTACTGGGATGGTGTGGACGGTGCACCGCAGAACACCATCATTGGTGGTGCGTCTCTATGGGCTATGGCCGGACATGAAGCGGACGAATACAAAGGTGTTGCTGCGTTCCTTAACTTCCTATCTTCACCGGATGTACAGGCTAAGTGGCACCAGGACACTGGGTACTTGCCGATTACTAAAGCCGCTGGCGACAAAACTCGCGCTGATGGTTTTTATGAAGCCAACCCAGGCACTGACGTTGCGGTAATCCAAATGACTGCCAACGAACCAACGGCCAATTCTAAAGGTCTGAGGTTGGGTTCATTTGACCAGATTCGAGGCATCATAGATGAAGAGCTGGAAGCCGTCTGGTCTGGCGATAAATCTGCACAAGAAGCGTTAGACAGTGCCGCAGAACGTGGTGACAAACTGTTGCGGCGTTTCGAACAAGCAAGCCGTTAAACGAAACCGTTCGTTTTGCTCCTTGCGTTGTTGAACGCCTATTCGCCCTGACTCAACTGGTACTACACGGTTGAGTTAGGGCTTAACCGCTTGTAAGCATCTTATGCAAAAACGTGTCACGTTCAACGGCTGGCTATTACCCATGTTGTTGGTATTGCCACAACTGCTCATATCAGCCGTATTCTTTTTTTACCCTGCCGGACAAGCGCTATACCAATCATTGTTTATCCCTGACCCATTCGGCTTGTCCTCTCAATTTGTAGGCTTGGGTAACTTTGAGTACCTCTTCAGCGACCCTTATTACCGCGCCTCTTTTTTCACCACCGCTGTTTTTTCAACCCTCGTCACCGTGGTTTCCATGGTGCCTGCGTTACTTCTCGCAGTACTTGCTGATCGCTTGATCAAAGGCGCTGGTACTTACCGAACGTTACTGATTTGGCCATACGCCGTTGCACCAGCGGTAGCCGGCGTGTTGTGGCTATTTATGTTTAATACTCGCGTGGGTGTTGTGTCCTGGTACCTGGGTCAACTCGGGTATGACTGGAACCATGTACTTAATGAAGGCGAAGCAATGGGTTTAGTGGTTGTGGCTTCAGCCTGGGGCAGGATCAGTTACAACTTCCTGTTCTTTTTTGCTGCACTACAAGCGGTACCTCGTTCAGTGATTGAAGCAGCCGCGATTGATGGTGCACGATTTTGGCGACGTTTCTTCACCATCGTGTTACCCCTTTTATCACCCACGACGTTCTTCTTATTGGTGGTCAATATCGTTTACGCCTTTTTTGAAACCTTTGGCGTGATACACACCATCACCTCGGGTGGGCCGCAGCAGGCAACGACAATCCTCGTCTACAAAGTTTTTTCCGACGGTTTCGTCGGGCAAGACCTGGGATCTTCAGCAGCTCAATCTGTCGTGCTGTTAGTAGTCGTGGGTGCGCTAACCGTATTTCAATTCAAATTCATTGAGAAGCGGGTGCATTACTGATGGCCACTAAAGAATCTACGGGTATGGTGGAAAAGCGCGGGCGAAGCCTATGGCTTACCCATGCGTTGATGATTTTTGGCGTACTGATCGTCTTCTTTCCAATCTGGCTGGCATTTGTCGCGTCTACCGTAACGCAACAGGAAATTACCCAGCCACCCATGCCTTTGCTGCCAGGTGGCGAGTTCTTCGCCAACTACAGTAAAGCACTAACCTCAGGCGTAAACGTGCCTGTTCTAACGATGTTAATCAACTCTCTGATCATGGCGATTGGCATTGCCGTTGGAAAGATCATCATTTCGTTGCTGTCGGCCTTTGCCATCGTGTATTTCAAGTTTCCAGGTCGTACGGTATTTTTCTGGCTGATATTTATTACGCTGATGCTGCCTGTTGAAGTGCGTATCGTACCTACATATGAAGTTATAGCCGGGTTTGGCCTGCTTAATACTTACTCAGGTTTGATATTTCCGCTCATTGCTTCGGCAACCGCTACATTCTTATTTCGTCAGTTTTTCATGACCATTCCAGATGAACTTACTGAGGCGGCACGATTGGATGGGGCACGCCCCATGCGCTTTTTTATAGACATTGTCGTCCCCATGAGCCGAACCAACATTGCCGCGTTATTTGTCATCCTGTTCATCTACGGCTGGAATCAATACTTATGGCCATTGCTGATTACGACAGACCCAGAAATGAACACAATCGTTATGGGTATAAAGCAAATGTTTCCCTCGGGCGACGATGTTGCCGATTGGCCAGTCATCATGGCTACCTCCATCCTGGCAATGGTGCCGCCGGTCGTGATTGTCGTCTCCATGCAGAAACTGTTCATCCGCGGTTTGGTTGATAGCGAAAAATAATATGGCAACTCTCAGCATCAAACAGGTCAAGAAAAGCTTTGGCAAAACCGACGTCATTCATGGCGTATCTGTAGAGATAAGCGACGGTGAATTCATCGTTATCGTTGGTCCATCGGGCTGCGGTAAGTCCACGCTACTGCGAATGGTGGCCGGATTAGAAACCGTGTCCGATGGGGAAATTGCTATCGATGGAAAAGTCGTGAACGATCTTGAACCTATGGATCGTGACATTGCTATGGTGTTCCAGAATTACGCACTGTATCCGCACATGAACGTGCGGGAAAATATGGCTTACGGGTTGAAAGTGGCCAAAGTACCTGCTGCCGTTCGGGCAGAGAAAGTAAACGCAGCCGCTGAGCGATTACAGTTAACCGACTATCTGGATAGAAAACCCAGAGAGCTTTCTGGCGGTCAGCGTCAGCGGGTTGCTATGGGCCGAGCCATTGTGCGTGAGCCGTCTGTTTTCTTATTTGATGAACCGCTATCAAACCTGGATGCCAAGCTGCGCGTGCAAATGCGTTTGGAAATTAAGGAGCTACAGTCCAGTTTAGGTGTAACGTCGCTGTACGTTACACACGATCAGGTAGAAGCCATGACCATGGCCGACCGAATGATTGTAATGAACGGCGGCCGCGCCGAGCAAATCGGCACCCCACTGGAGGTTTACGAAAAACCAGCTTCACTGTTCGCCGCTCAATTCATTGGTAGCCCGGCCATGAATTTATTTCGTGGTTACATCGAAAATCAAACCTTGAGGTTAGACAACGGAGCAACACTACCCGTCAGCACGGAACATTCGGGACCGGTGCAAGCGGGTGTTCGTCCTGAACACCTCTATCCTGCCGATCAAGGGCCCCTTGACATGGCTGTTGGTTATATTGAGCCGTTGGGGGCAACCACATTGCAGCACGGTAAACTCCAGGGCACCGATGTGGCATTCACCGTTTGTTTACCGGGAATTGTCGATCCAAACAGCCCGGGTGCTAAACGCTTTGATTTCGATAACCATCATTTGCATCTTTTCGATGCCGATACCGGTGCTGCTCTTAGCCGCTAATTGGCAATTGCCACACGTATAAAAAAGCTAACCATTTCAAGTTTTGCGTAAAGCTTAATCTGACCATCGGTCAAAGTGTGTGGGTAATAACGTTATCGCACTGTCGATTGGTCCACCCTACGCTATTCGAAAGTACTAGCAGCGAGCCATTCGTTGGCGAGTACTTGATGCGAACAGTTAACGGGTTACGCTCAAATGACCAAGTACGTCAGTGCAATCTTGATGGTGTTGCTCATAGGTGGCGAGGCTCACGCTAACACCGCCAATGAGTGCGGTATCACAGGTGGCAACTTAGCCGAAGCTAAAGCGTTGTACGCGGAAAGCTGTCCGAACATACCACGAGCTGATTGCGATCCTGTCGCGGGTAGCAGTGATTGGTATTGTTCCAGTGAACAAGTGGGTGTTAATGCTCCAGGGATTGGAGGTAACAGTACGACCACATCAACCACGGCTGCGAATGGAACAACCACTACGGTGCCTTTACCTGACCCTGCTCCCGTTCCTGTGCTCCCTGAATCCAGTACCAGTGAGTGTTACGCCACCGGGGCGAATCTGGCTGACGCCATCGAGGCTTACGACGCCTCCTGTCTGGCACCACGAGTGGATTGCGATCCACTTGGCGGTGCTTGGTCATGCAGTTCTGGTGTTATCGGGCAAGGTGCCCCAAATGCAAACAGTGTATCCACTCAAACCAGCAGTACACCTCAGACTACCTCTGTTTACACCGGCCCCATACCCAAAGAATCGTGGGCCGACTCATACGCGTACAACGGTGTTTGCTATATGCAGACCAACGGTGATCATGGGGTATGGGAGAAAACCACGCGCACACCAACCGGACAGTTAGTTACCGTAAGACAGGTTGCCAATTTAATTGAAACAGGCCCAGGTCAGCAATTTGCCGACGCTCTGTACAACGACGTACAATGCGGCAACGGCCCCGCTAATTCAGCCTACGATGAAGTGGAATGCCCGGCACGAGTCGACCAAGGCCGCGCGGGTTGCCATAGAACTGGTCCGAAGTGGAAGTTTAAGTAAAAAACCTCACACCAAAGTTTCGCCAATCCAAACGAGCGCTAACCGCTTTCCGCCGCTTCCCGAAGCTATGTGTGATTGACTACCACTCACTCGCCATTCGCCATTTTAGTTGGCGATAGCTTGCCATCAAGCGCATTAATAACCTTATCAAGATACGGCTTATGCGCTCGGATCTCATCCCGGGTTAAGCCATCCACCTCGTGCGGAAACACCAACCATTCAGGTGTTTCGTGCACGTAAAAATCAGGCAGCATGTCGGTCTTATTTTTTGTCGGCTTAAAGTAGGCTGTTGCAACTTTGATTCGTTCAGGCGAATTTCTTCTGGCGCGGCCGTGAATCTTTTCGACGATTGCCTGCACACTTAAGCCCGTATCGAATACATCATCCACAATCAACAGTGAATCTTCTGCGTTCAGTTGTTTGGTCAAATAAGACAAGCCATGTACGCGCACTCGGGATCGTTGCTTTTCAATGCCTCGGTAGCTGGATGTTCGAATCGAAATATGATCAGTTTCAATTCCAAAAAAATCCAACGTTTCTTGAACCGCGATGCCTACTGGAGTACCCCCACGCCACACGCCGACAATGTAATTCGGTCGGAAATCACTTTCCAGGATTTGTTGGGCCAATTCAACCGAGTCCTGCATCAGCTGCTCGGCTGAAATAAACACTTTGTGACTTGCCATAAGTAAAGCCTGTTAATCGCTCGTGTGAGCGTCGGTTAAGTCGTTATAAATAGAGGTTAGTGTTTGATTGGGCTCAGCGGACTGTGTTATCGGGCGCCCTATCACCAGGTAATCGCTACCGTTATCAACGGCTTGGCGTGGCGTCATCGTACGACGTTGATCATCACTTTCACCCAGGCTTTGTGGCCTGACACCCGGTGTCACCGAAAGGAAATCGGTTTCTGCCGTAGCGCTTACAGCGCGTTGAATAGCAGGCACTTCGTGGGCAGAGCAAACCACACCGTCTAAGCCGGCTTGCTGTGTAAGCTGTGCGAGCATCAGCACTTGTTCTGCTGCCGTGTTTTGCACACCAATACTACGTACATCGTCGTCCGTCATACTGGTTAAAACAGTCACACCTATCAACAGCGTATCGGCAGCAGCTTTCTCTCTAGCTGTCACCGCTGCTTCCATCATGCGCGCGCCGCCAGATGCGTGCACGTTAACCATCCAAACACCTAAATCACAGGCCGCTGCTATCGCACCTGCAACCGTATTAGGAATATCGTGGAATTTCAAATCCAGAAATACATCGAATCCCCGGCTGTGCAGAGCGTTAACGACTTCTGGGCCTGCGCGCGTGAATAGCTCTTTACCAACTTTTACGCGAGACAAGGTTGGATCAATAGAGTCCACAAAAGCCAGTGCGTCTTCGGCTCTCACGAAATCCAACGCCGTTATAATTCTGCTGCCTTGCATTATTCGCCTTCTGCTCCAATGATGGTTTGCACGGTATCCCAGGAACCACAACTTGGGCAGCGCCAGTGCAACTGGTTGCCTTTAAATCCGCAGGATGTGCATTGATACTGCGCCTTGTCTTCAATCACCTCATCCAACAGCGTTCGAATGACCTGTACTTTTTCACGTTCAGAACTCGGGGCAATTTCGATTTGATCCGATACCCAATCACGCAGCCCTTTTAGCGACGGACGCTGCAAAATTTGATCTTTAAAAAAGCGGTTGGCAGCGTCTTGTCCCTTACGCTGTGCAATGACTTGCCGCGTAGCACGGATAACTGAATAGGCGTTGCGTCTCGCAGCTATCTTTTCAATGAAACCTTCTAAAGCAGGATTGTCTTCATCGGCTGGCTGCAATTCACTGAGCGCTTTCAACCAGGGCTCGATAATATCCGGGAGCAATTTGGGTTGCGCATTTTCAACCTGTTCGAAATGCTCAACGGCCTTTTCCCACTGGCCTAAATCGCAGGCAAATTGTGCCAATTGCAGTTGCGCTCGAGCACCGCCGGGGTAAGTGTCATTAGCTTGCACCAGCAAATGCTGAGCTTCATCCGCATAGCCCGTTTGACGGGCCTCTTCGGCTAGCTCACATTGGTAATGCGCCATGCGGTAGCGCAATTGATCAGCGCGCTCTGCGTCTCCGGCCGAAGTGGCCAAAGTCAGCGCTTGCTGGGCAATCTTTCCAGCTTGTTCCCAGTCACGGCCCCGCTCATACAACTGCATTAGACTCCTGCACGCATCTTCGGCGCGTAAGCCGGAGTCAAGTAAAGCTTGAAAGGTTTCTTCAGAACGGTCCAGTAACCCAGCCGACTCGTAGTCTCTTGCCAATTCATAGCGCGCGGCAGCTTGAATGGCTTCACCGAGCTCCTTCTTTTCCATCAACTGCTGGTGCAAATGAATCGCGCGGTTGACCTCACCCCGGCGACGAAAGAAGTTACCCAACGCCAAATGCGTTTCGGCAGTGTCACGATTAAGGTCGCCTAAATTTGCAAACAAAACCTCATCGGTTTTATCGGTTTGTTCGTTTAGTAGAACGTTCAGGCCTTTATGGAAATTCTGGGCATGATCCCAGAAAGCATCATGTGATTTAGCGGCGCTGCGTCGAGCCCCAAACCAACCACCCGCTGCTGCAACGGGTAGCAAGAACCACAAAAGGTCTAGCACGTATACGCCAGTCGCGATCTAGTGATCGTCATCATTGTTTGAGCCTGCAGAATCAACACGCTCTCTGAGTTCTTTACCCGGTTTAAAGTGCGGAACGTGTTTACCGGCAAGGGCCACAGCATCACCGGATTTAGGGTTTCGGCCTATTCGCGCCGCCCGAAAATGCAGACTGAAGCTGCCGAACCCGCGGATCTCTATTCGATTTCCACTGGCGAGTTCGGCACTCATTTTCTCCAGTATCCCTTTCACTGCCAATTCAACATCCCGACGTTCAAGATGGCCTTGGCTGTTAGCAAGCTTCTCGATCAAGTCTGACTTGGTCAAGCTTGTGTCGTTTGTGTTGTCGTCACTCATGCGATGCGTTCTCTCATGGGCGAACTGACAGGCCCTCCATGGCCGTCGTCAGGGATTCAATCTCAAATGTTAACGCGCTTATTAAGCGTCGTTGCCACCGTCGGTACCGCGATCACCTAACTGTTCTTTCAGCAGGTCACCCAAGGTACCAGCACTACCCGACTCACCTTGTGAGCTGGAGTAATCACTCATTGCTTCGGCTTCTTCTTCGTAGTCCTTGGCTTTGATCGATAAGCTCAGCATACGAGACTTACGATCAGTACCCGTGAACTTCGCTTCAACCGTATCGCCTTCTTTGAAGTGATGACGCACGTCTTCAACACGATCTCGCGAAATTTCGCTGGCACGCAGAACACCCTCTACACCTTCACCTAAATCGATGACGGCATGTTTTGTGTCCACTTCACGTACGGTACCCGAGACGATGCTGCCCTTAGGGTTATCTGCAATGAACTGACCAAACGGGTCACGTTCAATCTGCTTAACACCTAGCGAGATACGCTCACGCTCTGGGTCAACCGCCAAGACAACGGCTTCGAGCTCATCACCTTTCTTGTAGTTATGAACCGCATTTTCGCCGGTGTCATTCCAAGATAAGTCAGACAGGTGAATCAAACCGTCGATGCCACCGTCCAGGCCGATGAAGATACCGAAGTCTGTAATGGACTTGATGGTACCGGCAACCTTGTCACCCTTGTTGAAGGATTCGCTGAACTCTTCCCATGGGTTTTGCTTGCACTGCTTAATACCCAGAGATATTCGACGACGTTCTTGATCAATGTCCAGGATCATGACTTCAACTTCGTCGCCTAGCGCAACCACCTTGTTCGGGTTAACGTTGCGGTTAGTCCAGTCCATTTCAGACACGTGCACTAAACCTTCAACGCCTTCTTCGATTTCAACAAAACAACCGTAGTCGGCAATGTTCGTTACCTTACCGAACAGACGTGTGTTCTCAGGATAACGGCGAGTCAAATCTACCCAAGGATCTTCACCCAGTTGCTTTAAGCCAAGCGATACACGATTACGTTCGCGATCAAACTTAAGTACTTTAACTTGCATTTCCTGGCCAACTTCAACCACCTCGGATGGATGCTTCACACGCTTCCAAGCCATATCGGTGATGTGCAACAAGCCATCGATGCCGCCGAGGTCCAGGAACGCACCATAATCGGTGAGGTTCTTGACGATACCCACGATCTCTTGACCTTCTTGCAAGTTCTCAAGTAACGCTTCGCGCTCTGCGCTGTATTCACTTTCAACTACGGCACGGCGAGATACAACGACGTTGTTGCGACGCTGATCCAACTTGATAACTTTGAATTCCAGTTCCTTGCCTTCTAAGTAGCTGGTGTCACGTACGGGACGGACATCAACCAGTGAGCCAGGCAGGAATGCGCGGATGTCACACACTTCAACCGTGAATCCACCTTTAACTTTTCCGGTGATGTTGCCTTTGATGATTTCATCATTGGCTTGTGCTTTTTCAAGGATGGTCCAGGAACGAGCACGACGTGCTTTTTCATGAGACAACTTCGTTTCACCAAAGCCATCTTCAATAGAGTCGAGTGCAACTTCAACGGTGTCGCCAATGGCGATGTTCATCTCACCATTTTCAGCAGCAAATTCCTCAATAGGAACTGCGCCTTCTGACTTCAGGCCAGCATTGACGATAACGTAACTGCCAGTTACATCAACAACGGTTCCCAAAAGAATGGAACCGGTTTTCATTTCAGTGTTGGAGATACTCTCTTCAAAGAGTTCTGCGAAAGATTCAGACATTAAGTTAATAACCTAGGAGGGTATACAGTCACGCAGTTCAGATCCGATGAACTGGGTGGTTTTTAAGTAAAACCAACGCATCCAGCGTTGGCGTGTTGATAAAAGCAATATGCAAATGTGGGCCCGTGCATTTACCCGAGCTTTCAGCCGAGCTTCCACCCATGCTTTCACTTGCAGCCGTACCGACTTAATTTTCCGGCAAACGGTTTAGGAGACTTGACGCCATGCCTCAAGAATACGGGCGATCACCTCATCAGCGTTCAAATCGCTGGATTCGATCACGATTGCATCCTTAGCAGGAATGAGTGGCGAGTGGGTGCGAGACGCGTCTCGCTGATCCCTTTCACTTATCTCATCTACTAACCCCGCTATGTTAGCGGTAATTCCTTTGTCTTTCAACTGCTTAGCTCGTCGAGAAGCTCTTTGTTCCGGCGAGGCGGTTAAAAACACTTTGAGCTGAGCGTCCGGAAAGACCACCGTTCCCATATCCCGACCATCGGCAACGAGCCCTGGGGCTTGCCGAAACGCTCGTTGTTCGTCCAATAGCTCAGAGCGCACAGCCGGCATGACTGCGACTTGAGAGGCCGCGTTGCCCGCTTTTTCGGTACGAATTTCCTGACTGACGTTTTCGTCCGAAAGGAACACGTCAACCCCGTCTAATCCGCGTGGTTTAAATTGCGCGTGCATTGTTCGCAGCGCCGCCAGAACCGATGCCTCATCGGTCAGATCAGCTTTGCAACGGACCGCGTGCAGCGCTGCTACACGGTAGACCGCACCACTGTCGAGCAAATGAAAGGACAGAGCTTCCGCCAGCGCAGCCGCCGCGGTTCCTTTTCCCGCACCGGATGGACCGTCGATCGTAATTACGGGATGCTGCTCAGGCTGGCCTGCTGGGCCTGTCATTGCGCAGCGCCCTGGGTAGCACCTGGGGCAACACCTCGGGCAGCGGACACTTTCAAGCCGGCTTTTGAAGCGATTCCCACGTAATCCGGGAATGAGGTATTCACATTCGCACAATCTTTGATAGTGATAGTGCCCTCAGCACGAAGTGCCGCCATGGAAAACGCCATGGCTGTGCGGTGATCACCCACACTATCGACGACTCCGCCTTGCAGTGTTCCACCGACGATTTTTGCACCATCTTCTGTGGGTGTGATGTCCACACCCAGGATTTTGAGGCCATCTGCCATAACAGCGATGCGGTCAGTTTCTTTTACTCGCAGCTCCTCTGCACCCGTGACCACGGTGGTTCCAGTGGCACAAGCTGCCGCCACAAACAGCGCTGGGAATTCATCAATCGCTAAAGACACAAGCGATTCTGGCACGCTGATGCCTTGAAGCTGAGAACCTTTCACGACCAAATCAGCAATGGGCTCACCACCGGACTCCCTGGGATTTTCCAGTTCGATGCTCGCCCCCATCAAGCGAAGGATGTCAATGACCCCGGTACGCGTTGGATTAACCCCAACATTTTTTAAGACAACGTTTGAGCCGGGAGTCATAGCCGCACCAACCAGGAAAAATGCACTCGATGAAATGTCGGCAGGTACATCAACCTTCGTCGCTTTGAGTGTCTGCCCACCCTCAATCGATGCAACCAAATCCTTGGAGACAACCTCTACTCCGAAGCCATTAAGCATCCGTTCTGTATGGTCGCGAGTAACGCCGGGCTCAGTGACTCGGGTGGTGCCCTTTGCATGAAGGCCTGCCAGCAGGACAGCGGATTTAACTTGTGCGCTGGCCATCGGGCAGACATAGTCCATACCCGTCAGCGCATGCCCACCCGCAATTTGAATGGGTGGTGTGCCACCTGGCTCGGTAGCTATCTTCGCACCCATGGCCGACAAGGGGTCTGTGATTCGACGCATCGGTCGAACGCTTAATGATGAATCGCCTGTCAACGTGGCTGGCACGCCAATGCCGGCAAGCAATCCAGCCAGTAATCGCATGCCGGTGCCGGAATTACCCAGATCAATGGCCGCCTTGGCTGGCGTCAATGCAGAGGATCCTTGGCCGTGAATGATGACATCGCCGTCACTGGAATCTTCGGTCCGAACGCCCATGGCTTCAAAGGCCGCCCGGGTTCTCAGGCAGTCCTCACCATTCAGGAAGCCGCTAACCTCAGTGACACCCTCGGCGATGCTGCCAAACATAATGGCGCGATGCGACATGGATTTATCACCCGGGACAAACACGGGGCCGTTCAGCGTGCCGCCAGGTTCTACTGTGAAAGTAACGGTATCTTCGGGCCGTTGATCTGCATTGCTCATGATTGAACGTCGGAGTAAGTGTTGCGCGCTGTTCGAGCGCGTTCAAAAGTGCGTTCCAGTGTATCGCCATCGCCTGTTTCTATGGCAGACCGAATCTGCTGAAGGTGGTGACTAAACTGATCGAGCGACTCTAATATAGCGGTAGGGTTAGTGCGGCAAATATCACTCCACATCACCGGATCGCTGGAGGCTATGCGACTGAAGTCACGAAAACCGCCGGCAGCATAGCGAAAGATTTCCTCCACCTCCTGCTGCTTAGCTAAGGCGTCCACCAAAGCAAACGCAAGAACATGTGGCACGTGGCTGGTATGAGCCAACACTCGGTCGTGGTGATCAATCGCCAGCTCTTCAACAACGGCACCTACCTTTTCCCACAAAGCCTTAACAGTGGCTATGTGCCGATCGGCGGATTGTTCAAGTGGCGTGACGATCACCCGACGATTTTCGAACAATGCACTGTTGGCAGCCCGCATACCCGACTTTTCACTTCCAGCGATCGGATGTGCTGGAACGATGCGCTCAGGATGACTTAACGCTGCCAACGCTTGCTCAGCAAACGGCTGTTTAACACTGCCAACATCAGTCACAATGGCGGTATCGGGCAACGTGGCGGCCATGGCGTTGAGTTGTTGCTCCATAGCTAACATCGGTACCGCCAACATCACCACATCGGCCGTCTGGACGGCCGAAGCAACATCCGTTGAGTAGGTGTCAACCAAGCCGAGATCGACAGCTTCCTGGCCGGTGGCAGCATTTCTTACCACGGCGGTTATGTGGCCAGAGAAATCCGTTTTTTTTAAGGCTGATGTGAACGACGCGCCGATAAGCCCAAGGCCTACCGTGACAATACGCTGAGTCATCGCGCAGCCCGTGGGTAGGAACCCAACACACGCACCAGCGGCGTCTCCTCTTTAAGCCGAGTTAATACGTCAGCTAATTCCGGGTCCTGGCAATGACCGGTGACATCAATAAAGAACAGGTATTCCCAAAGTTGCGTGCGCGCGGGACGCGACTCAATGCGTGTCATGCTGACCCCGGCATCCTCGAGTGGTTGAAGCATTCGACGTAAGCCGCCCGGCTTATGCGGAGCACTGATCAGCAGCGAGGTCGCATCGTGCCCGGTGGGCGCTGGTTGGTGACGGCCAAGGACAACAAATCGCGTAGTGTTGTTGGCAATGTCTTCAATACCCTGAGCCAAAGAACAGAGCTCGAAACGATCCGCTGCAGATGCACTCGCTATGGCGGCGATACCCTCTTCTGGTGACGATTGCTTTGCCAACACTGCAGCTGCGGCGTTACTGGACTCACTGACCGTCACGGCATTAGGTACGTTCTGCTGCAACCACTGACGACATTGCGCTAAGGATTGAGGATGCGCATGGACTGCGCGAATAGAAGAGAGTGTCTCGCATTGGCTCATCAAGCTATGACGAATGCGCAAACGCACTTCCCCGCAGATTTGCAAATCGTTATCCACCAACAAATCGTGAGTTTGATTTACGGCACCTTCGGTTGAATTTTCAATGGGTGCAACACCGTAGTCAGCCGTACCGTTGTCTATCGCGGAAAAAATTTCGGCAAATGTTGGAAC
>JAHDCO010000025.1:42418-52545 GCA_020629835.1 Granulosicoccaceae bacterium
GCTACGCGCTGGGCGATCAGATCATTTATTTTTCTATCGAGCTCGATAACTGCATCGGTAACCGCATCGGGTGACTTACTCGCCATCACCCGACTCATCATCCGCATGTTCAGAACCGTCTAAGGTTTCATCATTGGATCCATCCGTTGAATCCGAACCTTCAGAAGCGGTGTCGCCTGATGCATCAGCTTCGAGTTCGCTGGTCTCAGACTCAGGACCGTCACTCTCGGGTAACTCGTGCTCTTCTCCTGCGTTGGCGTCCGATTCATCGATAGCCGTTATCTCAACTAACTTCTCGCCTTCTGACAAACGAATCAAGCGAACACCTTGAGTATTTCGCCCCAAGGAAGACACTTCAGACACCGCAGTTCTCACCAAGGTGCCTGCATCGGTGATCAACATAATTTGATCTTCCTGCCCTACTCGCACAGCGCCAACAACTGGCCCATTACGCTCAGACGTTTTGATGTCAATAACACCCATACCGCCACGGCCTTTCGTTGGGTAGTCTGTAACCACGGTGCGTTTGCCATAGCCGTTCTGCGTAGCCGTCAGTATTTCTATGGAATCACTGGCTTCCTCAGCGCTAACGATAATCAAACCAATGACTGAATCCTCTTCGGGCATTTTAATACCGCGAACACCGGCAGCTGTGCGGCCCATGGTGCGAACGTTTTCATCACTGAATCGCATGGCGCGGCCGCCGCTTGACAACAGCATGACATCACTCGCGCCGTCAGTTAAAGCAACATCAATTAAAAAGTCATCCACCCGTAAATCTATAGCAATGATGCCGTTGGCCCTTGGCCTCGAGAAATCAGCCAGTGACGTCTTTTTCACCACACCTTTACTGGTAGCAAAAAAGACATAACGATCGTCCGAGTATTCGCGAACCGTTAACACCGCGTTAACGCGCTCGTTCTCTCCCAGCGGTAATAAGTTTACGATTGGGCGACCGCGAGACCCACGGCTGGCAACGGGCAATTCATAAACGCGCTTCCAGTACACCTTACCGACGCTGGTGAAGAACAACACCGTGTCGTGCATGCTGGCAACGAACAACTTGTCAACAAAATCCTCGTCTTTCATGGACGTTGCCGACTTTCCACGACCCCCGCGTTTTTGTGCACGGTAATCAGACAATGGCTGCGCTTTCGCGTAACCGCCGTGAGACAGCGTTACTACAACCGGCTCATCAGCGATGAGATCTTCCACGGTCATTTCCGAGTGATCGATCTGGATCTTGGTGCGGCGTTCATCGCCATACTGCTCAATGACGTCCACCAATTCCTGACGAACCACTTCGCGCAAACGCATGGGGTCGGTCAGGATGAGCAAATACGCTTCGATCTTGTCCAAAATCTCGCGGTACTCAGCAATAATTTTGTCTTGCTCTAAGCCTGTTAAGCGGTGCAACCGCAAATCGAGTATGGCTTGCGCCTGAACTTCGGTTAACTGGTACTGACCATCAACCAAACCGAACGAATCATCCAGATCTTCTGGACGAGATGCTGAGGCACCCGCTCGTTCCAACATGTCGGTAACAACACCTGGCTCCCAGGTTTGCGCAACTAATTTTGCCTTGGCTTCCGCCGACGTGGCCGATTCTTTAATTAACTGGATGATCGGGTCAATATTCGCCAGAGCGACCGCCAAACCTTCCAAAACATGCGCTCTTTCGCGGGCTTTTCGCAGTAAATACACCGTACGTCGAGTGACCACCTCGCGGCGGTGGCGGATGAAACATTCCAATAACTCTGTTAATGGCAGAAGCTTTGGCTGGCCATCGACCAGCGCTACGGTGTTTATGCCGAAAACCACCTGGAGCTGAGTTTGTTTGTACAACTGATTCAGCATGATGTCGCCGGATTCACCCCGACGCAGTTCAATCACCATGCGCATGCCGTCTTTATCAGACTCATCTCGAAGCTCGGTAATGCCTTCGATTTTCTTGTCTTTCACAAGCTCGGCTATTTTTTCCAGCAAGCGTGCTTTATTGACCTGGTACGGCAGCTCGGTGACGATGATGGTGTCTTTTCCGCTCTTGTCGTCGTGCTCCACTTCGGCCAACGCTCGAACGTAAATCTTTCCGCGACCGGTACGGTATGCCTCTTTAATACCCCGGGCACCATTGATAATACCGGCGGTGGGAAAGTCAGGCCCCGGCAAGTGCTCCATCAACTGCTCCACCGTGATCTCTGGCTGATCGATCATGGCGATGGTGGCGTTGATGACTTCGGTTAAGTTGTGGGGTGGAATGTTGGTTGCCATCCCCACCGCGATACCCGAAGAACCATTGACCAAAAGGTTCGGCACGCGCGATGGCAAAACTGCAGGCTCGCTTTCTGATCCATCATAGTTGGGTAGAAAGTCAACGGTTTCCTGACCAATGTCAGCAAGCAGTTCCTGCGCAATTTTCGCCATACGAACTTCGGTGTAACGCATAGCCGCAGGCGGATCACCATCCACCGATCCAAAGTTACCCTGCCCGTCAATGAGCATGTAGCGCATACTGAATGGCTGAGCCATCCGAACCATGGAATCGTAAATAGCACTGTCACCGTGAGGGTGGTATTTACCCATCACGTCACCGACGATGCGAGCTGACTTACGGTACGCTTTGTTCCAGTCATACCCCTGCTCATGCATGGCGTATAACACACGCCGGTGGACCGGCTTCAATCCGTCACGAACATCAGGTAAAGCGCGACCCACAATGACACTCATGGCATAGCTGAGATACGACTCACGCATCTCATCTTCGAGTGATATGGGGAGGATTTCCTTAGCGAAATCAGACATAGGCTACACAGGACCGAATCACGGTGACGGGCACCTTATATATATGTGTACACATAGCAGATAATCTTACCATGAACGCGGCCTCAAACCTTGTTCTGGCCTACTTGGAGACCCAATGACATCGAGCACCCAAACACCCGCTACAGCAGGTTCTGCCACATCGGCTAACAACGCGAGTACCGAAGAACTAAAGAAGTTCTCTGATCTTGCCAGTCGGTGGTGGGATACCACGAGTGAATTTAAGCCTTTGCACGATATCAACCCGCTTCGTGTAGGTTGGGTGAACGAGCGAGCAGCGCTTCAGGGTAAGCGCGTTCTGGATATCGGCTGTGGTGGGGGAATTTTGTCTGAAAGCATGGCCAGACTGGGCGCGGACGTCACCGGCATTGACTTATCTGAACCCTCTATTTCCGTAGCACGCCTGCACGCCCTGGAGAGCGATCTGTCAGTGGACTATGAATGCATCGCTGCGGAGGACTTTGCCGCTGAGAATCCCGCCCAGTTTGATGTGGTGACTTGTCTCGAACTGTTGGAACACGTGCCTGACCCCGCATCTACCGTGGCAGCTTGTGCTGAAGCGGTAAAGCCTGGGGGCCATGTTTTCTTTTCCACACTGAATCGCAACCCTAAATCGTGGCTGTTCGCCATAGTAGGCGCTGAGTACGTGCTGCAGTTATTACCCAAGGGCACTCACGACCACGCTAAATTCATCAAGCCTTCTGAGCTTGGCACTTTCTGCCGGCAGGCAGCTCTTGACGTGCAGGACATCACGGGCATGACGTACAACCCGGTAACGCAGCAATATAAGTTAGGCGATGATATTGATGTGAACTACATGATTGCCTGCCAAAAGTTGGCCTCGGCGTAAACGCTTAACGGCAGGCCTTTTATCGCTGTGACCAACAAAATACATCAGACTCCTTTGGCGCAATCAATCAGCCAGGGCAAGTTCTCGGAACCACCTGCGCTCGAACCAGAGGCTAACGAGAATTCTGCGGCTGTCGCTATGCCCCGTGATGGCTCAACGCTTTACTACGCAACACACAGACTGTCAGCGGATGCTCAGCAGCGTTTAATGTCACAACTGCAACTGAACAACACGCTTGCCAACGTCTTGCTAGGGGTGCGCGAAGCGCCGGTTGCGCAAACCAAACTGCAATGGTGGAATGAAGAGCTCGCGCGACTTCATGATTCGCAGGCACGCCATCCAAATGCAAAACGCTGCGAACCCTGGTTGGCAAAAAACAACTCAGCACTCGAGCAATTAACGGCCATTCTCGATGCTGCAACAGCCGCACGATTCGACGCTCCGGAAAATGATAGTGACTGGCAGGCTGTTATATCGCGTGATTATAACGCCCGCTTGCAACTCATCTTCACCGCATTAACAGAAAACACCGCACCGGATTTGCAGACTTTGGCAATGGCTGTCGGCTGGATGGATATATTGCGACAGCTTCCCACACGAATTCATCATGATCAGTTGTTGTTTCCGCCCTCCTGGCAACAGGATGCAAACATCGACACGGCCACGATGCACAAGAGCATCAGGGTGCAAGGCAGGGAAACTGATGAAATGGAGGATCACGCGGCTATACAAACCTTGATTAGCGGCGCCGTCGCGGTTGCGCTTACGGAGTTCGACAGCGCAATAACAAGTGAAATAGGACGTTTTTTGCAAAGACAGTCGGAAACACGGGTAATACCCGTGTGGCTACGTCTGCGACAAGCCCAACTGATGGTGTGGCAGCAGTCGCAACCGAATTTGCTGCGGGAAACCATAACGCTCACACCCTTGAAGAAATGGTGGTTAGCGTTTCGCTTCAATCGATAGCGACTAAATTAGCGAAGTACCGAGCCTCTTAGTTGCGTTTATTCAGCGCGACGTGCGTTCGGGAAAAACAATTGCTGGCCGTCTATTTTATGTTCGCCAATGGCTTGTTGCCCGGCGTCTGAAAGTAGCCAGCTCACAAACTTTTCAGCGGCTTTGGTGTTTACATTCGGGCAGACCGAATCGTTGACCTGAATGACCCCATATTGGTTAAACAGCCGAGTGTCCCCCTCTACGGCGATTGCATGTTGGCCTTTATTGGCAAAGCTTATCCACGTGGCTCGGTCGGTGAGTACATAAGCTCCCATACCCACCCCGACATTCAACGTAGCGCCCATGCCTGACCCTGTTTCCCGGTACCATTTACCAGACGCTTCATCAACATCAACACCAGCTTCCTGCCATAACGCCAGCTCTTTTTTGTGAGTACCCGAGTCGTCACCTCGAGACGCGAATATCGCCTTGGTCGTAGCAATTTTTTTCAACGCGTTGATAGCGTCCATCTCGCCAGCAACAGCTGCCGGATCATTTGCCGGTGACACGACAATAAAGTCGTTGTACATCAGATCGTGCCGAGCTAATCCGAAGCCTTCTTGCACAAACATCTCTTCTGCAGATTTTGCGTGCACCAACAGCACGTCAGCATCACAGTTACGGGCGTTACGAATCGCCTGACCTGTACCCACCGCCACGATTTTCGCCACAACGCCGGTTGCCTGTTGAATTTGAGGCAATAAGTGATCGTACAAACCTGAATTAGCCGTCGACGTGGTGGATTGAACCAGGATTACCGGATCGTCCAGGTCGGTATTGGTGTGGCCTGTCAGCGGAAACAGCATTGACATTGCCGCGCACACCAGCATGAACACGCCAAAACGCACTCTTTCCCCCTGCCTGAACCGCACCTTGACCACCTAAATCACCTCAACGTCTGCTTCGCTCGCCATTGTGACAACATTAGAGGGGGCAAACAAGATTCCAGTAAACAGACCAGATCTAAGCAGGATTTCGTACACTGCGCACATGACCACACACTCAGCGATTCAAGCTAAACAACAGCACTACCGGCTGCCAGCAAAAAGCTGGACCAACCGTACCGTACTGGTTACCGGCGCCACGGGGGGTTTAGGTTCTGCCTTGTGTAAACACCTTGCGAGTGCGGGTGCCACTGTCATTCTCATGGGAAAACATCAAGGGCGATTAAATACGCAGTACGATGAATTAGTGGAAGCCGGTGCCGCAGAACCCGCCATCATTGAGCAAGATTTCACACAAACGACACCTGAAGTTTTGCAAGGCACAGCGGATGTCATTGGCCACAACTTTGGGCGCCTGGATGCGCTGATTCATGCCGCTGCTAACCTGGGTGAGCTCTCTCCGATAACACATGTCGATGATAAGAAATGGCGTGAAGCGTTTGACGTCAATCTGCACGCTGCACGGGATCTCACTATGGCTTGCCTGCCGCTGCTGAAACAAACGACTAACGCCTCAGTTGTGTTTACGTTGGACAAACAAACGTCGGCGTATTGGGGCGGCTATGGCGTATCCAAGGCTGCTTTGGAAGCACTATTGTCTATCATGGCCGATGAAAACGAACACCCCCAAACAACAGAAGGTGTGCCCAGCGTAAGTTTCCACGGGGTTTTACCAGGGCCTATGCGCACGCGTTTGCGCAGACGTGCTTTCAGTGGAGAACTGGAACAGGAAGCCCCGTTACCGGAAACCCAAGTGGGTGCATTCTTGTACAGCGTTGATCGTGTCGAGCCAACACTCACTGGAAATATTTGGCACACCGAACGCAGCGTATAGCTGAGCCGGTCGAGCTTACCAATATGAGCAAGCGCACAGTTTCCAGAAACCCGTTGGTTATTGGGCAAAGCCAACAACTCCCCTGTGCGTTAAATAAAGTCGCTGCGATCAAACACCTTGGGCTTATCGCTAAGCAAGCCGCGGATTGGGGTGTGCAGCTTTTGGTACTGCCAGAGATGAGCTTAACGGGGTACAACCTCACAGTAGAGGAAATTAACCGCGTTGCTGAACCCAGAGATGGCGAACTATTTAATCAGGTAGCGAAACTCTGTCAGCAAAACAACATCGCCATCGTATATGGCTATGCAGAGATTGATGAGCAACAACGTTTGTTCAACAGCATTCAACTCATCAATAACGAAGGTAACGCTTGCTTGCACTACCGCAAAACACACCTTTGGGGTGAGCTTGATCGCCGTTTATTTACCGCAGGGAATGCGTTGTCCCCTGTTGTTGAATTCGCAGGCTGGAAGATCGCCGCGGCTATTTGCTATGACGTCGAGTTTCCAGAAACCCTGCGTACTTTGGCATTAGATGGCGCAGAAGTCATCGTTATACCCACTGGACTGATGAGCCCCTGGACATTCGTGGCACAACACATGGTGCCTGTTCGAGCGGCAGAAAATGGTGTTTTTATCGCATACACCAATTACTGTGGAGACGAACGCGATTTAACCTACGTTGGCCACAGCAGTATCGTAGATCCTGCAGGTGCCGTGCTAGCCGGTGCAAAGGAGCAACCGGTGTTATTGACTGCCACACTGAACCCTGAAAGTCTCGAAAACGCGCGTAATGCATTGCCCTATTTAGATGAGCGCAGACCCGAACTATACGTAGCGCGAAAGTAGCCCCACAATGACTGAACACACTTCTGTTTTTGGACCCGATTTTCCGTTTGCGTATGACGAATGGCTCAAGCACCCAGATGGTTTAGGTGTACTTGATAAAAATCAGTTTGGTAAGAAAGTTGCCATCGTCGGCGCGGGCATGTCAGGCATCGTTACCGCTTACGAATTAATGCGTCTTGGGCTGCAGCCCGTTATTTACGAAGCGGGACGCATGGGCGGAAGACTAAGATCAGAAAAATTCCCCAACGCGGATAACGTTGTTGCTGAACTCGGAGGCATGCGATTTCCTGCTTCGGCGAAAACATTTAATCATTATGTCGGCTTAGCAAAACTCGATACTCGCCCTTTTCCAAATCCTCTGACTGATGCTGCAAAAAGTACCGTAGTGGATCTGGCGGGTGAAGCGCTCTATGCCGAATCCATGGAAGATTTACCAGCGATCTACAAAGAAGTCGCCGATGCCTGGCAACAGGCCTTAGATGAAGAAGCTTGCTTTCAAGAACTAAGACAAGCGATTGATCGCCGCGATGCGCAAGCGGTTAAAGCGTTATGGCAACCGTTGGTGACTGAATGGGATGACCGAACGTTTTACGATTTTATTTCTACATCAAATGCGTTTAAACCGTTAACGTTCAGACACCGAGAGATTTTTGGCCAAGTGGGTTTTGGTACCGGTGGATGGGATTCTGACTTCCGAAACTCCATGCTGGAAATATTAAGAGTCGTCCTTACGGGGTGTGATGATGACCAATGTCTGATTGTTGGCGGCGCTGAACAATTACCCAGAACACTTTGGCAACACCAGCCGGACACCATGGAACACTGGCCCATTGGCACCAGTTTGATGACGTTGCATGGCGGTGCGACGCGTTCAGCGGTTACCGCCATTGATCGTCATTCAGATTCGTTATTAACCGTTACTGACCAATACAACAACACGGATCACTACGACGCGGTGGTGGTCTGCTGCCAAAGCTGGTTATTAACCACCAGTATTGAAACGGACGAGAGTCTGTTTTCCCAACCTCATTGGATGGCACTGGACCGTACCAGTTATATGCAGTCTTCAAAAACGTTTGTCATGGTGGATAAACCGTTCTGGAACGAGAAAGATCCTGTAACCCAGCAATACCCAATGAGCATGACACTGACGGATAGGCTGACTCGAGGTACCTATTTATTTGACAACGGCCCTGATCAACCCGGGGTTATTTGTCTAACCTACACATGGATGGCAGACGCACTAAAAATGTTGCCATTGACTGCTGCACGGCGAGCGGACCTGGCACTGTCGGCATTAGAGAAAATCTACCCTAAGCTCGACATTCGATCACATGTCGTAGGCCATCCGATTACCGTGTCGTGGGAAGCGGACAAGAATTTTCTAGGCGCATTTAAAGGGGCACTGCCAGGCCACTACCGTTACAACCGCCGTGTGTACACCCACTTCATGCAAGACGAATTCACGTCGAACGAACGCGGCATCTTTCTGGCTGGAGACGATGTGTCATGGACACCGGGTTGGGCCGAAGGCGCAGTGCAAACCGCATTGAACGCAGTGTGGGGTGTGGTGAATCACCTGGACGGTCGTACCCACGCTAGCAACCCCGGACCCGGGGATGTGTTTGAACAGTTGCAACCGGTTCGCTTACCCGAATAGCAACGCGTCACACGCTAAGCGTGATCTCGCGAAAGAACGGATTCGCCTTGTTCGTCGATAATTTGCTTACCTTTAGACACAGCATGGGTAACCGCAGCCTCTAACGAGGTGTGATTGTCCGCCCGAATGAACTGCGTTCGGCTCACTGAATCGCCTTCGCGTCGTTCGATGTAGCCTGCGGTACGGTATTGACTGCCCTCTTTAATAGGTTCGGGCACGATATACAGGCCTTTATGCTCGACAGGCTCAGCAGCGGTTGAAGCTTCAGACTTTCCTTCGCCCGAGCCCAGCAATTTCCCAAAAAAAGACCCAATTCCCATCGGTGTTTCCAGTAAAGATGTTCAGCTAACGTTTTACCTTAAAACCAACGTTGCCACCAGCTTTGTCGGTTCAGTCTTTCACGGCACGTACCGTATTGAATGGCGTACTTTTGTGCCCGCTGCTGCACTCGACTGGCTGTGTTTTTTAACCAGGCCTTGGATTGATAAGTCTTTCTTGCAAACCCCGCCCAACCCTCGTGGTATGACAGGTACAAGGAATACACATCATCAGTAGACAAACCGAGTCGCCGATGGGATTGACCCAAGTACCAATGGATAAAATCGGTGGCATCGACAAAATCATCTCGCGATCTCCAAGGCTCGCCCCGAGCGTTTTGATACGTTTCCCAAGTGCCATTGACAGCTTGTGGGTATCCATAGGCAGAGCTCGGACGCTTCCACGGTATAAATCCCAACAACCGAGTACGAGGGGGTCGGGCATCGTCGACATAGGCCGACTCCTGATACATGATGGCCATGACGGTGTGCATTGATGTGCCCCACTTGTCTTGGGCCTTTACTGCCGTTCTATGCCAGTGCCGTTTTTCATCAAACACTGCACAGATGTTTTCAGGCTGAGCTGGAGGCAATGTAGCGCAACCGACTTGCAAACCACAAAACAGCAGCAACAAGACGGCTAGCGGCCTTCGCTGCCCCACAAACCAACGCCGCATTATCAACCCAGTCATGGGAGCCCTTTTTAATTCCTGTCACGTCTAAGTGTAGGCATTCCACCGTCGCGGCGCATTTCTTGCGAGAAACCTTCCACACACCTTTTGTGCTGGGTTCATGTTTAAAAAATCTACCGTAACGCTGGTTTTCATGACGTCGATGTTGACGGCGTGCGCGCAAAT
>JAHDCO010000088.1 GCA_020629835.1 Granulosicoccaceae bacterium
AATGATTTGGAAAAGTCAGAACTCCCCCAGCGAGTTTGTTGCGGGTTCACCTATCCTGGGAATAGTCTTTTTGCTAACTGTACTCACTGTATTTGCTTGGATGGGTGACTGGTATGCGTTCTTAATAGATGGTGCGGGCCTGAGTTGTATGGCAGGTACGGGTGATTTTGATTTTTAAATTTGCAGGCCACAATTGAGGAGCCAAAGTATAAGCGCATGCCAGTCTCGGTTAGTTGCAGTGACTAAGATACGGTGAACTTCAACCAAAACTCAGCATAGCGCCTTTCTATAAAATACTCGTTTAAACCCGTCTTGCTCTTCTCTGTTAGTTTCTTGATAACCTAACTTTGGGTATAACCGCAAATTCTCGATCATTGCTTCATTCGTATACAACTCAACGGCTACGAGTCCGCATTGCTTTGCAGTTGATTCAACGTAGGCGATAAGCCGTCTTCCAATGCCATGCCCTGTGTGATGAGACGATACCGCCACGCTTTCTAAATGCATGTGATCGCCTCGAGCGTAGAACACTACATAACCGACTGCGTTGGTCCTATAAGTTGCTACGTAAACGATGCCTTGTGATATCTGCTCTGTAAAGTCTGCTTGCATCGGGGCGGGTGCTCTACCCATGCGAATCGTGTATTGACTGTAGGCATCAACCGCACACTCCTGTAAAAATCTAAGATCGCTGGGTTGGGCTAGCCGAACAGTCAGTTCGCTCAGTTCGCTCGGATGGCTCATAAACAGCTGGCTACCATTGGTTGATATAGCTTGTTAGATGGACTCAGGTAATCGATAACCTTTTCGGTAACAGTTTTTAATTGATTCAATTGCTGCATCGCGCGTCATATCGTTTCCGAACCGATCAGCGTGTACGCTGGGGAGCGAGAAATGTGGCTGACCGTTAACCATCCAATGCGCTAAGAACTCGCCTGATCCACCGCCTGTGCCAATGCCAACGTTAAACCCGGCGGCAAGCCATAACCCTGCGTTAGATCCGATCGGCCCAAGCATAGGTAGTCCGTCTGGTGTCCAGCACATAGGTCCGTTGTTTATGGTTTTGATGCCTGCTTCTGCAAACGCGGGTAGTCGGTCCATGAGTTTTTCCAGATGAGACATTAACCGATCTGTATTCTGCGGTAACAGTTCTTCCCTAAAGTCTTTAGGTATGCCATCCAAAGACCAGAATTCAGGCTGGGATTCGTAGATGCCGGCTAAAAACCCTTTACCTTCCTGGCGAACACTGCACGAAACATCCGAATCTCGATATGCGGGTACTTCCCCTGGTGATGACACCAACTCAGGTACGTCTTCAGTAATCATCTCATGGTGTTCTGTGGCATAGAGTGGAATGTTTAAACCCAGGGGTTGCAGTAATTCACGTGTCCAGAAAGAGGTTGCAACAACCACGTGCTGTGCATGTACAACTCCGTTTGGCGTGTGGACTGACCACATTCCATTTTCGTGGTGCAGGCTCTCAACGGGGGAGTGGCGCTGAATCTCAGCACCGCACAGTTGTGCAGCTTTAGCTAAGGCATGTGTCGCTCCACTTGGATCAACATGGCCATCGGTGGGTGTGTGCGCTGCACCAAACCAATCTCGAGTATTCAAGCAAGGATGCAGCTCGGACAGCCGCTCATTTTCTATGACGTGATAGGGGATACCCAGTGCTGCATAGTTCGCTTCATATTGATGAAAAAGCTTACGCTCCCTGGGCGTGGTCGCTACGCGCACCGAGCCTGTTTGATGGAAATTTATGGAATGACCACTGTCTTGTTCTGCACGTTGATAGGTTCGTATTGAGCCAGCAAACAAGCGAGTCATCTCCGCGTATGGACCGAAATACGTGGTGTTGCCGGCTGCGTGCCAGGTACTTCCTGAGGTTAGTTCGCGGCGTTCGATTAATAAAGTATCCGTACAGCCTAATTTGGCGAGCCAATATAAGACGGAAGCACCGACAATACCACCGCCGATCACAACAACCTGAACATCGGTTTTCATAGCCATGTTTCGTTAGATGACCTTAAAGACTTGCCGTATCTGGTAAAGCCCGTTCAATGATATGGACTAAGGCCGCTTCGCGTTTGGCTTTGGATAGACCCAATAAGGGCTTTAGGCGATCGGCGTTCAGTAAGTCTGCCAACCCATGCACCATGGACCATATAGCCAAGACATCTAGCATTGCAACGCCGTCTTCATTGGGGTCTATACCAGTCAACTCGTATGTTTGCCTCACCAATTTTTGGAATGCAGCTTTTGACGGTGTGAGTAATTCGTCATTGCTGTGGTCCGGCCGTTTGGACGAAAACATCAATCGATAAAGCGCTGGTTTATTGATAGCGAATTCAATATAAGCAAGTCCGGATGCTATGAGCTGTGAGTGCGGATCGTTGGCAGCCTTCTTTTCGCGTTTAATCTGCGCAGCGACAAAGTCTTTGAAGCCTTGTGCCGCAAGCGCAGTCAGAAGCCCGTTAGTGTCCTCGAAGTGATGGGCGGGAGCGGCGTGACTAACGCCTGCACGCTTAGCCACTCCACGCATCGAGAACGCTTCCAAGCCATGGAGTTCCAGTTCGATTCCAGCACTATCAATGAGTGCCGCACGCAGATCTCCATGATGGTAAGACTTTAATTTTGGCTTACGTTTAGGTTTGGCAGAAGTTGTAGCAGATGGCGGCATGTGCAAATTCTATCTTGACACCATCAAAATTCCAAGCCATATTATGTTGACAGTGTCAAGTTAAGAGGTAGCCGAGTGAACCTTGAAACACTATTTTCCATTGGCAATAGCCTGGCCCTGATTGGCTGGGTGTTTTTATTATTTTCGCCGTGGATTTATAAGGTGTCGATAAAAGTCGCCACCATCATCATCCCGGTCTTACTGGCTATAGCCTATTGCACCTTGGTTCTGGTTTTCGGCAGCGGGTGGCATGGGGGATTCGACAGCTTAGCGAACGTGATGCAACTGTTTACTGAACCGAGTGCGGTGTTGGCTGGGTGGTTGCACTTCTTAGCGTTCGATTTGTTTGTCGGTGCTTGGATTGTAAGTAAAGCGAAGGAATCGACTATCCCTTTTTTACTAGTACTTCCTTGCCTGCTATTGGCGTTTATGTTTGGCCCGGCCGGTTACTTATTGTTCGTCTTTATACGTGGCGCACAAGCTTCTGTCAGGCTGCCGCAGTTTCTACGCTGGTTTACCGCTGAACCCGTGTTAGCAGCGGCTGGTGTGGTAATCGCTTTAACCGCTATTCCACTCTTTTTAGGTTTTCTGGTAGATACACGAGCGCTAGCAGACGTCAATGTCTGGGTTAAACCGCTTAAGTTCCATGCGTCTTTAGCCTTATACCTAATCACACTAGCGTGGTTTGCGCAGTGGCTGCCCACAGGTGTAACTGAACGTCGTGGCTACCGCATATATCGTTTCATAGTATTGGTTTGTATTGCTGCTGAGTTGGTTTGGATTGATGGAGCAGCACTGATGGGTATTCAGTCACACTACAATGAATCCAATCTACTGTTGGCCATTACATACCCTGCCATGGGTATTGCAGCAGTGGTGCTGACGTCCATGACTCTGTTCTACGGAATTCTAATTGCTCGCCATAAGAATGCGGCCTTACAGCCTGTTATGCGGTTTAGCGTATCGATGAGTTTATTGCTTACGTTTGTACTAACACTGATCGCTGCGGGTTATTTAGCATCGGGTAGCTCGCACTGGGTTGGTGGTAATACTTCCGATGCTGAATCGTTATTCCTTTTGGGCTGGGCCAGAGATGGTGGGGATTTACGGGTAGCTCATTTCTTTGCTACACACGCGATGCACTTTCTACCTGCCGTGAGTTGGTTGTTCTTGAGACGTTTGCCAACATCTCTTGGGGGTGTACTCGCAGGACTGCTGGGCTTCCTATACTCGGCGGCGGTTCTTTTTACCTTGTATCAAGCAACTCGAGGTGTTGCATTTATACCTATTTAAAAAATTCCAGAGCTTGTGTTCAAGGACACTTAGGTTCGCTGTCGTCCACAACGACAATGTGCTGCAAAAGAAGTCTTGTTAATTACTTAGAGTCTCAATTTGATTGATCGTGGAATGTACAAGACGGTTTAGATACTCAGAGGTATGTCGAGATGGAGACCAACCGCAACGTCAAACAGGAATACAGGCTGTCCTTACGCAATTCGTAATGTTGTAGTAAAACTAGCTAAAAACAGTGAAAGTCATAGTCGATAACGATCAAACTCAGCAAGACAAGCTTGAAGGACTGCAGATAATCAGACCTCACGGTACACAACAATAAAATAGCGATGTTACACCTGAGCGTCGCTATTTTCGTTCAAGCAGCCTTTATCGCCCGGCTGCTGGTGTGCAACACGAAACGATCAAAGTAAGTGAAACGGAGATCGGGTGACTATGAACACCATTAAAAGTAGTAACAGAAAATATAAAATTACACTTCGCAATCGGAAGCCACGACTAAATCGTGGAACCGCGTTAACGATCTGTTTAACTTTGCTCGGTTTAGTAGCAAGCAATGCTGTAGCGGATGATGGTGAGCCACCCATTGCCCGGTTTACGACAAGTGACAATACCATCTACGCACCTGACGGGACTCTTTTCGAAATAAAAGGGGTCAATATATTCCCTTGGGCGGATGGTCACCACGATGTATCGGGCATTGTAGACTGTTGGGGATTCAACACGGTTCGGTTACATTCATGGATTCTGCCGCGAATGACAAATCCGTGGAAAGATCACATTGTGTATGTTGACCAACCACTGATATTTCCGAGCAACCAGACACAATTTCGAACCTACGATATTGCGCCACTGATAGAGACCTATACGTCGCAAGGCATTGTGGTAATCCTTGATGTTCACGAACTGATTGGTGGATATATTGAAGGGCAAGATTTAACAGACTACCTTGTGTTTCTACAAGATTTCGTATCCCGATATAAAGACAATCCTTATGTCTGGATCGATTTGCATAACGAGCCGGGAAACTGGGAGGGTTTACTCGGTGACTTCACAGACTGGCGTACGGAGTCTGCGCTTCTGATGGATACCGTACGAGCGGTTTCCCCCGACATGCTTATGATTTTATCGGGTTCTGCGTGGGGTCAAGATACGGGCCCAACATGGACAAGCGCTGATGTGTTGCCGTCGCAAAGTGCTCTACTGTCAAATACTGATTTAATCCAAAGCTACGATAATTTGATCGTGACGTTTCATATGTATGATCAATGGGCATTCAGCTACAGCCGCCTCACCAATTATGTGGATGCTTTGTTTGCCGCAGTGGATGCACCGGTGTTTGTAGGTGAGTACGGCTCTCAGAATTACAACTCTACATTGCCCGCATCACAGCTGCTGCATCAACTTGTTCAAGAGCCCGAGTATAAAAGAGTTGGCAGAAGTGTTTGGACCTGGTCAGCGTGGGACACAAATGACTTGACCACTACCGGTGATGGGAGTGGGTACTTAGTGGATAGCTGCACTAATCCTCAGAACCTGACTCCGTTGGGCCAGCTAGTGTGGGACGACAACCATTAATTTGATACTGGGCGAAGCGCATCATTTAACGGAACACAGCTACCCCAATCAAGGTTTGGTGTAACCACATAGCAAACAGAGCATAAGCAATTAGCCCGATCACCATCGTTGCTACTGTTGCGCCCAGGTTTGTTGAAACAAGTGGCGCAGTCCCATTGGCAATTTGCAACCGATCGCGTTTTCGAGCAGCGATAAAGCATGCCACAGCCCATGCCAGAAACGCCGTGAATAGCACCACATCACCCAGACGGCCGTTAGCCAATAAATGTACGACGGCCCATATTTTTACACTTAGCAGCATTGGGTGACCAAGCTTTGCTTTGATTGCATTATTCGGCACGTAAGCGGCAACAATCAACACCATGGCAAAAAGCATGGCTATCGCAGCAAGGGCCGACATGACGGCTGGCGGGTGCCATATAAACATCGGGTTCGTTCGGGTTTGCCCGTAACCGACAACAATCAAAGCAAGACCGATCGCCGATACCGCCGAGTACAACCCCATCCACACACCTTTTGAACGTGTGTCGATGAAGTGCTGGCGTTTTTCTTCGAAGAAAATACGACTGGAATGTATACCAAGAAATACGAGCAGTCCGAGAATCATTAGCACCATGATGTGTTCCTAAGTGAATTCATGTGGGATCCTCCGATTTTAGCTTTATCTGCCGAGCTATCAGTATCGGATTGGCGGCAGCTGCATACTTTTTAAGAAGTAGAGGAAGATTACAGTTACTAATATTGACACTGTCTAGATATAATATTACGCTTTTGTTTGACAATGTCAAGATGATCCCCTTGAAAACTACTTTAATAAAGCCGGAAGATACAAATGTCTAATAATTTCTCGTTAAATAACAAGGCATCGTTGGCAGCGGTGCTGGGTATCAGCTTCATCCTATCGAGTGTTTCTCCTCAGCTTTTTGCCAATAGCGCGCATGGATTGTGGCGCACGGAAAGTAGCGATCAGGGTTATTTGATCATTGAGTTCACTGACTGCGATAAAGCGCTTTGCGGCACGATTCACAGCGCCTTCGATACTGACGATAAACTCACTGCTGACTACGAACATCAGGGCAAGCTGATGGTTTGGAATATGATGGCCTTTGGTGATAGAAGCTGGACAAACGGCAAGATATGGGATCCCACTAAAGACAAAACCTATAAATCAAAAATGTCGATTAATGGTGATGACATGGAAGTGTCTGGTTGTGTGTTGTTTGTATGCCGCTCACAGACTTGGAAGCGAGTTGAATAAGCCGGACTACGGCTGTATCTGGAGTGGGGTATTTGAGTGAGTGGGAATTATTTCGGCCAAGTAGAGTCGTATATAACAATAAAGAATTGATTGTTTTTTGCGAACACAGGAACTTATGAACACCTTGAACCGAAGAAGCACGTTGCTAACCATAGCCATCGCTGGGCTTGCTGTAGTCTTTTCAGTGCTGTCCATGGGGACAAAAAATGGCTCTGCCACCGCTGCAGAAACGGTGGCAGCGACTGACGCAACGCAAAACAGTGATGTCAGTACACGTAAAGCCATCTTCGCCGGGGGCTGTTTTTGGTGTATGGAAAAAGACTTTGAAGCCCTACCTGGCGTGCTCGAAGCCATTTCAGGCTTCAGTGGCGGAACACACCCGAATCCGACCTATTCTGGCGATCACACCGGTCATTACGAAGTTGTGGAAGTGGAATACGACCCTTCCGTGGTGGATTACCAGGGTCTGCTGGATCACTACTGGGTCAATGTGGATCCTTTTGACGCCCGTGGGCAGTTCTGTGACAAAGGCCCCAGTTATCTGAGCGCGATATTTGTGTCCACTCCCGAAGAGCAGGCGTTAGCCGAAGCGTCGCGCCAACGTGTGGTTGAGCGATTTCCCAATGAAACGGTGGTTACACCCATCCTGCCGTTTGATCAATTCTTCCCTGTGACGGGTAAAGAAAGTTATCACCAGGATTTTTATAAGAACAATCCGGTTCGCTATAAAGGCTATCGCTGGGGTTGTGGTCGAGACAAGCGTTTGAAAGAAATTTGGGGTGACGACGCAACCGTATAGTTTTTTAGCTAAACCGCATGCCGCTTCTGACGTTGTGCTACCGCTGTTCGAACGGCGGTGGCGTCGTTAGCGGTTGTTTTTTGTTTCGCAAACGTGGGTAGCCCTTTAAGCCGGTTGTGCTGATAGTCGTTCAGAAGCGCTGTTTCCACGGTTTCCGGAATCAGCCAGTCTTGCGCCGTCATAAATGCATGCAGTAAATCAAACAAGCGGTTGAGCGCAAACCGATGTGTTTGCGAAGTCGATTCGAACAGCCAGTCGCTGAGTGACATAAACCGCTCAAACGGTCTGTCGCCGAGTAGTAACGGCACGGTTTCATTAAAGCGACCTGAATTTCCTATCAAATCCCAATACCGGGCAAAGCGCACCATCCGTTGCACGGTACTAAAATCTGCGTCTCTGTGCGCGAGCAATCGGTATGGTGGAGAGGTTTGGTAACGCATGTCATAGCATTCGGTATGACGCGAAATCGGAGTGCCTCTCAGCCTTTTCAGTATGCCAACCTGAATCTCTTGCGGGCCCAACGAGTACAATAAATTGAAACCTTCGGCAAAGCTCTCTAAGGTTTCACTGGGTAAACCGAAAATTAAATCGGCGTGTACATGAGCTTGTGTGTTGTTTGCTATCCACTTTAAATTAGCGCAGGTTTTTTCATGTTGCTGCTTACGGCTTATCAGTTTTTGCACATCCGGGTTAAACGATTGAATGCCTATCTCAAACTGTAAGGAGTTCTTGGGGAACTTGGGAAGCAGCTCTAATAAGACGTCAGGTAAACGGTCGGGGATCAGCTCAAAATGCAGAAACAGATCCTTATCCATATTGTCTAGGAAAAACGTCAATATCTGTTTGCTGGTCTCCGCTTTTAAATTAAAGGTCCGGTCAACAAATTTGAATTGCTTTGCGCCCCGATCAATCAAGGTTTGCATTTCGCTTAGAAAGCGAGACAAGTCAAAAGGGACGGCCGTTTTGTCCAGCGACGATAAGCAAAACTCACACTTGAACGGGCAACCTCGAGATGCCTCTACGTACAACACGCGATGCGCGATGTCGCTATCGCTGTAGTGCGCGTAGGGAGAAGCCAATTCATTCAAATCGACCGGAAGTGATGACACTTGTTTTGGTCGGGTAGCTCCACTGAGTATGTCCTGGCAGAGTTCTGCAAATGACACATCAGCGGCTCCGGTCACGACGTAGTCGGCAATGGCACAAATACTTTGTTCGCTGGTTTCGTAGCTGACTTCCGGACCGCCGATAACCACCATGATGTCGGGTCGTATTACTTTGATCAGCCGAACAACTTCAGTGGTTTCGCTAACGTTCCAAATGTAAACCCCGAAGCCAATGATGGAAACGTCAGGGTTCAGTATCTGCTCTACGATATCCTCTGGGCGCTGCTCAATAGTGAACTCCTTCAGCGACGTACACGCCTGCAACTCACCCATATTGGCATACAGATACCGTAAGCCTAAGGATGCGTGGATGTACTTTGCATTCAGCGTGCTGAGGATGATGTGACTCATAGGCTGGCACCATACCTGAGGTCACCGCTTTCAACAACGCGAGTAACGGTTAGGTGGACTCAGTTCACTTACGCCAAAGAGGTCGTACTTTTAAAAACAGCGTGTAACAGGGCTCTAACACAAGTAGTGCAGGCTTTGACCCCATGAGTTTTCCCAGCCATCGCGTTTTTGGAAGCCGTGCCCAGATGGCAGCGAAAGCGGCTGCGCCACTGATTAACTGGCCGTTCTCATCGCGAACGTGCATTCTGGCAAGTGCTGCCTGACTGTCTAAGTCTTCACCCAGTGCTTCAGGTTGCGCGTTAGCGGCATCCACCCAGGCGAGCTTGTCGGCGCCGCTAGCTTTTTGATAGGTTTTTATCTCCCGGCTACAAACGGGGCAGGCGCCATCGTAATAAACCGTGAACGGAGAAGAAGATTGAGAGTATGAGTCGGCTTGAGTGTTCATGCCATATTTACGCAAACTCAGCCCAAACTGATTTATGTTTACCGTGGCCGGCATAACAATTTGTCTGTATTAAATCGCTGAGCACAGATTTTAAGGTACTGGAACGGTAACCGATGGCCGTATGGTTGTGAGCTGCCCAGTTAATCCGTTAGTGAATACCCGAATATAGGACGGTTGATCATCAAGACCCCGACACTCTACCTATTGCCCGCGATGCTGCTTTTGACTGTGGTGGGGCTGATACCTGTCGGATTTGTCTTGTTTTATTCTGTGCACGATACCTTTGGTGGGAATATTTCCATCTGGGTTGGCGCGCAGTGGTTCCAGGAACTTCTCACCACGCCGGCCTTCTATCAAGCGCTGTTACGGAGTTTGTTATTCGCGCTGTTGGCGTTAAGTATTCAAATACCGCTTGGCATAGCGTTGGCGCTGCGTATGCCGGCTCCCGGCGCATTAGCGACCTTATACATTGTGTTGTTGTCGCTACCGATGCTCACACCGGGCGTTGTAGTGGGGTATTTGTGGAAGGTCATGATTCAGCCAGGCACCGGATTACTATTTGAATTCATGGCTGGGTTGGGTATTACGCTTGATATGACGTCCATCGAGTGGACTTGGTTTGTGTTGTTGTTAATGGATACCTGGCATTGGACAGGCTTAGTCGTACTGTTGTGCTACGCCCGACTGCGTTCCATTCCACAATCGTACTACCAAGCCGCAGCCATTGATGGGGCATCAGCTTGGTCATTGTTTAGGTACGTGCAACTACCCCGCTTGCGGTTAGTACTGGCAATTGCTGTTCTGCTTCGGTTCATGGATAGCTTCACGTTGTATACCGAGGCTTACATAATGACCCGTGGTGGGCCAGGCATCAGCACAACGTTTTTGTCACATGAACTGGTGCAAACCGCATTAGTACAATTTGATTTGGGGCCTGCAGGAGCGATGGCAACGGTTTACTTCTTTGTGGTGTTGCTGGTATCAGCGTGCTGCTATCGATATATCGTGCCGGGTGCGGGTGCAAGTACGGGTGTAAGTGCGGATCGGATTCGATGAACAATCCAAAAAGTTTCGTACCCTTACTCTATGTTGGCCTCATCACAGTCCCGCTGTATTGGATGGTTGTGTTGAGTTTGCAAAGTGGGAGTACCGACGAGTTGGTTTTGCTCCCTAAAAATCCTTCGTTGCAGTACTACTGGTACATATTGACCGATCCTGATTGGTATTGGGGCTACCTCAATGCCATCCTGTATGTGTGTATCAATGTCGCACTGACTATTACGGTGGCGCTTCCGGCGGCTT
>JAHDCO010000026.1:0-23773 GCA_020629835.1 Granulosicoccaceae bacterium
GGGGTTTGTGCGTAGATATTGTCGAGTCTTGAAGAGAGTTCTTTAATAGCCGCATCACACTCGGCAGCACCGTAGTCGCCTTGCTCATCGATTAGATCATCGGCAATACGGCAAAATGCGTACAGCGCAGTTGCGGGTATGGCTATCCTTTTAGGTAGGACCGTAGAGGCAAGAAAAAACGAATGCGAGCCATGTCGAATGAGTTGTTTGCAAGCGGCTAAATCGGCGTGATGAGTATCAACCATGCGACACCTCGTGGGTGGTGTTGTGCGAAGCAGGAGTGGCGTATCTCCTTGCGGAATTAGTACGTAGTTCTGCTATTAACGGTGCAATTAAATCAGGCCGTTCCTCGTGCATCAAATGCCCTGTAGCTTTTACCAAGTGGGTTTGGCTGCTTGGTAGCATGCGTTGCAACTGATCGGCGTCTTTGGGTGGAATCATCCGATCGTTTTCCCCCGCTACCCACAAAACTGGCACGGTGAGTTTCGGTAGCTGCTGGTAAAGCGGTTTTAAATCCCAGCTGGCCATCATGCGTAACGCAGCAGTTACGTGCTGTTCGTTGTGGCATAACTCTACGTAGTACTGACGTTGTGCCTCAGGCAGTGTGGATCCGGTGTTTTGCAGTAAGCGATCGATTTGCTGCGTATCTTGTAAGCGTTTGGAAAAGAAACGACTGGCCCAGCCGGATGCAGCGCTAAAGCGCGCAATGGGTGAAAAAAGAATGCCAGGCAATCCGTCTAAAGGCGCTAGCGCACCATTTAAGCTGATAATGTTTGCCGCGCTGACTTTGTGGTTTAAGCATAACTGGCACGCGATAGCAGCACCGGCTGAATGGCCGACTAACGTATGTACTTTTACATTCAGTGTTTCCAGAAGCTCGGCTAATGCTCGTGTCATTGCCGGTAACGACAGTGGCGATGCCATAGGATTAGCAGGCCATTGAACCGGTGGCGATTTAAGGTGTGATCGTGCGTGACCGGGTAAATCCAGCAGTAGTGTGCGACGCGGCACGACGGAATGCTGCAACAAGGGAAGCCAGGTGTGGGTTGATGAGCCGGTTCCGTGTAAGTACACATCCACGAGCTCATCATCAGCGGCTGCAGGGTTCGTGTCGATGACGTTCCAATTAACCGAACGCGTGTGTACCGAGCGTTGAGTTAGTGCATTGTATTTCGATAACGACATGAGCTATGCCGTGTTCGCAGATTGTTGTACCGCACTGTTTAATTGCAGCGTTTGGCCGTGGGGTAATGGCAAATAGCGCGCCTGCATCGCTTCGGCAATTTGCCGGGCGGTGGCTTGAGGCCGGGGAGCGGTGTCAACAAACAGTAATCGTGTACCTAATGCAGCTAAAACGCGCGCCTGCAGTAGCGCATCCTGACGTGCTTGTTCACGTGATTGGGTACCGTCTAAACCGATGTTGGCTTTGCCGTCTGATAACACCACGCCGACGGTGGATTCACCGGCACTATTCAATTGTTTTAATAAGGTTGAAGCCAATTGAAGCCCATGAGCTAATGGCGTACCGCCGCCTCCTGGTAAGCCCTGCAGCGCTCGCTTAGCCCTTACCAACGAACGGGTAGGCGGTAAGTCCAAATTGGCTTGTTCACCCCGAAAGGTAATTAACGCCACTCTGTCTCGACGGACGTAGCATTCGTTTAATAAGAGCTCAACCGCGCCTTTTGCCTCGGCCAATCGATGCAACGCGGCTGAACCGGAAGCGTCAACGATGAACACGGTGGTGTTTCTTACCGGAGCCGAGAAGCGCGTAACTTGTAAGTCGCTTGGGTAGATAACCACACGCTTTTCAGGCATCTGCCGCGTGTGTTTTCGCATGCGTTGCCAAGGTGCGGCTTGTTGTAAGGTTGCCAGTAGGTTTAAGCGCTCGCCTCGACCACTGTTTTTCGCTTTGCGTGTACCGGTAGGGCGACCGCTTGTTTGGTCTGAATACTGTGATGCGTCGCGTCCGGTTTGCGCGCTGCTTTTCGCTTGATTGGCTGCCAGGCCTGCGAGTAAATGCGCCGGTAATACAGCCTCTGCGGCAGCCACCAGGGTCGTGGCATCTACAGGGTCAGACGGCGGTGGCGGTTCTGTGTTGTTTGCATCCCTGTTGTCTGTTTCTGGTGGCGTGGGCGGCTCCGAATCCGGAGTCATCTGTTCAGCCGGGGTGTCTTCGTTTTGGTCTGGCGGTGTGTCTGAGCTGTCGTTCGAGCTGTCTTGTTCAGCGGTTTCGTCCGCATCCGTTGCTGGTAAACAACGGGCGCGTGGCCCTAACGCCAATTGCACCGCAATCCGTTGATCCTCTTCGCTGACCTCATGTCGGTTATGCAGTACCGCCAGCGCTTTTGCCGCGTTCATGCAGTGTTGTACCGTGCGTAGAGACGTGATACCCAATGACTCCGCCACCGTTAGCCAGGTAAGCAGCGGTTTGTCATCTACGGGTACTGAATCTACCGTGGCGGCAAGCGGTTTGTTTCGCGCGTTGGTGTCAGTGGTGGCTGTTGAGGTGGTCCGCTTAAACTGTTCGTCGAAGCGGTGAATTTCGTCGTGTAACTGTTGATACGGCACATCGGTAATATCAACATGCAAAGCAAATAATTCTGCGAGTGCCGTATCACCAAAGCCTGTTTCTTCTTCGTGGCTTTCATCTAATGCCACGACGATCATTTTCGGATTCGACAGGGCACGGTTCTCTAACGATGCCTTAACGGCGTGTAGAGCTTGCGTGGACCAGTTCTCCGCGTTGGCTAAGACTAAACAAGTGAAGTCTTCACGGCGCAATAAAGGCACGGTTCGAACGGTTGCACCACTGGTTAAAGAGGCGCACGCGTCCACACTGCCAAAGATGCTGTGTGCTTCGGTATTCGACGGAGCGCGATGCACACAATGGTGAAGCCGCAAACGCTGCACTAAGGCCTCACGGGTGGGACCATGTGGGCCACGCAGAACCAGTGTGGTTAACGCGTTGTTGGCTTTGAGCAGCTCTAACGCAAGTAAAGCCAGCCGCAATTTTGCGATGCCGGCTTGTTGTTCACTTGCGCCCGGTTCATTCACGCCGCTAAGCCAACTGAGGTCATCGCGCGAATAACCCGCGTATCTGACGCCGAATCATCCAACGGATCGCGTCGCAAGCGATGCGCGAGCGCCATCGGTGCAACTCGAGCAATATGTGTGTTTGAAACCGCACTGTCGCCGCATAAGGCGGCATAGGCTCGGCTGGCTTTTAACAGCGTTAACTCACCGCGTAAGCCATCGGTACCGAGTTGCACGCATAGCGTGGACAACTGGCGTAGTGCATCTTCAGGTGTGGTGATGTGCTCCAACCGAGCGGTAGCAGCCACAATTTGTGCTTGCACCTCGGCATCCTGATCGGCGAACTTTTTTGCGAATTCTGCTGGATTTCGTTCGAATTCATCACGGCTACGCACGATGGCCATACGAGCCTCGATGTCCTCAGGCGTACGAACCGTTACGGATAGTCCAAAGCGATCCTGCAGTTGCGGTCGTAGCTCGCCTTCTTCGGGGTTGCCGCTTCCCACCAGTAAAAAACGGGCAGGGTGGCGAATACTTAACCCATCGCGCTCCACCACGTTAACCCCGGATGCGGCCACGTCCAGCAGTAAGTCAACGATATGATCTTCTAATAGATTCACTTCGTCGATGTATAAAAAACCGCGATTAGCTGCAGCCAGTAATCCAGGCTGAAACGCTTTCACACCATCGGTTAATGCCCGTTCGATGTCCAATGCGCCAACTACGCGATCTTCGGTAACGCCTAACGGTAGATCAACCACTGGCATCCTACGAGTAGTGGTTTTAACCTCTGCACCGTCAGAATCCGGTTGGGCATCACTCTGCGCGGTGGGGTCGTTCGGGTCACGACCATAGGGACAATTTTCAAGCACAGTCTGCTCAGGCAGTAGTGCGGCCAGCGCTCGCATAGCCGTTGTTTTACCTGTACCCCGATCCCCAAACACCAGTACACCGCCCAAGGTGTTATCCACTGCCGCTAGCTGTAACGCCAGCTTCATATCGTCTTGCGCCACGATGGCTGAGAAAGGGAAAGCGGTCTGCGTCATCGTTTTATTCGACTTGATGGGGCTTTGCGAGTGTTGAACAGGCTATTCCACAATCGCGATTCTGCGATGGGTAACGCCATAAACCCGTGCTCAATAATGGCCAGCACTAACAAAGCAGCAGGCAGGCTGTACACCAAAGCCGATGCGCCAGTGCTGCTCATGCTGAGCTGCACCCATTGAACGGCTAATAAAGATGCCCCGGCTACGGATACAGGAAAAAACCAGGAAACCGGTGCTTGTTTCAAATAGGTTTTTAAATATTCAAACTGGGTGGGAAACCAATCCGCCTGAAAATGCGGCACACCGAGAAAGAGGTTGAGCTTTGCGCTCCAGCGCATTAGCCACAGTACCAAATAGGTATAGGCACCAGTAGGATTGTTTGAACCGAGCAATACCGCGCATAGCCCAAGCCCCAAGCTCAACGCTAATAGTTCGTGCCAAACGCTGGCCCCTAATGCCAGGCTGAAACGATTGAGCCCTGAGCTCTCCGGTGGGCAGGGCCGTTTATGCACGCCCGTGATAAACCCCAGGTAGTAGCTCAGCTCTACGATTCCCCAAAGCGTTACGGCAATAACAAACGCCGTAACAGCAGAGGTCACCGTGAGGTTGTCTTTGGTTAGCCATAAGGATGCGACACAGGCAGCAGCCAAAGCCAACAACGACCAGCGGGTAAACGCACTACGCGGCGATAACGTTTGCTGCAAATACAGGACAACGCCAGTTCCTATCCACCAAACGATGAACACTAAAACCAGCGTTGTCACCCACGGTGCCATGGTTAGTCGTGACGGTGCGCGCGGCTACCAAGCCGGCGACAGACGCACTTTTTCAGGTAAGTTGTTGCTAACGGTGCCCATGAAATACAAGCGGGCAAACGTAACGCCAGAACCTACGATACCGCGAGCTCGCGCGGCCAAGCCCATGACACCACCACGCTTTTTGCCTTCGGCAATCGTTATGGCGTGGGAGTTCAGTTTATGCATCAGGGTAACGAAGCGTGGGTCATCAATCGGCAGGGTAAACGGATACACCTGTTTGGTGATTTCTGAACACACTCGGAAAACCTGCATATCATAATCGGTTGGATCAATGCCCAAGGCTTTATGAAATTCAGGACGCGCATGATCACGCACGAACATGGTGGCGTATACGGCCAACAAGAAAAAGCGAATCCAGTAGCGGTTCATGCCCTTCAATAACGACGGGTTGGAACGCATGATGAGCGCGAAGGCATCGCCGTGGCGAAATTCATCGTTGCACCAGTTTTCAAACCAGCTGAAGATCGGGTGAAACTGTTTGTCAGGATTTTTCTCTAAGTGTCGGTAGATGGTGATGTAACGGGCGTAGCCAATTTTCTCTGACAGGTAGGTTGCGTAGAAAATGAACTTAGGCTTAAAGAACGTGTATTTCTTGGTCTTGGTAAGAAAGCTTAAATCCACACCAATGCCATAGTCTTTAAGAGTTTCGTTAATAAACCCTGCGTGTCGGGCTTCGTCGCGAGTCATCAGCGAGAACAGCTCTCGAACATCGGGATTCGTGATGCGTTTTTTGATCTCTGAATACAGAATCGCGCCTGAGAATTCAGCGGTTAATGAGCTGACAAGAAAATCAATGAATTCCTGTCGCAAGCCTGGCGGCAGATCTTCTAGCTTTTCAGTGAAGTGTGCATCGCGCTTGAAATGGTTGCGGTTAACGTCCGCTTGCATCTCAGCAATGAGGTCATCCCACTCACGGCGAACCGGACTGACATCAATTCTGTCCATCGCTTTGAAGTCGGTGGTGTAAAAACGGGGTGAGAGTACGGTGTCTTCAGCCGCTATGGCATTGGCATCGTTGAAGTCTGGATTACTCATACCTTTCTCCACTCTGAAAAACTGGTTTCACAAAGTTCGGTCAGTTCAAGTCGTGCAACAAGTCGGGTCCACTTATCGGTTAACCAGCCCGCGCGCTGTACGGTAGCTTCTCGGCGAAGCGTAAATTTATCGCCAAAATTGGGTTTTACCGGGTCACCGTGAATGGTGACGGCATCGCCCGGGCGAATTTCGACATCATCATCCAATGTGACGTGCGCATGCAGACTGTTTGCTGTGTGTTCGACTTCAATGGTGCAGCCAACCTTAAACTGCTGCGTGTAACCCACCGAGCGGAAGACTGAAAGAAATGTCACGTTAGCTCTCCTGATTTTGCAGTAACCGGGCAAACGCTTTTGCGTTGTCAGGCCCAAACGCAGTTAACTCGATAAAACGCCCGGTAACCGGGTCGTTTAAAGACAAGTAACCGCTCTGCCATGAGGTTAACTCAAAAGGCACAGAATCATCGTGACCGGATGCAAGACGTTGGCGTGCTAACCCGCGCATAACACTTCGCATGAAGCCATCTTGCCCAGTAGTTAACACAGCAACGGTAGATTCATCATCTGCGTCTTTGATAATGACGCGTCCACCATCGGCGTCCTGGAACAACAATGCTCGAGTGGTGAGCATTTGCCCTCGGTGGATGTCTTTCGCTTGCGACAGCGGCGCTGAGTTGCTTGCAAACCATGTCGTTGCACCGAGGCTTGCTATGACCGCCAGCAGCATTAGGCTGCGCAGCCAAATTGGGAAAACGGATGGCTTGTTTGTGCTCATTACACAGCGCCTTCAACGGTGTTCGTCGGTGTATTAACTGTTTTTTTCGGGCCAGATGACGGTTTTTGTGTACCGACTGATACGGATAAATTGGACTGCTCCTGTACCACGCGAGCAATCTGGGCAGCGACTACGTCAGCATCGGGTAATGCACGCAGTAAAGGCTGCGGATTCTTTAGTTTCCAGGGGCGGGCATACGGCCACAACACGATCCAACTCAAACGTTTGGGCGGTGTAACGTCCAGCGCAATGTCGCCGGTTTTGCCTTTCCACAGTTTCAAATTGGCGGCTTTTATTTGCGAGAACGGAAGGTTTAGCGTAAGCGTTAACGCAATGCCGTAGCGAATCAGGATGCGCTTGTTTGTCAGCGTAAATATGGTAGATACCGCTGACAGGTAAGCCAATGACAACAATATGGATAGCCCGGCTAATGACAACAACAGTGTCAATGCCGGGCCCGCCATAACCGCTTCTTGATCAAAACCGACTTGATAAGCGTCATACACTTGCAAGCCGACCAAGAAAGAGAAGTACAACGCGACTTTACGCACATGGAATGCACTGATGGCTAAAGCCCACCAACTGGGTGTGCCTTGCCAAACAATTTTCTCATCTTGAGGTAGGGGCGCTGGAATGCCAGGTTGCGGTTCCCACTCGAGTTCTTCATGAGTTGCCATGTGCGAATTCCTTCAATTACAAAATGGGTTCAAGACGTTCTGGCGTGGCGTATAACGCACCACCACCGTAGTAACCCTGAATTTTGTCTTCTTCTAACAACGTAACCTGGCTGTCGCTTTTGATTTTTGGAACATCGGAGAATTGCGACGCCAGAATAGAGACCACATTGACGTAAGACTCTTTGCCCATCAGGCGTTCGGCAAGCGTGCCATCTGGTGATGCTTTGCGACGGGTCTTTATGTTGGCAAACATCATCGGTAGCAACACCGAACCACCGGCATGCAGGCTGACTTCGTAGTACCGAGGCAGAAACTCCATACGGTCCAACCAAATGTCGCTGATGGTTCCGGCTTCTTCGCCATCTGCACCAACAACCGCTAAACCCCGGGGGTCGGTTTTTGTCGCAACAAAGTATTCGTCCGAGAGTTTTGACATTGGCACGATGCGAGGATCGCCGTTGATCATTTCATCAGGGTGGTCAGCACGTTCGGCGTAAGAAGCCGTGCCGATTCCGTCAATCATCGGGTTACCGGTAGGGATAATCGGGTCACCGGGTCCTCGTCCATCAACCGCTGCGATTTCGCGATCATCGTCGGTTTTGCCACTGGGCAACATCGTGGTGCCGCCGTTAAGCAGGTGATACGTCTTAGGTTCGGGTGTTTTAGGAAAGCCTTCTACCACAACGGTTCCACCACGGTCAGAGCGCAGCGGGTAACCTTCGCGTTTTCCTTCACGGTGTAAGTACAGCACTAACACCAAAAACGCGCCCCAAAAAACGTACAACAGGACTTGCGGTAGATCAATGTATTGTGTGTATGCACCAACTTCTTGCATAGTTAGTCTCCAGTAGAGTGATCAGTTGGGGAACTCAGTTAATTCAAACGAGCGGGGGTTGTCGGTTCTTTGTGCGCGAGAACCTAGGGGGCCGAGTGCCACCAAGGTGGCAAACAGTAAGAAAATTTCAATTTGATAGACAACGCTGTAGCCCATAACGGGTGTGGCTAACACGTCGCCCATAGCACCGCTAAGTGCAAAGTCTGTAGTGATGTCGCGAATTAAACCGCCGATGGCAATACCCACACCGGCCGCGAAAGCCTGCGAAGCGCCCCAGGCGCCAAGTGATAAGCCACGGTGCTCTTCGCCTACCATGGTCATCGCCATAATGAGTGTACAAACGCCGAATAATCCTGCGCCAAAGCCAATACCGGTGGTGCCGATTCTAAAAAGCAAGGCTGAGTGAATAACGCCGGCGAAGACGACTAAGGAGAAGGCAACGATACCGATGATGACGCCCACAGCAGCCACGTGTGCTGGCAAACTTCCGCGTTTTAAACGCCATGCAGCAACAATGAAAGCAACCAAACTGCCCGATGCTAACAGTGCAGTCAGTAAGGTTGTTTGACTGACACTTAAACCTAGGATTTCGCCACCGTAGGGTTCAAGCAACACATCTTGCATCGTGAAGCCCGCCGTACCTAAAGCCACAACCACGATGAAGCGGTAACCCCGCGCCGCTGCCGTGAATCGGCGCCAGGCGGGAAGAAAAGCTGGACGAACAACGCCTAGATTGCGATCAGGTTGTCGGCTTTCCTGTTTCCATAACGCCACGCAGTTCAGCACCATGGTAAGAACCGCAGCGCCTTGTATCACTTGTATTAACTTCATTTGAGTGAAGTTTGATAGCACCGCGCCAAACACCAGCGCTGATACCAACATACCCAGCAATAGCGTTATGTATAAAACGGCAACGACGTGCGGACGACTGTGGTCGGGCGCAATGTCTGTTGCTAAGGCAAGGCCGGCGGTTTGGGTTGTATGTAAACCAAGCCCAACGAGTAAAAACGCCAGTAATGCAGCGCCTTGGGCAACGCCTTCGGGTGCGTGGCCTTCACCGGATAACAACAACAGGGCAAACGGCATGATGGCCAGGCCGCCAAATTGAAACAATGAACCCATCCAGATGTAAGGGGCTCGGCGCCAGCCGATGGCAGACTGATGATGATCGGATCGAAAGCCGACGAGCGTACGCAGTGGCGCGATGATGAGCGGTAAACCCACCATGGTGGCAACTAACCACGCTGGCACCTTGAGTTCAACAATCATGACGCGGTTTAGCGTGCCGTTTAGTAACACCAGCGCCATGCCGCAGCTAACCTGGAACAAAGACAGACGCAACAAACGTGACCACGGCAGCTCTTGGCTCGCCGCATCGGCAAACGGCAGCGCTTTATGAAAAAGCGCTTGCCATGCCTCACGATTTTGTTGCATCCGTTGGTTCATTGCCTAATGAGTTCCAACGCTTGAGATTTGTAGAACCGGGTGTCTATTCGGTTGGTTCGCGTAATCACGCAGCCGTGGCTGTTAACCTTGCTGTCAATCATGCGGCACAACTCCGCCTCGGCGATAGGCTCGATGGCTGGAGAACGATCGCCTTCGGGAAACCATTGCCCCGCTTTTTTCATCAGCATTAGCAACGGGGTGCGCGGAGCAAACGTAAAGAGCAATTGACTGCCGGGTTTGTCCGATAAACGTGCGGCAAGCTGTTCGATGGCATCCATCATGTCATCGGCGCCATAGTGAATGAGTGAATCCATTGCCACTATCGCATCGAATTTTTGCTCGCTTTGCATCAGCATATCGCCAGCGCTAAATTGCGTTCTGGCCGATAACTCAATGGGCGTGCGCTGTTTTGCGATCTCGATAAGCGAGGGGCTGATGTCAACGCCGGTGACGTGTGCGCCACGTTGCGCCGCTTGTATCGACAAACTTCCGGTTCCGCAGCCGGCATCAAGGATATGCAAACCTTCAAGATCTTTAGGTAGCCAGCTCAATAAACAGCCCGCCATGGACTCGCGGCCCTGACGAACCGTTTCACGAATCTTGGATACGGGCGCATCAGACGTGAGTTGTTCCCACGCCTTATTCGCTGTGCGATCAAAATACGTTTGTAATTGCTCGCGCCGTGTTTGGTAGCTTGACTGCATCAGTCAAAACCCAGTAAGTCGAAGATTTCGCGATCTTCGAGAGAGGTGGCTTGAACAGGATCAGAACCCGCCCAGAGTGCTGCCGCCAGCCGTAAATATTCTTGCTGGACCGCTTCTAGCTCGGGTGAGGATTCCATTTCAAATAAGGTGGACTTCTTCAAGCGGCTTCGACGAATGACGTCCAGGTCGGGGAAGTGCGCCACCATCTCCATGCCAGTCACTTTGTTAAAACGTTCGATTTGATCGGTGTCTTTACTGCGGTTTGCGATTACCCCACCGATGCGCACGTCGTAGTTTTTCGCTTTTGCCTTGATAGCCGAGATGATTCGGTTCATCGCAAAAATAGAGTCAAAATCGTTGGCCGCTACAACAAGCGCACGATCGGCGTGCTGCAATGGGGCCGCAAACCCGCCACAAACAACGTCACCTAACACATCGAAAATCACGACATCCGTATCTTCGAGTAAGTGATGTTCTTTGAGCAGTTTGACCGTTTGACCTACGACATAACCACCGCAGCCGGTCCCGGCCGGTGGGCCACCGGCTTCGATGCACATCACACCGTTGTAGCCTTCGTAGATGTAGTCGTCCGGTGTCAGTTCTTCACTGTGAAAATCGACTGACGCCAACACGTCAATGACGGTAGGCATTAATTTTTTGGTGAGTGTGAAGGTGGAATCGTGTTTCGGATCGCAACCAATTTGCAGAACGCGTTTTCCTAATTTAGAAAATGCCGCTGATAGATTCGATGATGTGGTGCTCTTACCAATACCGCCTTTGCCGTAAACGGCAAATACTTTAGCGCCGTCAATTTTCATACTGGCGTCTTGATGGACTTGCACGCTGCCTTCCCCATCGGGGCGTGAAATGCCAACCCCCGAGGCTCGACGAATGCTGTCTACCGGGATGGATACGTTCATGCTCATGCTTGTGCTCCGACGAAGACGCCTTCCAAGCGATCTTCCAGTTCTTCACCCGCGTCTTGCAGTGCTTGCAGCACTTCTTCACTGGGTGACCAATAATTTCGCTCGTGGGCTTCAATAAGCCGATTTGCCATACGAGCCGATGAGCCTGGATTTAGGGTGGCCAAACGATCGCGCATTTCATCATCAAGCATGAACGTGTGCGCCATCTGGTTGTAAACCCAAGGTGCTATTTGTCCGGTGGTGGCTGACCAACCTAAGGTGTTCGTGATACTTGTTTCAATGGCTCGAACACCTTCGTAGCCATGTTTTAACTGCCCCTCATACCACTTAGGGTTCAGCATTCTGGTTCGCGTTTCCAACGCTACTTGTTCCTGCAGAGTTCGCACGCTGCCTTCATTGCGAGTTTGGTCGCCAATGTAAGTGGGAACCGATGAGCCTCGCGCTCGGCGAATCATGGAATTGATGCCGCCCAGGGTGTCAAAGTAGTAGTCAAGTTGCGTGACGCCTAATTCAACGCTTTCCAAATTTTGATAAGTAAGATCGACGTTTGCTAACACGCTGTCTAGTACCTCAGCGTGTTTACTTGTCTTACCGTGTGAATCAAAGGCGTAGCATTTACGGTTGGAGTAGGTTTCTGCCAGTTGATCTTCGGATGTCCACGTGCCGGCATCAATCAATTGATTGACGTTGGCACCGTAGGCACCTTGCGCATTACCGAACACACGCAAAGCCGCAGTTTCAAAATCAACCCCGCTTTTGGCCTGATAAGCCAGCGTATGTTTTCGAATCGGGTTTAAGTGTTCTGGCTCTTCCGATTGGGCTGCTAATAACGTGGCTTCTGCCAGCATTCGAGTCTGTAAGGGCAGTAAATCTCTAAACACACCGGATAACGTAATCATCACATCGATGCGTGGGCGACCCAGTTCATCAATAGGGATTAGTTCTGCACCCGCGAGCTTTCCATAACCATCAAACCGCGGTCGCGCACCCACGAGTGCCATCGCCTGCGCGATAGGGATACCCTCGTTTTTCAAGTTATCAGAGCCCCACAAAACAAAGGCAATGCACGACGGCAAACTGCCGGTGTCTTTTTGATGACGTTCAATTAACTGTGTGGCATGCCGAAACCCGCGTGTTTGTGCAACTGCACTCGGCAGCCGGAACGGGTCAAACCCGTGGATGTTACGGCCGGTGGGTAAGGTCTCGCTGTTTCTGAGTAAATCGCCGCCTGGAACCGGTGGAATGTAGCGCGCATCCAGTGCTTCGACCAACGCATCGAGTTCGTAGTCGCCTTGCAGTAAATCATTCATATGAGATAAACGAACCTGCCAGGTCGGCTTATCAGATTCATTGATGTGTGGAGCATTCGCGGCCGGGTCTACCAGCCAATCACGTAATTGCTCTTTGGAAGGGGCGGCTTTATCTCCGGAACACTGTGCAAAGGCGTGCAGCAAGTCAATGCGCTCTTCCACCGGTGGAATTTCACCGATCACGTGCATACCGTTTGGAATCAATTCCGTTTCATACTGACTTAGGTGATTCTGTAGTGCTGTGATTAACGTATCCGGGGTAACCGCGCTATCGTCAAGCGCTGGCCACGCGTCGGCAGTTGCCGGTGTGCTTTGACCAATGCCTTGCAGCAAATCATCAAGTAATTCGAGTTCTAGTACTTGCTGGCCGATCAGTGCATACAGCTCGGCCGCTTCTTCGTTGTGACGAAGCTCTAACTGATGCCATTGTTGAATGGACGCTTTTAAATCCGTGAGGCCGCGATACAAGCCCGCTTCAGTAATCGACGGGGTCAGGTGGCTAATAAGCGTTGCACCTGATCGGCGCTTCGCGATAGCAGCTTCGGACGGATTATTAGCTGCGTAAAAGTAAAAATTAGGTGTGGCATCAATCATGCGCTCAGGCCAGCATTGCCCGCTCAAGCCTGATTGTTTACCTGACATAAATTCCAGCGCACCGTGTGTGCCGAAATGTAATAGGGCATCTACCGACAACGTGTGGTTTAAGTAATGATAAAACGCACTGAATGCATGCGTAGGCGCTGCGCCATGGTCGTACAGCAGGCGCATTGGGTCGCCTTCCATGCCAAAGCTCGGTTGCAGGGCAATGGTGATGTTGCCAAGCTGAATGCCCAATATGAATATGCCCGAGCCATTGGTTAACTGCTTACCCGGTGCCGGCCCCCACATGGCTTCGATGTCTTCTAACCACCGGGTTTGAGTGACATGATCGTCCACAGCCACGCTGTGCAGCACGTTGGCATCGGTTCCGAACTGTTCGGCGTTGCCTTCCAACAGCGCAACACGAAGTGCGTCAACGGATTCAGGTAGCTCAACGGTATAGCCTTCGGAAGCTAATCGTTTTAACGTGTTGAATAACGATTCAAACACACCCAGGTAGGCTGCGGTACCGACCGCTCCCGCGTTAGGCGGGTAGTTAAAAACAACGATACCAATTTTTCTGTCACGTCGATGTGCACGAGATAGCGCGACGGTGTTGACCGCTTTATCCGCTAATCGCGATACCCGTTCCAGAATGGGTTGCTTGTTAGCGTCTCCTTTTCGTCCTTCACTTTCATGACCAGCGTAAACGATCGGTGATATCGCGCCGTCCAGTTCCGGTAGTGCCACCATCATGGTGGTTTCAATGGGGGTGATGCCGTGTTTGCTGGCTTCCCATTTACCTAAGGATTGAAACTCGGAAGGATGTGCTGCGATGTAAGGCACATTCAGAAGTTTCATCGCTTCGACAGCGGCCTCACTGTCGTTGTAAGCCGGCCCGCCGACCAGTGAGAAGCCAGTGAGTGACACCAAACAATCAATATTGACCTTATCTTCAGTTTTAAAGAATTGCTCAATCGCCGGGCGTGCATCCAATCCGCTGGCGAACGCGGGGATAACACGCAAGCCACGACCTTCAAATGTCTTAATTACTGCATCGTAGTGGGCTGTGTTCTCGGCCAGTAGATAGGAACGCATGATCAACAGGCCCACCGTTCCAGTGTGATTCGGCAAGGTGGGTAGTGCGGTGAGATCCGTTGTTATCTGATTTTTTATGTCTGGGTGATACAGACCGGTTTCGGGGTAGTCCTTTAGATCACGTTCTACCACGACGTCCTTAAGCGATGCCCTTTCGTCACTGGCATATCGCTTGATGAGCAGTTGCACCATATTGACGATGTTGGTTTCAGAACCCGCCAACCAGCACTGCAACATCATGAAGTAGATACGTAAATCCTGCGCTGTACCCGGGATAAATTTCAGCACCTTTGGCAAGCGTCGCAACACCTTCATCTGCGAGGCGCCGCTGCTTTGCCCAGATTTTTTTGAGCCACGCAGCTTCTTTAAATACTTCATCGCACCCGTGGGTTCTCGGCTCATATCCAACTTGCCCAAGTTGGTAAGTTGGACGATGGGGTTTGCCGATAACGCGCCCACGATGGCATCGCAGTGCGGAGCGCGAGCCTTTAACTGCGGTAACACCGCATCGATGTGCGGCTCCATAAACAACATGGTGCAAATTATGATGTTGGCCTTAGCGATAGCATCGTGACACTCGGCCAAGGCATCGTCGTTATTATCCCAATCACTTGCCGGGTGAAGGGTTAAAGACAAGTTGGGAATTTGAGTGCGTAAAGATTCTTCTGCGCGCGAAGCCGTCTGCCCCAGATGTCCGTCCAGGGTAATGATGGCTACGTTGATGGCGGGAGAATCAGCGTGCATAAAATGCCTTCGCTTCGTAGAGCGTATCGACGGTTATGGGGTTATGCCCATAATCCTTAGCGAAACTCTCGGTGTTACGCCGCGCTTTACCGCGTACGAAAAACGGTATCTTTTTTAGTTCTTGTTCTGCATCCGGAGTCCAGGCGGTATCGGTCGTGACTGTCGCAATGGACTCGTGGTTTTCCACGGTAATGCTGGTAGTTTCCGCGGCCGTTTCAACAACTGATTTCTCGCTTAATGCCTCGTTATGCGTAGCGCCTTCGCTGCCATGTAAATGAGAGGGAGCCGCGTTGTCGTTGAACTCAAAATCGTCGCGGAACATGTGTAGAAGATGTTCCTCTAATCCCATGAGTAAGGGATGTACCCACGAGTCGAAAATGACGTTAGCGCCTTCAAAACCCACCTGCGGTGAATACCGTGCGGGTACGTCCTGCACATGGATTGGCGTTGAGATAACCGCGCATGGAACACCCAAACGCTTGGCAATGTGCCGCTCCATTTGCGTACCCAAAACCAGTTCCGGGTTCAGCTGCTGAATGTGTTCTTCAACGGTTAAGTAATCATTGGTAATCAGTGCTTCTATGCCGAGTTCTTGTGCGAAAGCACGTACATCTCTTGCCATTTCGCGACTGAAGGTGCCTAAGCCGACAACGTCAAAACCTAATTCTTCTTTGGCAATGCGAGCAGCGGCAAGCGCATGCGTGCCATCACCAAAGATAAAGACGCGTTTACCGGTTAAGTAAGTGGAATCCACTGAACGTGAGTACCAGGGTAGGCGACTGTTTTCTAAATTTTTAACCGCACCCGCATCAATACCCGTTAGCGCTTCTATCTCTTCAATAAAGGCTAATGTGGCGCTTATACCAATTGGTACAACTTTTGTAAAAGGCTGACCGAACGCTTTTTGCAACCACGTACACGTTGTTTTAGAAACTTCAGGGTACAGGCTGATATTGAAATCGGCTTGCGGAATTTTTTTAATATCAGCAACGCTTGCGTTTAATGGTGCAACGACATTGACATCAATACCAAGACTGTTCAGTAAGCGGGTTAACTCAGTAACATCGTCACGGCAGCGAAAGCCAAGGCTACTTGGGCCAATGATGTTTGCACTGGGTCTGTTTTTAGTAGCGTCATTGCTTACTTCATCGGCAACCGATACATTCGGCTGGCTTAACAGCGTTCGTACCACGTAGTACAGCGTTTCACTGGCTCCCCAGTTTTCCTTTTTGGAATAGGCTGGAAGTTCCAAAGGGACAACCGGCACACTAAAGTTCATGCCTTTCGCTAAAGAACCGGGCTGGTCTTGTATCAATTCTGCGGTACAGGATTCACCAACCAAAAGTGCATTCGGTTTGAAGCGATCGTGCGCGGCGCTAATGGTTGCTTTGACTAAGTCTGCCGTATCACCGCCTAAATCTTTTGCCTGGAACGTGGTGTACGTGACCGGTGGGCGTTTGCCTTGCCGTTCAATCATGGTGAATAACAAATCTGCGTAGGTATCACCTTGTGGTGCGTGCAGCACCAGGTGCACATCGGTCATTGATGTGGCCACTCGCATCGCGCCGATGTGAGGCGGGCCTTCATATGTCCACAGCGCTAATTCCATAATTACACCGCCAACCGTTGCTTTCGGTTCAAGGGGCGAGCGAACAGTTCAGCTAAATCACCGGCTTGTTCAAAGCCTTGAATCGGTGAAAAAACCAGCTCTATTGCCCATTTGGTGGTGAGGCCTTCACCTTCGAGTGGGTTTGCTAATCCAAGGCCACAAACGGTTAGATCAGGCCGTGCTTTGCGTAAACGTTCTAGCTGCAAATCAACATCCTGCCCTTCAACCACATTGTCCTGACCGCTGGCACCGGATAACTCAGGCGCCATCGTTTGTTTATCAAGGTATGGCACGCCGATTTCTAAAACAGACATGCCACATTCTTCATTTAGAAATCGAGCGAGCGGAAGTTCCAATTGCGAATCGGGCATAAACCAAACGGTCTTACCGTTTAATTGCGATTTGTAGTGTTGCAGCGCTTGTGTGGCGCGCGCTTTTGGCGCTTCAAGTGCCTGATCAAACGCATCGTCGGGTGCGTTGTAATGATCTTTGGCTGCGCGGAACCAATGGCTGGTACCTTCAACACCCAATGGAAACTTCGCCACGATGTGTTGTGCTTTTCGTCCAATCAATGCACGGCGTGTTGCGTTTAAAAAAGGCTGTGCCAGCAGGAACTGAGTGTTCGGGCCTATTGCGGGTAAGTCTTTAGCTCGGCGCGGAGGAAAGAACGTTACCGATTCGGCCGCCTCGGTAATGCCTGATTGATCGAACAGGCGAATGAACTGATCTTCAACCACATCAGCTAGGGTGCCGACGATCATCAATTGTTTGGCATCGGTGTAGGGTGCGGCTTCCACCATCGCTTCCAGGCAGGTGTCTTCACCTTCGGTAAACGTGGTTTCAATGCCACTGCCGCTGTAACTCAACACCCGCACCCGACCCTGATGCGCAACACCCAATCGCTGAGCCGCTTTGGCCAGGTCGAGTTTGATCACTTCAGACGGGCAGGAACCGACGAGAAAAAGCGTGGAAATGTCCGGACGACGCTCGAGCAATCGGTGAACGATGCGGTCCAGTTCTTCGTTGGCATCAGCTAACCCAGCCAGATCCTTTTCTTCCATGATGGCCGTAGCGAATCGCGGCTCAGAAAAAATCATGACCCCGGCGGCGGATTGCAGAAGGTGTGCGCACGTTCGGCTGCCTACCACCAGAAAAAACGCGTCCTGCATTTTTCGATGTAGCCAAACGATACCCGTTAAGCCGCAAAAAACTTCGCGCTGACCATTTTCGATGGTAACGGGGATGTCACATAGCGCGGGTGCATTCATGACGTGGCCTCCGAAAGCGGTGGCACGACTGTGCTCTTTCTGGCTAATCGAAACTTGGCAAGAAACTGCCAGGCATTAATGAGATAACTGACGTAGGCGGCGACAGCCACCCACAGTTGCAAGGCGGGGTCGGCCTGAGTGAAAAACAGGTAAACGTAAGCGGTGTGCAGCGCCATCACGCCCATGCTGACCACGTCTTCCCAAAAGAACGCGGGAGCGAACAGATAACGGCCGTAGACATCACGCTCCCAGAGGCAGCCGGTAATCATAATGGCGTACAACAGGCCCGTTTTTAGCAGGACTGACCACTGCGCGGCCTCTACGCCGTTGCCGGTCAATAAGGCGCGCGCAACCAGCACCGCGCTGACGGCAAACACAAGGAATTGCGCAGGCGCTAAAATGCCCTGAACGAGCGTCCATCGTGAATTATCACGGCGAATGCGTTCGCTGGGCGTGTATAGCTCGAATTGGCTACCCTCGCGGGAAGTCATAAAATCACCGTAAATCCGTGGTTTGCGGGTTGGGTTCAGTCTATGTGGGTGTAAACGGAGTGTCAATTAAAATAGACACACATTAGTTGTCTGTTCTGTTTGACTATTCGGCTCAGTTTCGGCACTATCGGTATGTCGGTCACCGTTTCCAGGCAATTCAGTTGTGCGGAATGGAAGCCGAGAGGAATTGCTGTATGACTCATTTGAGTAACAGAAAATAGGCATGGGCGGTCGCAATCGCAGACTGTCAGGCGCTGTCATCGGGCAAGTCATTCCGAGGCTGGCAACTGCGCGACTGAGTCACGCTCATAAAGCTACTCAATCCAGCGAATATTCAACAAAATCAAACGATTGGGTGCGTTTAAAGACAACGTCTGAACGCACTGATGACTGTCTTTCGTTGGGTGATCAAACGCTTGAGCAGGACGTGATCGAGCTACTCGAACAAGACGTTGAAGTCCAGGATCTGTTTGAAAATCTATTGGCTCCTGTGGCCAGAGAGTTAGGCGATCGTTGGCTGGCCGATCGAATCAGTTTTGTTGATGTGCATTTAGGCGTTTTGCGGCTGCAGGCAATTCTCAATAATGTGCGCTCGGTCTTGCCGATTGACGATCCAGCTAATCCTGACGTGCACGCTGTCCTATCAGCCACCCCAGGTGATCAGCACACGTTTGGAATCGCGATGGCTTGCGACCTGTTCAGTCGCAAAGGGTGGGAGGTAAGTAATTTCAGCGGTTTGCCCGAAGAAGAGTACCTGGCTCGGCTGGAGAGCTCGAAATTCGACGTGATCGGGCTTTCGCTCTACGTCGATTCAGGCTTTGAGACCTTATGCAGGCTCATTAAAACCATCCGTTCCTTGCCCAGACAGACCGATTCGTTAATCGTCGTCTCGGGCGATTACTTCGTTAGACATCCTGACGCGTGGGCGCAGACGGGGGCTGATTTGTATTCTGGAAATGCCGCTGAGACCGAGCGGTTTGTTTTGACGCGGCTGGGGCGCAACGCCTCGGCCGGGGCACGCTGACGTCATGGGTGATATGGCACAGGGACAATTTATCTCCGCGGCCGGCTCGCTGCCGGAGTTGAAAGTAGACGGGTTGGCTCAGGTATTGATGGCCTCCTGTGATGTAGCGTTAGTTATTGATTCACAAGGTAAAATAGTCGACATGTCGGTGGGCTCTGACGACCTGCGCCGACAAGATTTGCAGCAGTGGATCGGGCAGGCCTGGCAAGAGGTTGTGGCCATTGACAGTGTTCAAAAAGTCGCAGAACTGCTTTCATCAAAACCTGGCACTTACACGGATTCCCGGCAAATCAATCACGTGCTGCCCAACGGTAAAAATCGATTGATTGAATATCGTTTTTTGAATTTTGGTGATCAGCCGAATCGCATAGCGGTAGGTCGCGACTTCGGCGCCCTGGAGCGCGTTCAGCAGCAGTTGATCGATGTGCAGCACCTGATGGAGCGTGATCACCATCAGTTGCGGCAGTGCGAAACTCGGTACCGGGTGCTGCTGCAGACCAGTTCGGAGGCCATGCTGGTGGTGGATGGACGCTCTGAGCGAGTCATTGAAGCGAATCCAGCGGCGGGTCTGATACTTGGAACGGACCCTCGAAAATTAGTAGGGCAGGCGTTGTCGCGGGCTTTTGATAAAGACGCCAAGCCGATAGTGGCAGGTGCTTTGGCCAACGCCGCAACCAGTAATGACACGATTAATTTACGGCTGGGTGGCGACGAGGATCGAGCCTCGCTGTCACTGTCGCTATCACGCTTTCGAGCTGGTGACATCACGCAATTGCTGGTGCGGCTTGAGACGGATACACCAGCGGGCGGGGAAGGGGCCAGCGAAAATGCCTTCCAGACACCGGAAGTGTTTTCATTCTTTCAAAATGCCCCGGATGCGCTGGTGGTTACTGATCCTAGCGGCACCATCATGACGGCCAATTCAGCGTTCGCTGATTTAGTTGAACTGCCTGAGCACAAAGCGGTGGTTGGGCAAATGCTGTCCAACTGGTTGGGCCGGCAGTCGGTTGACTATCAAATCATCATGAACAGCTTGCGAGACAAGCAGTCGCTAAGTTTGTTTCGTACCGAATTGCTGGGCCAATACGGCTCAGCGGTAGATGTCGAATTATCCGCTCGAGCGAGCGACTGTTCGACAACCGGGGAAACCTACGGGTTTTGCATTCGCAATGTTAGCCGCCGAACAGGGGCTGCGAACGATGAGAACCTGTCTGGTGGATCCGCCCGCAGCGCCGATCAGCTGGCTGAATTGGTGGGGCAAGTACCATTGAAAGAACTGGTGCGGGAGTCGACCGAAGTGATTGAGCAACTATCGATCGAAGCGGCTCTTCGAAAGACCGGTAATAATCGAGCATCCGCTGCAGAGCTGTTGGGTGTTAGCCGGCAAAGCCTGTATGTAAAACTTCGGCGCTACGGACTGGAATCTGGGCCGGACGAATAACCCAGAACTGTAAATTAAACTTGACACTTTTGTGGTGTCTCGTTTAGTTTGCATGCATGTCATTGACGGTAGCACCATCCCGCGGAAATGGGTATCCCCACCCTAAAGCCGTGCTTGAACTCCTGAAACCGGTTACGTGGTTCCCACCCATGTGGGCGTTCATGTGTGGGGCAGTGTCCTCGGGATATTCGCTGAACACCCAGTTCTGGTTGGTGGTGGCAGGGGTGCTGTTGTGTGGACCCATCGTCTGCGCCATGAGCCAGGCGGTGAATGACTGGTTTGATCGTCATGTCGATGCGGTCAACGAACCCAATCGGCCCATTCCCAGTGGCCGGGTACCCGGTCGATGGGGCTTATACATCGGAATCATTTGGACAGCTTTGTCGCTTGCTGTAGCAGCGCTATTAGGGCCGACTGTGTTTAGCGCAACCTGCGTGGGTGTTTTACTCGCGTGGTTCTACAGCGCACCACCGATTCGCCTGAAGCAGAACGGGTGGTGGGGAAATGCAGCGGTAGGGGCGTGCTACGAAGGGTTGCCCTGGATAACCGGTGCATCCGTCATGGCGGCCGGTGGGCTGCCTCATGGCGAGGTCTTTTTGATCGCGGGTTTATACAGTGTGGGTGCGCACGGCATCATGACGTTGAATGATTTCAAAGCCATCGAAGGTGACACCCAGTTGGGTGTGCGTACGTTGCCAGTACAACTCGGGGCAAAGCGTGCAGCACGATTGGCTTGTTGGGTCATGGCGTTAGCTCAGGTAGCCGTCATTGGTTTACTTGCCTTATGGGGCACGTATTTTTATGCCCTGGCTGTATCGATGGTTTTGGTAGTTCAGCTGCTGTTAATGAAGCGTTTGCTGCGCGACCCCGAACAGTACGCGCCTTGGTACAACGCTACCGGCATCTCACTTTACGTAACCGGCATGTTGATCAGTGCTTTTGCGTTACGTGGTTTGTTCATCGCTTCTTAGTTAATAGCACCTGCATTAAGGAGAGTACGACAATGTCACAACAGTATCTGGGTTTCATTGGCATCCTGAGATTGGGTTTAGTGCAAACCGCCCTTGGTGCCATTGTTGTGTTGACCACAACCACCATCAACCGAGTGATGACGGTCGAACTGGCGTTGCCTGCACTACTGCCAGGACTACTGGTGGGTTTGCACTATGCGGTGCAAATCACCCGGCCAAAGTTAGGTTACGGCTCTGACCTTGGAGGTAAGCGAACTCGTTGGATTGTTGGTGGTTTGTTTACTTTGGCGGTGGGCGGTTTATTGGCGGCAGTTGCCACCTTACTCATGCAGACCCAGGTAGTTACAGGCGCACTGTTAGCATTTGTTGCATTCATTTTGGTAGGCCTGGGTGTTGGGGCTGCTGGTACCTCGCTATTAGTGCTGTTGTCCAGCGTTGTTGCACCCAAGCATCGCGGTGGTGCAGCGACGGTTGTGTGGGTCATGATGATCGCAGGCTTTATTGTCACGACCATCGTTGCGGGTAAAAATCTCGATCCGTTTACTTTCGAGCGGTTGGTGACAGTCACCGGCATCGTATCGGCCATTGCATTTCTGGTGGGTACTGTGGCGGTGTCTGGTATTGAGAAAAAATACGCACCCACGGTGGTTCGCGAGACAACGCCTGCAGAGTCTAAACCTGCCAACCTGCCATTCGCACAGGCTTTAAAAGAGGTCTGGTCTGAAGCCGAATCACGGCGTTTTAGTATTTTCGTGTTTGTTTCCATGCTGGCTTACAGCGCGCAAGATCTCGTACTGGAACCGTTTGCCGGTGCGGTGTTTGCCTTTACCCCAGGTGAAAGTACACAACTGTCTGGTACACAACACGGGGGTGTTCTCGTCGGTATGTTGGTCGTCGCTTTCTGCTGCAGCATCATTGGCGGCCGGGTGTTAGGTTCGCTGCGTTTATGGACTATGGGCGGATGTCTCGCATCTGGTTTTTTGCTTGCTGCGTTAGCCTTCGGTGGTTTTGCCGCATCCAGTTTCCCGTTAAAGCCGATGGTGTTCTTACTGGGTTTTGCGAATGGGGCGTTTGCCGTTGCTGCCATCGGTTCGATGATGGCGTTGGTGGGGCGGGGCACTGAAAAGCGCGAAGGTCTTCGAATGGGTTTATGGGGTGCAGCGCAGGCGATTGCGTTTGGGGTTTCAGGGCTGTTAGCCACCGCTATCGTGGATGTTGTGCGTTTAACGGCCGGGGATGTCAGCCTGGCGTACGCGACGGTGTTTTTTGCACAAGCAGCCTTGTTTGTTTATGCCACCTGGCTTGCGTCAAACGTGTACACACCTGAAAACGAAGCCAATGCACCCAAAGTATCGTTCCGTCGTATGGCACTAGAGATTAACCAATGAACAGCGCATCCAATCGTTTTATAGATGTTGACGTCGTTGTTGTCGGCGGCGGGCCTGCAGGTGCAACGGCAGCTTATGAACTTGCACAGGCGGGTGTCAGGGTTTGCTTGATTGACAGGGAAGGGCGCACGAAACCGTGTGGGGGTGCGGTGCCGCCTCAGTTGTTAAAAGACTTTGATGTGCCGCGTCATGTATTAGAAAAAGAAGTGGATTGTGCCCGCATGGTCTCGCCGACTGAACGCTCAGTGGATATGCCGATTGAGACGGGTTTTGTGGGCATGGTTGATCGCGCTTTTTTTGACAACTGGTTGCGTGATCGAGCTGAGCAAGCTGGTGCAATTCGTGTTGCTGGCACCTACTTAGCGATGGAAACGCTGGGAGAAGTGGACGGGCACGACCGAGTCAGTGTGACGTATAAAGCGGGCAAGAAGTCTGAATTGCCTCGACAAGGACCGGTACCGGTGCAAACGGTTAGAGCTAAGTACGTTATCGGTGCGGACGGTGCAAAATCAAAAGTCGGGCTGCAGCATGTGCCTGGTGCAGACAAATTGAAATC
>JAHDCO010000026.1:23873-52122 GCA_020629835.1 Granulosicoccaceae bacterium
GTGCAAAATCAAAAGTCGGGCTGCAGCATGTGCCTGGTGCAGACAAATTGAAATCGGTGTTTGCGTACCATGAAATTATTGAAACGCCTGCTGAATGGGAAGGTCATGCCATCGCATCGCGTTGCGACGTTATTTACGACGGCGCGCTATCGCCTGATTTTTACAGTTGGGTTTTCCCGCATGGCGAAACACTCAGTGTTGGCACGGGCACAGCGGAGCAGGGATTTAGCCTGCGCCAGTCGATTACAGATTTACGAGCGCGCACAGGCTTGGATACTGCAAAAACGCTGCGCACCGAAGGCGCGCCGATCCCCATGAAACCATTAAAACGCTGGGACGACGGTAAGCACGTACTGTTATGCGGTGATGCGGCCGGGTGTGTGGCACCTGCATCGGGTGAGGGCATCTTTTACGCCATGGCCTGTGGGCGTATGTCGGCGGAAACGATGATGGAAGTGTTGCAAAGTAATGACCCCGCGTTGCTCCGTAACGCGCGAAAACGGTTCCTGAAAGCGCACGGAAAAGTATTCTGGGCGTTGGGCATCATGCAGTACTTCTGGTATCACAGTGATAAACGCCGTGAGCGTTTCGTCACGATGTGTGATGACAAAGACGTACAGCGACTAACGTGGGATTCTTATTTGAACAAGCGCTTGACACGCAAAGAGCCCATGGCGCACATTAAAATCTTTTTCAAAGATATGGCACACCTATTCGGGATTGGCCCCGCGCGTGGGTAGTGGATGCTCTTGTGGCTGAAACTATTGCACCTACAGACCACTTAAACGCAACGATTCCTATTCAGTGGTACGAGTTTAACGACGCTGCCCCGGCGCGCTCTTTGTGTACTGACTGTGGTGTGTCTCGCACCGAAGAACCCAGTCGCTGTGCAAGCGCGTGCCAGTTTATAAAACCTGATTATGATCGCGCGGAAATTACCGCGCATGGTCGAAGGCGAGATGCAGAGAACCCAGAGGAAGTTTACTTTGGTGTTCACAAACAGATGTATACCGCCCGGCTAAGTCAACCAAAAGCCGGTGCACAGTGGACGGGTATAACCACCACCCTAGCAGAACAACTGTTGCGCGAAGATGTGGTGGATGCGGTTATTGCTGTTGGTCCTGCTACCGATGATTTTTGGAAGCCCGTACCTTGCGTGATTACAGATCCGGACCAATTGGCACAGGTGCGTGGTATGCGGATGGGCTATGCACCCGTTGTGGCTTGTATCGAACCAGCGTTAGCATCTGGTTACCGGCGATTAGCCGTAGTAGCCATTCCGTGTCAGGTGTATGCGCTTAGAGCACTGGAAACTGAGCTTAAAGCGTCTGGCAAACTCGATGAACTGTTAGTGATTGGTACGCCCTGTTCAGACAACACTTATACCGAACACTTTCATGAGTTTTTAAATTTACTCACCGACACGCCAGAAGACGTTAACTACCTGGAGTTTTGTACCGACTATCACGTTGAAATGCGGTTTAAACAGGGCGGTGTAAAACGCATACCGTTTCTGTCACTTCCATTGTCAAATTTACGCAGTGACTTTTTTCCAATGACCTGTCGTACCTGTGTGGACTACACCAACAGTCTGGCCGACATCACCGTCGGATACATGGGTGGTGACGGACAACAATGGCTGATCGTTCGTAACAAAAACGGCGAACACATACTGAGTTTATTACAGGACCAATTGGTACTGACTGCACCGCGTGCCGCTGGTAAACGACGTGGCAGTGTGGCTGGTTTTATTGAAAACACACGGCGTGCGGCCGGTGGGCTACCACTGCGTAAAATGCCCAACTTTATGCGGCCGATCATGGGCAAACTCATGCCAAAACTCGGGCCAAAAGGGCTGGAATTTGCGCGTGCTCGTATAGAGATGAAGGCGGCAGAAGCCATCTTACATTTAGAACAAAAGCATCCCAAACGGGCCCGCCATATGTTGCCTTGGTTTATCGGGCGGCAGGTCTCTGGGTATGCCATCTCTACCGCATCCGTGCAGCAGGACCGACATGTCAAATAATTTTTTTGCCTTTGCTGAAATGGCGCTGGTGTTTGGCGTCATCATAGGATTTTGTGTTTGGGAGTTACGCAAACTGCGCAAATACAAAGAAGCCGATGAGCGAGACGCCGTTAAGCAGCAGGCGACTGAAGATCCGAACCGCGGCTTGTTCGGTGTTAAGCGAACCAAGTAGGACTAAACAGTGAATAGCGTACTGGAAACCGTAGCGGACGGACGAATCATCTGGGTCATGCTGCTGTTTGTGGTACTGGAGGTCATTGCGTTGGTTGTGCTATGGCAACGTAAAGGCATTGGTGTCGCGCCCTTACCGTTGGTGGTTAATGTGTTGGCTGGCCTGTGTTTGATGATGGCCCTGAGGGCTTCGCTGGTTGATTCGGGTACCAGCACCATTGCTTTTTGGCTGGTGGCGTCACTGTTTGCGCATGTGGCTGATATTGCGGTGCGCTGGCGGGGTACGAACAAAGCATGTTAACGCGTGGCGGGCTTTGTGGTGCGAGCCATTCGCTGTTTAATAATCTTTGCTTGATGAAACAACAAGTAGGTGACACCCAGTGCGGTAGGTATGGCCCAAAGCAAGGGGTTAAGCGCAATACTAGGCAGGAAATTCACAGCGCCAAAAGCGAGGAAGGCGGTATACACCGAAATGCCCGCGCCCACCAAACCGCGTTGGTGTTGAATCAACCATTCGTTCATCGGTGGTGCATTCATCAGCAGAAAACGGGTGTTCAGAATCGCTGCCGCTATGCCGACGACCGACATACCCATCATCAATGGTTGGTTGATCATGTAGCCCTGCCAAGCGCAGTTCACAGCGGTAACAAACGTTGCCAGTTGCAGTGTGAAGTTCAGCGTAGTGCGATTGGCGCTGTGGTTGCGCCGGTTGCGTACACACCACAAACCGTAGCGTGACAGCATGATGGTTAATGTAGCGAGATACAGCATCATCCAGCCGAATACACCTCTGACCATGGCTTCGTCATCGCTGAATGGATGGGTTTCCAACGGCCACGTTAAGGTAACCGCACTGATACCTACGGCGATTACACCCGTAATGAGAAGGGCGTTGGAAAAAATTGTGCCCCAGCGTTTATGGGTAGCCCCACCTTTCGCACCGGCGATAGGCACCCATAACGTTACGAGCCCAATGGTTCCACTGATAACGTGCGCTGCAACCAGCGCATCAAACTGCCACATATCAAATATCAGTTCATTTGCTTAGCAATGCCTGTGAACATAACGGAAAGCGGATTAGTGAGCAACGTTGAATCAACACCACAAGCAGTAATTATCGGCTCGGGTTTTGGCGGTCTGGCGGCGGCTGCGCGTTTAACCGCCCGCGGCTACGCGGTTACCGTCGTGGAAAAGCTGGAAGGGCCAGGCGGACGAGGGTTCGTTTACAAGCAAGATGGTTTCACCTTTGATGCAGGCCCCACCATCATCACCGCCCCGTTTCTTCTTGAAGAGTTATGGGAGCTGTTCGGTGAGTCCATGGCCGATCATATCGATTTACGATCGCTTACCCCGTTTTATACGATCCGCTTTGATGACGGTAGCACCTTCGATTACTCAGGGGATACCGCGGCCATGCATGAGCAGATAGCAAAGTTTAATAAAGATGACATTGATGGTTACAACCGTTTCATCAAAGTCAGTGAGCGCATTTACGATGTAGGCTTTGACCAACTACTGACGGTTTCCTTCGATAGCTTATGGAAGATGATTCGAGTTGTACCCAAGCTGTTGTTCGTTCAGTTTCAGCGTTCTGTGCACGGGCTGGTAGCACGGTACGTAAAGCACCCAAAGCTTCGTATGGTATTCAGTTTTCACCCGTTGTTAGTGGGCGGTAATCCGTTTTCAACCACCGCCGTTTATGCGCTTATTGCTCATCTGGAACGCCGGCACGGTGTGCACTACGCGATGGGCGGAACGGGTTCAGTTGTTAAAGAGTTGGTTAACCTTGTGGAAAGACACGGTGGTCAGTTCCGTTATAACAGTGGGGTAAAAGAGATTACCGTGCAAAACGGTAAGGCCACAGGTGTGCTGCTGGAATCCGGTGAAACCTTAAACGCGGACATCGTTGTCTCGAACGCAGATAGCGCTACTACCTATGCGAAGCTGGTGCCGCAAACACAACGTACGCGATGGTCCATGCCGAAGTTGAATCGCGCAAAGTACTCTATGAGCTTGTTTGTGTGGTATTTCGGTACTGACGTTCAATACCCGGATGTACCGCATCATATGATCCTTTTATCCAAACGCTATAAAGCACTGCTAAAAGACATATTTAATAAAAAAGTACTCGCCGATGACTTTAGTTTGTATTTGCATCGGCCAACCGCCACAGATTCATCGCTGGCGCCTGAGGGCGGCGACGCATTTTATGTGTTAGCGCCTGTGCCGCACTTGGACGCATCCGTGAATTGGGAAGACGAGGCGGAGGAATACCGAAGTCGAATCGCAGAGTTTCTGTCTGAAACGGTGTTGCCCGATTTGAATGATCATGTGGTGAGTTCACGCATGCTGACGCCTGTAGATTTTCGAGACCGTTTGTCTTCGCATAAAGGCGCTGCGTTCGGTTTGCAACCCATCTTGTTACAGACAGCCTGGTTTAGGCCGCACAACCGCAGTGAAGACATTGAAAATTTGTATTTAGTCGGGGCTGGAACGCATCCGGGTGCGGGTATCCCAGGTGTGGTGTCTTCGGCCAAAGTGCTGGATACGTTGGTGCCTGATTATTCGGTGAGCTAACTGTCCTGCTGAACCGCGTCGGCGGCCAACATGCCTGATAAACACACCATGGGAATCCCGGCGCCGGGATGCACGCTGGCGCCAGCCAGATACAACCCTTTCAGCCTAGAGCGCGAGCCTGGTCGTTGAAACGACCCCATCATTCCGTGCGTGGGACGACCGTACAGTGCACCTTGCGTAGATGGGAATAGTTGTGCAAATGTGTTTGGACTGTCGCTTTTTGGCACTACGTTCGATTCCAAGGCCAGTCCGTACTGCTTTAACCACGTCGGTATTGAGGAGACAGTTTGCTGGATAACCTCATCGCTTAATGGGGTTGCCGGTGCGTTGGCGAGGGTAAAGAGTCGCTCTGGTCCGTCGATGTCTTTTGCATCGCCTCTATCCTGTGCACATACGTACAAGGTGGGGTGTGATGGCACGCGTTGTTGTTCAAACAGTTCTTCAAATTCCAGTGGGTAGTTGTCACTGAAGAATACGTTATGGTGCGATAGCTGAAGCCCTTCGGTGGTGGCAAGCTCGCTGCGGGTTATCGCGGATAAGGAGGCATCCGTCCTTGAGGGTACCGCTTGTTGAGGTCTTTTGCCGAAGCTCCCGGCGGTAAGATCTGCCGTATCGCCTGCGAAAACAACGGCATCCGCTAAGCGTGTTTGTGCGTTGTTGATGGTTACCGACTTTACTGAGCCATTTGCATTCGACGCTATATTGGTAACTTTGGTATTCAGCAGAATATGCACGTTCTGTTTTTCCATTAGCCTCTGTATGGCTTGAACCAAACTGTACATACCGTCTTCAAGGTACCAAACACCCTGGCGTTCGGCGTGCGCAATCAGCATTAAGGTGGCAGGTGCCTGAAACGGAGATGAGCCACAATACGTGGCGTAGCGCGCAAACAGCTGTCGTATGTGCGGGCTGTTAAAGTCTTTGGCTAAGGATGCCCAAAGTGTTTTAAACGGCTGAGTTTGCCAGAGTTTTAAAACGCCGGTTAACCCATGGCTAAACGTCAAACTTAACGGCGTCGGCTTTTGTGTTTGCATGAATGTATGGTCCAGCGTGTCGAACACTGCCTGGGTCTGGCTAGCAAATTTCCGGTAATTATCTGCCTCTTGTGCATTGAACACGGCATCCACCTGTTCACACGTTTTGTCTACATTCGAATACAAATCAAAAGGGGCATGATCCAGCCAAAAATGCCTTGCCAGGATATTCGCCTGTTTCAGGTTCACATGGTCTTCTATTCGTTCATTAACCAATCCAAATAATCGATCGAATACCGGTTTTAGGGTGAACACCGTAGGGCCACAATCAATGCGTTGATCGCCAAATGTCGCTTGCCGAAGTTTGCCGCCTAAGCGCTCATGCTGTTCAATCAGTGTGACGGCATGACCCTGACTGGATAGGGCTAACGCGGCTGACATGCCGGCCATGCCACCACCGATGACTGTGACTGCTTTGGTACTCATACCGTGCGTTGAGTCACCGTGCAGCGCAATTGCTCAGCAGGGCGTGTGGTTAAGCGTGCGACTGGCCTGACGGTATCGGCGTTGTGGCAATGGATATTAAACTGACGAATCAGCGTCGCAATAATCAATACGGCTTCTGTTGTTGCGTACGCAGCCCCAACGCACACTCTAGGGCCCAGTCCGAACGACATGAAGACGCCATTGCCGTCTTTTGTTGGTTGTGCAAACCGATCTGGGTCAAACACATTGGCGTTGTCCCACTGGCCGGAGTTTCGTTGTGATGTCCAGGGGGACACCATGACCATAGCGCCTTTCTTTATGGTTTTACCGCCGAGTGTGGTTCGGCGATTCGCAACCCGCGGAATGAAGGTAATGGGTGGGTACAGTCTTAGCGTTTCTTTAAACACGTTACGTGTGTACGTCATGTGTTTTGTGTGCTCATAAGTAATGGCGCTATCGCCACATACACGCTGAACTTCTTGCCGGATGTTGTCGGCAATATCAGAGCGAACCGATAAGATGTAAAAAACCCAGATTAAAACGCTGGCTGATGTTTCGTGGCCGGCCAGAAAAAAGACGCCCAATTGATCGATTAATTCTTCGCGGGTAAACGATTCGCCTGTATCTGTATCCTTTGCTCGCAGAATAGCGGCGGCCATATCCTCGGGCTGATTTTCAGGATTCGCCAAGCGAGGATCGATAAACCCACCAATGATGGTGCGAATGGTTTGGCACGCCTCCAACACTTTTTGCGGTTGCTTCACAGGTGACCATGGCTTTCCAAAGATAAGTTGCCCAAGGTTTACGCTCGCCACACTTTTTTCAAACGTGGTGAATGCGTCGTATACCTCTTGCACTGACTGGTTACCCAATTCCTCGGTAAAGGTTGTACGGCAAATGACATCCGCTGTTAGGTGACTCATGGCCACGTCCAATGAAAATTCAGAGTCGGTGGCTGCGTCTTCTTGCCATCGCCTCGCGGTGGCGCTAACGGCAGCTTGCATTTGATCAAATGCTTGTGTGACACGAATATGCGAGAATGCGGTATCGACCATGCGGCGTTGACGGCGCCAGGTTTCACCGCTGGAAACGAAGATGGAATCGCCGATTAATGGCTCTAACGCGCCAACAAATAAGTCATTCTTCGGGAAGATTTCATCTTTGTCGTACAGCACTTCTCGGCATAGCTCAGGCGAATTAACCAGAATTATTGATCGACGCGAATACCCCAGCGGCGTCATGCTCTCTGAGTAAGCGGCTTTAGGAATGAGAGACAACAAATCTCCATCGCCTTGGCGGATAACACGTACCAGCGAAGGCAAGGGTGCCATGGGTGTGGGTGCCGGCGGACACCAACGCTCGGTATTGCTGACGTTAGGCAGACTGCCTGTTTCGTTAGAGCTTGCCAGAGCGTTTGCATCTGAAGGCTTTCGTGTTGTTGTTGTCGATTCCATGCAATGGCACCTGTGTCGGGCATCGAATGCCGTAAGTCAGTGTATCAAAGTGCCTTCACCAAAAAAGGCTCCACGAGCGTATGAGCAGGCCTTACTAAGCATTATCAAAGAACAGGAAATTGATTGGGTTGTGCCGGTATCAGAAGAGGCAGCCTATGTCACAAAACTCAAAAACCAATTGCCAGCTAACGTTCAGTTAATGTCTGTTGACCATGAACTGTGGTTGGGTCTTCATGATAAATACACCGGTTTATCATTGTGCAAGCGATCGGGATTGGCGGTACCAGAAACCCAGTTATTGACAGAACGTCTCGCACTTGAAACTCACGCGTCCGGGGCGCTTGTTATAAAAAAACGTTTTACGGCCGCAGGAAAGGGTTTGCAATTTGTGCAAAGCGGTGCGCCGATACCTCGATTATCACAACCAAACGAGTGGGTGGTACAGCCAAGGCTCCTGGGTAATGAACTGTGCGTTTTCTCAGTGTTTAATCACGGTACCTGTACGTTACACACAACCTACAAAGCGTTATTGATGGATGGAACGGTATCGGTTGCCTTTGAGTATTGCGATCCGCCCGCATCGTTAGTGAGTTGGCTGCAAGGTTTTGGTGAAGCGACGGGCTACCACGGTATGGCAAGTTTTGACTTTATGCAGAATGAACACGGTGAGTGGTGTGCGTTGGAATGTAATCCTCGTGCGACCAGTGGGTTGCACTTTACTTGTGGTGTGCAGGTCATGCAGGCGTTGCTAGAAGGCACCTTACAACCCAGGGAAAAACCGACGGCGCAACATTTGATGGAATTCTGGTCGTGTTTCACCTTAGCGTTCAGTTCACGCACTCGACGTAGCATTCAGTATGACGGGGCCGTAGGGCTTAAAGCGTTGTTTCGGTGTCTGCGTTCGTGTAAAGACATTTCGTGGTCACCGTCTGATCGCTTGCCGTTTTTGCTTATGCCGCTACTCAGTGCACCACTGCTGTGGTTATCGGTTCGCCACAAGCAAAGCTTTGCAACCAGTGCAGTTGCTGATATCAGCTGGCCACCCCATGCCCGGGATCATGACGATGGGTGACTTGCGAATCACATCGGTGAAATCGCCGCCGGATGAACTTTTCCCATTCTTGGAATCGATCATCTTTGGTCACGCCGGGGTGCGCTACCGACGATTACGGCTCGCTCACCGCTGGGCGCAGTTTTACGACCCGACGATTGTGTGTCTGTGGGATAAAACTGAGCTTATTGGCTGTTATGTGCTCGACCCCAGGCGCTGCCTAGCCAAGGGCAAACCCGTGTTGGGTGTCTACCGTGGCTTGCTGTGCGTGCACCCGGCCTATCGAAGAACCGAAGCCTCTACGTTATTGATGCAGCAAGCTCGTCAAGAATTAAAACAACTGGGCGAGAGAACGTCAGAGCCTGTGTTTTCGTTTGGGTTTGTGGAGGCCAACAACATCCCGTCCTTATCGCTACTAACACGGCAGGGGTGCGAGCCGTTTGCCACGCTAAACGCAAGGCTCATCTACCGGCAATGGCCGAAACCTACCGTGCCGTTGACGCGGGTTGATAATGTATCGATAACGGAATTGGCTCTGCCATACGCCAGTAGTCTTTGCGACATAGCCGATACGCGCGGAAAGATGCGTTTATCGTGGGAGGATGAGCAAGGGGAGCGCATAGGTGCCAATGTGGCAATCACCGCACTCAGCATGGAAACCCTGGGCTCGTTGAACGATTGGCTGGTTCGGTGGTTTGTTTTGCCGTTTCCGTTTGCTAGACGACGTTTCAACCCATCTGAATTTGTTTATGCCTCGTTATCGTACGTATACATTCGGCCCGGTTGTGAATCGGATTGGGCAAGCTTTGTTACCGCACTGACGCACAGTCAGGGCGTTCATTACGCCCAGCTTTTAATGGATACGCAGGGCGCAGTCTGGAAGCAGTTGGCCGAGCACACGCGATTTTCCGAAGAGTCCGGCGAGCAACTGAACGTCTTGGTTAGGCCAGAAAACGAAAGAGCCCGGCTGCTGTTGGCAGACCGGGCCCCGGTACATCTTTATCCTGTGGATTTGTAAGATTACTTAACGAGTTTGCGCCCGCTGTCGATAGCGCGGTCATCCAGTTCGTTGACTTTGCCGCCAATTTTCTTGGACATGCGAGTTAAGAAGTCTTCATCCTGTTCGCGAGCTTCTTCCATCTTTCGCTCAACACCAGCGGTTGCCTTGTCACTGATGCCGTTGACCTTTTCCACCATGCGGCCGAAGAAGCTGTCTTTTTCACGTTCGCGTAGCTCGTCTTCACCGACGTCAGAATCTCGTTGAGCTTCGATTTTGCGATCCGCAAAATCTGCCTTTTCCGACACCTTGGACGCCATACGCTCCAGCGCATTGCCGGCTTCTAAGCCCTTGACCTTATCTTGAACTTTGGTAAACACGTTCTCGCCGGAAGTGGCGTTGCGCACTCTGTCGGCCATTTTTCCAAAAACGGTTTCGCCTTCGTCTTTTTCCAGGAATTTCTTGGCGCGCTCCTCAAAGCGTGCTCCAAGCTTTTGAGTGCGTTCCTGCATCTTGATGGCACTGCGGGCAATCCGCGAGTCATCGTCGTCTATGGAATTGCCGGTGGCGTGCGACTCGGGGGCAACCACGTTTCGCAAATCGCCCAGTACCCCATCATCGGCTTCGCGGTCTTCTACGGCAACGTGTGCTTCGTACCAGCGTTTTTCGTTTAAGCCAGCGCGCGCAAGATACACAATGACGATCAATAAGCACACGGTGATGAGTAGGTACATAGTGTTCCCCTGTTGGTTAAAGCGTTAAGTTGCGTCGGCCGTTCGACCGGCAGAACAACGATCGGCTGCACTTCGAATCATGTCGTAGTGCTGATGCAAGTATATCCGCAACCACTTAGTGAATTGCGCCGGTGTGCGCTCAACTTCTGCGCGAAGTTCGTCCAAATCAACCCATTTTACGGCCTGCACTTCCTCCGGATTGAACTGATCCAATACGGAATCATCATGCAGCTCACCGACATAACAGTGGGCAAATTCGTTTTCGTACAGTGCAGAACCTACATCAGCGGCGTAGTCGATGGCGCCAAACCAGGTTAAATCGATGTTAAATCCTACTTCTTCGGGCAATCGTCGTGCCGCGCATTCGGCTGGGGCTTCGTTCCATCGCGGGTGAGAGCAGCAGGTATTCGCCCACAAACCGCCTGAATGGTATTTGTGATCTGCGCGCTGCTGGATCAGCAATTTGCCGTCTTGCACCACAAACACAGAAATCGCCAAATGTGGCACGTTGCGTTGGTGAGCTTCGAGTTTTTCGATTGGATAGAACTGGCCGTCACCATCAATGGCTGTTATCCACTCTGAATTGACCGGCTGGTCCACAGGTTCAAGCATGTTCTGTCATCCACTGATGATGGCTGGCGCCGCGCCGTCGCGGCATTCTAAACGGTAATAAGCACTGCACCCAGCGTGACGAAAACCGGGTTAGATCCAGGCTTTCATGCATGCAAACTGCGGGTTGCTCACTGATTTGTGTTCGGTACCTTGAGCGCGCATAGAAAGGTGTGTCTTCCAGTGTCTCAAGTTGTTCAATAGCTGTGTTTTTTTCGACTCGCGTACTGCGATGGATTCGCCAAATTGATGTCGTCTTTAGCGGTTTCCGGGTTTCAAGGTGCTTAAAGGGCTGTGCCAAACCATCCTGAATCTGCCAGGTGTTGAGTGTGTTTACGCCGGATAGTTCGTTAGTGTCATATTGCACCACGGTGCTGCCGTCGTTTAAATGTGCGCGTGACCAATGCCAGCTTTGAAAAGAGTCTTCCAACGCCCTATGACCAAAATTACTGTCGAGATAGGCGGTACCGGACCAGGTAAGGTCGGGTTGCTTCATATCAACATGAATGCGAGTTTTAGGTGCGAGTGATTGCCAGAAATGCTCTGACTCCGAATCAATCGCGACGGGTGCTGGGCTGCGTGAAGGCAGCTCTACGCTGACACGACCAACCAATTTGCGCGGAATGGGTACCGTCCATTCGTTAATGTCGTAGGTGAGTTGATTGCCATCTAACCTGACGCGACTTCGATGTAAATCGTATTGTTGTGCGCTGCGCTGCACGCCTTGTGCGCTCCGTTCAGTCATTGCCCAGCGTTTGGTTTGACCGTATAGCGCAACATTTAGCGCGCAATAGTCATTGGGGTCGCCACGACCTTGCCGCCTGGCATGCGCGTAATAGGGCGAAAAGACGCTGCCAACAAACAGGATGATCGTAATGGCGTGCTTACCGTCGTCGCTTTCAGCGTCCACGTACCACCATCGATACCCATTGGTTGCCACCTCTTCTGAGAAAGCAGGGATGTCGTTCACAAAGTGACTATATTATTTGACACTATTAAAGTGTCAGAATATATTGACATTTTGTCAACTGAGAATCGCCGTCGATGCAGCAACGGATAGAAGAATCGATGGAGCAGGCGTTGCGTGACTTAACGGACGAACGCACACCTCCCACGTTATCGAGCTGCTTGCGATACTCGCTTTTTCCCGGTGGAGCGCGGGTACGGCCACGTTTGGTGGTGGCGATTGCCGAGGCGTGCGACGCCCCCTGTGACGCGCTGGTGAACGCATCCGCGGTGGCCGTGGAATGGCTGCACTGCGCGTCACTGATTCAAGATGATATGCAGTGTTTCGATAATGCCGCGCAGCGTCGTGGTCGCCCGGCTGTTCACGTGGCGTTTAGCCCGTCTATGGGGCTGTTGGCTTCCGATGCGCTGATTGTTGGCAGCTTTGAAATCATTTCACGCGCAGCAAATCGATCCAACCCGACCGAGATTCTGTGCGCATTGGATTTGGTGCAAGCCCTGGGCATGCATTCTGGGGCGCGTGGTGGCTTGACCGCCGGCCAGGCCTGGGAGGCTGAAAAATCCATTGATGTCGATATTTATCAGCAAGCGAAAACCGGTTCCTTGTTTGCCGCATCGGCAGCGATGGCCGCCTTGTGTGCGGGGGTTGATACCCAACCCTGGGTGCGCACGGGGGACTTGATTGGCAGCGCTTACCAAATAGCCGATGACATTCGGGATGTGGTGGGTAGTGCAGAGACCTATGGCAAACCGGTGGGTGTGGACGCTGAGCTGGGCCGGCCAAATCAAGTCAATGAGGCTTCACTGCATTCGGCGGTAAAACGATTGCGAGCATTAATCGATGAAGTGGTGGAGTCGGTGCCTGATTGCCCGCACCGGGAAGCTCTTCAAGTCACGATTGCCGAGGAAGCTCGGCGTTTCATACCTAAGGAAGTGAAACGCATTGCTGCCTAAGTTTGCGGGTCTGGCAGATCCTATTCGTGACTGGCGTAACCGCACGCTGCAGTCAACACAATTTCAGCGTTTCGCACGACGAAACCTTTTCACACGTTGGATGGCCAGACGACGTGCTCGGCAACTTTTCGATCTGTGCGCTGGCTTTGTCTACTCGCAGGTATTGGATGCCTGTGTCAGCTTGAATCTTTTCGAAGCCTTGGCTGATGGGCCAAAAACCCGGGCGGCATTGGCAGACCAGGCAGCTATGTCGCCAGATCGATTTGAGGTTTTGCTCCGCTCAGCCATCGCGTTAAAACTCCTGGAGGCCAGGGGGGCTGACCGGGTTGCCTTAGGTATTCACGGCGCAGCGCTGCTGGCAAATCCCGGTGTTAGCAACATGATCCGCCACCATCGGCTGTTTTATGCAGACGTTCAAGACCCGGTCAGTTTATTTAGAAATCCTACGTCTGATACCCAGTTGGCTGCGCTCTGGGATTACAGCACCCCGCCCGAGCAGCTCGATCAGCAAGTCATTGCGCAACGGGCTCACTACACGCAGCTTATGAGTAGCACACAAACGGTCGTCGCCGAGCAAATAGTGGACTGCGCGCCTTTATCCAGCGTCAGTCATCTGCTGGATGTGGGAGGAAGCGACGGCACATTTCTGCGATTGGTGGGCGAGTCGCATCCATCGCTCAAGCTGGCGCTTTTCGATTTACCCGTGGTGGTTGAGCAGGCGAAGGAACGCTTCGAAGCGGCAGGTTACGCAGATCGGGTGACCTACTGGCCGGGTGATATGCACACCGACCGCCTGCCTTCGGGGCCTGACGCGATTTCGTTGGTTCGAGTGCTGCACGATCACAATGACGACGAGGCGTTGGCACTGCTTAAAAACTGTCATCAGGCGCTGCCGCGTAACGGGCGATTGATTTTGGCTGAACCCATGGGTTTGGAGCGCCACGGAGATCCCGCCGCCGATACCTACTTTGGGTTTTATTTCAGAGCGATGGGCCGCGGCCGCTGCCGGACCGCGGCGGAGAACCGGCTCATGCTGGAGTCAGCAGGATTCCAAAAGGTGGTGGAAGTAAGAACCGCCATGCCGTTTCTGGCGAGGGTTTTGGTGGCCTCGGTCTGAGCGATTCGGATCAACACTGCCACCTATACCAAAAAATTACCCACTCAAAAGGGTGGATGTAAAAATAAAAGTGTCAGATCTAATTGACATATTAATCTGTAACGATAAACTGACACATAAGCCAATTACCCCAAAGCCGCCAGGTCTTTAATGTCACAGTCGTTCGTCAGTCAGGCAGTCGTCTTCAACACCCCGGGCAAGGTGGGTGTGCAGGGCGTTTCTGTCAAAGCGCCGGGCGTTACCGAAGTGGTGGTAGACGTTAGCGCGACCGGCATCAGTACCGGAACCGAGAAATTACTCTGGGACGGCACCATGCCAGCCTTTCCAGGCCTTAAATATCCTTTGGTACCCGGTTATGAAGCCGTCGGCACAGTGGTGCAAGCAGGGCCTGAATGCGCGTTGGCAGAAGGGTCTCGAGTCTTCGTACCAGGTGCCAGTTGCTACCGCGGTGATATCCGAGGGCTGTTTGGTGCGTCTGCGTCGCGCTTAGTCACTTCTGAGTCCCGCGTATGGAAGGTGGATCAGCTGCCCGATGATGAAGGTGTGTTGTTGGCATTGGCTGCCACCGCCATGCACATACTCACACATCGCTGCACTTCGTTAGATCTGAACGCGGTTAGTACACCCAGTGAAGAGCTTTACCAGCAACTCGCTACCGATGCGCCTGAGCTGGTCGTGGGTCACGGTGTGCTTGGTCGGCTGTTAGCTCGGCTCTGTGTCGCCGTTGGAGCGCCGGCACCCACGGTTTGGGAGTGCGATCCATTGCGCAGCGACCAGCCTGCTGATGGCCTCTATCAAGTGGTAACAGAAGCCAACGATGATCGTCGCGACTACACGCGCGTGTGCGATGTCAGTGGGGCAGGTGCACCGTTATTTGATTCACTGGTCAGCCGTCTGTCACGCGGCGGGCACGTGACCCTGGGCGGGTTCTACAGCGCCCCCATTCAGTTTGAATTTGCTCCCGCGTTTATGCGTGAGTTGCAGTTAAGTGTGGCCGCCGAATGGCGTCCTCACGACATGTTGTTGGTGATGTCACTGCTGCGAGCCGGGCGCTTGTCCTTAGCTTCGCTGGTTAGTCATGTCGAGCCGGTTCATCGTGCGGAAAACGCATACCAAACGGCTTTCGAAGATAAAGAGTGTCTAAAAATGATGCTCGATTGGAGCACCCTATGAGCACCCACACCGTTTCGGTTGACGCCATCTCGAACATGGCGCGCGAACTGCGCGAAGAAGCTATGCAAGAGCCTGAGGCAGTGCCTTCAGGTGAGGTTAAGAAAGAAACTCAAATCATTGCCATCTACGGCAAAGGTGGTATCGGTAAGAGTTTTACCTTGGCCAATCTCAGCTACATGATGGCCCAGCAGGGTAAGAAAGTTTTGTTAATTGGGTGTGATCCCAAGAGTGATACCACCTCGCTGTTGTTTGGTGGCCGCGCTTGCCCAACCATCATCGAAACCTCATCCAAGAAAAAACAATCCGGTGATCAAGTTGCCATAGGCGATGTGTGCTTCGTACGCGATGGTGTGTACGCCATGGAGTTAGGCGGGCCTGAAGTAGGGCGAGGTTGTGGTGGTCGCGGAATCATTCATGGTTTTGAGTTGCTGGAAAAACTCGGCTTCCATGATTGGGACTTTGACTACGTCCTTTTAGATTTCTTAGGTGACGTGGTCTGCGGAGGCTTTGGTTTACCGATTGCCCGTGACATGTGCCAGAAAGTGATCGTGGTGGGATCAAATGATTTGCAGTCGCTTTATGTGGCTAACAACGTTTGTTCAGCGGTTGAGTACTTTCGCAAGTTAGGCGGTAATGTCGGTGTTGCTGGCATGGTGGTCAATAAAGATGACGGTACTGGTGAAGCGCAAGCCTTTGCTGAAAAAGCCGGCATCCCGATTCTGTCATCCATACCTGCTGATGAAGACATTCGCCGTAAGAGTGCGTCGTACGAAATCATTGGCCACCCGGACAGTACCTGGGGCAGTTTGTTTAGTGGTCTGGTTGATGGCATCGAAGAGTCTAAGCCTGAACAACCTAATCCGTTAAGCCAGGACGAGCTGTTGGGATTGTTTTCGAAAGAAGACGATGAAGCCACCGTGCCGATGACTCCGGCAACCATCAAAGAGTTAAGCGGTAAGTCGTTTATTGATACGCCGTCGTTGGAAGTGGTCTACGACGAGGCATGAGCGTGAGCACTCAAACAGACGCAAAAAATGCGGTCGAAGCGGTGCCGATACGGTTTGAAAAAACCGGTTGCCATGGCGGCAAAGACCAACTGCTGGAAGCGGCACATGCGGCCGGGAAATCGGAAACCCTGGATCAGTACGCTGCTGATTACCCTGTCGGTCCGCACGACCAACCGCAAAGCATGTGTCCCGCCTTCGGCTCGCTACGCGTCGGTTTACGTATGGAGCGCACCGCAACGATTTTGTCCGGCAGTGCGTGCTGCGTTTACGGCTTGACGTTCACGTCCCATTTTTACGGGGCGCGTCGTTCGGTCGGATATGTACCCTTTGATTCTGAAACTCTGGTAACGGGAAAGTTGTTTGAGGACATCCGAGAATCTGTTTACGAGCAAGCCGATCCGGAGCGTTATGACACGATCATCGTGACGAACTTGTGTGTTCCGACCGCCTCAGGCGTGCCGCTTGATTTGTTGCCTCAGCAAATAAACGGTGTTCGAATCGTTTGCATCGATGTGCCGGGTTTTGGTGTGCCAACCCACGCGGAAGCTAAGGATATTTTAGCCGGCGCCATGCTGAAGTACGCCCGTACTGAAATAGAGCAGGGCCCGGTTTCTTCTCCTGAGAATCGCCGTAAAGACAAGCCCACGGTCACTATCCTGGGTGAAGTGTTTCCAGCGGATCCTGTTGCCTTAGGTATGTTGTTAGAACCGATGGGTTTAGCGTGTGGCACCGTTGTCCCTACACGTCAGTGGCGTGAACTCTATAGTGCTCTTGACGGCGATGTGGTTGCGGCCGTGCATCCTTTTTACACTGCTTCCGTGCGCGAATTTCAGCGTGCAGGTCGTCCGGTTGTTGGGTCAGCGCCGGTTGGATGCGACGGCACAGCCGAATGGTTGAAGTCGGTGGGAGACGCCATGGGCTTATCCAGTCAAATCGTCGGTAACACGATTGATGCGTTTGTACCGAAGATTCGCGCCGCGATGGACGCGGCTCGCATTAATGCACGCCTCACCATCTCCGGTTATGAGGGCTCTGAATTACTCGTGGCTCGACTGGCGATTGAAAGTGGTGCAGACGTTCGTTACGTAGGCACCGCATGTGCGAAGAGTGCATGGTCAGCGCCTGATGTTGAGTGGTTGCAAGCAAGAGGCGTTGAGGTGAAATTCCGGGCGTCGCTGCAGGATGACCTTGCGGCATTGGATGAATATCAACCCGATCTTGCTATCGGCACAACGCCGCTAGTGCAAGAAGCGAAAAGTCGCGGCATCGCGTCGCTGTACTTTACGAACTTGATTTCAGCACGACCATTGATGGGCTTACTGGGTGCAAGCTCGATTGCCGAAGTCATCAATAGCGCGTTGGCTAATCGTCCACGCAGTGATGCCATGCGTGAATTCTTTGCCGGTGTCGGTGAAGGTGATAAAGCCGGTATCTGGGAAAAGCAGCCAACGATTAAAACGGGTTACCGCGAGCGTTATGCCAAGAAGCTCGCGAAACAAATTCCGCAACAAACGTCCACGGCCACAACCTAATGCTGATTCAAGATCACGACAGAGCTGGTGGTTATTGGGGTGCGGTGTACGCATTCACAGCCATAAAAGGGTTGCAAGTCATTATTGATGGCCCCGTCGGTTGTGAAAACTTACCGGTCACGTCGGTTCTGCATTACACCGACGGTTTGCCACCGCATGAGTTGCCCATCGTGGTAACCGGTTTGGGTGAGGAAGAGTTAGGGCAGGAAGGCACAGAGAAAGCCATGACACGAGCGCATAAATCGCTCGATCCCGACTTGCCATCGGTCGTGGTTACCGGTTCCATCGCTGAAATGATTGGTGGCGGTGTAACACCGGAAGGCACGGGCATCTTACGATTTCTTCCGCGCACCATTGATGAAGACCAATGGCAAAGTGCCGACCGTGCGTTGTTTTGGCTGTGGACAGAATTCGGCCCCAAGCGCGTGCCAAAGCGGCGTCGTAAAGAGGGTGAAAAACCTCGCGTTAATATCATCGGCCCGATGTACGGTCAGTTCAACATGCCATCGGACTTGGCTGAAATCCGTCGCTTAATTGAAGGTGTGGGATGTGAAGTGAACATGACGTTCCCACTCGGTGCGCATCTTGAGGATATTGCTCAACTTGCTAACGCGGATGTCAACGTTGTGTTGTCTCGTGAATACGGTCGGCAGTTGTGCGAAGCGCTGGAAAGACCTTACCTGCAAGCGCCAATCGGCTTGCACAGCACTACAAAATTTTTACGCAGCCTGGGTGAGCTAACCGGTGTCGATCCCGAGCCGTTCATAGAGAATGAAAAGCACACCACGATCAAGCCATTGTGGGATTTGTGGCGCTCGGTTACACAGGATTTCTTCGCCACTGCAAATTTTGGAATTGTGGCTCATGAAACCTACGCTCGTGGCGTCAGGCATTTTCTTGAAGATGAAATGGGCTTGCCTTGTTCGTTTGCGATTTCAAGAACGCCAGGCAAAAAATCAGACAACGAGGAAGTACGCCGGCTTATCCACGAAAAGCCACCGTTGATGGTTTTCGGTAGTTACAACGAACGCATGTACCTGGCAGAAGCCGGTGCCAGTGCGTCCTACATCCCTGCGTCGTTTCCAGGTACAGCCATTCGCCGCCATACCGGTACCCCGTTTATGGGATACGCGGGTGCAACTTACCTCGTGCAGGAAGTGTGTAACTCGCTGTTCGACATGTTGTTCAACATCCTGCCGTTGAGTTCTCAGATGGATGCACAAAAAAGCGCAACGCCAAGTCGCCTGCGTCCGAGCGTTCGTTGGGAAAAAGAGGCACACCAATTATTGAATGAACTGGTGGAGTTGCAGCCGGTTCTTGTTCGGATTTCTGCGGCAAAAAGCTTACGCGATAAAAGTGAGCAGTCAGCCATTGATGCAGGCTCTGAATCTGTTACGCCAGAACATGTTGCGATTCATGCCACCACGACGGAGTTGGTGCACTGATGACGGCAACTACCCACAACCCAAGGAAAGCACGATGAATATTACCGATAGTGTGCGCACGTCCAGTGACCCAGGTAGTTCTCGCGATGCATCGATCGAGTACCGAGTGATTTACTCACTCATATTTGCGTCGGCGTTTGTTGTGGCCTGTTTGTGTTTGTTTTTACCCAAGCGACTAAACCCGTTGTACGACGCTCACGAGCGCCGGTCTCCGGTTGCGCAGGCTCGTATGGCGGCCGGTGGTGTCGTGCCTTACGTGTTTCGAGTGTAGTTAAGCAGTAATGGTTGTTCCTTGTTTTAAGAATCGGTTTGCACGTTCTTTGAACAGCGCAAACGATGTGCATGGTCGCGATAGTTCATTGCGGCAGCGTTCGAACGGCGCTTTACGGCGTCATCCCGGCCGTAAGGCCTTAATAAAGGAGGCTCATTTATGAGTGATGCAGCACCAGCCGGCACGCCGTCTGGACTCAACTCCCGCGAGGCAAGAGAGTTTCACGCGATCTTCCTCACTAGTTTCATCTTCTTTACTGCGGTAGCCATCGTAGCTCACATTCTGGTGTGGCTATGGCGTCCGTGGTTCCCAGGAGAAGATGGGTATTCGATGATCAACAACGCAACGGATACTTTGACATCCATTGCAACCTTTCTCGTTTAGGCATAAGGAGCTGAATTATGTGGCGTGTATGGCTACTTTTTGACCCCCGTCGTGCTCTAGTCGGTTTGGCGGCGTTTTTGTTCATTCTTGCAATCACGATCCATTTCATCCTGCTTAGCACGGATCGATTTAACTGGATCGAGGGACCCCAAGCGTCATTGGGTTCTCAAAGCTTGGAAACAACTTCAACGGAAACGTTTAAGTTGATCGGTTAACCGAGCAGTACGTCATCGGCTGACCGATCTGGTGCTGATTGGTCGGCCGGTGATGCCTTAATACGAATTTCGCCAGAGCGTTCCTGCAAGCTCTGCGCTTTGTACGAAGTTATTACGACTGTGTATCTGCGATGTGAAAGCGCCTGTGGCGTCGCATCTTTCGGGAGGAATAAACCAACATGTCGATGCTGAATTTCGAAAAGAAATATCGCACCCGAGGTGGCACGATCATCGGAGGAGACCTGTTCGACTTCTGGGTCGGGCCGTTCTACGTGGGCTTCTTTGGAGTAACCACTATCTTCTTCGCGACGCTGGGTACTTTGCTTATCCTGTACGGCGCCGCTATTGGTGACACTTGGAATGTGTGGCGAATTAATATCGCGCCACCGGATTTGTCATACGGGCTGGGTATGGCGCCGCTGAAAGAGGGAGGTCTGTGGCAAATCATCACGGTTTGCGCTACGGGTGCCTTTGTTTCCTGGACGCTGCGTCAAGCGGAAATCTCACGCAAATTGGGTATGGGCTACCACATCCCAATCGCGTTTAGTTTCGCGGTTTTCGCCTACATTGCCTTGGTAATTATTCGTCCCATCCTTTTAGGCGCATGGGGACACGGGTTCCCTTACGGCATTTTGAGCCACTTAGACTGGGTGTCTAACGTGGGCTACCAATTTCTGCATTTCCACTACAACCCCGCGCACATGCTGGCAGTGACGTTCTTCTTTACGAATGCACTGGCCCTGTCATTACACGGTGGTTTAGTGCTGTCTTCAACCAACCCGGGTAAAGGGCAAAAGGTCAAAACACCTGAGCATGAAGACACTTACTTTCGCGACATCATCGGTTATTCCATCGGCACCCTGGGCATTCACCGTCTAGGCATGTTCCTCGCGGTAAGCGCTGCGTTCTGGAGTGCGGTGTGCATCATCATCAGTGGTCCTTTCTGGTCGCAAGGCTGGCCCGCATGGTGGAACTGGTGGCTTGAACTTCCGATTTGGCATTAGGACAAGAACATGGCTGAATATCAAAACATCTTCACGCAAGTTCAAGTACACGGTGCCGGTGAACCTGGGGTTTCGCTGGGCAAACGTGATGAGAACCGAGTTGGTAAACCGATCTTTAGTAAAATTGCCGGTGCGCTGGGTAACGCGCAAATTGGCCCGTTTTACCTCGGCTTTACTGGTTTGTTATCACTGATTTTGGGCGTCGTTGCGTTTGAAATCATTGGATTTAATATGCTGGCATCGGTTAACTGGGACGTGGTTGAATTCGTTCGACAACTGTTCTGGTTAGCGCTTGAGCCACCTCCACCTGAGTACGGGTTAGGTATACCGCCCATGGCCGAAGGCGGTTGGTGGTTGTTAGCAGGCTTCTGCTTAACCATGTCTATTCTGTTGTGGTGGGTTCGCTTGTTTTTACGAGCTCGCGATTTAGGTTTGGGTTATCAAATCCCTATCGCGTTTGCCGCGGCCATCTGGTTGTTCTTAGTACTTGGTTTTTTCCGTCCATTACTGATGGGTTCCTGGAGCGAGGCTGTGCCGTTCGGCATATTCCCGCACTTAGACTGGACTGCAGCGTTCTCAATCCGCTACGGCAACCTGTTCTATAACCCCTTCCACATGTTGTCGATTGTGTTCTTGTATGGCTCCGCCATTTTGTTCGCGATGCACGGGGCAACCATTCTGGCGGTAGGGCGCTACGGTGGTGAGCGGGAGATCGAACAAATTACTGATCGCGGTACAGCAACTGAGCGTGCCGCACTGTTCTGGCGCTGGACCATGGGCTTTAACGCAACCATGGAATCCATTCACCGATGGGCGTGGTGGTTCGCTGTGTTGTGCCCGCTAACCGGTGGAATCGGCATCCTGCTAACCGGCACTGTTGTAGACAACTGGTACCTGTGGGGCATGAAGCACGGCATCGTACCGATGTACCCAGAGGTTTATACACCCGCTGTTGACCCAGCAGCCGCAACGGGGGCCAACTAATGAAAGTACGTATGACTAAAACCTGTGTAAACCTAGCCCTGGTTGCATCACTGAGTGCGATGCTATCGGCCTGTTGGGAAGCACCGCCTACGGTCAGTGAGCAAATTGGCTTCCGCGGTACGGGCATGTGGACCAGCACAGACGGAGATCGTGTGGAAGAGCTTGTTGCGGCTAATGTCTTGCCGGAGCCTATTCCAGCACCCGCTACTACGGCCGGGCCTAAAGCCGGGGACATTTACCAAAACGTTCAGGTGCTCGGTGACTTAAGTATTGGCGAGTTCACGCACACGATGTTGGCGATTACACAATGGGTGTCACCAGAGCAAGGCTGCAACTACTGCCACAACGGTGAAAACTTCGCAGACGATGATCTGTACACCAAGGTTGTTGCGCGTCGAATGATTCAGATGAATCAATCGATCAACAATGATTGGAGTTCGCACGTTGGCAGTACCGGTGTAACGTGCCTAACATGCCATCGTGGTCAGAATGTTCCTGAGTACATCTGGTTTGAAGAAGATGGGCCAAAGACCGCTGGTGGTATGGCGGGTAAGAGTTACTCGCAGAATCACGCGGCAATGGATGTGGGCAGCACGTCCATGTTGAGCGATCCGTTCTCGGCTTACTTGAACGACGACCCTGCGACGATTCGAGTTATCCAAAATCGACCCTTGGCGATTAAGGGCGATGAGCGTTACGCTTCGACTCAGGCTACCGAAAATACCTACTCGTTAATGATTCACATGTCTGAATCATTGGGTGTGAACTGTACGGCTTGCCACAATACTCGCGCGTTTTCCAGCTGGGATGAAGCGCCACCTGCCAGAACGACGGCATGGCATGGCTTGAAGATGGTTCCCAGTCTGAATCAAGAGTATTTGGATCCATTGCAAGGTGAATACCCTGATAACCGCTTAGGCCCATTAGGCGATGCGCCCAAGGTGAACTGCGCGACGTGTCACCAAGGTGCCAATAAGCCGTTTTATGGTCAAAGTATGTTGGATGACTATCCGGTTTGGAAAGCCAACAGCGGCAGTTGAGTTATTTGAACTGCTTTAAGTCGTTAAATTAGGAAGTGCTTTAGTAAAAAAGTGCGGTAGCAGCCGAGGTTAGCGCCCAGAGCGATCGACGCTGCAAGAGTGCTCAAGCCAGCTAACGTTTTTCCTCCGTGGGGATTGCGTTAGCTGGCTTTTTTTTGGCTGTGCATTAATCCGATTAGCTTCCATAAAAAAGGCCAGCATTACGCTGGCCTTTTCTACAACACTTTGACGCTTTACAAACGCGACTTAACTTGCCGATTCAACCGTTGTTGGTTGGCCAGCAGCTTCACGTCGTCCGTCGTTGTAAATCGCCTTAACTAAGGCGACGCATTGCAGCACCATCACCACCGAAAAGGGCAGTGCCCCAATCACCATGGCCGTTTGGATGGCCTTAAGGCCTCCAACGAGTAGCAACGCAGCTACCACAGCACCCAATGCCACACCCCAAAACAGGATATGCGGACGGGCTTTAGGGCCTTCATCGCCTGCAGCGTTAATGGTGTTGACGATCAGTACCGCAGAATCCGCTGTGGTCACAAGATACGTCATGAGCAGTACCACAATCATCGCGGCCATTAACCAGCTAAGCGTTGACGAGATGGGCTCTAACATGAAGTTGGTCATCGCGAAGATCTTATCGCCATCGGGTGCATTCATAATCACGCCGTTCGCGCCACCGTTAAGTTCTAAATCAATCGCTGTACCACCGGCCCACGTAAACCAAACGAAGCACATCAGTGATGGCACGATCATGGCGCCAAGAACAAATTCACGGATGGTGCGACCTTTAGAAATACGCGCTAAGAACAGACCAACAAACGGGGCAAACGCAATCCACCATGCCCAGTAGAAGACGGACCAACCGCCTTGCCAGCCTTCCAACTTGCTGGCAACGCTACCTTCAACGCCGTCACTTGACCAAACATCGATTGACATAGCTGGTAAGGCGACGAGGTAATCCCAAATGCCGAGTACCAGTGCTTTCAATCCGAAGAATGTGGCACCAAACAGTAAAAAGAACGTGAGCAGCGCGATGCTTAAACCCATGTTGATGTTCGACAACCACTTGATACCTTTACCAACACCGGACAGTGCTGACAGGGTCGATGCACACATGATCACCACAATGGCGACCAGGATGCCTGTGGTGTTGGCGGTGCCTTCTTCGTTCGTTAAACCGTCAATGCCTATTCGGGTCAGACCGGATACAAACTGCTCCACACCAAAACCCAGGGTTTGAGCTACACCTAAAATGGTCGCAACCACGGCGACGATGTCCACGATATTGCCAAGCCCACCCGACAGGGTTTTACCAAAGATCGGTGTCAGTGATGAGCGCATGGTTAGCGGAAGGCCACGGCGGTAGCTGAAAAATCCTAGTGCTAAGCCTGCGATGGCATAACAGGCCCAAGCGCCTAAGCCCCAGTGCAGGAACGACCATTTGTACGCCGCGCGAATGTTGCCTTCGGTCGCACCTTCGGTTAGGCCCTTGATCACGTCTGGGTTGTTGTTGAAGTGGTAAACCGGTTCAGCAACTGCCCATGTCAGCATGCCGACCCCGATACCCGCGCCGAACATCATCGAAAACCACGAGAAGTTAGAAAACTCGGGTTTGGAATCCGCCGTGCCGAGCTTCAAGCGGCCTGCGGTTGGCCATATAGCCAACGCGATACACACGACAACAAACAGCGTGACTGTCCAGATGTACCAGTAGTTGAATGATGCCAGTATAAGGGCGTTAATCTTATTGAGCACCGCGCCTGATTGCTCCGGGAAAACGATCGCCCAAATAACCAATGCCGCGATAAGCACTTTTGAAGTGACTGCCACGGTTTGGCTGAATCCGCGGTAAAAACCCGAATCCGCAGTGGAAATTGGTAGCTCGGTCAGAGCCGGTTGTACTGCCATAGTTTTGCCCTCGTTTATGATCGTGTACACACCGTAACCCACAAAGGTGATCTTGCAACGACGGATTTACGTCAGTCGACCGCGAGATACAGGCGTGACGGTGTTAACGGTTTAGCTTTGGGCCAAGGCGGCAGATGGCGATGTCTCACCGAACCGGTTCAGCGACTTTGGTAACCGGCAGTTTGGACTGTACGTACTGAATGCGACACAAATTACGCATTCAATGATTGGGAATCATTTAAGACAAAGAACTTCGGGGCTGCGGCCATTAATCGCGGGTTTGAGACATTTGTGTCACCAACAGTCGATTACGGCGCGTGGGCCACCGCAAGGTGATCATTCGAAATGGTGTCCCACACTTCTTCGGCTCGGTCGGAAAGCGTCTTTTGCAGCCGGACAATTTTTATCTCCAACTCGCAGCCAGGCAGTGTTTCAGATAAGTCCAATAATCGACCGGTCTTTAACTCCGGCTCAGCAATTGAGTACGGCAGCCAACCTATGCCAATGCCTTCGAGTATGTAGTGCAACGCGGCGGACGCAAGCCCCGTTTCGGCCGCACGGCTGATTTGGAAGTCCTGGCTAACGCGGCTGATAAACCGAGACTCTAATAAGGCACCAAAATAGATACTGGCCGGGTAAGACACCATGCGCATCTTTCCATCAGCAAAATCCAACTCCATTAACTCCGAAAATTCTGCGGCGACGACTGGCAGCATTCGGTCGACTCCCAGCGTTTGTTCCATGAATCCGCCGCGGCGCGGACCAGGTTGTGCTTGCACAGATTCGTAAATAATGGCCATATCCACCTCCGAGGTCATCAGCATCATCAGGCAGCTATCGCGGTTGTCCGCCTTGATATTCATATTCACCTCCAAGTCGCGCGTTAAATGACGGATCAGACGCGGTGACAGTGTGGTCGCAATAGTGTGCTGGCAGGCCAGAGAAACGCGTTGGTTAGTAGATGCATCGGCTTCGCGCAGCACGGAGCGCAGTGCGTTTAAGCGCACCAGTAGGCTGCGCAGTTCCTGTTCCTGCACCATGACATGAGGCATAAGGCGCAATGGTTTTCGTGACCGATCGAATAGTTCGACATCCAGTGCCGTTTCAATTGCCCGAATTCGCCGCGTGAAGGCGGATTGTGTAATGAAGCGCTGCTCAGCGGCCGCAGTGAGAGATCCGGCTTCTAGTACGGCCAAGATGTCCTCGATCCATTCCTGGCGCATCTATGTATCTCCCACTTATCCTTAACATGCAATGATTACATAATTACAGGTCTAATTTGCATCGGAATTGAACCAAAACGGCGTTAATATGCAACGCCAATTTTCTATCCGAGCCTTGTCATGCACCTTGCGCGTTATCCCCGAGAATTCCTCGCTCATCTTCCCACCCCGCTTGAACGCATGGATCGCCTGAGTGCAGAACTTGGTGGCCCGGAAATCTGGATCAAACGAGATGACTGCACCGGTCTGTCTACCGGCGGCAACAAAACGCGGAAGCTGGAGTTTTTGATGGCCGAAGCGATGGTGCAAGGCGCCGATATGGTCATGACGCAGGGTGCGACTCAGTCTAACCACGCACGACAAACCGCCGCCTTCGCAGCCAAGTTAGGTTTGGGCTGCCACATCTTGTTAGAAGACCGAACTCACTCTAATAACGACAACTACAACAACAACGGCAATGTTCTGCTCGATCACTTACACGGCGCCACCACCGAAAAATTCCCAGACGGTTTAGACATGAATGCGGAAATGGAAACCGTAGCTGAACGTTTTCGTGCCGAGGGCAAGAAGGTGTACACCATCCCTGGCGGTGGTTCGAACCCGACGGGTGCGCTGGGTTACGTGAACTGCGCGTTTGAATTATTGGGTCAGCTGAATGACCGGGCATTGAAGGTGGACCACATTGTTCATGCCACCGGTAGCGCGGGTACGCAAGCTGGATTAATCACAGGCTTAAAAGCCACCAACGCCAACATTCCGTTGCTGGGAATTGGTGTTCGAGCACCGAAAGCCAAACAGGAAGAAAACGTCTTCAATTTGGCGAAAGCCACGGCAGAAAAGTTAGGTTGCGCCGGTGTGGTCGAGCGTAAAGATGTTGTAGCCAATACCGACTACGTGGGGGAAGGTTACGGCATGCCCACCGAAGGCGGTATGGAAGCTATAGCCATGTTTGCCGAGCTCGAAGCCATTTTGCTAGACCCCGTTTACTCAGCAAAAGGCGCGGCCGGTTTTATCGACTTAATTCGCCAGGGGCATTTTAAAAAGGGCGAACGCGTGGTGTTCTTGCATACCGGTGGTGCGTCTGCGTTGTTCGGTTACGACGCCGCCTTCGACTTCAATGGTCGCTGGGTGTCGTAACGCGTTTCTCAACCTAAGTAGGCAACGATAACGTGAGTCAGATAACGGCTTTTAAAACGGTTGGCCTGCTGGGAGGAATGGGCCCGCAGGCCACCGTGTTATTGCAGCAACGCATCATTGATTTGGTGGCCGCGGACGACGATGGCTCGCATGTACCGTTGTTGATCGACATGAACCCGCAGGTGCCCTCACGGTTGAATTGGCTGCTGGAACATCAAGGGGAAAACCCAGCTCCCGTCTTAGCGGCTATGGCCAGGCGCCTGGAAGTTGCCGGTGCACAAGCCGTTGCCATGCCGTGTAACACCGCACACCATTTCGCATCAACCATTAAACAAGCGGTCACCATACCGTTTATCGACGTACTAACTTTGATAGGTGATGCGGTGAAGTGTGAGTCGGCAGGCCATGCCTGTGTTGGCATCCTGGCATCGCCTGCAACACGCAACATTGGGTTATTTGATAAAGCCTTGGCACCCATTAACGCAACGTCAGTATGGCCCAGTGACAACATCGATCTGCTATCGGCAATTGTTCGCATTAAAGCAAAAGGTGTGAGCGAACAAGATGTTCAACTGCTGCAGTCCGCAGCGGAGAGTTGTGTGGCGCAAGGGGCTACGTGTTTGTTGGTGGGGTGTTCTGAATTTTCTTTGCTTAGCGCGCGTTTAGCTTCGGATGTGCCCATCCTGGATTCCATGGACTTACTGGCCTCCGCCGTTCATGCGTTCTCGGTATCTACCAAGTTCCAAAGCGCTGAGATTAACGGGTTATCCAGCCGCCTTGATTGAGTAAACAACCCAAGCTGGTAAGGCG
>JAHDCO010000027.1 GCA_020629835.1 Granulosicoccaceae bacterium
ATAAGTGCACACGGTTACGCCCCCATTGCTTAGCCACGTAACACGCTGAATCCACGTCTTGCAGCAACACCTCAATATCAGACTCTTCACCGCTGATCGCGGTTACGCCAATGCTTACACTGATTTTGAAGCTTTGCGATTGATACATGAATTCATAATCATGGATACTTTCGCGAATGGTTTCGCCCAGTGCCACAATGGCGTCAATTGAATCGCCCTTGGCTATGATGGCAAACTCATCGCCACCCACCCGTGCAAACACGTCGTCACTGGATAACAGCTTTTGAATGCGATCGCTTACTTGTATGAGCAGTTGATCCCCAGCGTGATGGCCGCAGGAGTCATTTACGATCTTGAATCGATCAAAATCCAGATATAACAGGCCATACGCTTTGCGTGAACGTTGTGCCAGTTTCATTGCGCGAAGCAGGGCGGCTTCAAAGCTGCGTCGGTTGTTTAAACCGGTTAAATCGTCGTGGTTAGCAAGATGTTTTATACGGCGATTGGTAGCGGTTACGCGATTTATTACCGTACCTGAGATAAGTAAAGATACAAGGAAAGCGGCAATGACACTGACCAGTAGTGCACGTCGAGTCTTAATGTAACGGGCTCGGTTTTCAGCAAGTGCTTCGGCTGCCATGGCTTGTTCGAGTTGCACTAAGCCATTCAAATGGTTCAGGAGCACCAGCTCGCGCAATTGTACATTGCCCAACTCAGTTCTTAATGCATCCGCGTCGTGCACGATGCTGTAGATTTTCTCACCGACGTTTTCGTAGGCTTCGTTTGAGCGTTGGTCGGCCTCGGCTATTTTTAACAAGATTTCCATCTCTTGTTCGTCAGCACCCAATTCAATGAGTGCTTGCCGAGCTTGTTGGTATGTTTGTGTGGCTTGGATAAGTTTGTCGAACACCTTTTCACGATCATCTGGATCGTGTATCTGCGCCAATGAACGAACTTCAGCTGAGCGTATACGGATAACGTCGCGCATTTGATACGCCAGGCTGGTTTTTTGTTCGTTATCTTCAATCAGTTCGGCCATACTTGTCTGTACACCCGTTAAGGTGCTTATCGACAAATAGGTCACCACCAGCATCAGCGCAAACACGGCCAGGAAGCCGATGCTGATCATCCACTTTGTGTGATCCCGATTGAAATTGATTGCGCTCATGCGTCAGACCACCCCGTGTATATTTGCAGCGTATGGCTGCAACGATTTCACTGGAAACGAAATCGCTTTGAGGTGCTTCAACTCCTGGTGTTTAGCGGGACTTATCGGCGCAAGCGGTTCGTGTGGAAACATCTTGCATTCATCACAATATCGGCCGAATCCGTGAGGGATTAAACATTTCTTAACAGATAGCCACCTTGTGTCTCATCCATCCCTGCACGGCCACACCACATGGGTTTCAGGTGGGTCTTTAACCGATACGGTTCTGGTGCAAGTTTCAGGCAAAAACGCCGTGGATATACCACTGATCCTGGGTATTTCGAGTCTTGTATACCCAATAACAAGCCCCATCGGGGTCTGACGCAATGTAATAGTCGCGCCGAACGTCGGTGTTGTCCCACCAACCGTTCTCAATACGTTCTGCCGCCGAGATTAAGGTCAGCGGCCGTTGGGCAAGTTCCGGGGTGGGGTACAGCCATAACGGTCGGGCTGGCCATTCAAAAGTTTGGTAAGGGGACTTCAGCACCTCAGCCAGCCAGGCTTTTTCGGGGCGATGGTCGTCCTCGGGGAGTGCTACATATAAGGCGTCTCGTCCCAGACGTGCGGTTAAGTTATCAATAACCTGTTCGATGCTGTGCGCTTGAGCCTGGCTTTTTTGAAATAGATCGCGGGCACCACGTTCGATGGGCGCCAAATCTGTGGCGTGCAAAGTCAACCGAGTGACAGGGGCGGGTAACACGGTATTGGCTAATCGTTCCGTGGCCGTTTTCAATACGTGAGTGTGATTAGACGTTGGGTCAAGAAAACCGATCACCACTTTGGTATCAGCCACCTTATGGTGTGATAGCAACAAGGCCATTTCCCGCACACCCGAATCGTTCAGCGTTAAGTACCCACCCAAGGCATTGAGTAAGCGATTTAAGGGAAACGTTAGTGCACTGGTATCCGGTGCTTCCAAGGGCAAGTCGACACCTTCAGAAAACGTATCCGACGGTGCGAAGGCTTCGCGTGGATCGGGCAGGGTGCCATCCAGTTTGTATAAGTAATCGGTGACGGCGGTGTTAAACCGGCGGGTGAGTGCAGCAGGTTTTAACTCACGCAGTTGTTTTACCGTGCGAATACCGGATTGACGTAGCCCCTTGAATACGAAGTTATCTAAGGGCAGGTGTTCTACGTTTACCGTATTGAGTAACGTGTTCAGAGTGTGCGCATCGGTCGCAGGCATTCGTTGCCCGGTGCGTGCAAACAGCACCGCCGCCTTTGGCGTTGTTGCAATACCGATGCGCACCGTGAGATGTTGTTTGGCGGTATCGGTTAACCAGCGTCTGTACAGTTCACGCAAACCACCAAATAAAGTCAAACTGGCTTCTGCTTCAATTAAGAGCGTATCCGGTGGTTCAGGCGATACCCACGATGAGTATTGCATGGCCCATAACGCCAGCTGCTGCAAGTGTTCAGCCTGTGCCACCTCATCAAACTCTTGCACTTGTAAGTTAGGTGCAATGGCGTAAGCGTTCTTTAACGGTAAACCTGCATTCAGCCCTAGCTGTGAAGCCGCTTGATTAACCGCAACCAGTGTGCGTTTGGCGCCACTGGATTGAATAATGGCTGCAGGTTCGGGGTAATCGGCACGACCCCACGGCAATCGTTCAAGAGGCAGTTGTGGAAAGTGCAGCGCGGCCCAAAGCATAGGGAACGAACGGAATCAGTTGTGGGCGGGTATAACCGCAGCCACGGCTAAATCGTGTAAAGACAGCGCGCCAGGTGTGGGTTGCACCTCAGGCATGCCCGGCCAAGCCACACCTTGCGGTTGATCGAACGCGTGTAGCCCCAGTTCGACTTGCTGTGGTTTACCGTTACGCACTTTAATGATGTTCAGCAGCAAGTGTTTGGCGGATGGGTTTTGTTCAAGGGTAATGCGCAACGCCGCTGGCGAATGTTCGTTGCGCGTTCGATCAGGCCGGTACACCATGGCAATGCTGCTACCGGTTTCAGCCGCGATCTGTAGACGCCGTTGTTTCTGAGGTGTACTGCGATCTACCCACGCCACTACCGCCGCAAACACGCCTGAACGCAAACATTGCTCACTGGCCCATAACGTAGAGCGTGCATCTGAAGGGTTGACCACCAACAGGTGTTCTAACTTAATACCGGCGTTACCCAGAGCTGGGGCGTAAGGAATGAAAGGTGGGTTGATGAGCGCCACCCATTGGTTTTGTTGGGTGAGCTGCTTTAACGCCGGTAATAGTAAGCTGAACTCGCCCATACCATGGCGTGCCACCATGAATTCGGTTAAGCATCCATTTGCCCACCCACGTGAGGGTAGTGCAGCGTCTAACGCGTTAAACCCTGTAGATACCGAATCCGCATTGTTGTACCGTTCGCCCCCGCGCCACACCCCCGCTTGGGATTTGAGTAACGATTCCAGCGCAACGGTGTTCATGATGCTTGGGGCCTAGGGTGACATGGTTTGAGTGGGCGCGGTTTGAGTAATTGGGCTCAGTGGTCGCGGCGCAACACGCCAACATACAAGCCTTCAATGCTGAATTCCTGATGGCGCAGATCTACCTTGATGGGGTCGAAGTCATCGTTTTCAGGCAACAGTGTGACAATGTTGCCGCGCTGCCGAAATCGCTTCACGGTGACTTCATCATCAACGCGTGCCACAACCACCTGGTTGTTTTCTACTTTTTGTGTGTTGTGCACAGCCAGCAGGTCACCATCGAGAATGCCGATGTTCTGCATACTCATACCGTTTACCCGCAGGAAGTAGTCGGCGTGTGGGTAAAACAGATTGGCATCAACGGGAATAAATTCTTCGATGTGATCGCTGGACATGATGGGTTCCCCCGCCGCCACTTTACCCACCAGCGGTAGCCCGTCCTGCTCCTCAAATTCGGTAGTGACCCGAATACCTCGCGACGCCCCGGGGATAAGCTCGATAACCCCTTTCTTTTCCAATGCACGCAAGTGGTCATCAGCCGCCGTTGGCGAGCGAAACCCAAAGTGCTCACAGATATCTGTGCGGGTAGGTGGGTACCCTGTACTCTGAATGTGATCCTGGATCATGCTAAGGATCTCTTGCTGGCGTTTCGTCAGTTCCTGCATGTTTTTCGCTATCTTCCGCGCCCAATAGGGCACTGTTTCGGTATACAGGCCTGATTGTATTTACAGTTGGGGAAAAGTGCAAGTGTAAAGTCGCAGTTCGTCATAATGATCGACTATCCTCCTGTACTTCTGTCACTCACTTTGGACCCTAAATGTCACAGGATGACACGGTTGCAACGTCTCAAAATACCGATGCTGCGTTAACGCCGTTTTCAGGTGGGTTGGGGTTGTTTTTGCTATTTTTGTTGCCTGGCCTAATCGTTGGCGTACTGCTCAACCAAGTCAGTGTATACGAGTCGCTGCAGGCTTCTGTGTACGAGCAATTGCCGGCACCTTTGTATGGGTTTTCAGAATGGTTGGATGAACGCCAATATCATGTGTTCACTGTGTATCAGGCCATCTTAATCGTTTCTACCACCCATTATCTAACCACAAGCAATGGCCATCGATGGTCTAGCTTCATTTTCTCTTTGATCCTTACGTTACTGTGTGTATCTATTCAATGGTATTCCACCGGGCGCTTCGTAAATTACGGGGAAACTGAATTAACTGGGCAAGAGTGGCCGCGTGTATTGAGCATGGCTTTAACGGTGGTTTTAGGTGGAATAGCCATCCCTTTTTATCGAACGATTTTCCAAAGAAAGCAATCGTTTACTCATTACTCATCATTATTTGAATTCGGATGGAATCAAAGTGTGGTGATGGTATTGGCTGCACTTTTTGTGGGTGTTGTACAAATCTTAATTTTAGTGGCAACCGTTCTGTTTAATACAATCGGAATTGATGTGGCACCTTATGTTTGGGACAGCAGTTTCCAAATGCCCGTTATGTTCGCATCGTTCGCCGTAGGAATTGGTATCAGTCGCCAGTACGAAAGTGTCATACATGCCTTGGTGAGCTTGATCACTGGGTTGTTTCGAGCTTTGTTGCCAATTCAAATTCTTATTGTTGTGGTGTATATCGGTATGGTCGCTTTGAGTGGGCATAATAATTTTGATAGCGCTCGTGAGTTAAAAATCGTCTTTCTGATAGCGGTCGGTATCGGTCTAACGCTGTGTACAGCAGCGGTAGGGCATAAGAATACTCCTATTTCAAAATGGCTAAGTATCTCGTGGCGATCGATGAGTATTGCCTCCGTTTGTTTATCGATAGTGGCTGTTTATTTGGTTATCGAACGTATCAAGAGTTACGGGTACACTCACGTTCATAGCTTGGCCGGGGTGCTTACACTGATTGGGTTGCTGTACTCGGTCGGCTATGCGGTGTCCGCTCTTCTGAAAAATCGGGGCCCAGACTGTTTCAAGAGAGTCAATATTTATGGTTCTTTAGTCGTTTTTTTCGTAGCGATCGCTATACAAACGCCAATGTTTGATCTAGTCACTCATGCCGCAGAAAATCAATCGATTCGAATCAAGAGAGACGGAGACCCGGTGGCTAGTTGGAAGCTTAAGTGGCTAGAACAACAAGCCGGTGCTGCGGGTCAAAGAGTACTCGATGAATTGTATGCTGATGCCTCATTTGACCTACCACCGCGCAGTAGTTTGTCGCGTATAAGAGGCGGAAATGCCACACTTGAAGATCGCATAAATGAGTGGCACCAAGCGGTTCAAGTCGGAAGTTTGGGGATTCAGCCAGGCCCATTTGCAGAAAGCAGTGAATTAGTTGATGCGCTGAGAAAAGAGCTAACGCTGGACTGGCACTTTAAGGATCACTGTCTCGAGAATAGAAAAGAGTGTCGGGTGATGATCACAGATGATATTGCATTGGATAGAACCTTAGCTTTAGTTATCTCGCGAGTTGCGCCGACTGAGATAGCGATAGGCTGGTATCGATTGGACGATGATGACAACTGGCAAGGTGAGATATACAACTTTAGCGGATCTGGATCTATCAATCTCGGTGACGGTGAAATGGACATTCTCAACCAGTTCTTTGAAGACTTCGATAACGGAATCATTCGACGCAAGAAAATTGAGGTTAATGCGTTCGCTCTAGATGGAGAAGTAATTTTTCCTCCATGGGATCTTGTGAAAGAGTAGCCGAGAAAAAGACTGACTGAAGTATTACACTCGGTACGAGCGATTGGTAACCCGGTCACTATACTGCGCGACCGCGCGGTCGTTAACTTAAGTTAAGCAATCTATGTACAACAGTGTCATCCATTGCCTTGTTCCAATCGCTTTAAAAGAGGTTATGGAAGTCCTGGGCCCGCAGTTTGAAGCTGAAACCGGTTATCAGTTACACATAACGCATAGTCTAAACCCCGAAGTACCCGCAGCGATTGCTAGCGGCGTATCATGGGATATAGCACTCACAAACCCTCAGTACATAGACGAAATAATTTCAGCAGGCCACAGCGCTGCGAATTCGCATCAACGGTTGGGGCGTTCTCCATTGGCGTTTGCAGCACGTGGTACCGAGCCAGTTCCAATAGCTGAAACCGCCGATGAATTAGCAACGTTGCTGGAATCTGCCCAATCTATTGCTCTCACTCGTTCCGGCACCAGTGGTCAGATGTTTTGTGATTTAGCGAAATCTCTTGGTGTATGGAACCTTGTGGAGCACAGGTTGATATTCATGGAAGGTGGCGGGCCAATCCGAGCAGTAACAGCGGGTGAGGTTGAGTTAGCTACCGTGCCACTGACTAATATTATAACTATCCCGGGTATCACTCCGGTTGGCGTATGCCCGGATGAACTGCATGTGCATATCGATGTATCTTTCTGCTTGAAACCTGGATGCATTCAAGCAGCGCATGAATTGGCTGCGTGGCTTAAGACTGAAAAAAGACAAACCGATTTGGAGTCGCTTGGCGTCTTTCGTCGTTAGAAGTCAATACTCGTGCTGTATTATTTTGCGCGTGCAAATTTGAAAAAGGCACCATAAAAGGGTCGCGGTAAAAATACCTGTGCCCGCGTCACTTACAACGCCGTCAATTAGCAACTGTTGCCCCATACTAACGTCTCTGGTCATGTTCCGCATGGCACTCAGTTCCACTCGCTTTTCTTAGCAACGGATTTTTATGACTCTTCGACCTTATCCCAGAATTTTTTGTGTTTGTCTGGGACTTGTATTTATTAGCGCATGCTCAAATTCTGATTCTGAAGGCACGGACTTCGTGCAAGACCCTGCTGGGATGGAAGCTTCAGAGTTGCCGGATAATAGTGGCGGCGAAACAACAATTAATAACGACTCTGTTCCTGCTTCAGAAACCGACGCTGTAACCAACCCGTCTAACTCAGAAGGTTCTGCAAACAGTGATACTGTGCCCGCGCAACAAGGCGAGTTGTCAGTGTTAAATCGAGACAACGCGTCAGGCGTTATTTTCCAGGCCTTTGAGGTGATATCTGGCCGTGCTTACGACCGACGCTTGAGTGCCTATCCGTATGTAAAACGCGCACCGCGTCTTGAGCCAGCCGTCAATGCATTAGCGCAGCACCTTTACTACGAAACGCTGGAATGTAACAACGACGGGAGCAAAACTGACAACGTTTACAATCAAGGCACAGGATTTTCTGAATTTATTTTTTACGACACGATGTATGTCGGTTGCAACATTGGCGGTGATGTAATTAATGGCCGATCGATACTTTCTGGCGATGCCTGTTGCGCTCAGGGTTATCAGAAAGAATTCACTGACAATTATTCCGTCAGTTTCGGGAATAGCGGAAGAATGACCGTGTCGGGTACTTACAAAAGATTCGGCTACGTTTCGGTTGAGAATTTAAATTACAACATCACGTACTCGGGCGGGAGTCTATCGGTCAGCAATGCAACAACGACCCGTGAACCCGGCGTGCTCTCAGGATCGTTCACAATGGCACCGCCGATAACAAACAATCAACCGGTTGCTGTTGTTATTGAGAATCGTTTTGAAAACAACGAAGCACCTAACGACTATGGGGTATTCCACAGCTTGGCGTACGCTACAGGCTTGATGCGCATCACGAGTGATGACAGCATGATCGTCGTTGATGCCAATAACGGAGACCCTGATACCGTAAATATCACACTTACGTCTGGTGGCGATTCGGTTTCCTGGGAAGCCCCGTGGTCAAATTGGTTCGCCGCGTTGGCCTACATACCACCCGTGATTGGTGGAGATTCCAATCCGATGTCTGCGGATGGCGACGGTTCTTTGTTAACCGCTAACACCTATCGTGACATCCTTACTGAGGTATTTGCCGTGATGCAGGGGCAACGTTTCGGTCGTGAAGTCGTAAATTTTCCGAACTATCCGTACCCCGAATTCCCTTACGATGAAATGAGAAACCTTGATGGCTACGGTGAGGAACGATCGCTAATTTGTGACAACAGTGGCACTGCAGTCTCTCGACCATTTCGTTGGGGAGCTAGACAAGAAACGTCGGGTTGGCGTACCGAGTTTTCTAACTGCACTAAAGATGGCACTACCTACCAAGGAAACTTTGAAGAGCGTTATTACGGGACCAAAATCAATTTTTCTTCAGGGCTTACCGCTTCCCACAATGCAGGTACTAACACATTCAAGGGTAGCGTGATGTACAAACACAGGGCCAATCGAGGGGAGGGTCAGCCATATTCGCTTTATCAATTGAACAACGTTCATTTCGATTCCACGGCTAACGGCAATGAATTTCTTCTCAGCGACGCACTTTTCAACTACACGTTTGAATCTAACTATCGAAAGCCGGATGTCGATAAGGTGACTCGATTCTCCGGTCGCCTATCACTGGCCAGTGATGTCACCAACCAACAAACGCTTCAAGTGACCATACCGGAAGAGATATTAATTGAACATCCAGAATACGCTGACAATCGCACGTTAAACAGTCAATCCGATTTTGGTACCTTGCACATCAATGCGGGCAATGGAAATGAGCTGTTTCTGACCGCAAAAACCGGTGAACCCGGCACATTTCGCTTAGATATTTATCAACCCGGACAAGCACCCGTGCAAATAATTGAGCGGTGGCAGGATTGGACTTCCAACTTCGGGTTTGATTTCGATCTGATCGACTAAGACTAGTGGGAACGATTCCTGTGTTTTGTAATTGGTAGTTAGTATTAGCAAAAATAAGGTTGTCGTTTCACAACGGATAGGCGAGTTTGAAAGATTTACAGGCATCAGCGCGTTCCGTCGTTCGTTGACTTAGCATGAAACCCATCTAAGCGAGCTGTACTCACAGCGAGTTAAATTGAAATGGGGAATATCATGAACACTCATAAAACACGGTCACCGCATTTCGTCATCGCCATGCTGTGTGCGTTACCCATGGTGGTCGGGGCAGATGAAATAGGTGATGTCAATGTGGACTGGCTTGGTGGCGATATTAAGATCGAAGCGGTGGAGGATCCTAAAGTGCAGGGCGTTACCTGCCATATCTCGTACTTTGATCGCGGATTGATTGATCGGGTCAGAAACGGTGAGATTTTTAGTGATCCGTCGAATTCGTCTATCGCCTGTAGGCAAACCGGCCCGATCGTGATTGGTGACATTGAATTGGATGACGGTGGCGAGAACGTTTTCTCAAAGCGCACTTCATTGATTTGGAAGTCACTCCAGGTGACGCGCATCTATGACGAAGAGCATGAGACCCTGGTGTACCTATCTCACGCTAGCCAGGTAAAAGATGGATCGGCGAAAATGGCGATCTCTACCATACCGCTGTTTGGGCAAGACGTAACCTGGGCTGAGTAAGCTCCCGGCCTGAATTCTGTGACGTGGATAGGGATAGCAAAGGCGATATTTAAGATGGCGTGTTTACAGGTCGTAAACAGCCGTATATGGCGCGTAACACTTACGATCTCGGGAACACGCTCGCACTAAGCTGCGAAGCAAAAGCAGGCACAGCGAAGCGTTTGGCAGCATTCTCTGTACTTGCGGCCGCCCTAAGCGCGGTTGGGTGTGGGGGTGGCAACACGTCATCCGATACCTCTGCGGTTATTGCCCAGGAAGCAGAGCCGCCTACGGCTTTGCAGATGGTGGTTGAAGCCAGAAATGGGAAAACCACGATTGATGCCTGGTTTCAGAGTGCATTGCGGACAACAGCCGAGCCGCTCTCCGAAGATCATTGCGAGCGGGTTACCCATACGGCAACGGCTATGCCGCGGGCTACGAATCCAGAAACTGACACCGATATCCGGATCGTTAGCCGGGATGGCGACACGGCACGGTTAGTTGCTCATCAAACCGGCGGCTTAACCAGTTACCATATGGAGCAGCGCTGGCTGGATGATCCGGTGCCCGATGACGCGGTGCTGATGTTTACCACCGGATCAGAGTTCGATATTTTCGATTCGACAACACTGCCTTCGTTACAACCGCTCACTTGGACCGAGCCGGTACTGACGGCGCCCACAGACGCAGGAAGTGCACTGCGTTGGGAGCCGGCTACAGCGAATGATACCGTGGTTAAACTTACCTTAAGTGGATTGTATGACGATCCCGATGCGCAGCATTCGGTTATTCAATGCACCGTGTTGGACGACGGTGAATTTACGTTGAGCGCGGAATGGCAGGCGTTATTAGGTGAGGGCGCAAACCAAATGCTGATGCGAGCCAAACGCGTTCGCACCCGCGAATTTGAACAAGGCGATAAACGCCTGTCCGTCATGCAAATCGCTCATACGGATTTAGTAAAGCCCTAAGCTAACTAGATTGAATAATGAGCACGCTGATTAGCGTGTGAAACACAGCCCGCTTACTGCGTAAACACCACGCCATCACTGGGGTTTCTGAATCTCGGCGGGCGTTCCGATTTAATGGTGTTGTCTTTTACTTCCAGCCCGTCGAGTAAATCTCGCTTTGTGGCATCAAAACCACCTGTTGAGATCTCTAATGGCACGCATTCATCGCTCGCGACTATGGTGTTCCCCGAGATATCGTTCGGCCCATCCATCACGATAAGTCCCGTACCCTCTGTGCAGGTTATGGTGTTACCAGACACAACGTTATTGATGGAGGTATCGGTAAACTTGCCGGGTAGGCCGTTCAGACTGTCGCACCAGCCGAGGGAGTGGTTTCGGCCCTGACGCGAGGCAACCTGGATACTGGCGATACCGTTATTTTCAAAGGTGTTATTGATGATACGGTTGTTGTTTGGTGGCGTAGGGCGCTCAACCGGACATACGCTGCCCTTCAGCTCACCGCAATTCTGGTAAAGATTGATTCCGCCTTCGCGATTGTTGATAAATCGCGTATTACTGACTTCACTGTTGTAGGTGGAATCAATAGCAACCGCTTCCCGCGTTAGGTTATTTGAGATAGTGGAGTTGGTTATGGTGATGCGTTGACTGCCTGCTTCTGAATAAATGGCGATTCGCCGCGTCCCGTCCACATGCACGCGGTTCATCATGACGTCTTCACTGAAGTTGCCCAGGTAAATACCGACTTGGCCACCTTCAATTTTTAAATCTTCAAACGTGATGTTGTTATGACCTACTGGCAATGGCTCGTCTGGGCCGAGCTCACCATCGCCACCTAATTGACCGCCAAAAAAACGCGTCATCTGGATGCCGGCGTGAAACGTTCCCCGCATGGCGCAGTTTTGTACCGTGATATTCGCTAAGGAGCGATCGTCCATAAACCGCACGAACGGCATCTGGGCGCCGCGACTGGTGGGGGTGATGGAAGGCGATGATGCGCTGCTCCACCCATGGTCAATGCTGCCACCTTCGCAATTCAGTGTTTTGTTGGATTCGGTGAAAATGGCGCTGAAGTTAATGGCTTCGCCAGCGTTACAAAAAGAAAGGTGCGCGTCCATTACCACGCAGGTGTGCTCAGTGATTTCAGAGGCATCCACGCAACTACCCAGCTCACTGGCGTTTACAACCCGCTGGCATTCGGACATTCGGGTGTCCGTATGCGGTAGTGCGCAGTTGATAGGTTGCTGATTCGCCCCGGCGATCGGCGGCCATAACAGGCAGCCCGATACCGTGGTCGCAGCAAGTGTCGTGAGAAGGGTATTTAAAGTTTTCACCCCACCCGTTGTGCAAAAAAAACGCCAGTGCTGCTCGCGCCTACGTGCCGTGCCGCTTGCTAAGCCTCTACGCTTGCTTTGCCAGCGATAAAAATACAGAAAAATGCCAACGCGGCGGTAAATGTATACCCGTACAGAATAGGATTGACCGTGCCATTAAAGCTCAGACCGATGGTACTGGCGAACACCATCGCTATCCCTATCGTGCCACTGCCGTGTAACGCACCTGCCAAGCCCGCCAAGTGGCCGAACGGTTGCAGTGCGATGGCCGCGAAGTTTCCGAACGTCAGGCCCAATAAAAACATAATGGCGCAGTTAAAGCCGATCCAAACCAGCACGGTTGGTTGGCCGATGATAACCACTAAAGCGGCGAATAACCCGGACAGAACACAGACAAGCGCTACGGCAACGCGACAAATAGTAATCATCGGTACATGATTGACGAGCCGGGCATTGGTAAACATGGCGGATGAAATAAACACAGCCGTTACACCAAACCACAGGGCAAACGCGTTACCCACTTGATAGGTGTCTTGCAGTATTTGCTGGGCAGAGTTGACGTACCCCATCAGTGCGCCATAGGCGCAGCCAGCTGCCACCGTGATAAACAGCGTGCAGCGATTACCAAACACTGACAGCGTTGCCTGCCACAAGGCTCGCGGTTGTAAGGGTTTGGGATTTTCCAGTGTTTCTGGTTGCCGCAGCAACAACCAAATGGCCGCTAGAAAATACAGCACTCCCAGGACGACAAACAGACCTCGCCACGTCATGAAAAACAGTAGGGCTTGGCCAACCATTGGGGCAAAGATGGGTACGAACACGAAGATGCCCATGACCACCGACATGATCTTGGCCATGTCTTCGCCTACGAAACGATCACGGACCATGGCCACGGTACCGTTACGAGGCCCGGCTGCGCCGAAGCCCTGTAAAAACCGCCCTGCCAACAACATGTTAAACGACGATGCGTAGGCGCAGATTAGCGTGCCGGTAATGAAGAGGGCAGCACCGACAAGCATTGTGGATTTTCGGCCGTAAGCATCGGAAGCCGGCCCGAAAACCAACTGACCGAACACAAGGCCTATCATCAGTGTGGTTATCACCCACTGACGATCGTTACCGGATGCAACGCGCAGGTCGGACGCTAAGTCGCCCAAGCCTGGCAGCATCAGATCGACAGACACCGCCACGATTGCCGTTAAAAAAGCGGCTAGTGCAATAAATTCACGTCGTGCAAGCGGTTTTAGCTGGCTCACTCAGTAAACCAGCACAAGAACTGTCGTGATGACGTTCAATTACAGCTGCTTTAATACATTGGCCATTTCAATAGCGGCCAAAGCGGCTTCTTCACCTTTGTTGCCGGCCTTGCTGCCAGAGCGTTCGATGGCTTGTTCAATATTTTCGGTCGTAATGACGCCAAAAGTTACCGGTACGTTTGTGGCCAGTGCGGCACTGTTAATACCTTTAGTGGCCTCAGAGGCAATTAGGTCGAAATGAATCGTACCGCCCCGAATCAAGACGCCTAAACACACAACCGCATCATACTTGCCGGATTCAGCAACGCGCTTCGCGGTCAGAGGAATTTCATAGCAGCCAGGAATGGTGACTACTGTAATGTCATCATCGGCTACGCCGTGACGAACAAGCGCATCCTGAGCGCCGCTTAGCATGCGGTGACCCATGAAGTCGTTCCAGCGCGTTGCAATGATGGCAACCTTTAAACCGGTGCCAATAAGATTACCTTCGATATGTTGTGCCATAGCTTTAAGTCTTTATTTCAGTTGGTGACCCATTCGGTCAGCCTTGGTGTTTAAGTAGTGTTCATTCGAGCGATTGGCTGGAATGATCATAGGTACGCGCTCCTGGACGGTAATGCCCAAACTGTTGAGCGCGTTAATTTTGTCAGGGTTATTGGTCATCAAGTTGACCGCATTCACCCCTTTGTTCCGCAACATATCGGCTGCGATGTTGTATCGCCTGGCATCCACCGGCAATCCGAGTTCCAGGTTCGCATCCACCGTATCAAACCCTTGGTCCTGCAGTTGATACGCCTTAATCTTATTGGCAAGGCCAATACCACGCCCTTCTTGTCGTAGATACAATAAAGCGCCGAATTTGGCTTTGCCAATCGCTGCCAGAGCACTATGCAATTGTTCACCACAATCGCAACGCATCGATCCGAATACATCCCCGGTCAAACACTCTGAATGCAGGCGCACGGTTGGCGTTTGCTGAGTAAGATCGCCCATGGAGAGTAAGGAATGTTCCAGCCCGTTTACGTCTCGGTAGACAGTGATATCGAATACGCCATGCTCGGTGGGTAGCGTGCTCTGACTCATCGCTGTTACGGTTGGCGTGACCGCTAACAAATGCTCTGCAGCGTCAGCTGACTCTTGTTGGCGCCGGTACGCGGCTAAACCTTCAACACTGATGACTGGCATATCCAACTTTTGCGCATACGCCAATATTTCGGGCAAGCGCATCATCTCACCATCTTCTTTAAGCATTTCACAAATAACCGCAGCCGGTCTTAGTCCGGCAAGCACAGCAAGATCGACACTCGCTTCGGTCTGCCCACGGCGCTCCAACACCCCACCGTCTTTAGCGCGCAACGGGAAGATGTGACCGGGCATAGAGATGCTGGCCGATGTGCTGTTTGGGTTAGCCAATGTGCGCACGGTATGCGAACGATCCGCCGCTGAAATTCCGGTACTCACACCGCTGCTGGCTTCAACGCTACAGGTAAAACCAGTACCAAAGCCGCTGCTATTACGATTGTCGGGCACCATCATAGGGATGCCCAGGCGATCGATCCACGATCCGTGCATGGAACAACAAACAAGACCCCGTCCTTCTGTGATCAGGAAGTTCATGATCTCAGGTGTCATGTGTTCGGCGGCAACCACAAAGTCACCTTCGTTCTCACGATCCTCGTCATCAACGATGATAACGATACGACCCTGTTGCATCGCCTCTATAGCTTGTTCGATGGTAGCTAAGGTCTGGGCAGGCGCATCATCGTGGTGATCGTGATCGTGATCGTGATCGTGATTGCTACACATATCCGTTCTCCTCAAGAAACGTTTTATCAACGTTAGAGGCGTTGACTGATTTGTGCTGTAGCAAGTTCTCTACGTACTTACCCAGCACATCCACTTCTATATTCACTGCATCGCCCAGCGCTTTTGTCGGCATCACAATGTGGTTTTGGGTGTAGGCCACAAGGGTTACGTTAAACCAGTCTTCGCCTACATCTACCACCGTTAAGCTGGTGCCATCGAGTGTGATGTAACCCTTGGTGACGATGTACTTCATTAAATCTTTTGGTGCTTCGATAGCGACCCACAACGCGTCTTTGTCTTTGGTAAAACTCTTTATCGTTCCCGTGCCGTCCACGTGCCCTTGCACGAAGTGACCACCCATGCGGGTACTGGGTGTGACTGATCGTTCGAGGTTTACGGGTGAGCCGGGTTGTAAGGCCTCTAAGTTTGTTCGTTGCCGTGTCTCCGGAGCCAGGCCCGCCGTGAATTGTGTCGCGGATTGCTCGGTTACGGTTAAACACACACCGTTTACCGCAATGCTGTCGCCGAGCTGGGTACCTTCCAGCACCTTCTGGCACGTGACACGCAATTCGAACCCGTCACCGCTTGGGTGACAGGACGCTACATGGCCGAGTTCTTCTACAATTCCTGTAAACATCTTTGCGCTCTTAAAGCTCGTTACTTGTACGACGGTCTACTAAGCCGCGAATAAGTAGGTCGTGTTCTAAAAATTCATAACGCACATCGTTCAGCGTTACGCTTTCCTCTAGTCGTTCGATACCCAGACCGCCAATGGACGACGGTGCTGAAGTGCCTCCAATCAATTTGGGTGCAATGAATGCCCAAACCTCATCAATCATGCGCGCATCTACAAAGGCACCCAATAACTGTGCACCGCCTTCCACCAGGATGCTTTGGCAACGGGTTGCCAGCGCATCAAGTAAGGCTGGAATATCGATTTTTCCAACGGAGTTAACAGGTAGGCGCAACACTTCAGTGCCGTTTTCGATCAGTTGTTTTTCTTGGCTTACAGGCATCTGCTCGGTTGTGGCGACCAGAGTCTTACCGGGTAGCGAACCGTTCAACGCATGACAGTCGGTTGGTAAGTCACCGGTACCGCTGACAATAATTCGTAGTGGGTGGGCGGGTTCTAACGATGCCAGTACGTCGTTCCAGCGATCACGAACCGTTAGAGTAGGGTTATCCTTTCTTAAGGTTTCAGCGCCAACAACAATGGCATCCACTGCTTGCCTGAGGTCGTGACCACGCCGCCGCGCCGATGGCCCGGTAATCCATTGACTGTGGCCGGTGCGCGTAGAAATACGACCATCCAGGCTGGAGGCAGTTTTGCCGACGACCCAAGGGCGTTTGGTCGCAATGTGATGAAAAAATGCGCGGTTTTGAAAGCGTGCTTCGTCTTCCCGCACTCCCAGTGTCACCGAGATACCTGCGTCTTGTAGCAATAGAGCGCCACCTTCGGCTTTCGGGTTGTCATCCCTGGCTGCAATGACCACCTGGGCCACGTCAGCGTTTATCAAAGCGTTCACACACGGCGGGGTTTGCCCATGGTGCGCACACGGTTCCAGTGTGACGTAAGCGGTGGACCCTGCAGCGGCTTCCCCAGCGTCGATTAGCGCGTTGACCTCGGCGTGCGCCTGCCCATAGGCTTTATGCCAACCTCGACCAATAATGTGCTCGTCTTTCACGAGAACACAGCCCACGCGCGGGTTCGGACTTACGTGTCCGGTACCCCGACGTGCCAGCGCTAGCGCTTCTGCCATGTAGTGTTCGTGCTGTGTACTCACACAAATTCCAAGTCGAACCAATGCGTCGCACCCGATGAATCGGTATGCCGTGTTCGCCTAAGGGGGTGAGGGGAATGTGGTTCATCGGGCCGCATGTACGCACCCAGAACGGCTGAGCGGACGCGCCTCGGTTCGGTCACGTTGGAGTTGTACACTCACACACGTGCCGCAGCGGTGCCGTTACGCACCCACTGATGAACGCAATCTTCTCCCATCCGGACTATAACCGTCGGCTCTGGAATTTGACCAGATCAGCTGTACCCCAACGTATTGGGTTTTTAGCTCACGGGCTTGGCGCTGTCGGTAAAAGAAGCGCCCTACCGCCGGTGGGGAATTACACCCCGCCCCGAAGACTAGCTGCGAAGGTATTGCATCTTTGGATGAAATGCAATGGCCGCAGCCCGATTCACACGCCTTGTGAGTGATTATTCACGGAATTTCGATGCGCCTGAGTGTGATGCCGTACCGGGCCAGGATTTGCTCCGCCGCTCGGTCGAAGGCGATTTCCTGGGCTGGGGATATCACACCGAACTGTACGACCAGATCCAGGAACACCTGTTTGGCGTCTTCGGCCACAAGCGCTGGACTGATGGCCTGAGTGGAATCAGCCAATACCTGACCATTGGTAAGTGGGTCGAGTAACCGCGTAGCCACTTTCTCGGCATCAGCTAAAAGTGTCTCGTACAGACCGTCTGTGCTTTGCACAGGGTTAAACGCACCGGCGGTTAAGTCGTGGCTAACCAGTACGTACACGCGCCCCTGATTCCAATAATCTGCCACTGGGAAAAACGTTCCACCACTTTCGCTACCTCGATACGGTGGGTGAAGCCCCAACGCCTGTTCAATCGCATGACCACGTTCAATCGGCGGGTAGGATGTGAAATAACTTAAACAGTCTCCCGGGCGCTGATCGATGCGAACAACATGATCAGCTGCTGGCTTCTCAAACCCGACTGGAGGTTCGACGCTTGGGTCTGTGCAGTGCTCGTTGACTGTTTCTTTCTGTTGTTGCTCTTGTTGCTCTTGTTGCTCTTGTTGTTGTTTTGGAGGCAGACAAATTTCTAACTTTAGTTTTTGTAAAAACCGTTGCACATTTGCTATCGCGTCAGCGTCGCCCGTGATCTCAACAACATGAGAGTGTTTATGCTTCGATTCGCGATCGCTGCTTTTACTTATGTAACGCAGATCGATGGGGTATTCAGTCGCCTTGTAATCAGATGTGAAGATAATTTTAGTCGGATAAGAGCCTTGAAACTCTACACGTGTAGAGTGGTTGTAGATCCAGACCCACTGATTACTCCGTCCGGAATTTGAAATACTGCCTGCGGCCAAGTGACGGTGTGTGGTGCCATGATTATTTTCTTCTTGCCCGGTTAAATGAGCTTGACCGAAAATACTGTACGCCCCATCTTCCCAGCGAAGCACTAAGCGGCTGTCTTGTTTGTATAACCTGAAATTAAAAACACTCTCGTGCGAAAGATGCGCCGTGGTTTTCTGGTTATTCCCAGACGTCAGGAAAAGTTGGCTTGTATTAGCCTGTACTGTTGCGTTTGTAAATAATGATTGTTCAATCAAGCTTGAAAGTAATAAGAAAAATACCGAGCAAACGATAGTTCTAAATACTTTTGTTTCGACTGACGGGTTGACGTAGGGTAACCGCAGCGCGCTTTCGATTAAAGGTGAGCTTCTACGCTGGCCGGTTTCAGTCGAGTGTGCTTTTTGCATACACCAAGCTCCGTTTGGTGAATCGTTGCGTGACGCTCATCATACTTTATCGATGCCCGATTATGCGCTCAGTATTTGTGACTGATTTTTCCGTTTTTTCCGGTGTAAATGTCGGAAATTTCCGATTGTTTGTGGCGTTTTAAGTCGCTAACGTGGCACTTGGTTTAAGCCATCGACTAAACCACGTTAGGAAGCGCGTGGTATGGCTTAGCCCATTTATTCGTCACTGCATAATCGTTAAAGGAATTCGTCAACATGCACGCTTTTACCACGCCTCGATCTGCCGCCAGTTCTAAAACCCATCGGCGCACAAACTGCTTTGGTCAAGGGATGACTGAGTACATCATCATAGTTGCCATAATTGCTATCGGTGCTGTTACCGCAGCAGGTTTCTTTGGTGCGCGCGTTCAGTCTCAATTTGTGTCGATGGGTAACGAAATATCGGGAGAAGAAGGCACACCGGCCGGCCCGGTGGCAGCGCCAACCCCGGCAGCTGCAACGCTAGGCACATACACGAATAATTAAAAGAAGTTGATTCTGTGTAAGCCAGGTACTTTGAGTGCCTGGCTTCTATTACACAATCAACGGCAGGGAAGCCAAAATGAAGCGGAACCAGGCAGGGCAAGCGTTACCACTCGGGCTCGCGTTACTGTTAGCTGGCACGTTAACCGGCGTCATGCTCTTTAATACGGGTCAGGTAATCAACGAGAAAACCCGTTTAGCTAACGCAGCGGATGCTTCGGTTTACAGCGGCTTACAATGGCAAGCCAGGGCGTTAAACTTTAACGCTTATACAAATCGCGCGATGGTTGCGAATCAAGTCGCTATGGCTCAGGCTGTGAGTTTACAGTCCTGGGCACAGTATGCCCGCGTATCTTCGGCCAATGTTGGTGTCGTTCTGGCGCCGGTTCCAATCTTAGGACAAATTGCTTCAGCGACTCAACGTGTGATGCAAGCGTTTGAGCCCATCATTGAAGGGTTCGGGAACGGGATATTAGCGGTCGTCGATCCTGTCAACTCCGCGCTGTCATTAGCGCAGGAAGCGATGTATTTATCGGCTTATGTGGCTACGCCCGAGTTAGTGAATAGTGTAGCCAAGGCACACGACGACCGACTCGTATGGAAATCGGCGTTTAGTACCAAAGAACTGGGTAAGTCACTTAATCACTGGCAGTCATTTACGGAGCAACATACGACCCATCACTCGCTGGCCATGGATGAACGCGTGGCGATGATCAATGCATCAACCGATGCGTTTACCAAAAAGCGTTCGTGGGAGTTCTTCAAGAAATACCTCCCGGTAACACCGTTTCATTGGTTACGTATTGACCGAAGTGGTGAAACGCGATTACTGCGAGACTCAACGACCGGAGAAACCGAGTGGAAAGCGCTGGATACAGTTTCACTCAACAGTAAGTTTTATTACTGGTTTAAGAAACATAAGCGGGTTGAGGTGCCAATCGGGTACTCACATAAATTCGCTAATACTCGGGAAAACAGTATCGAAGATTGTGAGGGCGTTGCTGAGTTAGATTGTCGTGACTGGTTCGGTCGGAATCGAACCGCACAGCGACTCGCTCGCCACGTCTCCAAGGATCTGGCAGGAGGAAGTAATACCGCAAAGAGTGATCTTAGCTACAGTGGTGTAAGAGCGTTCCGATCGTTGTCGGCGGCTATGAGAAAACAGCAGGCCCCTACGTTAAGCCTGTCGGCCGAATTAAGGCTTCCAACATCCCAGATAAACGATTCTTCTAAGCTGGGTATTTCTTCAGAAATGAACAGCGGGTTAGCGGCTGAAGCGATGCCAGATCTGTCGTCCTTGAGCACCGCTGAAGTGTATTTTAATCGCCCAGGAGATGACAACTACGAAGAGTATGCTTCCGGCTACAACCCATTTTGGACTGTACGGCTGGCTGCAAGCTCTGAACAACAGTATGCATCTGCCAGTGCGCTAAGGCCAACCGGACAGTCTTCAACTTTTGTATTAGCGCATTATGCGGGCGATGCACAAACGGTGGTAACCAGCGACAGTACGAGCGCTACCGCGTTGCCGATTTGGAAAGGTTCTGTCGTGGGGCCGTCGGCACAACAAGTCGATGCCACGTTCCAATCAGCCGATAACGCGCTTAGAACAGTGTTTACAGATTTAGCAAACAGGCTGTTTTCTGCGGCATTACCAGGGGTAACCCGCGACACGGTTGACGACTTCTCTGATGAACTCATGTCGGGTGTAGACACTGACGATATCGAGGCAACTGTGGCATCAGTAAACCAGGATATTGACACCTTACGACAGGAATACCGGGCCGCAAGAGAACAGATACAGGCCGAATTCCTTCAGGCCGCGAATGAATTGACGGCGTCGGTAGAATCACGACGCCAGGCCATCAACGAAGAAATTGATGCGCTGAGAGAAGGAATGAACAGCGTTGATCAGCGCGGCAGAGAGGAGTTGGAAGCGCAAGTTCGAACACTAGTTGAAGAGCGTGATGGCATCGCTGGTGAGGGCGGGTTGCGCGCGTGGCATCGAGATCAATTGGCTGCAACGCTCGTTGGGATTGTTAAAAAAGCACTACCTCAATGGCCAATCTCATTGAAACAAGCCTACGAGGCTGTGGACAACTTCACCACCTATAACGGTGATGTGGCGGATCAGTTTCATATTATCCAGCTACCCGATAGTGAGGATGATCTCAATGAGTAAGTCTACGCAAGCAGGTGCGGCGTTGGTGGAGTCCGTCATTATCCTATCTGGTCTGATTGGCTTGTTGGCGTTGCTTCCCCAGTTAGCAAAGCTTCATGCTTTGCGCCAGAGTGCAGTGGAGGCCGGTCGCTACACGAGCTGGCAACTATCGGTTGGTGAACAACCGAGTCGTGAGTCGGTGGCGGCTAGATTCTTTATTCAGCCAGATGCCGATTTAACCAGCGAGAATTCCTCAGTCGATTTTTTAGTCACTGAGCGGTCGATTAGTCCACGAGTACGTCGCCATGCATTCGATCCTATATCGCAAGAGTCGGAGAACGAGCTACCAAGTTTAGGTAGCGGCATGATTAACTTAAACACGCTGACCGTGCACGCAGAGAACAACGCCGAGCATCCCGGTACTCTAGTTGAATCCGGTGTAAACACTATTCGTAGAGTGAGCAACTGGCTGGGTAATTCAGATGCCATTGCCAGCGGACAAGGTATCGTAAAACATACGTTAGCGTTTGCAACGCATGGACCCACGCCGATGGCATCGTCCAATGCAGACTGCTCGGAAAATTCCATATTTTGCTTCTCTGCTGAAAGCGCTTTGTTGATTGATGGCTGGGAAGCTGCCGATAACCACGAAACCGAGCATGCCGCGGCTGTGTTGGTCCCAACAACACTACTAAAGCCTTTAGGAGCCACGCTGGCTAAGGTGTCAGCAGTACCCCTATTAAAAGAGTTTTCGAAAATGGGAGCAGGCTTCGGTTGTGTCAATACCACTGCATTACCGACAAAAGAATTGAGTGGTGAAATCGTTACCGAAAAAAACGAATCAGGTGAAAGTGATCGTGCGTGCTAAGACTCAATTGAAGATATTTCTGTGCGCTTTATCTGTGTGTTTAGCATCTATATCTCTTGCTGCAAGTACTTTAAATGAACTCCCGTTGCCAGATAGAACAGAGGCACGTTGGGTTGCAGGCAACAATTTGCATAACGGTTATACGCTTTCTGCCAAGCACTTACTCAGCGACCTATCCGTAGACGGGGTGTTAGCCTTTTATAGGAACCTCTGGTCAGATACCGAATCGTTTACACCTGGCTTTCAGGAGACCGAGTCGTACGGTTGGTCGATCATTAGCCGTATAACCGAAAAATATCAATGGGTGGTTCAAGTGAAACCCAAATCGGTAGGCTCAGGCAGCGAAGGCTATTTGTCGAAGATGGAACTTAAGCAGTCTCACGGCCCCGTACATCAAGCGAGAGTATTCACAAAGCCGCCATTGGGTGGGGAAGAAATATCCGTTACTCAATCCTACGATCCAACACAAGCGCAAACGCAGGTTCTGCTTTATAACGGGCAACCCAAACAGGTAGCGCGTCGCGTACATCGGCACTACAGCCAGTCCGGTTGGTCTGCACAAGATCAATTCGAGCACAAACAAACAATCACACTACGATTGCAGGCTGCTGATCGATGGCTGGATATCTCTGTAGTTTCGATTAGCGCGTCCAGGTCGATGGTACTTCTGAATGAGGTAATCAGAAATGAACAGGATTGAAAAAATTTTGGAGTCGCGACAGCAAGGCTCCGTACTCAGCGAATACGCAATCACAACCGGTGTTATTACGGTGATGCTTTTTCTTCCGATTCCAGGGCTGGGTGAGTCCGCTATACACCTTCTTATAAAGTCATTTAACAACTTTCAAACCCACAGTACCGTCTTACTGTCTATGCCTTAGTCGGTGAAAATAACAGGAGTGCATGGAATGCATCAATTAAAAACAGTGGATAGATCATACCGCTCAAGTTTAGGACGAGTGGTGCTGTTTTTGGTATCGATTGGTCTTGGTACCGGAGGTGTGTACTTTGCTAACCAGTACATCCAGTCCGAGTTAAGCGCATACAAAAAGCAGTTCGAAAAGACTGAACCTATGGTGGAAGTGGTGGTGCCTTCCATCAATTTGAGCAGGGGAGATATTGTTACCGAGCATGTTATGTCCGTGCGAGAAATTCCCGAGCAATATGTTGACACTCACTCGGTCACCGTTGAGCACTTCCAAACGGCTGCGGGTCAACGACTGGATTTCGATATTGACGCAGGCGCCGCATTGCTTTGGGCTCATTTGGAGGGTGGGGTTAACCCAACTTTCTCCGGAAAAGTACCTGATGGGATGAGAGCCTTGACGGTTAGAGTCGATGAAATCAACAGTGTTTCAGGTTTCCTGCAGCCCAAGGACCGGATCGATCTGTTATTTACCTATGGTGAAGGCAATGCAAAAACCATTCGACCACTAATCGAGAACCTTCCTGTCATTGCAACAGGTATTCAAACGATGGTGGACAAGTCAGCACAAACCGTCCATCGAACCTTTAACACGATAACCGTTCAACTCAGACCGGTGGATGCAAAGAAAGTTACCCTGGCTCAGCAAATCGGAACCTTAACAGCCGTATTAAGAAACCCGGAGGATTCCTCTCCGACATCCGACGCCAGGATCACGCTGGCCTCATTAACTGGAGAAAGTAGGCCAACCCGCCAGCCAAAACCTCGAGTTGTGGTAACAAAAAAGCCCTCTGAACCAGCAATCGAATTCATTATAGGGGGCAGATAATGCGCGTTCACCAGATTAGGTTCATACAGAGTGTGCTGAGTACGGTCAGCTGCCGTTTGCTGATAGGCGTGTTGTTTAGTATACCGGTCGTTGAAGCGAACGGCGTGGAGTTTTCGGCGGTGCCCAATCACCCGAAGTTATTGTGGAACGGTTCCGAGCAGCCTCAGCGGGTGAACAATACGCAAATAGGCGAGAACCTGACTACTGCCGCGACTGTAAAAGCCGCTGCGAGTGAACCCGCGCTTACAACACTTTCCGATCAAGCACTTGGATTGGGCCAAGTCGGTGCAGAGGCGAAGTCAACACGGCGTAGTACTGTTGAGCGAAGAAACCTGGATATGTTCAAAGGTGAGGTTCGCGTCTTGGCCAACAGAAAAATCAAACGCATCGCAATTGGTCAAGGTGCTGTTTTGCGAGCAGAGGTCCTGGAGTCTGGAGAGCTTCTTGTCATTGCGGAAGCCTCAGGCAGCAGTTCCCTGAGAATCTGGTTCGCTGACCAAACGCAGAGTGACTTTAATATCCGCGTTTCTGAGAATGATCCGGAAACACGCGTACGGATGGAGAAAATGGTGCGAATGCGAGTACGCATGATTGAGTTTCGAAAAAGCGCACTGACTCGGCTCGGCATTGATTGGGCAGATTCGATGAACGGACCTACGTTTAGTGCGGCTGGTGATGTTCTGAGTAATTCGCTTTACCGTCCAGCGGCAACAGGGTTTGACACCCTCCCGCTGGCTGTGGATCCCGTCACGGCGTATTTTGGGGTGGCCTCTAACCTAACGTCGAAAATCAATGCGATGGCAATGCAGGGTGATGCACGTATCTTGGCAGAGCCTGTGCTCAGTGGCACCAACGGTGGCGTTGCGTCATTCCTTGCCGGTGGTGAAGTTCCGTACCCGACAGTGGGTAGTAACGGTGAATCCATTGTAGATTTCAAAGAGTACGGCATTCGCTTAGAAATCCAACCGAGCATTGACGCTGGTGGATATGTCAGAGCAGGTATAAAAACGGAAATCAGTCAACTGGATCCCGCTGTTACGGTTCAGGGTGCACCAGGCTTGTTGACTCGTCGTGCCAACACCACGGTCAATGTGATCTCTGGTCAAACCATCGTCATTTCAGGTTTGCTCAGTGCGGAATCCAGCAATGATATCGCTCGACTACCGGGCATCGGTCGCTTACCTGTACTTGGACGTTTATTTCGCTCAGATAATATTCGCAACAATGTGAGTGAGTTGGTGATATTCATCACCCCTGAAGTTATCGACCCTGCGCATATATCACTTCGCGAACGAGAATCTGAATTCTTTGATGCCGCCAGTGGTTGGGCATCGAATGAGCGTATTCAGCCGCTGCCATCACAGCAACAGTGGTAGGGCATGCGATCATGTTTGATATTGTTTACCGAAGCCAAAAGCAGCGCCGAAAAGTATTCCGAGTATCGGGTACAGAGTGCCTGGTTGGCCGCTCAAGAAGCTGCGATTTGCTATTAAGCAGTCGTTCAGTCAACCAGAAACACCTTACCTTTATTCAACACGCCAATGGCATTCACCTACAAGATTTAGGCAGTTCTACGGGGACCTATGTTAATCATCAGCGTGTTGTGGATTATGGGCCTATCGATGCGTTGGATGAAGTCTCGATTGGTGAGTATCGCCTGGAAGTAAAACAACACACGCCGATTCAAACAGCTGATTTGCGAACGGATGGAGCGTCCTCACATTCCACAGGGCAAACATCTTCGACTATTGATGTGTCTACACCCTCACCAGTTCAATCATCTGGAAGCGTTGAAACCGTTGTTGCGCAATCGTATAACCTCGAATTTGCTTATTGGGGAAGGGTGGTTCATGAACGTTTGCTAGAGGCGATGGACTTAAGGCGTAAGGATGTTAGCCGAATGTCCGATTCTCAGTTAAGGGCCGAGTCGGGAACTTTCATAAAAGAGATTATTCAGTCGCTGGTTTCTGAATTACCCTCAAGTGTCAATCAAGAGCATCTTTATAGGCACGTGCTAAACGAATCCGTAGGTCTAGGACCACTGGAGGCGTTTTTAGAAGATGACACGATATCTGAAGTTATGGTGAATAACCACGAGGAGATTTATGTAGAGAAACATGGGCGATTAGAGCGTTCAAACGTCCAGTTTAGCAGTGAAAAAACCGTGTATTCGGTGATAGAACGCATCATTACCCCGCTGGGTAGGCGTATCGATGAAAGTAGTCCGATTGTGGACGCGCGTTTAAAGGATGGTTCTCGTGTGAATGCCATTATTCCGCCTTTGTCACTCAAAGGACCCGCATTGACCATCCGAAAATTTCCAAAACATCAACTAAGTTTTCAGGCGCTCATTGAATCTGAAAGCCTATCAGGCGATATGGTGGAATTTTTAAAACACTGTGTGGAGCAGCGACGAAACATCGTTGTAGCGGGGGGGACAGGATCAGGCAAAACGACGTTGTTAAACCTACTGTCCGGTTTTATACCTCACTCTCAGCGCATAGTCACAATAGAAGACGCTGCTGAACTAAAGCTTGAACAACCCAACTGGGTCGCTCTGGAAGCCAGACCCTCTAACAGCGAAGGCACTGGCCAGGTAACCATCCGCGACCTTATGCGTAATGCGCTGCGTATGAGACCCGATCGAATTGTGGTGGGGGAGTGTCGAGGTGGGGAGGCGATAGACATGCTGCAAGCCATGAATACCGGACATAATGGTTCGCTGACAACTGTGCATGCAAATACACCGCGTGATGTGGTGTCCCGTTTAGAAGTGCTTGTGCTCATGAGCGGCATCGATATTCCCATCGCGGCGATACGGGAACAGATTGCCTCTGCTGTCGACATCATCATTCAACAAAATCGCATGGCTTGCGGTACACGAAAAGTCACTCAGATATCAGAAGTGGTTGGCGTGGAAAGCGGTACGATTCAGTTGCAAGATATTTTTCGATTCACGACTCACGGCCACGATTCTGACGGACGAACCCTGGGGCAGTTTGAGACGGGCGGCTTCATACCCACATTTTATGAGCACTTAAGGCGGCAGGGTGTTTCGCTACCGATCGAGGCATTTACCCCAAGTACACACGCCGTTCGCCCATGACGCCTGTTATCCCGTTAAGTGCATTATTCATCGCTCTGGTCCTGGCTAGCGCTCTAAGTTTGTGGTTGTGTGCGGATCGATTTGGGCGTTTTAAGGCGGTGCAAACCCAGAAGATTGATCGTTTCTTCAGTAGTGAGTTAGTTGCTCTTAATGCAGCTCAGTGTTTTTATATATACGTAACACTGATTGTTTTCATCCTTGTTGCTTTATTGAGTATAGGCCTACCCGTCATCGTGGTGATTTTTGCCTTCGTATTTTTTCTGAGTGGTCCCTCACTGGCATTTCGATACCTGGAGGCAAGACGTCGTGTTCAAATGGTACGGGCGTTACCAGATACCCTGCAGCAGATCAGTGGCGCTTTGAGAGCGGGCGCCACATTCAATACCGCTTTAGAAGCGCTGGTCGATGAACAATCCGGTCCAATCGCGCAAGAATTTTCGTTGGTATTGAGAGAACAGCGAATGGGCATCCCGATGGATGAATCATTGGAAAATTTAGGGGACAGAATCAACAGTGAAGAGTTTGATGTTGTCATCTCAGCAATTAAGATTGCTCAGGATGTCGGTGGCAACCTTGCGGAAGTATTCAGTCGATTGGCTGATACGTTGCGTTCGAAAATCACAATGGAAGAACGCATAAGATCCTTGACTGCTCAGGGAGTCATGCAAGGTTATGTGGTAACAGCGTTACCGGCGATGATTGTGGTGGCCTTAACACTCTTGGAAACGAAGGCCATGCTACCGCTTTTCACAACAGTACTGGGTTGGGGTTGTCTTCTTCTAATCACCTGTCTTTTGATGACCGGCGGGTGGTTTATTCGAAAAGTCGTGCGGATAGATATCTAATGGTCATGTTCAGTTTGATCAGCATCGGTGCATCAATTAGTTTGCTTGTGTTGCAGATTTTTCGAGCTGTACGACAGGTTCCAACAGAGAATCGAGAATGGCGGGACCGCCCCCCTTGGCTACTTCGGTGTGTATGGCCAGTCATTCAATTACTTGATTTTTATTGCACGCGTTTTTACTCTGACGAGCGGCACGATGCCGTGAAGCGGCGACTGGTCGAAGCGGGCCTTGAATATACGTTTACTTCGGGTCAGTTTATCGCGGCACGTTGGCTGGGCGTGTCGGGTGTTTGGCTGTTAGGTTCGTGCTTACTGTTAACCTATGATTCGGCTGAATTTGTTTTGTTGCTCATCTTATCGCCTTGGGGATACCGCTATCCTGACATTTGGTTAGCCCGGGTCGTTCGCACAAGAAATACAAGAATTGACAAGGATCTACCGTTCTACCTCGATGTCATCACGCTTGCGGTTGAATCGGGTTCGAACCTGACCGGTGCGTTAACACAAGCAGTAAAAAAAGCACCCGATTCACCACTCCGGTTCGAATTCAATCGTGTACTGCGAGATATTAGAGCGGGCAAGCCTCGCGCTGAAGCGCTTCGACAGCTAACCGTGAGAGTAAAGAACGACTCTTTAAAGACCGTCATCGCTGGAATGATTCAGTCGGAACGAAGCGGTGCCAGTTTAGGATCTGTGCTGCGGGCCCAATCCAATCAATTTCGTGCGGCCCGTTTCGCTGCTGCCGAAAAGAAAGCGATGGAAGCGCCAGTGAAGTTATTAGCGCCTTTGGTTTTATTTATTTTTCCAACCACTTTTATCGTTTTAGGGTTTCTTGTCCTGAGCAAAATGCTGCAAGCACAGATAATCACTTGGGCACCGCTGGTTTGGGCTTACACATGGCCCGGTTAACCGGCTAGATCAATTCCATCACCAGGAGGGTGTTTTAATGAGAAAAGGAAGGCGCATTCTCTGTTTACTGCAGTCAATGATCGTGACTGTGTCGCTGAGCGGTTGTGATTCTCAGCAATTGCCGCTCAATGCTCAGTTAACGATGTTGCCGGCAACACGCACGGTGGATGTTGTATCAGACTTGGCAACAAACACCTGTTGGCGAGATGACTATCCGTACCTTGATGTGCCGATGGTCGTATCACTGACGGATGCGCAGGCGTCCCCGATTGGCGGTATAACCATTCAAATCTACGCCGATTGGTCTGCTCACACCACGCCGTTTGTAGACGTGGTAACGCTTCTTTACGACTTCAACGGAGATGGAGTTGTAGACCCTGAAAATGAAAGTGTGTCTGACGGTGAATCGGGAGTATTCGAATGGCAGACGGCACAGCATTCAGGCAGCGTTGCTTTCACTGCTCGATTAAACCTTACGTGCCAGTACAGTGGAGAGATTGTTGCTGTGGCGGCAGGTTTCCAGGCTGTTTCTACTTTCAACGTGGCACATCGGCAAGACCAATCGATCTCTAATTCTGATGTTTCATTAGTAAATACCAATACCGCTACGCCCTCGTCACTGGCTATTCAGCAAAGCGTGTGGAGTGTGCATCCATGAGATTTTACAACCTTGCAGCGCCTGCTGTGTCTTCGAAATACGCCATACACTCTACTGAAAAGTCATTTGATACGGTTTTTTTGAGTAACCACGGTATAGATACGATCTATCTCTGCGACACACCGCTTCGTCGATTGCGGGGTGTGTTTTTTCGCAAAAAATTTACAGAGAAGCACGCTGTATTGATACGCAAGTGTTCGTGTGTTCATAGTCTTGGCCTACGAAGCTCACTAACCGTTGTTTTTTTAGATGCTGAAGACAGTGTGCTTTCAGTTCAGGTCTTACCACCGAATCGCGTACGACATCATGTGCGTGCACACAGTGTATTAGAAGTGAAAACCGGTTGCCCGTTGTTAGCCGACATTCAAGTGGGTAATCGACTGGTTTTTGATGACCGAACGCGTTTTGTATTGCGACAGCATCAATCGGGGGCACAGTGAATCGCTTTGCATGGATGGGGCGACGTAACAACGCAACGCACAGACTTCAGCATGGAGGCTCAATGGTCGAGTTTTTACTGGTTGCACCCATTCTTTGCTTTCTGGGTTTTGGCATTGTGCAGTTTGGGTTGATTTATCATGCTAAGAACGTTTTAAGCTATGCCACGTTCGAAGCCGCTCGGGTTGGAGCGGTAAAGCATGGTAGTTCACACGCCATGAAAGAGGTATTAGCACGTCGACTTGCTCCGATCTTTGGAGGGGACGGTAGCGCTGCGGCGGTGAATCGATCTCTGTTGCGATCAAAACAAGCCGTAAGCGATTTATCACGCACGCAACTGCGTATTATTAACCCGACATTGGCAGCGTTTGAAGATTTTGGTGTGGCAGATAACACCACGGGGGAAACCATCATACCTAATGCCCATTTGCAACACCGTGAACGAGCGGTGGGCGCGCGTTCAGGTGTCACCCTGCAAGATGCTAATCTGTTGAAGATTGAGGTTACCCACGGTTACGCATTAACGTTACCCTGGTTTAACGTCTCTTTGCCGGGTACAGAATTTACACTCAAGCAGATAATGGCCCGTGCCAATCCGAAACACGCTCAGTTTTACAACCGTGGATTAGTGCCTATAAAAGCCGTTGCTATGGTCAGAATGCAGAGTGTGGCAAAGCAGTCGGATATCGCTCTAGCCGCTGCTGAGGCACAACACGCGTTGCAAGCGCTGAGTTCGCTGGGCCAAGCCGCATTGGTTTTTGATACGGACGACGAAGATACACAGTCAATGGGCTCGTCACCACAGTCAAAGCCAGTGGCCGATGTCGAAAATGAATCCTCCCAAGATGGCAACGAATGTTTAGGCCCTCACGGGCTACCCATGAATCTTGTGATTGAATCATTGACTGCTGAACTGTCCACCCAATGTTTGTACGAAGCAGTGGAATCTACTGACATAGAAGCCATGGATTCACCTGCACACAGTAGTGACGTCAGTGCCGGTGCACCGGGTAACTCGGTACCTGTTGATGCTCCTACTGATCTAAGTCATTCGCCAATCGACAACGGTACGTCTCATGGCTGCTAACAATTCAATAACAGTCGCCTGTTTAGCGAAACGTGGTCTTAAACGGACAATGACTATCCGGAACAACGAAGCTACGACGCCTAAACGTCTCGTCCAACACCGTCACGCTGTGCTTCCTGTCCAGTCGAAAATGGCGAAAGTCTTCTTTGTCTGTGTCGTAGCCGATTAGATACCAAGCGGGTGACATAACCAGTAGGGCGTGTGGATCGGCCTGTCGAAAGGTAGATGCGCCTTTCCGATCGGTGTAACCGAACTGAAGTGTTTGGCTGTTCAAAAAACCGGTTTCAAACCCGGGTAACACCGATGCTTCGACCAGGTTAAGTGTTGGAGTGGGTAATAGCGGGTTCGGTGTGCCGATGTACACGCTTTTCAAAATATTACGTAACGCCAGCACACGATCTCTGGGTAAGGCTTGTTCGATTTTTCTAAGCCCGGCATCGGCAAGCTCAATGAACGGCATGGGATGTAACTGTTTGAGCACGGCGATGCTGATCAGCATGGAAAATACTTCGGCACTTTTCAGCTTGGGTGTGACCAGTACCGACGCCGGGTCCAGGTACACGCCACCTCCCGGGCCAGAAGACGACTGAATATCGAACCCTTCATGCCTTAGTTGGTCGATGTCACGCAACACGGTTCGGCGTGACACGCCCAGTTGGTGAGTCAATTCGGACACAGATACCGCGCCCTGGCGCCTCAGCGCGCGGACCAACTCATCTTTTCGTGCTTGCTGTGCCATGTTCTCAGCCTAGCATCAATTGGTGACAGGTTTTGGCACTAATTAGTGGGAGGCTTACTCATCGCTGCTACGCGGTGGGGTTGCCGGAACTGAAGGTTTGTCCTCGGCTTGAGAGTAACCCCAACCGAGTGGCGGCGACGACACAGCGTTTTTTACATTTAGGAGCACACCATGACAGTTAAAGCGATCAACCCGGCCAGCATGTACCCAACAGTTCGTATGGGCTATTCGTACGGCACACAATCTTCCGGTTCTGTGACATTGCATTGCTCCGGGCAAGTTGCCTGGAACGAAGCAGGTGAAACGGTGGGCGGCGATGACATTGGTCTGCAGGCCCGGCAAGCGCTGGCAAATTTGAAAATGATCCTGCAAGAGGCGGGTGCCGATGTGACTGATGTGGTGCGGTTACGAACCTATGTGGTGAACCATAACCCGTCATTCCTGGAACCCATAACCCAAGAGATCAGCGCTTTTTATGATGGCGCAACACCGGCTGCGAACACCCTGGTCGGCGTGCAAGCGTTGGCATTGCCGCAGTTCCTGATAGAGATTGAAGCCACGGCTGAATTCACACCGTCGGAGTAGACCGAAACTCTGTAGCGCCGTTATCAAAAAACCTCGCTCCAGCAGTTTACTGGAGCGAGGTTTTGCCAAAGCATGCTTTAAAGAAGGCTATTGTGTCAGCTTTAGCGTGCAGAGTTAGCATGTAGACTTGGCGCGCAAACTTATCTGGGTAAAGTCGCGGACTGCCATTTATCGAACACGGCTCGATAATCATAACCCCCCACATAGCCCAACTGATACCGGAACCGGTTCTGTTGTATGCGGCTTTGCGATAAGCGAAACGTGATGACATTGGGTTCGTCTTTTGACTTTGGGTAACCCATGATGGTGCTGTCGATGCCACGGGCCAGGGAGGCGGTATTTTTAAGTCGCAGCAAGTAGTCCTGGCCAGCTGTGGGGATGCCATCGCTGTCAATTGCAAACCCGTTGTTGACAGTCACATCCATCCAATACACATCGGCATCGTCTTCGTCGGCACGTATAGTAACGTTGCGGGTTTCTGGAATGGCTGCGGCCGCTTCTGATGTGGCTAATTCATCCACACGTTGTTGGAAACGAAAATTAATGTCTTCCAATTCGCACGGCAAACGCTGCAAGTGTTGACGCCAAAACGCAACGCCTCGTAGTGTCAGAACCGCATCATCGGCACCCACAATAGTTAAAAACTTACCTAAGCTATCCGGCCCGCATACCTCGACCATGGTATCCACCCATAAGTCGCCCAGTGTGTAGGGCAGTTCGGCATCAAACTGTTCTGCAAACCCAGCGGTATCCACCATATCGGTGAACTTAATGTCGTTTCGATGGGCGGCCAGCGCACCGACTAACCAGTTGATTTCGCGTCGCGTGTCATCAGGTTCCACGGCAAAGGCAACGTGCTGGGCCATACCTTCGATAAAAAAATTGGCGCTCGCGTTAACCTTTTTTAGTTGGCGGTCAGTAACAAATGACTGAAAGATATGCACCGTCTCATGCGCCAGCACAAAGCGATTCTCGGTGGATTGTGCGAAGCGCTGTAAGCGCATGCGGATGCGATTGTGTACGGCTAAGCCTGCTACGTGGCTGGTGTTGGAAGTTAAGTCCGTTTGAATGATCGGTGGGGTATCGCTGTTTAAGTAGCTTGCAACCCGCACTAACAGGTCATCTGCGTCGGCGGCGAGTTCTTCTGCGTACGGTGCGGCCGATTTAAAATAAACAAATCGGTAATGCTCAGTTTCCAGCGTGTCGTATGCCGCGTCGCGTTGTGCACCGCGTTGCTGCGAATGTTGCATGAGCCCGCCCATCAAACCCAGAAATACCAGCACCATTAACGGAACGGTTAGCCAGGGGGAAGTGATAGCCAGTTTTCGGTGGGTTTCCACCACTTCGCGCCTCATCCAGCGCTGATAACCCAGGATTAAGGCAACAACAGCCAACACGCCGTGCACGGCGAACAATGACCAGTCGATGATGAGCGTGCTGCCGAAGTAATCGACGTACATCAGGTTTAATAGGTTCCAGGCACCTATATAACCGGCAAGTGATTCAACGTAGGCCACCACCGCAAAGTACGCAGCAAACAGCACCAAGCCCATCAAGCGAAACGATGACAGGAACACGGCATACGCTAAAACGATGAATGAAAACGCTAAGCCGCGTACAAAAAACTGTGCGTCTAACGCAAGGTAGTATTTTCCATGCAGCGTTTGCGGATTCAAAGCCACAAAGGTGTAAGTAACCGCTGCGCTAAACACATAAAAGAACACCAGAAGCGCCATACCGGCCAATACTTTTGCTGCGTATATCTGCGGCCGGCTTAACGCCAGCGACTGCAAATGCGCTAAGGTGCCGTCGTCTGCGTCTCTGGGGAATAAGCTCCAGCCCACCCAAACCACGATGGCGAGTAAAAGATAGATGGCGAAGTTCGCCACACCCGGTTGGCAAAAGGCATCGCACAGCACGGCGTATTCTGTTTCATCAATGCGGCTGGAAAACAGCAGCATGGCCGTGTTTAGTAGTTCCAGCAGCAACCATAAAATAGCCAGCGGCCAAAGCTGACGACATTCGGTTTTGAACAACGTCATCATGGCGCGGTCACTCGTTCTGCATGCAGCCGGATAGGTTGATGAAAGGCGGGTGTCCTTACCTCCACCGTCATGTACAACCGGTCACCTGGCCCAACCGGGCCATATTCCCACAAGGTTTTTGCCTCGCCCTGGCAATCACTGATGGTGAAATCGTTGAACACGAAATCCATCTCGGTATCGAACGGACTGGCAGGCGTGTAGTTAAGCACGCACTCGGACGGTTCGATGTTTGTCGGCTCATTGTCCGTCGTTGATACATCGGTATCTTCGTACACGTCTTGCCGTACGTACTGGAGCGCGCTTTCTTCATCGATGGCGGGCAAGGTTTGCTTGTCTGTGGCCAGGCTACCCATCAAAATCGGCCCGAGTAGAGGGTCATTCACAATATTCACAGCGGCCATGCGATACGGCATGGCTTCAACGAATGTGGCTACCTCACGTTGTGTACCAGCGTCTCGCAATGCGTCTTGCCACCCTTGTGAAAATTCAGTCCAGGTAATGCCGGTAACCGACTCGAATTCTGTGGGCACATTAACTAACCAACGCTTAATAGCAGCGCGTGAGTCAGCTTCAAACGGGTAGGCTAACCAACGCATGGCAAGTTCATCAATGGCGGATTCGCCGCTTACTGTGCTTAAGTAATCCAGTGCACTGTAAGCCAGCGCCTCTGCCGAGGCATAGCCGATTTTATCGGCGATGGTTTGCCATTGATAAATGAGATCAACGTTGTTGCCCAACACATCTAGCGAGATCAAAGCACGAGCCATTAATTCGTGATGGTTTTCGCTACGTTGTGCGAGTGTGCTGGCGGTGGTATTGGCTTCGGTTATCAATCGGGTGTAACCATCCAAAAACCAATGGTAGTGCTCAAACACCGCGCGGCCTCGACTGACGTCCAGTAGCAGTTGATGCAATACCGTTGTTCTGAAGACCACTCGGTCGTAATGATCGGCGTCTTCCAAGTTTCCGTAAACCAGGGGTCCGTCAGCGCGCTCTGCAATAAACTCCCACGTGGCGATATCGCCGTCGTGCACAACATAAGAGGGTGGTAAAACGAGGGGGCCGATGCGGGACTGCAGTGAAGTAATGTCATCTACCAGTGCTTCAAGTACGGGTTCCGCAGCTGCTTTTAAGTTGGGGTCAAGGTACGCAACGGTGACGTTATGTAAGTTGTCGTCTAAGCGGTGTTGTGTGGCAATGGGAAACGGATCAGGGCTGGGCGTTTCATCGAGCAGGGTTAGTAGTGTTAAAAAGGCGGCGATTAAGAAGCTCGCCAGTAGGTAATCGCGTCGGGCCATAGGGCGCGCCATGACTTCAGCCATAGAGCCTTCGTGCCATAACGCAATAAAAAAACCGATTACGGTGAACGCACCAATTAATGCCCAGGTTTCAATTAACGCTTGCTTCGGGATTTCAACGCGTTCGTACACCAGTGTGCCGTCTAGCAACAACGCAAAGGGACCGAAGTCACTGACATCCACGGATGACGACGCCAACAGGTAATACACAGCGCCAAACAAAATGACATACAGCACCAAACGTAAGTGTCCTGACAGGCTAATGGCGAACACGACGGCCCAGTACAGTAAAGCCAGAGAACCGGTTTTTAACGCTAACAGAGCGAAATAACTGGGCGTTATGCTGTCAATGGCGCTGGCGTAGCTCGCGGCCATGTACAAGGTAATTAACATCAGGCCGACCACCACAAAAGCGCCGGCACAGTACTTTATAAACACCGGTGTAAAGCGTCTTACCGGCAGAGACTCTGTGAATAGATACGCCTTGGAATGATAGTCTCTAACGATCAATCGGTTACCCAAGATAAACGCCGCGAGCGGTATGAACGTGAATAACGCATAGCTCAAGATATCCAGTGGTGAAATACTGAACTCTTGATTCTGTTGTCGGGCCAGGGTGACGAACAACGCCAACAGCACACCGATAACCAAGGCACCGACGGCGACCCCATGTTCGGCGATTTCTTTTTTTATGAACGACCCAGTGGCCATGTCAGTGCCTCAGCAATCAGTGCTTTTGCAGAATCATGGCAACGAAAATGTCTTCTAAAGACAGTTCCACGGGAACCCAGCCGTTGGGCAATGCCGAAGGCGGTATGTTCGGCGGTGTGTCGCTGAGCCAACGCAAAATCACAGTTTGCTTGCGTGTATCACCGCCAGCTTGAACAATAGCGAACGGGTAACCGTTCAATTCATCCAGTGGGAAGGCGTCCGTATCCGGGGTGACTTCAGCGGTAAAACTGGCTGTACGATTTGACAGAGCGTCTAAGGAACCTTCATACACTAAGGTACCTTGATCTAGTATACCGATGCGATCGGCCAGGCTTTCGATATCACCAATGAGGTGTGTAGAGAAAAACACGGTGGTATCGCTGTGGGTAACTTCAGCCTTCACTAAAGATAAAAATTCACGCCGTGCAACTGGGTCCATACCGGCGGTGGGCTCATCCAAAATCAGCAGTCTGGGCATACCGGCCAATGCCATTGACAGTGCCAGTCGTGCTTTCATACCGCCAGAAAAACTTCCCGATTTTCGATTAAGTGGTAACTCAAATCGCGTTAGCAGCGACTGGTAGCGTTCGTCACTCCAGTCCGGGTACAAGCCCCTCATAAATCGGCCCAACCGTTGTGGCGTCATCCACGGATAAAACGATTGTTCCTGAGCCACGAATCCAATCTGCTGTCGGGCTTTGGCACAGCGCGAACCACGCATGGGGGAACCGAACACCGACACCGTGCCGGACGTTGGTGGAGAGATGCCCATCATCAGACGTATGGCAGTCGACTTTCCCGCACCGTTGCGACCTAAAAATCCGTAGATTTCACCCGGACGAACATTGAGGTTTAACCCGTTGAGTACTTGTAATTTGCCGTAACGCTTTGAAACGTCCGACAGGGATACCAAGGGCGGGCTGCTTAAGCGTTGTGCGGGTGTGGTGTCTTCGGAAGACGACGTGGCGGTTTCAACCATAAGTTCGAAAGATATCCAGGAAGCGTGAAGGTACGGGCGATCAATTGGGTTTGGCACACATCAGTGCCTTTACGATTTACGACCGGCGATTAAAGATATCGTCGTTGTTTACGTTGGAAGAAGCCTTTGTGGACTCCAGCAGCTGCTTTGATATCACTAATGCTACCAACGCACCAGCAATCGCTCCGATTAAGTGACCGTCCCATGACACACCTGGCTGAGTGGGCAAGACGCCGCGCAACAGCGTGCCAGCGTACACAAATCCTACGATGGCAGAAATGACAATCGATACGAAACGCCGTTCAAACAGCCCAGCGAAAACATGAAAGGCAATCAGCCCGAAAACCAATCCACTGGCACCGATGTGTCTTGCTTCGCGGCCAAATAACCATAAACCGATACCGGCGAGTATGGCGATTGCCAGCACAATCTGAACACTATTGGCGCGCGACCCGGCAAGCAAAGCGAGGGTTACAAACAAAGGCACCGTGTTGCTGGTGATATGAGCTAAATCAGCGTGTAAAAAAGGCATTGCCACGATGCCGGTCAGTCCAATGACCGTTCTGGGAATGAGCCCAAACTGCTCTAGTGGTAGCAGTCTGTCTAATACAAAGACAAACCAGATAACGCCCACGAACAGCGCTATCCAGCGAAAGTCGCTGGCCAGTTCGTGAGCGTTTTTTTTATCAATCAACATTGGTTGCGGATGCAATTGCGGATGCAATCGCGGATGCAATCGCGGCCGTAGCTGTGCACGCAGTCGCGGACGTGTTGTTCAGCGAAGCTGGGTGTTAGCTCATCATCTGTTGCAGGCGTGAACGAACATCGCTCAGGGTGCCAGCGGGCACACCGTCGCTACTGCCTTGCCACAGAGCCTGGAATTGATCTTTTTCAATGCCGAGGCGAGAAGCATCAGAGTCACGCAAGTTCAAGATTTTGATCATCTCGCGTACGCTGTTTGCGTCCTCACTGGCCACCGCATCGGTAACCCCTTGAGCATGGCCGGATTCACCCAAGCCGGCAGAGCTTGATGACGTCGAGCTGTTGTAAACAATGCCGTTGTCAGATTTGGCGGGCGCGGGCGTTGATCCGCTGGCTGCGTCGTCGGCTGATGTCGAGGCATTCGCTGCCGCTGCAACAGCGCCCGTAGCCGCTACCGCACCCATTGCGGCAGCTGAATCAGCCTGAGCTTTGTGGGCAGTGTCGGCACCGGCGTCAGCGACGTCGTCCGCACTGACTTCAGCGGTTTGTACCGCGTGGCCTTCACCACCGGAAGATGAACCACCTGCCGATGAAGCGCCCGAATCTGAGCTGTTCTCTGGGCTTACGCCACCAGAGAAAACCTTCATTCCAAACCACACGAGTAGCCCCAATGTGATGAGGCCCATCAACCAAACCCAAAGCATACGAATTCCTTAACTAAATAAATAAACCGTATGGTCAGGTGCCAGCGGTTGCTTGTCAATTGTTGGAATCACAACGGTCATCTAATGGTCATGAATTGTGCAGTTTTAACTGGTTTTTGAGTCCGTGCCACCACCGGAATCGCTGCCGACACTTTCGACTGCCTTCACGTCCGGAATTGGCTTTGACGCAAATCCCTTACGAGGCTTAGGCGCTGAGGTATGATTCGCACCGGCAGTTTCCTGCTTCTCGGCAGTGTCTGGTTTTGCCGGCGATTTTTTCGGTTTAGCGTCGGCCGATTTGGCTTTTGTAACCGTATTGTCGTCAGTGGCAGTTGCCTGCTTATCCGCTTTGTCCGCGGATTCTGTTGATTTCTTTTTGCTGCTGCTTGCAGCCGCACTTGCAGCCGCACTTGCAGCCGCACTTTCACTCGGTCCGGAAGTATCAGCTTGTGATGTGCGCCTTGAACGGTTCAGATTAGAACCCTGTCGAGACCGCCGAGCACCCGACTTAATCTCGTCTGGGTTATCTGAAACGGGTGCAACTGCGGGTGCAACTGCGGTCGCAGATGCCGGTGCACTTGCAGCGGCTGCTTCACCCAACTTGGTTGGTTTCGAGGCCTCCAGGCTTTTGTCACCATCTGCTGCCGGCTTCGAAGACACGGCTTTCTTCGATGTCTTTACCGCGGATTCACCCGATTTCGCTGCCACCTTCTTACGACGTGGCTTTGGCTTGTCGTCTGCCGCTTGTGGCGAGCTATCTTTACTTGATGGCTGAGCACCTTCTGACTTGGCCTCTGCAGCTTTATCGGACGGCTTTGCTTTTCCAGTTTTTTCTGGTTTGGCCGATTTTTCTTCGGCCGGACCAGCGCTGCTTGCCTTGCTATTCGGCGCGGTGTCAGGTTTGCTTTCAGCAATCGCGTCAGCGGCATTCACACCGTTGGCTTTTGCCGATGTTGCTTCCTTGACGGCGGAGCCGTTTTCACTGGTGCTCGTAGCATTCGCTGAGGCGTCACTCTGTGTTGAAGCAGCCTTGGCAGTGTCTTTATCAGACGGCGTGACTTTGTCTTTCGATGTTTGTTGAGCGTCGGAGCCACTGCCAGCAGCCTCGTCGGCGGCATCGTCACGCTTGGCATCAACCCGCTTGGAATCTACTCGCTGACGACGACGGCCAGGGCCACGCCGGCGGCGAGGTTCTTTGACTTCACCGTTGGCAGAAGGTGTAGCAGCGGCATCCGCTGTTGCCTCGGCCGGCGATGTAGCCGCTGCTGCTGACGTAGCTACGGCTTCATTTGCTGCAGAACCTTCAGTGTTTTTGGAGTCGTCTGGTTTGCCTTCACCGTTAGAGGCATTGGCGGCAGCGGTTGCTGCTATTGATTCGTCGCTAACGGCGGAGCGAGGGGCAACGCCATTGGTGCGCGGACGATCACTTTTTGGTGACGACTCTTTTGCCGAAGGTTTTGCATCGGGCTGTTCCGCATTCAGTGAATCGTTTGCCGCTGGCGCATCCTGAACGGCTGGATCGTTGTTTTGACGGTTTTCGCCACCTCGGTTGCGACCACCCCGGCCACGCCCACCGCGGCTACGTCGAGGCTTACGGTTGCCGTCAGCGTTATCAGCTGATTTATTCGATTTGGCTTCGGCCGAATCACCCTCTGCGATGGCGGTTTGGTTGTCCGCTTTGCTCTCGCGTGATTCGTTGTTTTGGGCTTTGTTCTGACCGCCGCGTCCGCGTCCACGGCCGCGACCACCTTGGCCTTTGTTGTCCTGGTTTTTGTCGTCGCAGACGCCGTCGCGGACGCCGTCGCCGTCGGCATTAGCCTGGCCGTCGCGTTCGCCACCGCGTTCGCCACCGCGCTGGCCGTCGCGCGGATTGCCTCGATTGTTATCACGGTTGCGCCCAGAGTTGCGGTTACGCCCACCACGGGAACGTCGAGAGTTGTTGTTTGACTGCTTTTCGCGCTGCTCTGGCGGCTTGCTTTCAGTTTCCGCTTCAGCAGGCGCTGCTGATTCTGAGTCGGTTCCCGGTGCGAACAACGAGGTTACCTTGCCTAAGATTCGACGAAGCCCACCAGCGGGCTCGACTGCCACTTCAGCGGTTGTGGGCGCGTTAGCGGCAGCATTCAACGGCTGAGGGGCAGGGGCATTGGGTCGAACCGTGCTGACGGCAGGCTGCTCCACAGCCACTTGCTCAGGTGTCGTTGGGCTATAGGTTTCAGAGTTGTCAGTCGGTAACTCAAAACTCTTTTTGGACATACTGGCGTGTTCGTCATCAGACTGTCGAACCCGTTCGATGGTGTAGTTCGGCGTTTCCAGCGTGGGGTTCGCCACAATCAGCATCGATACATCGCACCGACCTTCAATTTCAGTGAGGTTCTGCCGTTTTTCATTCAGCAAGTAGGTCGCTACTTCCACCGGCACATCGGCAACCACTCGAGCGGTGTTGTCTTTCATGGCGTCTTCTTCTAACAAACGCAAAATAGACAGAGCAGCTGATTCAACCGTACGAATGGTGCCCGCACCATGACATCGCGGGCAGACATTATCGGTGCCTTCACCGAGCGATGGCCGCAGACGCTGACGCGACATTTCCAATAAACCAAAGCGAGAAATTCTGCCAACCTGCACACGGGCACGATCGTGTTTCAGTGATTCACGCAGGCGATTTTCGACTGCACGCTGGTTCTTGTTAGACAACATATCGATGAAATCGATAACCACTAAACCGCCCAAATCCCGAATACGCAGTTGGCGCGCAACTTCTTCGGCGGCTTCCAGATTGGTATTGGTCGCAGTTTCTTCGATATCGCTGCCCTTGGTGGCACGCGCGGAGTTGATGTCGATAGAAATCAGCGCTTCGGTATGGTCGATAACCAGAGCGCCACCGGAAGGTAAACGTACTTCGCGAGTAAACGCCGATTCAATTTGTGATTCGATTTGGTACCGGTTAAACAGCGGCACGTCTTCGGTATAAAGCTTTAGCTTGCGCTCATTTTTCGGCATGTACATGCGAATGAATTCGGCGGCTTGATCAAAGGTTGCCTTTTCATCGGCGATGATTTCACCGATATCACCGCGGAAATAGTCGCGCAGGCCGCGAACGATGATGTTGCTTTCCTGGTAGATCAAAAAAGGGGCTTTTCGCCCTTCAGACGCCTGGATGATGGCTTCCCAAATCTCCGCCTGGTAGTCCAAATCCCACTGCAGTTCTTCGGTGGTTCGACCAATTGCTGCGGTGCGGGCAATCATCCCCGTGCCCTTGGGCAGATTCACGCCGGCAATGGCGTCTCGTAAATCGTTGCGATCATCGCCTTCAATGCGTCGGGAGATTCCGCCAGCTCGCGGATTGTTGGGCATCAGTACTAAAAATCGGCCCGCCAAACTGATGTAGGTGGTAAGCGCTGCGCCTTTATTACTGCGTTCTTCTTTTTCAACCTGAACGACGAGTTCAGTGCCTTCTTTCAAGACTTCTTTAATCTGGGAACGTGACGCTTCTTCGCCGTTCTTTTTAACCAGATAGCTTTTGGCAATTTCTTTAAACGGCAAAAAACCGTGACGTTCGGCGCCATAGTCAACGAAGGCGGCTTCTAAACTGGGCTCAACCCGGGTTACTTTTGCTTTGTATATATTGGATTTTTTTTGTTCGCGTTGTTTGTGCTCTATATCTAGATCAATTAACTTCTGGCCATCGACGATGGCAACACGCAACTCTTCTTCGTGAGTTGCGTTGATAAGCATTCTTTTCATTAGTTGGGGAGTCCATAACCGGTATCACTGCGGTGACTGGCATTGGGCGTTTTCTGCGGTCAGCACACATCACAACCGTACTTGGGATTGCCAAGAGGGTGATGATAAGACCTAGTAGCCACTCAAATGTCACGTCAGGATTGGATCCGGCAAATTGTTGCTGACAATACGTTGCTGAAGTTCAGCGGGCTAGCAAATGATTGGCTTCGCGCGCTGAGCGCAGTACCCCAGACACGCACACCGGTGAGGGTGGCTGACGAATGGGTGACTGCTTGTGGTTGTTCAATAACTGGAATGTTTTTCGAATTCCGGGCCAGGAGGCGTGAGCAGTTGTGCCGCTCATTCTTGCAATCCGGGCCATATGATGGCGAGCACGGGTGCTGGCCATTATCGTAATATAGCAGTGGCGGTGTGTTTGGGCAATTCCTAACTGCCCGGATATCACCGATATCGCCTACACGACCACTGTTCCTGGGTTGGTTTGAGCAAAATCCATGCAAAACTCCACTGATCGGCCTCGCTCCAGCGTTCGCCATCACACCATTTCGTCTGAGGACGAAGGGCAGCGCCTGGATAATTGGTTGCTGCGGGTGGCTAAGGGCGTGCCGAAAAGCCACGTATATAAGGTGGTTCGCAGTGGGCAGGTCCGAATTAACGGTGGCCGGGTCAAGGTGTCAACCCGATTAAAACTGGGCGATGTGGTGCGCGTACCGCCCATGCAAATCGCCGAGCGATCGTCAGTTAGGGTGCCCGATAAGTTGTGCCGGTCTCTGATGGAATCGGTGGTGCTGGAGGCCGAAGACTATTTGGTGGTTAATAAACCGGCCGGTGTTGCAGTTCATGCTGGCAGCGGTTTGGCTTTTGGGGTGATTGACGCTCTGCGACAAGGCTTTAACAACCCATCCATTGAATTGGTGCATCGCCTCGATCGAGCCACCAGCGGTGCTTTGTTAGTAGCAAAAAATCGTAAAGTGGCGCGGGCACTTCAGGATCAATTTAGAGAACGTTCGGTGGGTAAGCACTATTTGACATTGGTGCACGGTCATTGGCCTTACTCTGTAAGTACCATCGATGCGCCATTAAGTAGTAACAAAGAACACGCAGGCGAACGCCGTGTAACCATCGATCCTGTCAACGGAAAACCGTCGTTATCGCGATTTGCAGTGTTGGAACGTTTTGCTAACGTTTCGCTATTGCAGGTGACGTTAGAAACAGGTCGCACACATCAAATTCGAGTTCACACCGCCAGTCAGGGTTGCGCTGTGGTTGGCGATGAGCGTTACGGCAATAATCAAGACAATGCCAGGCTGCGTCGATTAGGATTGCGCCGTATGTTTTTGCATTCGCATCGGCTGAGCTTTACCTGGGCGGGTGAAGCGATCGATTGCATCGCTCCGGTTGGAAGCGAATGGGATCACGCACTTAAGCACCTTAAGTCAGAATCAAGTTAAGCAGAACTTGAAACAATGACTTGTATCAATGAATTGTTTTAATGAGTTGTATTTATGAGCGGTGATTGGATAGACGACATCGGTGAGGAGGTTACCGGTATGGCGAAAACTCGCCGGGGCGTAGAAGAACCCGAGCAGCATGATGCCGCACGACTGTCAGCAACGGCTGATTTGCTGCTAGCGGATATGGCAGGTGAATGGGTTCGCCATAAGCGCCGTCGTCGTTGGGGCACCTGGTTGTTCCGTGCTTTGGTAATTGGTCTGCTCGTTGTTATCGCGGTCGGTTTACTTCGGCCTGCGGTGCTCGAAGGTCAAGCGCCGCAGACCCCGTTCACCGCAACGGTTTCGTTAACGGGTGTTGTTGTCGATGGTCAGGAAGCCAGTGCAGACAGCTTGCGTACCCGACTTACCGCAGCCTTAGAAGATGATTACGCGGTTGGCGTATTACTGTTGATTGATAGCCCCGGCGGCAGTCCGGTACAAGCGGGCTTGATGTACGACATCATAAAAAGACTGCGTGATGAGTACCCGGAGAAACCGATTCATGCGGTTATCGGCAACATGGCGGCATCGGCTGGTTATTACATTGCGGCCGCGGCTGAAAATATTTACGCCAATCAAGCCAGTTTAGTGGGCTCTATTGGCGTGCGTCTGGATTCCTTTGGCGCGGTAGACGCCATGCAGCGTTTGGGTATAGAACGTCGCCTGCTGACCGCGGGTGAGCACAAAGGGCTGCTCGATCCTTTTTCGCCGGAAGATGATAAAGCGGTTGCTCATATGCAAAGCGTTTTAGATTCTGTGCATCAACAATTTATTCAGGCGGTAAAAGCCGGGCGCGGCAATCGCTTAACCGGTGATTCTGAGGTGTTTACCGGACTGGTTTGGAACGGCGAACAAGCGTTAGAGCTGGGTTTGGTTGATGAATTAAGTGATGCGCATTCGGTGGCGAAGGACGTCCTGGGAGCCGAGGAGCTTGTGCCCTTTGCGCCTGAAAAATCTTTTCTTGAAGGTTTGTCCGATGAATTAGCTTCCGCTTTGGCGGCAGCGTTTAGTCAGGAACCCCGTTGGCGCTAGAGCTGTTGTCTGAACATACGGTATTGACTGAGAACGATATGCAGTCGTTAGCGGCATCGTTTGTAAAAGGGTTGGTGGGTTCGGTCGATGATCTCGGGGATAACGGTGCACAGGGCGCCAACGTCGTGGTGTACCTGGAAGGCGACCTGGGTGTGGGTAAAAGCGTTTTTGCGCGTGGAGCCTTGCAGGCCCTGGGGGTAACGGAGGCGATAAAAAGCCCAACGTACACCCTGGTCGAACAGTACGAACTTCCGGTTGGACGCTTTAAACTGGCTACTCACAGTGATTTGTATCGACTTACCGACCCGGAAGAACTTTACTTCATCGGTTTTGATGACATCGCTGCAACGTCGGGCCTGTTGTTGGTGGAGTGGCCAGAGAAGGGGACGGGTCAGTTGCCAAAACCCACCCACACGGTCATGATTGAATACTGCAAGGACGCGGGTTCCGGCGCACGCAAAGTGCGCATCTTCAGTTAAGCATCTGCCGGTGCTTGTAAACCTCAATTTTTGAACTAATCTCTAGTGTGGCCACAGGTGGGCTGTGGAAGATGAGAGAGGGCATGACAGAAGACCATCGATTTCGTGATCGGCGACGTCTGATGCAGCTTACCGGGGGTGCACTTCTGGCTGGCGTGCCAGTGACAACTGTGCTCGCCAATTCAGCTGCACTGGTGGGTTTCCGTCTGGTGCATCAAGACAACGTAATGCTGCATTTTGACTTGGTCGGTCCAGCTGAAGAGGCGTCGTTGTTCGCTTTGGAAAAACCCCAGCGCCTGGTTATTGATTTCTCGAATACCGCTCTGCAGACTGCGCTACCGGATCGGATATTCGAACAAGGGGCTGTGCAGTCGGTCCGTTCGGGCAGCCAAGCCGATGGTCGCCTGCGAATCGTAGTTGACCTGCGACAACCGGTGTCAGCCACCTATCAATTTGTGGCACGTGGTGACGGGCGTCGCCTGGTGGTGGATTTGGGTGTACCGGGCAATGCCGAGCTCGCCACACACAGCCAACGTCAGCGTGAACCTGAATCGAGACCTGCCGCAGGCGGAAGGGATGTCATTATTGCCATCGATGCAGGGCACGGTGGAAAAGATCCGGGAGCCATTGGCCAACGTGGTACCCGCGAAAAAGACATCGTTCTTCCGGTTGCCCGGCGGTTGCAAGCTCGTCTGGCCAGTACGCCTGGTATCAAGCCGGTGATGATTCGGGACAGGGATGTGTTTGTGGCGCTTCGCGAACGGTTGCGCCTTGCCCGAACCATGAAAGCCGATCTATTCATCTCCATTCACGCTGATGCGTTTAAACGCAAAAGCGCGCACGGTAGCTCGGTGTATGCCTTGTCACTGAAAGGTGCTACCTCTGAGGCGGCCAAATGGCTGGCTGAAAAACAAACCGAAAACGCCGCCCTGTTTGGTGATGTGGCTTTGGACGGACTCAGTGACACGCTGAAATCCACCTTGCTGGACCTTGCGCAAAACGCCACGCTGGAAGCCAGCCTGGATATGGGTGGGGAAGTACTGAAACAGCTTAAACGCATTGGGCCGGTACACAAAAAATCGGTTGAGCAAGCGCCATTTGCGGTACTGAAATCGCCCGACATTCCGTCCTTGCTGGTTGAGACGGCGTTCATCTCAAATTTGCAAGAAGAGCGCAAATTAAAAAGCCCGCAGTTCCAGGAAGAGTTGGCTCAGGCGGTACACAACGGGGTCGTGAACTATCTCAAGCGTCGCGCGCCGCAGGGCAGCTTCTACGACTCGCTGGCAAACCAAAAAGGCTAACTTCTCGCTTACGCCACAGCGGCGATTGGGTGCGATAATGGCGTATGGCCATTAAGCAACTCCCCGATCACCTGATCAATCAAATCGCCGCGGGCGAGGTGATTGAGCGCCCCGCATCGATTGTTAAAGAGCTGCTGGAAAACTGTCTGGATGCCGAGGCCACGCAGCTGCATATTGATTTGCAGGACGGCGGCCTGGAGCGTATTCGAATTCGTGATAACGGCCATGGCATTAGCCAAAACGATCTGCCGTTAGCGCTGTCGCGTCATGCGACCAGCAAGCTCGAATCTGTTGAACAACTGTCGAATCTGACCAGCATGGGTTTTAGAGGCGAAGCGCTGCCCAGTATTGCATCGGTATCGCGATTAGAAATTCAATCCAAAATTGCGGATGCTGAACGAGCCTGGCTGATTCGCTACCGGCACGATGGTGGGGTGGAATCTGAACCCGCAGCACACCCCAATGGCACCACCGTTGATGTGCAGTCATTGTTCTATAACGTGCCAGCGCGCCGCAAGTTCATGCGAACGCCCAGAACAGAGTACACGCGGTGTGAGGCGGTCATAAAAACCCTGGCTATGGCGCACCCGGATGTTGCGTTTTATGTGACACACAACGGCAAGGCAACCTTTCGTTGTGAACGCGCAAGTTCTGTAGCAGCGCAAAACGAACGCATTGCCAAAATCCTGGGCACCCAATTCGGTGACGCCGCAAGAGTCGTAGAGATTGATCAGGGAGCGTTATCGTTGCGTGGATGGGTGGCCGATCCAAGCTTTTCGCGCAGCACCGCAGATATGCAGTATTTTTTTGTAAACCTTCGGCCGATAAAAGATCGTGTGGTATCGCACGCAGTCAAACAAGCCTATTCGGATTTGATGTATCACCAACGCCATCCGGCGTTCGTTTTGTTTTTGTCGATGCCGCCTGAATCGGTGGACGTTAACGTGCATCCGGGCAAGCAAGAAGTACGGTTTCGGGACTCATCTTCGGTGCACGGATTTATTCGAAAGTCACTCAAAGACTATCTCGCCGTCGTGGCAGGTGGTATTGAACAATCAACGCACACCGAGCTGTCTGAACCGGCGGCAAACGCCCCGCTTGATCATCCCATGCAACAAAAGGGCGTGAACAACGCTATGCATTTTCCCGGCACGGGCCAGTTACCATTGAATACGACAGATACCCTCGCGGCCATGCAACGTTTGGTGGAAGACCGTCCGTACTCAGGTGGAACCACCAGTGGACGAGCTGCACAACCGCATAGCCCTTATGAGCCAAGAACGGTTGCGTCAATGCATGACACCGCTGTGGCCGAACGCATTGGTGAGCATGATCAGCACGACACCCAGCAAGCAGGGATACCGCCGCTGGGTTTTGCCTTGGGTCATTGCCACGGCGTGTACATACTGGCGCAGAATCAATCGGGGCTGATTATCGTCGATGCACACGCCGCACATGAGCGCATTACTTACGAACGCTTAAAAAAAGCGTGGCATGAGAATTCAATTACCACGCAACAGCTGCTGGTACCCGTCGATGTATTAGTCAGTGAAACAGAAGCCGACTTAGCCGAAACACACAACGAGCAGTTAGTCACAACCGGTTTGCATGTCTTTCGTCTTTCGCCCACCGCGTTACAAGTTCGGGAAGTACCCTCGCTGCTTGCCAAAGCGGACTCGGCCAATCTGCTCAGAGATGTGCTGTCCGAACTCAGTAGTCATGGAACTTCCGACTTGGTGGATGCTGCAATGCACGATGTGTTGTCTTCTATGGCATGTCACGGTTCGGTGCGTGCCAATCGTATGCTCAGCATTCCTGAAATGAATGCGTTACTTCGGCAAATTGAGACAACCCCTAATAGCGGCCAATGCAATCATGGTAGGCCGACATGGACCGAGCTGAGTATGAGTGCCTTGGATAAATTATTTATGCGCGGCCGCTAGTGTGACCGCCTATGAATAAGTACCCGCTTTTGTTCCTGATGGGGCCTACCGCCATCGGTAAAACCGCTTGTGCGATAGGCTTAGCCAAGCGTGTTCACGGTGAAATAATAAACGTGGATTCAGCTCAGGTTTTTGAGCAAATGCACGTGGGTACCGCCAAACCCAGTGACGCCGAGCTTGCTGAAGTACCGCATCATCTTGTCGATGTTATTGACCCTGCGTTAAGTTATTCGGCTGCGCGTTTTTGTGATGATGCCATAGAGGCAATCGCTGATATTCGAAACCGAGGTCGTACGCCGGTGTTAGCCGGCGGCACCATGTTGTACTTCAATGCGCTGGAGCAGGGGTTGGCTGAGCTACCCGAGGCTGATGAAGCTGTGCGAAGTCGCTTGCTGCGTGAAGCACGGGAAATCGGTTGGCCCGCTATGCACGAGAAGCTCAGCGCGGTTGATCCGGTGGCCGCTAAACGAATTCATCCGAACGATCCTCAACGGACTCAACGGGCGTTGGAGGTATATGAATTAACCGGCAAAACGCTGAGTGAGTGGCAAGCCAATACCCGCAGCCGTTTGCCCGAACCGGTTTTTAAATTTGCTCTGTTACCCGCCGAACGTCAGTGGTTGCATGCACGCATCGAACAACGTTTTTTCAGCATGTTAGATAATGATTTTTTGTTAGAAGTGGAACGTTTACGGCAAAACCCGCACCTACATGCAGAATTACCGAGTATGCGAAGTGTTGGATACCGACAGGCCTGGCAGCACTTAGACGGTCACAGTACGTACGACGAGTTTGTGCAGCAGGGTTTGGCCGCGTCCAGACAGTTGGCAAAACGGCAAATGACCTGGATACGCGGTATGAAAAATGTGCACACCATTACATGCGATGATGAACGAAATACTTCGTGGCAAGTTCAGGCTGCGATGGACTTGTTAAGCGCTCACTACAGCGATGAGATCGATACCCCATGAGTTCACTGTTACAACCTAGTTTGGTGGAACAAATCGGCAACACCCGGTTGGTTCCGATACAACGCTTAGCTAGTCAGGACAACAACAACCGCGTTTACGGCAAGCTAGAAGGTGACAACCCGGCGGGCTCGGTAAAAGACCGACCGGCTGCCAATATGATTTTGGAAGCGATGCGGCGTGGTGAACTGAAACCCGGTGATCGCTTGATTGAAGCAACCAGCGGTAACACGGGTATTGCGCTGGCTATGGTGGCAGCCACGGTGGGTTTGAAATTACGTCTGTTGATGCCAGACAACATGACCAGCGAACGTCGAGCGTCTATGCGTGCCTACGGCGCTGACTTGGTGTTGGTGACTGAAGAACAAGGGATGGAATATGCCCGTGACCATGCGCACGCGATGCAAGCGGACGGTGACGGCCTGGTGCTGGATCAGTTTGCGAACCCGGATAACTGGAACGCGCACGTGAAAACGACCGGGCCGGAGATTTGGGAAGCCACACAGGGCACCATCACACATTTTGTCAGTTCGATGGGAACGACTGGCACGATCATGGGGGTGTCGCGCTACTTGAAATCGAAAAACCCGGATATTCAAATCATCGGAGTGCAACCTGAAGATGGTTCGAGCATTCCCGGGATTCGGCGTTGGCCTAAAGCGTACTTGCCTAAAATTTACGAAGCCGACCGTGTTGATCAAATCATTGATGTATCGGCAGCGGACGCAGAAGACATGGCGCGAGCCTTGGCTGCAGAGGAAGGAATATTTTCAGGCGTTTCGTCTGGTGGCGCGCTAACGGCAGCAACCCGATTGTTACCGTCATTAGAAAACGCTGTGATCGTCACTATCGTGTGCGACCGGGGCGACAGATACTTATCCAGTGGGCTGTTTCCCGACTGATTTCTTGCCAGTCGGGAAAGCTATCTCATGTGGGGTTAGCCTGAGCTTATGCCAGGTTGAATTCTACGTCGATGCCGGCAACGTTAAGCTCGTCACCTGATTTAAGCAACATTGGCTCATCGCCAATCGCGTCACTGTTCAATGTTGGGCGATCGACACTGTCATCGCTTTCAATGTGCATTAGAAAGTAACCATCCGGCTTTCGCATGATGGCCGCAATCTGAATTCCGGGGCGGCCCAAGGTTGTCACAGGCTTATCGATCGGCAGTTTCTGGCCAGACTTCGCACCATTCTTTATTTCGATTACTGCGCCGGTGTACCCGGTTTCCGTTCGTTTCTCGTCAGGTGAGGGTGCGGGTGCAACCTCGGGTGAAAGCGCGGGTGCGGCCGCAGGTGCAACGGTATCAAGTTCGGCCGCACTATCAGCTTTTTGTGCAACGTTTTCCGCTGCGGGCGTTTTAGCCACAGCAGCTACCGGCGGTTCGGCTTCAACGACATCGTCATCACCATCAAACGCGCGGTGCCGATGACTTCCATTAACCGCGGCTAATGTTGGACGAGTGGGTACCCGACCGAGCGCCAGTTTGGCTTTGTCCGACAGACTCATGGGGACATCGTCTGGTCCGCCATCATCACCCAAATCATCCGGTAGACGATCAAAATCGTCGTCGAAGGGGGGCTCTTGGCTGGCGCGAAGGGAATCGTCCAGTTGCCGTTCTTCAAGATCATCGGCCAGAGATTCAAACAGTGCTTCAGATGACTGGGCCGCTGGCTTCGCGGGTACTTCAATTGGGGCCGCAGTCTGCGCTTTTGCCGCCGGGGTCGCGTGGTCCAGTGGATCAGCGTGTGCCGCTTCAACCGAATCCTTCTGTGTGTCCGCCGCGTGACTGTCGGGCGCTAAGGCATTAATTGTTGCGCCCGCAGACGCATTGACGTAGCGCACTCGGGTTTTGCCGATAACCAGTTCATCACCATGATTCAGCATTTGTCTACTGATAAGACGGCTGTGGATGTAGGTTCCGTTCGTGCTGTTTAAGTCCTCCACCCACGCTTCACCGTCGTTAAAAACGATTCTGGCATGGCGGCCGCTGACAGATAAGTTCGGGATGCAAACATCGTTAGTTGAACGTCTGCCTATAC
>JAHDCO010000089.1 GCA_020629835.1 Granulosicoccaceae bacterium
TCCAAGTACCGTGTATCGAACGTAACGCAATGGCATCAGTGAAAGCAATTAATGCAGCGCGAATGGCGTTGCGGGGTGACGGTCAACACTTTGTTTCGTTGGATAAGGTGATCAAAACCATGCGTGATACTGGCGCTGATATGAAGACCAAATATAAGGAAACCGCCCGCGGTGGCTTGGCGATAAACGTCATTGAAGTTCCCGTGAGTTTTCCTGATTGCTAGGTTTATAGAAAACCGTTTTTTCCTACATAGGTTCTTGACACGATGAATGCTGTTGCCATTGCGTTGCACTCTATTGCCGCTGCTGTTTGGGTTGGCGGTATGTTTTTTATGTTGGTGGTGTTACGACCGTCGTTGCAAGTGTTAGAACCGGCGTCGCGTCTTCCGATGATGGCCACGGCGACGCGTAAGTTTTTTCCTTGGGTGTGGATGGCAATTGTTGTGTTGATGCTCACCGGTTATTGGTTAATTGGGGCCTTTGGTGGGTTCAGTGCGGTGCCCGTATATGTGCACATCATGCATCTCCTGGCTTGGATTATGGCGGCACTGTTTGCCTTGATGTACTTTGTGCCAAATAAAGCGTTTCGCCGCGCGCTGGAAGCCAACGATACAGAGCAAGCAGCGAAATCCTTGAATACGGTTCGCCTGATAGTGACGGTTAACTTTGTGCTGGGCCTTGCGATGTTTGCGATTGTGACTGGCGGGCGTTATTGGTAACGGTTACCGGTAAGAGTTCCTGTTAGCCAAGAACGCTATAGTTCAATCGCTGTTTCTTCTTTGACGGTGCGAATGACAATCATGGTGAAAAACCGCGCCACGTTGTTCTGATCGCGAAATAATCGGTCGCACACTGCATCGAATTCCTCCATATCGCGCAGTTGCAGCATCAGCACCACATCAGTTTTACCCGTCACCGCATACGCATGAGACACGGCCGGTTCTGCTGTGGCTATATCGAGAAATCGGCGCATGTGTTGATCGCCGTGCAGCGTTAATTCCACGGTTACCCACGCCTTAATGGCACGACCTGCTTTACGTGGGTTCAAGATTGCCACTATTCGGTCTATGACGCCCGATTTCTGGATTCGTTGAACTCGGCGTAGGCACGTGGACGGCGATAACCCGATGCGTTCGGCCAACTCCACATTGGTTTGTGAGGCGTCCCGCTGCAGCAGATTGACGATCTTTTTATCGGTCTTATCCATCGCGACACAATAACTGGGAGTCGGCGCTGTTTGCAATAATATTGCAAAATTAAGCAATATTTGATCACGTGTTCGAAAGCAATCGGTGTACAAATTGGCCTTGGAAAAACATCGAATCAATTCGAGCTGAATTTATGTCCCTGTTGCTTGAGCTTCTGCGAAAAACGCCGGAATCACTGCGCATTTATTGGATGCTGGCGCGCATCATGGTGCCGATTATGGTGGGCGCGGAAGTGTTGCTACGGCTAGGCGTTATCGAGCACATAGCGCCCTTGTTTGAGCCGCTGATGAGTGCCGTGGGCTTGCCGGCTGAACTGGGCTTAGCGTGGTTGACTGCCATTGTGGTGGGGCTTTGGGGCGCTGTGCCGTTGCTGTTTACGCTGGTACCGGTGAGCTCGCTTACCGTCGGTGAGGTCAGTATTTTTTCCGCTCTGCTGTTGTTTGCGCATGGCTTACCGTTAGAGCAAAAGATCATTCAAACCGTGGGCCCTGGGTTTTGGTTCACGACGTTTTTGCGTGTGGCGGGCGGTCTGCTGTACGCCTTCCTGTTGCATCACACACTGCAATTTACCGGCTGGTTGTCAGCCCCGGTTGACCCGACCTGGATACCCATGAGTGCCACGCCCTCGTGGCCAGAGTTCTTTATCAGCTTGACCGAAGCCATGGTGTGGATGTTGGTGATTCTGGTGGGCTTGTTCTGGGCGCTGGAGCTGTTTAAGGCGTTTGGCATCATGGACTTATTGATGAAAGCCCTGCTGCCTGTGTTGCGATTAGCGGGTATTCAAAAGGAAGCGGGGCACCTCACGCTCGTTGGATTGTTTCTGGGCATATCGTTCGGCGCTGGTGTACTAATTCGGGAGGCGCGAAGTCGCACGGTGTCGCCACGACAGATCTTTTTATCCTGCGTGCTAATGGGGTTCGCCCACAGTATTGTGGAAGACACCTTGCTGATGATGGCCTTAGGAGCTGATGTGTTTGCGATCTTGCTCGGTAGGGTGGTGTTTGCGATCGTGGTTACTGGGCTGATAGCGCTCGTGCTTCAGAAGCTATCTGATGCGCAGTTTCATGCTTACTTTTTTAGGGCAAGTGCGGTGTAACCTAGGCTCCTACGGGCTATGGACTCAGCCATTCATCGTAGTCGGATACCAGCAGGTGAGTGGGTGGCACGTCTTCCTCAATGGTGGAAAACCGGCCAATTGGGTCTTTGAATATATTGTCGGTTAAATCATCGTTGACGGTGGATACCTCACCGATTAACACATCGCCTTCCTCTCCCCAGAACGCATGCCAGTTGCCGGGCACCAGTGTGACGCTTTCACCGGGGTAGAGTTTTAATATGGCGCCGGCCGGTTGGGTTCGGTAGACGCCATCGGTTTCTACCGTGACATCGGTTTGGGTGTCGATATCGCCCTTCTCATCTGAATTAAACAGTTCCAGCGCCAGTACACCGCCGCCGCGGTTAATGATGTCTTCGGTTTTGGTGATGTGCCGGTGCATCGGGGACACCTGCCGGTCACGCGAAATCATGATTTTCTCTGCGTAAGTTTTACCGGTTCCCGATTTCATGTCCTCCGGGGTGCCGTTTCGCACGGTGAAAAGGAACAGACCCAACTCGTCGAACTTGCCTTGTCCGTAATCGGTGATGTCCCAACCCAGTCGGCCTTTCAGAATGACATCGATCTCGGATGCCCGTTCCTGCATCTCGGCGGGTGTCCAACTGGCCATGGGCGGGAGGCGAAAACCGAATGATTCAATGAAGGAGCGGGCATCGGCCATGATTCGGTTGATTTCAGAGCGTTTCATTTTTGGTCAATAAGTCCACAGTGAATGCGTAGTATGCCGCCACAGAATTGTCTGCGGGCGCATTAATAATGCCTGTGTTTCCAAGCATTTACAAAATAAAGTGTGGGAGCGCCCAAACGTTCAGTTTGGTTTAAGGGAACTGGGGTAAGGTCACACTTCGGTCACTTTTTGACCGATTTGAAAAGTCTGTCCCTTCGCTAAATGGAAGTGTAGTTAGCTTCTGGCCAATGGCAACTTTTTCTATAAAAAAAATTTTGTGAGGTTTGGAAAAAGCACCAACATGTTCGGAATCGGCAAAAAATCCACCCTACCGTCAGCCGCTGACGCTCTGCCAGATCGCCCGCAGGCCATGCCGGTCGCGGACAAGCATCTTGTGCTGGGCAATCCGATGCAGGGCCCTTGGCCTGAAGGTCTGGAAACCGCCGTATTCGGGATGGGGTGCTTTTGGGGTGTGGAGCGTTTGTTCTGGAAGCAGGACGGCGTCTGGTCAACGGCTGTGGGCTATGCCGGCGGTCAAACCGCCAACGCCAGTTATCGTGATGTCTGCACTGGCATGACAGGGCACAATGAGGTGTGCCTGGTGGTGTACAACCCAGATGTCATTACTTACGGCGAATTACTCAAACTGTTCTGGGAAAACCACGACCCCACGCAAGGTATGCGTCAGGGGCCAGATCAGGGAACGCAGTACCGCTCTGGCATCTACACCACGAGCGATGCGCAGCAGGAACAGGCACTGGCGAGTCTGGAGCAATACCAGGATGCCTTAACAGCAGCTGGTCACGGCACCATCACCACAGAAGTGATTCCCGCGCCGACTTTCTATTACGCTGAAGACGAGCATCAGCAGTACTTACACAAGCACCCTGGCGGCTACTGCAGCATGCGCGGCACCGGTGTTTCATGAGCGTTGAGTTCACACCACCTGCATCTGAATTTAACGTGCCGTTTGATGGCTCGTTTAAGGTGGCTGATCATGCAACCGCGCCCTCTGACGCGGATGATTCCAACGACGGCGTAGATTTAGATAAGAAAACGCTTGAGAAAGCACTAAAGAAATCCGTTAAGAACATCGCCACGTTGCAGCGAAAGCTGTATGCCGATAATCGCTTCAGCGTGTTGTTGGTGTTTCAAGCCATGGATGCTGCCGGTAAAGACGGCACTATTCGCGCGGTCATGAGTGGGGTTAACCCGGCCGGTTGTCAGGTGCATTCGTTTAAAGCACCGTCATCGAAAGAACTTGAACATGACTTTCTATGGCGTACAACAAAAGCGTTGCCTGAGCGTGGGCGCATCGGCATTTTCAACCGCAGTCACTACGAAGAAGTGTTAGCGGTTCGTGTTAACCCGCAGTTTTTGGTTAATCAACGATTACCTAACTTGAACGAATCACGCGTATGGGACGACCGTTTTGAATCCATTCGTGAGCACGAAAAACACCTGAGTCGTAATGGCACCGTGGTGTTGAAGTTTTGGTTAAACGTGTCAAAACAAGAGCAGAAGCAACGCTTTATGGACCGCTTAACGACAGAAGAGAAATACTGGAAATTCTCAAAGCATGACTTGAGTGCCCGCAAGCGTTGGTCGGATTACATGGATGCGTATGAAGCGCTGCTTAATGAAACCTCACGACCAAACGCACCGTGGTTTGCCATACCGGCGGACAACAAACGTTATATGCGTTTGCAAGTGGCACGAATTATTGAGAACACCCTGGAAGCGTTACCGCTTGCCTGGCCGGAAAAGAGCCCCGAAGAGTTAGCGCTATTCGGGAAGCACATCGAATTTTTGAACAACGAAGCTGACTGAGGTTGGTCAGCAATTTGCGTATATCGGAGCACTGGCATGACAATGACACTCGCGCAAGGCCCAAGTATGAATTCGTTGAAGAAAGCGCAACGTATTAAGCAGCCGCGTCGCGTGGCAGCATTACCCACCACCTACGCCGCGTTGGTTGATGAGCACGGGGTGGAAATCGAAATTACTGACGCTCAGATTCGAAAAGCCCTGGATGCAATGGAAGACCATCAGCAGTTTCCTTACGCATCTCGGCAAACAGCACGTGGGCGCTGGGTAGCCTCAAAAGCCCCCGCACGTCAGTTACACAGCTAGTACTGATCTCAACCGACACGAATATCACCAGAATATGAGTACCACGGTGGAGGCCATAACCACTGCCATCGTGGTCATAAACCATCGCCACGCCCGGTCTGACTGCAGCAGGTTTGACAGTAAATGACCGGCGGATGTCCAGAACAAACACACAAACAAATTTAAACCCGCAAACACCACGAACAATCGAGCCGCTTCCCAAGCTGGGCTTAAACCAATACCGAAACCGGCCGCGGCGGCAATGGTGACTGCCCAAACCTTCGCATTGATCACCTGAAACGTGATGGCTTGTAAAAACGTAAACGGTTTGTCGTTCGTATCGCCAGAACGTCCAGCGCGACCGGCTCTTGCGGTTTTCCATGCCAGCCACAAAATCCAGATTGCCGCGCCGATCTGAAACAACAGTTTCAGGCTGGGTATGGCGAGTAGTGAAGCGCCAATGCCTAAACCGCTCAACGCGGCGAGTATGCCAGTGCCGATCGGTACGCCCAGCAAATGAGGTAGGGTTCGTTTAAAACCGAATCGTGCGCCGGATGCGGTAAGCATGATGACGTTGGGGCCGGGTGAAAATAGTCCGGCAAAAACGAACGCCAATAAAGGTAGTGATTCAGTCAAGACGCATCCGGGAGTGCAGATCGGTTTACTCTATGCGCCCGGAGCTTACCAGAAGGCTTGTGATGACTCTAATGCACCCACTGATTCAACCTGATGCGCTGCAGCGGCAGCTGAGCGAAACCTCAACACGCTGTGTGGTTCTGGATGCCTCGTGGCATCTGCCTAACGTGAAGCGCAACGCGCATGAGGAGTATCAAAAAGCCCGTATTCCCGGGGCTGTGTTTTTTGATATCGATGCGGTCTCCGATGCCCACTCGGATTTACCGCATATGTTGCCAACAGCCGAAGTGTTTGCCGAAGCGACGGCGGCCATGGGAATCGGGCCTGAGGATACTGTGGTCGTGTACGACTCGGCCGGCTTATTTTCAGCGGCGCGTGTTTGGTGGATGTTTAGGGTGATGGGGCATACGCGTGTACAGGTTTTGGATGGCGGTTTGCCGGCATGGAAGTCGATGGGGGGTGAGTTGGAATCCGGGGAGGTGGCTGCACGGGCTGCTGTTGAGCCGATGCACGCGGAACTGGATATCAATGCTGTGTGTGATGTAGATGGGATGCTTCAGGCTATCGACGTTGAACGCACAATCATCTTAGATGCCCGGCCCAAAGCGCGCTTTGATGCGGCGGTACCCGAACCGCGACCCGGTCTTCGATCGGGACATATTCCCAGTTCACAGTCATTACCGTTTACTGAATTACTGTCTGCTGATAGTGATGGGGCGATGCGTTTAAAAACGCCGGATGAGTTGAAATCGCTGCTCGAAAGTTATGGCGTAGGGCAGGACACCAGCGTTATTACTACCTGTGGGTCTGGGGTTACCGCGGCGGTTATTACCTTGGCGTTAGTTGTAGCGGGGTTTGACCTGGGGAAACTGTACGACGGGTCGTGGTCGGAATGGGGAGCTCGGGACGATACGCCGATTACTGTTGTGCATGGCGACTGAGTGATGAACGGTTTACACTCGGTCTAGCTTTCGACCAGACACAGGGTGCCACCGCTTATGAGCGGCATATTTGAACTAGCCATTCACAATTTAGTGTCCCCGATTATCCTGAGTTTTGCCCTGGGGTTGGCCGCGGCCTTGGCAAGATCGGATTTGAACTTTCCGGATGCGGCCGCCAAAGCCATCTCACTGTATTTGCTATTCGCTATCGGTTTTAAAGGTGGGGTAGGTGTTGCTTCCCATGGCATCGATACCACGCTGGCGTTAACCATGCTAAGCGGTGCTGCCTTGTCTGCGTTGCTACCGTTTTTAGCGTTTGCGCTACTTCGCTACTTAACGAACTTGGATACGCTGAATGCGGCGGCCGTTGCAGGTCATTACGGTTCGATTTCTATTGTTACGTTTGTCGCTGCCACGTCTGTGTTGGAGTCTCAGGGGCTATCGTCCGAAGGTTATATGGTGGCCGTGGCGGCTATCATGGAGGCACCGGCCATATTGTCAGCGCTTTGGTTATTGTCACGAAGTGATAGTGGTGCGACAACCATGGATAAAGATCTGTGGCGCGAAATTTTGTTAAACGGTTCCATCGTTTTGTTAGTGGGTGCTTTTCTGATTGGCTGGATTACCGGTGAAGACGGTTTGGCTGAAATTTCCAGTTTTATTGTGTCGCCTTTTAAAGGCGTGTTGTGTCTGTTCTTACTGGATATGGGCATTGTGGCGGGGCGTGGTATTCGAAATAGCCGCGGTAGTTTAAATGGCGGATTGTTTGCGTTTGGATTTCTTATGCCGGTAATCAGCGCCTTTATTGCATTGCCTGTTGCTGGCCTGATTGGGTTGTCCATGGGTGGGGCTGTACTGTTTATGGTGCTGGCGGCATCCGCCAGTTACATCGCTGTACCAGCGGCCATGCGAGTGGCCGTACCAGAAGCTGACCCCGGTATTTATCTTACGTTGTCGCTTGGGGTAACCTTCCCCTTTAACTTAACCATCGGCATTCCACTGTATGTGGCTATGGCCGGTTTGTACTTTGGGTAGTCGTTATGAGCTTACAACGCACCGCTGCAAAACGTGTTGAGATCACCATTGAAGCGCCGATGCAAAAACGCCTAACCAACGCACTGAACGAGGCCGGAATAACTGGCTACACCTTACTGCCGGTATTGGGCGGTAATGGTCGCTCTGGAGATTGGAGCCGCGAAGGGCAAATCTCACGCGCCAGCGGCATGGTGCAAGTGATATGCATCATTCGCGAAGAACGTGTGGACGAATTATTGGATGCGGCCTACGCAATCGTGGAACGTCACATTGGAGTGATTTGTGTGACGGATTGTGAGGTGCTGCGGGCGGAGCGGTTTTAGTCGCGTAGTTGCTGCGAAAACTGCGCTTGTGACTCGGGTGGGGTGGGTACGGCGAAGTAGTCTTCTGCGGGTATATTCACAACGCCATACAGTCCTAGTAATTGTTGTTGTTCGGCACTTAAGCTATCAATGCCGTGCTTTAACGCAGTAGCGATCGTATATTCTTCGAAACCGAACGCACAGATAAATGGTAGTGCCGGTGTGGGGTCGGTTTGCTCGAGTACGCGAAGCGTGCTGGTAAAGGCATCAAAGCGTTCCAGTAATTGATAAGTCACGATATCAATAGCGGCAAGGTCCGCGGTGCCATCGGCTACGGCTTGTGCTGATTCTTCATGTCCTCCCGATAAATGCAGTTGAAGTGGCCAGGCTAATCCCGCCTGTAGCCAGTGGTGCTTCAGGGCTGCGAATCCGGATTGTGAGGTTAGGCCGTTAATCGCGAGTTGAGCGTGTTCAAATTCTTTGAGTTGTCGTCGTTCGTCATTAGCGCGAACAACAATCACGCTGCGGTAATACCCTGGCTTACAGCCTTCCAAACGTAAATCAGGTGCGCCGACTAAGCTAACTTTAGTGTGTAAGTCGGCTCTAAATGGTAAGCCGCAGGTTTGGCTTAGCACCAATTGCGGATCAGCCCAAAAGTCCATATCGGTGCGGTGCCGGCTTAATGCTTCGTCGCAGTCAATGCCGTTATCTATTAACTGATGGCGAGTGGCTGCCCACAGATCGTCCAGGGCCGAATAGGTTTCAGGCCGTTCGTACATCGATAGGCTAGCGATCATAGGGATGTTTTCTTTGGTGCGGTCATTAACGGGTGAGGCACCGGGTCTTTAGCGCGAAATAAAAATTGTTTGAACACCTGTCCGTAGTGGCGAAAGGTGTAGTGTTCATTCAGTTCGTCAAAGTGACTTTGATGTTTTCGGTAGTAACCTGGCAGTTTGTACCAAGGCATACGCGGGTGTTGGTGGTGCACGCAGTGAAAGTTGTTAAATAAAAATAGCCACGCGAGTGGGCCACGGTCTTGCACGATGGCTGTTCGCGCTGGTACGTTTTCGTTGGCTTGATGTTCTAAGTAGGTGCGAATGCGCAGTATGAGCATGCCGCCGTAAGCGGCAGCCAACCATTGCAGCCATGTCCAGTTTGCGATGCCGATTATCCAGATGGCTGCGAGCAGCACTCCGGCCAGATGCCATACGTAGGCTTTGGTTATGGCACGGTCACCCTTAAGCGCATTCAGTGCATCGGCTGGGTAGAAACTGAACATACCGATGAATGGCCCGAGAATCATGCGGCCTAGCAGCGTGTTGTTGTATCGGTAAAGTCGTTGCAGCCAGCGTGGGTGATTCGCCCAGTTGATTGGGTCGAGGTAATTCGCTTCCGGGTCGTCGTAGGGGTCGGTTAGGTTTTCGTCGTGGTGATGGGCAAGGTGTGTGTCTTTGAATCGAATGTACGGCACCAGTAAGCCGACGGCTGGGAAGGCCAGTAAGTCATTTAGCCACGTTTGTTTGAATGGATTGCCGTGTAATAGCTCATGCTGAAGTGAGGAGTGCAGTGCCAATAGGACGGCTAGGGTTGGGACGGTTAGCCATGGAGTGGTGTATGAAGAGAAGTAAGTAACAACAGCAATGGCTGTGTAGCAAAACACTATCAGGGCCAATGTGGGCCACTGTACGCACCGTATTTTTTGTCGGATTAACGGTGACGCATTCACCAAAATATTACCTAGCTAACGAGTTGATTCATCTCAAAGATAGGTAATAGTATTCCAAGAACGATGGTGAGTACCACACCACCCATAATTAAAATCACCACAGGCTCAAACAGCCCTAAGAACAGTGACATGGCGCTGTTTAGTTCACGCTCCTGGTGCACAGCGGCCTTTTCCAGCATGTGATCAAGTTGGCCGGATTGTTCACCACTGGCAATCAGGTGCAGCAGCATGGGGGGGAAATAACCGGTTTTCTCTAACGACGCGCCCAGTGTTGCGCCTTCGCGGACTTGGTTGGCCGCGGTCTTTACCGCGCCGCGCATCGGGCGGCTGGTTATTACGGCTGAAGAGATATCTAGCGCTTCTAGTACGGGTACACCAGAGGAAGCCAGGATGGCTAGGGTGTTTGCAAACTGGGCGGTGTTGTGGCCGCGGATTAGTTTACGAATCAGTGGGATCTTTAATAGAAAGCCGTGCACGCGTGTTTTGAATGCTTCGCCGCGCATGGCTCGGCGGAATAGTACGATGGTGACGAATGCCACACCGGCAATGACTAAGCCCCATTCGCGCACAAAATCCGAACTGGCTAACATTACACGCGTTAGTGTGGGTAGTTCTTGGTTCATGCCGTCAAACACTTGCACAACCTGCGGTACGACGTAAGCCAGTAAGAACGACACAATTAAAATGGACGCCACAACCAGCATGGTCGGGTAGATCAGTGCTTTTTTGATCGTTGCCTGAGAGGCTTGGCGCTCCTCAGTGTAATCAGCTAAGCGTTCAAGTACTGCATCCAGGTGGCCAGACTGTTCACCAGCGGCTACCGTGGCTTGATAGATTTCCGGGAAGACTTTGGGGTAGTCGCCTAACGCTGAGGCTAGCGAATGTCCTTCTAAAACTTTTGCTCGTACCGATAACATCAACGCTTTAACGCGCGGTCGTTCGGTTT
>JAHDCO010000090.1 GCA_020629835.1 Granulosicoccaceae bacterium
TCGGTGACAGTGGTTAACGCCACACCACCTGCCAGGGCGGGATCAATACCAAAGCGTTTCATCATGACCGGCAGCATCATGCCCGCCCAGGCGGCCATGAACAGATTGATCAATAACGCAGCGCCCAGTATCAAACCGATATTTAGATTGTCGAACCACCAGGTAATACACAGACAAACGATGGCTGCCCAAACGGCGCCATTGATTAACCCAATGCTCAGTTCGCGCATCAGTAGCGTTCGTTGGTTTCGACTATTCAACTGCCCAAGTGCTTGACCACGAATAACAAGCGTTAGCGTTTGACTACCAGCGATACCCCCCATACTTGGTGCAACGCTCATCAGAACCGCCAGCGTAACCACACGATCCAAAGTGGACTCAAACTGCGCGATTACCCACGATGCCAGTAGGGCAGTCAGTAAGTTCACACCCAGCCATAACGCTCGGCGTCTGGCGCTTTTAAAAATCGGTGCAAACGTATCGTTCTCTTGATTTAGCCCGGCCATACTCATCACCGATTGTTCGGCTTCTTCCCGGATAACATCGACCACATCATCGATGGTCACTCGGCCGAGTAGGGTGTTGTTTTCATCCACCACCGGTGCAGATACCAAATCGTAGTCTTCGAACAATCTGGCTACATCGCTGGCAGACGCCTCAACAGCGATAGGGTCTCTATCCGTTCGAGTCACATCGGAAACGAGTGTGTCGAGCGGATTCGTCAATAGACGGCGCATAGACAATTCGCCGCGATAACGCCCATAGCGATCCACCACCCACAAGCGGTCGGTATGCAATGGAATTTCGCCGCGTCGCCGCAGGTAACGATGTACTACATCCAGGGTCACGTCTTCTCGCACCGTTATGGTGTCAAGATTCATCAGACCGCCGGCACTGTCCTCAGGGTACTCCAGTAATTGCTCTAGCCTTACCCGGTCCTGACGGTCCATACCCGCCAACACATCGTGCGTTAGTTTCTCTGGCAAACCTTGAATAAAATCTGCCCGGTCGTCGATATCGAGCTGCTCGGTCGCTGCACGTAGCTCGTCGATGTCCATGTCTTCAACTAACTGATCGCGAACCTCATCGTGAAGTTCGAGTAACACATCACCGTTGATTTCGCTCTCAACTAAATCCCAAAGCACGCGACGTTCAGCCGGTGGCAAAGCTTCCAGCGTGTCGGCTATTTCGGCCGGGTGCATGGCATGCATGACCGCTTTTGCAGCTGTCACCGATCCGTCTGAGATTGACTCGGCTAAGGCCGTTGTGGGTTGCTGTAGCTCAGGATCAGGCTGCGTCATGCATTCGTTTTCCGTGTGCGAGTCTTTGCGCTAGTTTTCTTTTTCTCAGCCTTAGGCTCTAGAGTTTTGTTCATGAGTTTCAGCACATGTTGTTGTCCTTCTACATCTGCTGCATTGATCAGCTTTTGTCCTAACGGTTTAAGCCGGCTGACTTTCGATTGTATAAGAACTTGCTTTACTGCCAACAATAACTTGGGTGGCATGCTGAATTCTGTTAATCCCAATGCCAGCAGCACGCGCACAACATCGGGGTCTCCTGCCATTTCTCCGCAAAGTGTTACAGGAATGTCTGCATCCCTACCGGCTTGAATGACACTTCGTATGAGCTGGAGCACGGCCGGGTGTAAAGGGTCGTAAAGGTAATGGACCTGATCATCGATGCGATCAATTGCTAAGGTGTATTGAATAAGATCGTTAGTACCGATTGACAGAAAGTCCAATTCTTCAGCGAAGGCTGATGCTGCGATCGCAGCCGCTGGCACTTCAATCATTCCACCTAATTGAATGTCCGGATCGTAGGCGATGCCCTCTTCATCCAGGGCGGCTTTTACCTCCTCCAAAAGCGCTCGCACTTGTCTTATCTCTGCGCGATTTGTCAGCATCGGGATAAGAATGCGAACCGGGCCTTTAGCCGATGCTCGTAATATGGCACGTAGCTGCGGGACGAATAAAGCAAGCTCTGCTAACGCTAAACGAATACCGCGTAAACCCATCGCCGGGTTGTGCGCAAGAGGCCCCTCTTCGTGCATCGATTGAGTCATTTTGTCACTGCCGAGATCGATGGTACGTATCGTCAGTGGTGCGCCTTTTAGGGCGCGCAATATTTTGCTGTATTCTTTGAAGTGTTCCTGTTCTGTGGGTGCATCTTCGCGATTCATAAACATGAACTCGGTGCGAAATAGACCCACACCATTCGCGTTAACACGTTTTAACGCTTTAACATCGTCATCGACTTCGATGTTCGCCCATAAACCCAGTTCAACGCCATCTTGCGTAACACTGGCTTGGTCTATAAGACTCGACAACTCACGTGCGGCTTTTCTTGCCTCTCGCTGTTGCAGCTTTATCTGGCTGATGTGCTCTTCGGTGGGGTCGGCAATCAATAACCCACTGTTGCCATTGAGCGTAACGACTTCGCCGCTTTTTAAGTAGGTTCTTACTTTATGCAAGCCCACCACGGCCGGAATACCTAAGCTTCGTGCCAAGATGGCGGTGTGTGATAACTGTCCACCTTGCTCGGTTACAAAGCCTGCAACTCCGTGATTCTGCATGATGATCGTGTCCGCGGGTGTAAGGTCATCCGCCACCACGATTCGGCCCTTCCAGGTGTCCGAGTCTACTAGTGGGTCCACACCACCCGACAGTGTTTGCTGTATTAAGCTGATGACCTGGTTCACGTCATCGATGCGTGTGGCTATGTAGGCGTCGTCCATGGCTTCAAACACCGAGACCAACGCTTGTTGTTGTTGTTTTAATGCTGCCTCGGCATTGATGCGTTCAGCTTTTATGATGTCGATAGGCGTTTGCGCCAGGGCGTTATCGTCCAGCATAAGTAAATGCGAATCAATAAACGCACTCACATCCGAGGGCGCGTCCTTGGGAATAGAATCTCGGGTAGCGTGTAACTGCGCTCGTGCAGCTTTTATCGCACGCCTTAGCCTGCGCACCTCATCTGTGACTTCGCTTTTTTCCAGTTCACGAGCTTCAACGTTAATGCCGTCGCGGCGCAGTACGTGGATCTCACCAATAGCAAGACCGCGAGACACACCAATACCCGAGAACATCAAGCTCATAGCATATTGACTCGATTATTCGTCTTCATCGAAGCGCCTGTTGATTAAGTCCGTGATGGCATCCAGTGCCTGTGTGGCATTTTCACCCTCTGCCTTTAGTACAACTTCTGAGCCACAACCCGCGGCTAGCATCATGACTCCCATAATACTTTTGCAACTAACGCTTTGGCCGTCCTTTTCAATTAATAGATCGTTATCAAAAGTGGAGGCTAACTTGACTAACTTGGACGCAGCACGGGCGTGCAACCCGAGCTTGTTAATGATAGTGACTTGACGGTAGACAGTCATTACAAAGGCTTAACTGCCAAACTCTCGATGCCTTACGGCCACGTGATCGTGGGAATTACGAATAACCGCCGCGAGTCGATCGGTTAAGTACACGGATCTGTGGCGCCCTCCTGTGCAACCAATCGAAATCGTTAAGTAAGCGCGATTCTCAGCATTAAACAAGGGTATCCAATGCGCCAGAAAACCATGGATGTGATCAAACATATCATTGACCATCGGTTCGGCGCTGAGATAGTCGATGATGGCCTGGTCCTTTCCGGTTAGGTGGCGGATCTCTGGCTGCCAATACGGATTAGGCAGGCACCGCACATCGAACATGAAGTCGGTGCTTACCGGGTTCCCATGTTTAAAGCCAAACGACTGCAGCACAACCAACAGTTGATGCGTTGAACTCGCATCCGCAAATTGGCGCACAATGCCTCGCAGTTCGTGCAAATTTAATTCGGTTGTATCAATTACCTGATCGGCGGCTTCCTTCACCGCTTCAAGCAGATGTGCTTCGGTATCTATCGCTGTAGCCAACGGCGAGTCATCGGTACTTAACGGGTGACGCCGACGGGTCTCACTGAAGCGCTGACTCAACACTCGGCGGTCGGTATCCAGAAACAAAACCCGCAGTTGCAGGTCTTCTCGTTCACGCAGTGATTTTAATAAGCGCAGTAGTCCGTCTGCGGTTTTTCGTTCGCTGCGCATGTCCACGCCGATAGCCAGCTTGTCGTAGCTAGGGCTGTCGATGGTCAGCAAACGATCAATAACATCCAACAGCAACTCAGAGGGGAGGTTATCCACACAGTGATAACCGTCGTCTTCCAAGGTATGTAATGCAACAGATTTACCCGAACCTGAAAGCCCTGTGACAATCGTTAGCCGGGTCATGCTGAATCCTCGAAAAATGATCTACGGGTTTATAAACGTCGCATGGAAGAGTAAGGCAGCGCCTAGCTGGCATTAATCGGCTGCACTGCTTCGGTGAATAGCGCTTTTTGCGACTCTGCATTTCGCAACGAGTTGCGATAGCCGGGATCGCTGAAGCGTATGGCGAGTTTGCGTAAAATTTGCAAATGAGCATCGTTACAGCGCTCTGGCACCAGCAAACCGACAATTAAATCGACCTTGTGGCCGTCAATGGCATCGTAGTCCACGCCCTCTGGCAGAGAAATCATGGCAGCAGCCGGTTCCTCCAGGTTGGGCATTCGAGCGTGGGGCAAAGCCACACCGTCGCCAATGGCGGTGCTACCCAAACGTTCACGATTGATCAGAGCATCCAGAATCTGCATATCGGTCAACTCTTCGTCGTCGAAGGCGTCCATCAGCAGTTCGGCTAGCTTTTCAAGTGTCCGCTTCTTGCTGCCCAGTTCGCAGCCCATCGCCACACGATCTAACACCAGTAAATCTGGCAAATCGTGAGGTTCTTCATCGAGACCGCATTCACCGTCCTCGGGTAGATCAGACGGGTCCAGCGGTTCTTCTTTTATTTGATTTTTTGGCAATCGATTCCGGTTGCACAGGTTTCTGCGCTGACCACTCGTTGTGACGTTGGTGAACATTGTGCGCTTTCTTGCCGCTGCTGAAAAGCGAGGCTGCGCAATCTTCACGCAATAACAGTCTGTCGCAATCTGCATGATGCGTGCTTTTGCGACTTCAAAGGTGGGTATTTAGGCCTCGAAAGACAAGGGTTGCGCGGGGGAGGCTGGTTTTTAGAGGCCCGCACCCCAGGGATTGCCTGGGATGCGAGCGGATCGTCTTTGGTTACAGACGGCGCGTTTCACCTGCTGATGTGGGCAAAACGCTTGAGTATGTTTGTGTCATAAGTGCCTTGTGTTCAAGGCATAGACTACACCGCAAATTCGACTTTATCGCGACGGTGTTTTTTGGACTTTTCTTTCGCTCGGATCAGCTGTCTGTCGAGTTTGTCGATGAGCAGATCAATTGAAGCGTACATATCTGGCTGTGTGGTGTCCGCGTAGAGCTTTTGGCCCGCCATCTGAACAGTGGCTTCAGCTTTTTGCCGTGATTTTTCCACCGTTAGAATTACGTGAACGTTGAACAGGTTTTCGGAGTGGCGTTGGAGACGACGAAGTTTGTCGGTAACGTAATTGCGCATGGAGTGTGTGACTTCGACGTGATGGCCGGTTACGGTCAAGTTCATGTGCTTCTCCTGAAATAGTTTTAAAAGGTGAGATTGCTGAACGGAAGAGATGAGCAACCCTTACTGGACGGGAGGGAGCTTGCGCACCCTGGAAGGCTTTAAAAGAACCAATTGCCGCGTCGGAAGCACATCGAGCGAACGTCGGTGTGGCGTGACAGGAGGGATGGCAGATTGGCGTATTCATATCAAATCGATCAATCGTTCCTAAATTTTCTGTACCAGAGCAGGTGTGCGTCCTGCACAACCGAAACGCCGGTGGGTTTGTCGGGTGCTCGTCCTTCGATTTATAACTTGTACCTATAGCGAATTAAAATCAAGTGCGCAATGTGCGTCAATTATCAATTCAAACGTTTGCGCTCGTTCGATGGATCAATGCCCATGCTTTCACGATACTTGGCGACGGTGCGACGTGCAACCTGAATACCGTCGGCAACCAATTTGCTGGCAATTTTGCTATCGCTCAAAGGTTTAGTGCGATCTTCTTCACTAATGAACTTTTTAATCATCGCGCGGATTGCTGTGGCTGAACATTCCCCACCGTTTGCGGTGGACACGTGACTTGAGAAAAAATACTTGAATTCGAAGATTCCGCGCGGTGTATGAATGTACTTTTGCGTGGTCACCCGGGAAATCGTCGATTCATGAAGATCCAGCTGTTCAGCGATATCTCTGAGTACCAGGGGTTTCATTGCCACTTCGCCGTACTCAAGAAAGCTTCTCTGGCGTTCAACAATCGCTGTGGCTACCCGCAGCAGTGTTTCATTGCGGCTTTGTAGGCTTTTGATAAACCAACGGGCTTCCTGCAAGTGGTTTCGAAGAAAGTTGTTGTCGTCGCTTTTATCGGCGCGTTTAACCATGCCAGCGTACATGGCATTGATACCGAGCTTAGGCGCGATGTCCGGGTTTAATTCAACACGCCATACACCTTTAACTTTCTTCACAAACACATCGGGCACGATGTATTCGTCATGGTCGTTAACAATTTGTCGTCCGGGGTGAGGGTCGACTTGCTTTTGGATAAGCGCTATCGCTTCCATAAGCTCGGTTTCTGACACCTTTAACTGACGACGCATGCGGGTGTAGTCATTTACCGCTAGCAGGTTGAGCTGATCTTGCACAATACGCTTGGCGATTTCCACCGTTTCATTGGCTGGTAGTTGAGACAACTGAATCAACATACATTCCTGTGCGTCTCGTGCACCGCAACCGGTAGGTTCCAGCAAGTGAACGCGATGTAAAACCGCTTCTACTTCGGAAAAGTCGAACTGGTAAGACTCATCGTCAATGTCCTGGTTAAGGCCTTCAACTAAAGACTCAACCGTATCGGTAAGGTATCCCTTGTCATTGATCGAATCGATCACCGTTTCAGCAGCGTATTGATCACGCTCAGACATGTTGGAAAAGCGCACCTGTTCCATCAAGTGGTCTTGAATACTCGTGTTGTCTGCATTGTGGAATTCGGTAAAGTCGCGGTGTTCACCGCCTTCAGCGCCACCAACCATAGGCGTGGGCTGTGCGGTTTCGTAGATGTCTTCCCACGCGCTGTCCACCGGCAGGTCTTCGGGCATGATGTCGTCCTGATTATTGCTGGGCGCATCAAACTCGGTAACAATCGTATCGTCCAGACCAGGCTCACGTTCGAGCTCTGCAACGCTGTCCGATTCACTGTTAGATGAATCGTCTTTTTCTTCTGCGCGTTTGGCTTCTCTAGCCTCTACGCTCTCGGCTGCGTCAGCGCCATTGGCGGCATCTCCTTCATCGTCGTTCACCTCCAGCATGGGGTTGCTTTCGAGTGCACTTTGGATTTCTGTTTGCAGCTCTAAAGTCGACAATTGCAGCAACTTGATGGCTTGTTGCAGCTGGGGAGTCATGGCCAGTGACTGGCCCATCTTCATTTGCAAAGCCTGTTTCATGAACACTTCCTACTAGGAAAATCAAAAATGAATCGGTCGCCGCCGTGAGGGCCGTTGCCGTCTGGTTAACTAAATTGTTAGCCGCTCGAAGAGTATGGCTGAGGACTAACGATTTACAACCTGCAGAAAACAGGCCGGAAACCGTATATACGCGTGACTATTTTGTCACAGAGCGGCTTTTCGTCAAAATAGCGGCACGAGATGCGCTTAGGTGAGTGTTTGGCTGCGCACTCTCGAATGTCCTGCGTGCAGAAATAATCGTACAGGTGATTGATTCAATTAGATTTTGAAGTCATCGCCCAGATACACGCGACGCACTTCGTCGTTGTCCAGCACGGTGTCTGGGCTGCCTTCGGCAATCAGTTTGCCACGACCTAAAATGTAGGCTCTGTCACAGATTCCCAGCGTTTCTCGAACGTTGTGGTCGGTGATGAGAACACCGATATTGCGCGCTTTCAGATGTTCGATAATGCGCTGAATATCGATGATGGATATGGGGTCGACCCCGGCGAACGGCTCGTCGAGCAGAATAAAACCCGGGTCTGCGGCTAACGCGCGTGCGATCTCCACACGGCGGCGCTCGCCGCCTGAAAGAGCGGTGCCCAGGCTGTCTCTGATATGCCCAATTTGCAATTCCTCCAGCAAGCGCTCTAAGTGATCACGGCGATCCGAGGCGCTTAGCGACGATCGCGTTTCCAGAATGGCGGAGATATTCTTAGCGACGCTAAGCTGGCGAAAAACCGAAGCTTCCTGGGGAAGGTAACCCACTCCCGCGCGAGCTCGGGCATGCATGGGGTAGTCGGTAATGTCATGGCCATCCAATTCAATGGCGCCCTGGTCGGGCTTCACCAAGCCCACCACCATGTAAAAACAGGTGGTTTTGCCAGCACCGTTCGGCCCAAGCAGTCCCACCACATCACCACTGGCTACGTTTAACGAAACGCCTTCCAGTATTTTGCGTTTTTTGTAGGCCTTGTGTAGCTCAACAGCGCGAAGCTCGCGGCGGCTCGCAGCTTCGGTCATTGATCTGACTGAGGCGGCTGAATACGAATACTGACGCGCCCTTGATTACCACCATCGGCTTTAACCGTTTGTTCGCGTGCGTTGAATACGATTCGGTTGCTGTTGAGTTCTTGTCGGGGCTGCTTCAGTCTTGCCTTTCCGGTCAGTATAAGCGTGCCATCCACGGCGTTGTAATCAATGGCATTGGCTTCACCCACAATACTTTCATCTGCATCATTGAGTTGTTCAAAACGTATAGGGGTGCCGTTGCCTTCAATACGAGCAAGACGGTTGTCCTGCAAATGAATGGCAATCTCTTCAGCCTTGATTTTCATGGTGCCTTGTGTGATTTCAACGTTACCAATCAAGCGTTGAATACCGGCTTTATCGTCGTATTCCGAGCGATCCGCACTGACATCAATCGGCTGATTCTCATCGCCTGTTTTCGCGTAAGTACTTCCAGCCAGAGTACTGAAGCACAGCACAATAACGCTTAATAAACTTCTAATCAGAGTTGGGTGTTGCAACGTCATAGTGTCCTGTTACTTGCGATAAAAATATCAACTTGCCTTCATCAATGCTGGTTTGCAAACCCACGGCGGTTAGCCGCCATCCGTCGGCAATGACCTCGATGGGTTTCTCAGTGCTTACCACGTTCCCATCGGTACGTACTGACAATTGTTCAGTGCGGATAGTGACCAACGCTTGCTGCTCGCTTTCTCGTTCGAGTAACACATCGCCTTCTAGTGTAAAGGTATCCGGTTGTCGAACCAATTCACCGCGTGTGGATGTGATATCCCAGCGGATGCCCGCGCGGTGCAGCACAACTGTGGGATCAATAATCTCGGAGCGATCATCTTCAGGATAGTGCAGTAATCGACTACCGGATACCCGGTATTGCAGATCGCCTGATTCGTTAAACTTTCGCGTTGTGAAATCTTCCAGGTAATAGTCAGAGCGTGTCTCGCTCATGTTGATGGTCTCTTCCACCTCGATGGTGTCGGGTGCGTCTTCTGCCCAATTGCGAGCAAGTAGAGCCAGTAATACCAGGGGAACAATCGGCCAGTACCGCGAAAGCCAACGCACTACACAACCCCCGATTGCAGCAGCTGATGCATTGTCACGACACCTTCGAGCGCGCCATCGCGTACGACCGGCAGCGACGTGATTTTGTGGTTTTGCATACGGTCCAATGCGTCTATGGCCAATTGTTCGGGCAGGCCTGTCAGCGGGTTAGCCGTCATCACTGACGCCACCAGCACCTCGCGTACATCTTCTCCGCGTTCGATCGTACGGCGTAAATCCCCATCAGTGAAAACACCCACCAGCTTGGCATTGTCCACCACCGCTACCATGCCAAGACCGCTGTTACTGATTTCCAGCAGCGCATCAATAAGTTTGGCTTGAGGTGTTACCGTCGGTACGGCATCACCGGTGGCCATTAAGTCCGCCACACGCACAAGCAAACGACGTCCTAAACGTCCGCCAGGGTGGGAGCGGGCAAAATCGTTTTTATCAAAGCCTCGTGCGCATAATAATGCGATTGCTAACGCATCACCCATAGCGAGTGTTGCGGTGGTGCTCGCACTTGGCGCCAAACCCAGTGGGCAGGCTTCTCGTTCTACACCGACGTCCAACGCCACAGTGGCGGCCTGCACCAAAGGAGAGTTGGCGTTGCCGCTGAGGCTAATGATTTGACAACCTAAATGCTTGAAGCTGGGTAACAGCGTCAGGATCTCATCGGATGTACCCGATTGTGAAATTGCGATCACCACGTCATCGGGACGAAGCATGCCCAAATCACCGTGCATGGCTTCAGCAGCGTGCAGAAAAAAAGCTGGTGTTCCGGTGCTCGAAAGCGTTGCAGCTATTTTGTTTGCGATGTGTCCGGATTTACCCACACCGCACACCACCGCACGCCCGGTGCAATTCAGCAGTAATTCACAGGCAGCTGAGAATGATGCATCCAGCCGATCGGAAAGTGCCGTAATGGCATCAGCCTCAATACGAAAAACATCGCTTGCAAAGCGATGCCAGTCATTTGATTGGGTCGGTGGCTTAGGTATCACGAACGTGACTGTACACTGCTGAGTTGCGCTGCTTCCAG
>JAHDCO010000091.1:0-1202 GCA_020629835.1 Granulosicoccaceae bacterium
GGAACCGGGTCCGGAACCCAAGCTTGCACTAACGTCAGAGTTGGATGCAGATTCAGACTCAACTAAACGCGAACCGTCTGCTGTGCGCGCTTGCAACTTAGCCAGATGCTGACTCGGCACATGATCAGATGCTTTAAACAACGCGCGTGTATACGGATGGCTTAAGTCACGGAATACCGGCTCGATTGGACCTTGCTCCAGAATTTCGCCGTGTCGCATGATGGCCACACGATTGGCCATACCCGCCACCACCGCCAAATCGTGTGAAATAAACATCAACGCCATGTCATCAGACGCTTGTAGCGCTTTTAATAAATTCAGTATCTCGGCTTGTGTGGTGACATCCAGTGCCGTGGTAGGTTCATCGCAAATCAACAGTTTGGGTTTGAGCGCTACGGCCATGGCAATAACCACTCGCTGACGCTGGCCGCCCGAGAGTTCATGCGGGTAACGCGATAACGGAAACTGGTCTGCTGGAAGACCACAGCGAGTTAAGGTATCGGTAGCCATTTGTTCTGCTTGCTGTTTGCTCACCGATTGGTGCAGGCGTATAGATTCCACCACCTGTTGACCGATGGTGTGCACAGGATTCAATGCCGTCATCGGTTCCTGAAACACCATGCCGATATCATCACCGCAGATTTTGCATCGCGCCTGTTCATCTAATTCACTCAGTGGCAAGCCATCAAAGGTGATGGAACCACTGAGTTCCGAACCGGTAGGTAACAAACCCATGATGGCCAGTGCAGTCATGGATTTACCGGATCCACTTTCACCAATCACACCCAGCACTTCGCCGGCATCGATCGTTGTGGTGATGTTTTTTAATATGGGTGTGCCATGAATAGAGACTGACACTGACTCCAGGCTGAGCAGCGCCATTATCGTTCCCGCCTCAGTCTCGGGTCTAGCCAATCTCTTAACCCGTCACCCAGCAGGTTCAACCCAAGTACCGTGAGTACGATGACCATACCCGGAAACAACGCTAAGTGTGGCGCGATGGTGGTAAGCGTTTGGCTGTCTGCCAACATGCGCCCCCAACTCGGGGTTGGCGGTTGTGCGCCTAAGCCAACGTATGACAAACCCGCTTCGGCCAGGATGCCTAAGGAAAACTGAATGGTGCCCTGCACAATCAGTAAATTCAAAATATTCGGCAAGATGTGTTCAAACGAAATTCGCGACGCACGCTTTCCCGCCACACG
>JAHDCO010000091.1:1302-10441 GCA_020629835.1 Granulosicoccaceae bacterium
TATTCGGCAAGATGTGTTCAAACGAAATTCGCGACGCACGCTTTCCCGCCACACGCGCCGCAAGAATGAATTCACGATTCCATAAACTTAACGATGCACCACGCGTAAGCCGTGCAAACACTGGGATATTAAAAATGCCAATGGCAATGATGGCGTTCACCGCCCCAGGCCCAAACACCGCAGTAATCATTATGGCGATAACCAACGCAGGGAACGCGAACACCAAATCGTTGCCTCGCATCACGAATTCATCCAGCCAATGGCCACGGTAACTCGCAGCCAGTAACCCTAAGGGCACGCCAACAAGTAACCCAATGCCCACAGCGATAAATGCAACCGCTATCGATGTGCGTGCACCCACCATTAACATGGACAAAATATCGCGACCAAAATGATCCGTGCCTAACCAATGCTCGGCACTGGGTGTGAGCATGCGGTTGGGGATATCGATGCGTTGCACATCAAATGGCGTGTAAAAAAAAGACACCACCGCGGCACCGAAAAACAGCAGCACCAATAAGCTGCCCGGTATGAGATTACGAAAGCGCGACGCTTTTACAAACGCCACCCTTATCGACCCCGTCGCATACGTGGGTCTACCCAGGCGTAGGCAAGGTCAACAAGAAAGGTCACCATAACCACGGCAAACACCAGCAACATGATGACGCTCTCCACCACAATTAAATCCCGCTGCGCAATGCTTTGGAAAATCAAACGGCCTAAGCCCGGTAGAAAAAACACGTTCTCAATGATAATCGCGCCGGCTAAAAGAAACGAGAACTGCAAGCCTATGATGGTGAGCACTGGAATCATGGCATTGCGTAGCGCGTGACGCCACAGCGCTTGCCGGCGGGTTAGCCCTTTTGCCCGCGCGGTGCGTAAATAATCCTCGTTTAATACATCCAACAACGATGAGCGCAGCACACGCGCAAGAATCGATGCCTGTGGTAACGCTAACGCGACCGCCGGCAAGGTCAACGCCTTGAGACCTGCGAACAAACCGACTTCCCAACCGGGAAAGCCACCGGCAGAAAACCATTGCCAGTTAATCGCGAATAGCAACACCAGCCACATGGCAAACCAGAAATTAGGAATGGCAACACCCAATTGAGTGATGGCCATGACAATAGAATCCGCTGCGCCACCGCGACGACTAGCCGCCAATAATCCAGCCGGAAACGCCAGGGCAATCGCAAGCGATAGCGCGTAAATAGCAAGAGGCAGCGATACCATCAGACGCTCTGCCACCATCTCGGCAACCGGTGTTCGGTAGGTGTAGGAGATGCCAAAGTCTCCTTGCAGCATGCCGCCTAACCATCCGAAGTAGCGAGCCACTCGGCCTTGGTCCAGGCCTAATTCGGCTTTAAGCGCTGCGACAGTTTCTGGAGAGGCATTCATGCCCAGCATGTAGGACGCTGGGTCACCAGGTACCACTTCAATTACGGTGAATACCACAAGGCTGGCTACCAACAGGGTGATAACCAGTGAGCTTAAGCGTTTAAATAAATAAACCAGCATCGTTAAGTTGGCCAGCCGAGCCTGGCCAACTTGGTTAAGCCGTTAAACGATTGCTGACTAGTCAGTCCAGGACACACCGGTTAAGTCATTCGCCTGGGTCGGTTGGTTTTCCCATAAACCCTGGATTTTGGTGTTCGCTACGCCGGTCTTTGCCAACTGAAACAGAAAGCCATTTACGTAGTCTTCTGAAATCAGCGTTTGTGCCTGCTTCAACATGACATCCCGCTGTTCAGGATTAGTTTCTACATTGAACGCTTCCATCAAACCAACAAAATTCGGGTTGTTGTACTGGAAGTAGTAGTCGTCTCTTGCGTAGATTCCAATATCCATTGGCTCTGTGTGCGAGACGATGGTTAGATCAAAATCCTTACCGCGGAATACTTGCTCTAACCACTGCGCCCACTCAACGTTTTCAATGTTTGTTTCTACGCCAACTTCCCGTAGCTGTGCTGCAATGATTTCACCACCACGGCGAGCATAAGCCGGTGGCGGCAATTTTAAGCTCAGCGTCAGATCATTTTCCAAACCCGCTTCTTTCAACAGCAAACGCGCCATTTCCGGGTTGTATTCCGAGTTTCCGGTTAAATCAATGTACGACGGATGATGTGGTGCGAAGTGAGAACCGATGGGTGTGCCGTAACCAAACATAGCGCCATCAATAATGGCTTGCCGATCGATCGCGTGCGAAATGGCTCTGCGAACTCGCACATCCGATAAGGCTTCACTCTGGTTGTTCATCGACAAAATGGTTTCACCTTCGGTGGAACCTAACACCACACTGAATCGAGGGTCCGCTTCTAACTGCGGCAAATTTTCAGGTGCAGGGTAGTTCGGGAATGCATCGACATCGCCCGCCATCAGTGCCGCGAATGCAGCCGTTGGGTCGCTGATAAATTTAAACGTCGCCTTTTCCAGCGCAACTGCCTCACCCCAGTAATCCGGGTTACGTTCAATCTCTATGCGATCACCTTGTACCCAGTTACTGAATTTAAACGGGCCGGTACCCACAGGCGAGGTGGCTGCAGAATCTGCTGAAGCTTCATCTAAAATGATGGCGTCACCCCACGCTAAGTTGAACAGCAAATTACCATCGGGGTTTTCCAGGTTAATAGCGACCGTGGCGTCGTCAATAACTTCCACGTCAGCAATGTTCGCGAACAAACCCTTCTGCGCGTTGGTGGAATCCTCACCACGGGCACGATCTAATGAGAACTTAACGTCGGCGGCGGTGAAATCTGCACCGTCGTGATACTTCACACCGGTTCGCAGTTTAAAAACGTAGCGTTTACCTTCCTGTTCGATTAACCAGCTGCTGGCAAGCCCAGGGTTCACGCTACCGTCGGCACCAAAGCGGGTTAAACCTTCATAGATATTGGCGTACACCACTTCATCGATTGCGGCGGCTGCACCACCGGTAGGGTCAAGGTTGGGTGGCTCAAGCGCCATACCCAGCGTGATATCCGTTTTGGCAGCTAAGGCGGTGCTGCAGAAGGCCGTGGCAATGACCAGTGAGCAGGCGCTTCGGGTAAAAAGATTCATCAGGTTTAACTCCTAGTTTTTATTCGTTGTGTACCCCTCCCAGTACCGCGTCTGAGGAGTCACCGGTGAGCAAATCCACCATAGCGCGAGCCATGACTTTGGTTGCGTCCACCATATCTTGTATGCCCACGTACTCATCAGGCTGATGAGCCAAGTCCAAAATACCCGGACCATAGGCAATGCAGTTACTTAACCTACCGATCCGATCAATGTGTTTCTGATCGTAAGTGCCTGGCGACAATACGTACTCAGGCCCCTGCCCTAATTCTGCCTCAATGGCCCCCGCAACGGCAGTGACTACGGGTGACGTTTTATCGGTGACAGTTGGCAACACGGAAAACAACTCACGCACATCGTAGCGGAATCCCTCACGCTTAGCCTGTGTACGCTGTAAAACACTATGCACCTCGGCACGCACATCGTCCAGTGACTCTTCCAGTAAAAAGCGCCTATCCACCACCATTCGGCACCGATCAGGCACCAGGGCCGACGGCATGCCGGTGTAGTCAGCTTCAGCTTCCTCCAGTCCACCGTGAACCGAATTAATGTTCATGGTGCTGTAGCGCGCACCATCGGGCACCACAGGGTGTTCGGTGCGGCGCTGTGCTAATTCCGGGTACAGCGTGTCTTCAAATTCATTCAGCACAGCCCCCATATGGCGCACCGCGCAATCACCTAAAAATGGCATTGAGCCATGGGCAATGTGCCCGTAGGTTTCAATTTCAGCCCACCAAACCCCCCGATGGCCGAGGCAAATACGTTCTTTATTCAACGGTTCGGGAATGATGACGTGCTGCACCCGCTCCGGGCTGAAGTAGCCCTGCTCAGCCAGCCAGGCCACACCACCAAAACCGCCCGTCTCTTCGTCCGCCGTACCGGAGATTTCGATGGCCCCGGGGTATTCCGGGTAGGCTTCCAAAAAGGCCTCAGCGGCAATGATGCTGGCCGCCAGCCCGCCTTTCATATCGCAGGCGCCGCGCCCGTAAATTTTCCCATCCTTGACTTGCCCTGCAAACGGATCCACCGTCCAGCCGTCACCCACAGCCACCACGTCAGTGTGAGAATTAAAATGCACGCAGGATCCGGCAGATGAGCCCTCGTGGCGAGCGATAATATTCCAGCGAGGGTATCGATCGCTGTCGCCCACGGCACCTTCTGCTCGCAGCAGTTTGCACTCAAACCCCGACGGCTCAAGCCGCGCTTTCAGGAACTCACAGATGGCACGGTAGTTATCACCCGGCGGGTTAACCGTGGGGATGGCAAGCAAATCGATGGTGAGCTGCACCATGTCGTCCCGCCGTGACTCAATTCCTTCAAGGAGCCTGGTCATCCGGGCCGATGTCATAGCGTCACTGTCTTTGCGATTGGATAAGCGTAGTGTACGCCGGTAATTCCACGACGTAGGTGTCCACCGAGCCTGAATCGTACCAATCCGATCCAAACAGGATTCGGGTGCCGCTGGGGCTGATGGTGGCGTGCGGCTCACCAAAGTACGGGTGATAGTCACCATTTTCAGCCGATTTGGCGTGTGAACGGTGCTGGGCTACTCGGCAAACTCGCTCGGACTTTGGGTTCGTGTCCACCAGATAAATTTCAGAAAACAACGGCGACGCCTTGCGCTCACTGGCCAACAAATCCAGCCTGTCATCGCCAATACTGGACATGGCTACCCATCCGGGTTTTCTCGTAGCCCGTCCACTGATGTGGGTACCGCGAGTGGTATACGGATAATCGTCACGGCCATCGATAACGCCTCGGCACTCACCGGTGTTTAAGTCATGCTCAATCAGATGCCCCACCCCCCGATAGACCGAGCCATCACAACCACCCTGAGAAGGATCGAACGCGACCGAAAACATCACTTCACGATTGTCCCAGGACAAACCAAAGTCCTGGTGCTCATGATGTTTGTACATATCAAGCTCTGTGCGCACGGTCGCCAGATCGTTTTCCAGTACCGACCCTTGAATCCAGAACCCATCACCTTTGGGCAGGGGCAAGGGAGCAGACCAATTATCGAATGGTGTGCCCTTGCCCATCGGCTTGGTTAACAGCGTATCGGTGGCGACGTTGTACGACATCATGGTCCAGTCTTCACCGGTGTCACAACGGAAACCGAATGTCTCGTTGCTATACGGTTGCATCAATACATCGCCGCCCGCTGTGGGAGCGATGTTTTTGCCACAGGTAGGCAGGAAATCTCTGAGCAAACGTTCCTTGCCTGTTCGCACGTTCAGTTCCAGAAAGTGGCCGTACGTTGGGTACCGCTTGCTGACGTAATACAAGATATCCGGATCGGTATGGCTCCAGAAAACCTCTTCTAAATCTGACGGAACGATGTCGAGTTGCTTGATGAACGTGTACTTAAACCCATCGAGTAAAATATGAGCACCACCGTTACTATCCTGGCGGTAAAGCATTAGCAGGGATTCATCCGCGTTCCACGCCTGCATCGTGCTGTAAGCAGGTTTTGTTACCCCGTCTGGACCACTATCCGTGATGCGCATGACGGTGGTACCAAATGCCGGATCTCGATACCGTTGGGCAAACGGTGGCTTGGCAAAACGTTTTACCCGCCGCGGCTCGTTATCGGTTACCAGGCCTTCGCAGAGATCCAGCTTGTCCAATGCGCTCTGGTTCGTCACATACTGACTGAACGCTCCGGATTGGCCATAGACGGCCCCGGCACTTGTCAGAGCCAGTGCACACAACGCCAGGGTGGCAAATCCGACAGATGAGCGCTTAACAATTGGGAGTTTCATTCGGATAGTTTATACGTTGGGTTGTTTGAGCAACACGCGGAGCACCTTACCGAGCAGAGAAGGAAGGCACCGCTACTGTCTATAACGTCCAAACCCATCAAACTATTGACGATTCACAGAATCAGTTGTCCGACCAGGCCGCAAACCCCGCCATCAATACGGCAGGCCCACACCACTTGTGTGAGCCGTGCACGTTTTGCAGATCGGCACCGTCGGCCTTAATACCCGCATGGTTCAGGCGTAACTCACCATTTCAAATTCCAACCCGCCTTCAATATAGAAATAGAACCGGCGACCCGGTTCATAGTCCTCGTGCCCATGCGGTGTGTAGCCAGCCTCGACAACACGAGCGTGTACGGCGTCCAAATCGTTAACCACCAGGCCAATGTGGTTCAGCCCGTTAATCTGATCGTATGTGCTGGACGCTGTGCCTACCGCGGCATCCCTTGTGCGGTACAAAGCCAGATAGAAGTCGTCCGTGCCAACGTGTACCGTGCGCCCACCGTGAATAGCATCGCCTGACCAGCGAATGTGCCAATCAAATAACGCACACAATTCATTCGCTACGGTGTCGGGATCACCCACCGTAATGTTTGCATGCTCTAACTGCGTGAAACCTGCCTGCTCACTTTGATTCGTTGTTGCCATGAGTTACTCCTTTTTTGTACTTGTCTAATGAAGAGATCACAGCGTAATATCTCAACATTACTTGAGATCAAGCAAAATCTTTGTAAGAACAGTTATGTCAAATTCTCATACCCTTTCCATTGGGGACGTAGCCGCCCGAACCGGGCTTGCCGTATCCGCTGTTCGCTTCTATGCCGACGAGGGGCTGGTGCATCCGATCAAAAGCGCGGCCGGTCATCGCTATTTTCAACGTGCCGATATACGCCGTATCTCATTTCTATTGATTGCTCAGCAACTGGGGTTTTCACTGGCTGAGATAGCTGAGGCACTAGAGCCCTTACCCAACCACAAAGCACCCTCCAAACGCGATTGGGATTCCATGGCCCGTCGCTTTCAAAAAACCATTGACGAGCGCATCGAACGAATGACCGAGCTGCGCAACAATCTGAACGCGTGTATTGGTTGCGGCTGCTTGTCGTTAAAGCAATGTCATTTATACAACCCCGAAGACCGTGCCCACCAATTCGGAACTGGGCCACGCTATCTGCAAGGGGATAAACCGTATTAGGCCAAAAAAAGCTAGCGACTCGGACGCTACCGGCGCGCGATGGTATTCTTCGTAGCGTATTCCATCACCCGAGAAAACCCTGTGGGCAACTCATTACAAGACCAATTGTTGAAGGCCGGTCTTGCCAATAAGAAGCAAGCCGTGAAGGCCCGAAAAGCTCAGCACAATAAGCAAAAAATGAAAAGTGCTGGCCACACAGTGAAAGATGAAGCCACCGTCCTGGCTGAACAAGCACAACAAGAACAGGTGGCCCGAGACAAAGAGCTGAATCGGCTGAAACAAGAAGCCGCTGAAGCGAAGGCTGTAAAAGCCCAGATCAAACAGCTAATCACACTGAATCAAATCAGCGAGCGCGGTGACGTAGAGTTTCGCTTTACACACGGCTCCAGTATTAAGACCCTGATGCTGGAAACAGCGCATCGAGATGCCGTGGTGAAAGGTTCACTATGCGTCGTCGCACTGGAAAACAGTTACACCCTGGTTCCAACACCAGTCGCCGATAAGATTGCGCAACGCGATGCAGACGTCATCATTCTACGAAATACATCAGAAGAAGAATCAACTGATGTAGATGACGACTACGCCGAATATGAAATACCTGATGATCTGATGTGGTGACGCTAACCAGTAGGCACTCGATAAACCTCAAGCTGTTGACCGTTTGCATAGTGCTTCAGGTCCTCACGTTGCAGCGATAAGTTTCCTGTGATGCCTTCAAAAAGCTTGACACCGCCACCTAGAATTATAGGGTTGCGTTTCAGGATCACTTGATCGATTAAACCAAGGGTTAACATCGCACCGGCGAACGCACCACCACCGCATAAATAAACAGGCGCTGATGCATTAGCCCTTAACGCGGTAAAGTCGAATCCATCTATCGATGGGACGACGGTTACCTCACTGGTTTCAGGAAGTTGTAGATCATGGGAAAACACGTACGTTTTTAAGTGTGGATAAGGATTTTGACCCGGTTCCAAACCGTGCGCATAAGCGAACTCGTAAGTGGCTCGCCCCATCAGGACAGTGCCATACTCGGTTAAACGTTTGATGTAGTCCTCTACCATGGGCCCTTGATGAGCAAAAGCAGAGACGTCCCCATTGGGACCAGACAAGTAGCCATCTAAAGAAACGGCCACATCATAAATGATGGGATGCATAAGTGCTCCAGAAACAGTAACAACATAAAAAAGAAACGTAATATGGAAAAATACGCTCTTAGTTGTTCACTGGCGGGGCACTCCTACTGTTCGTTGAACGGCAGACTATAGCAGAAGAGACACATAAACCTTCGTTAGCGCAATTATTTCTGTGGATTATTGATATGAACGTTCCATTTTCGGCAGCCGCCGATCGCAACAAAGACCCGATACTCGCAGAACTTACCCGCGAACTTAAACACGCAACTTCGGTGCTGGAAATTGGCGCTGGAACAGGACAACACGCTCAGTACTTCGCTTCTAAATTGCCGCATATTGCGTGGCAACCTACTGAGATAACTGAGAACCTTGCAACTCTGCAGAGTTGTTTGCAGGCGCATTCGCCCAACAATGTACTCGCACCAAAACCATTAAACGTAAACCAATCCCTTTGGGAATTTGCACCAGTGGATGCGTGCTACACGTGTAACACGCTGCACATCATGGATGAGGGTTCCGTAGAATCGTTGTTCAAAGGTTGTGGTCACGTGCTAAAGCCAGCTGGCAATTTATACGTGTATGGCCCATTCAAGGAGAATGGCAAGCATTTCGCCGGCAGCAATGTTGAATTCGATGCGTGGCTTCGCGAGCGGGACCCAAGAAGCGGCATAAGAGATTTACAAGACTTAGACTCATTAGCTTCTGCGTACGGATTCTCTACCCACCGTTATACGCAAATGCCCGCCAACAACTTATTCGTGACGTGGCAAAAGTGTGAGTAAAGCGCTCTCTACTTTGCAGCAAATTGCGGACTGTTGAATGCTTAACGCTTCCTAATAGTTTCTACTACGCTTGCCCAAGTTGATGACCCGTGTACTGCTCCAGGCCATGTTCCCAGTAAGGTGTGTCACCAAATTTTTCTTTAAAGAAGTCCACCCAGGCACGCACCTTTGGCGAAAGGAACTGCCGATTGTGGTACACGGCGTAGA
>JAHDCO010000028.1 GCA_020629835.1 Granulosicoccaceae bacterium
TCTGGACCATCATTTACGGATTCATCATCGCGTCAATTGGTATTGCGTGGAACGCAGCATCTGAGCAACAACAGCAAATTTTGTTCTGGGTAACGCTGGTTAACTTCGTACTGAACTCCCTGTGGAGTTTCATGTTTTTTAAATGGCGCTTACTCGGTTGGGCCCTGGTCGAAATGACGGCGCTTTGGTTGTCCATAGTGGTAATGATGATGGCCGTTTTCCCGTACTCCCACCTCAGTGGTTGGCTACTGTTTCCTTATCTGACCTGGGTCACTATTGCCTTTTTGCTAAACATGAGTATTTATCTAAAGAATCCTGCTGAGCGTGGGGCCGCTTAGTAGTGCGGCTCCAGTTGGGCTTATGACTTAACCTATTACGGAGAATTTGGTGTGAAAAAGTCAGTGTTACTGTGTCCCGTGTAACGATGATGATGAAAAAAACCGATGTATCGAGCTTGCTTTCTCCTCAACGCTACCTGAAGAAGTGTCGGAACAGCTAACGGCGGCAATTGAAAACCAGATAGATCATCCGGCTCCTGAAGGGTTTCTAGTGTCGGTTTTGACCACGTTCTATCTAGTTGCGGAGCCGGATACGTTGCGCACTCACTACTTTTCAAAAAATAGAACGGTTAAAACAATGGCTGATGACGGCTCTGACTGGACTGAAGCGTTAGGATGAACCCGATACGAATACTTCTATCAATAAAGCCATGGTTATTGATAAAGTTGATCAGACGATGAGCCAACTAGACACTTCGGTATGAGTTCCCGATTTGTTGTTTTAAATACGTGGGAATAAATTGAATACCAATATTATTGTCAACCCTATTGGTCGGTACTCGCGCTACGCTCACTTGGTCATACCTTTAGCTGCTCTACTAGCGTGGCAGCCTGCGTGGTCTGAAACGGTAATGCTTGAGTTCACCGGGTAGCCTGATGAGACAGCAACCGTTGATGTTTACCTGGACAGAATAACGGTAAGTGGCGGTCAGGAACACGTTGAACTGACAATGACAGGATCCTATCAATCGGTTACGTCATTGCACCCTGAAGGATTCTTAATTCGCACCGATCGACATGCGTTCACTATGGACAATGCAGCTGACGGTGCGGTGCCGCAACTCGACCCAGTCTTTGAGGCCTTACAAGCAATGGAGACCAGTACAGTGATATCTACTGACGGGAGCCTCATTAGACTTGAAAACCTGGAAGAGGCGATTAAGTCAACTCGAGGGCGGCTTGCACCAATGATTGAGGAGGTCCCAAGCCATCTTGAATCTTCGTTTCTCTCTATGCTAGATCAGGCTCTGAGCGAGGAAATATTGACGCGCAGGGCCCAGGAGGAATGGACCTTTTTAGTGGGCTTGTGGAACAACGCGGAAATGGAAAAAGGTTATTTCTATCCGGGCGATTATGCAGAAGCGGTCAATGAATTTGGCGGGATAACGCTGGGTTTCAATGCAGCTTATGAGTATCTTGGAGAAGTAGCATGCAATGAAGATGATCAGTCCTTGGCGTGTGTAGAGGTGCATTTTGAGTCGTCAATACAGCCGGAATATTCAGAGCCACTGACAAGCGCAATTGTTGAACGCTTAGGTCTGTCCGCACAAGCAGATGTACTCGTGGCAAAAGATACTAACGTCCAACTAATTACTAACGCCAAAACATTGAGCCCCCACAAACTGATAAAGATTGAGCGGGTATTGAAAGTGGATGAAAACTACGAAGGTTGGGTTGAGCGAATCAATCGTTCGCAATATACCTATCGCTATCAGTGAACCACTGCTGCCGGTGTGTTAAAAAAATGCGCTAGTACACGGGAGCAAGCACTCGCTTCAACTCCTCCGCTAATCCATCAAAAACCCGTCGTACCCGGGCACTGGTTCTAAGTTCTGCATGTGAGGTAAGCCAAACTGGTAACAAAAACTCAACGGTTTTTGGCATCAGGCGTTGCACGCTAGAAACTTTGTCCGCAATATTTATGTGTCCTAGGCCGATACCGCAATCACTCGTCACTAAATTCCATGTCATCACAGGGTCATCGCAGCGATAACGAAAAAACTCTTGGTCAATGGATATTCCCATCGCGCTTAAACCGGCATTCACCTGATCGCTGTTCGCGTCACCGATAACGCTATGTCGCTGCAGTTCGCCAAATGATGTTGGGACGCCATGAGTATTGAGGTAACGTTTGGATGCATACAGGCCCAAGCGAATCTCGCCTATTTTTTTGCAATTAACGAGGTTTGTTGGGGGCGATACATGCGGATGGCGATATCGGCCTCACGCATTAGAAGATTAGTTGTTGCGTCGGTAACAACCAGGTCAAAGTTTATGCTGGGTTGGTCTTCCCCCAGCTTCTGCAAGACTGAGGGCAGGTAGGTAATGGCAAAACTTCGACTGGCCGATATGCTTACGTCGCCAGCTATCACATCCGCCTGCCCATTCGCTGCCAGGTCGAACCGGGCGCCAGCCTCGTGTACCGCCTCAGCATATTGAAACAGCTTGGCCCCGGACTCCGTTAGCACCAACCCGGTAGTGTGGCGATCGAACAGCGTAACGCTTAGCGCTGATTCAAGGATGGCGATATGGCGGCTTAAGGTGGGTAGGCTGCGGCCCTCTATCCGCGCCGCAGCGCCAAACGAACCATGTTTTGCTGCCCAATAAAACGATTGAATTTGGGCCAGGTTAGAGTGATCAAGCGCTTTTGGGCTTCTCATAAACGAGAATCCGAATGCCAATTATGCGTATAGCCTACCATTATTGAAATCGCTAATCTGCAGACCTCCTAATTAGTAGGTCCAAAGATCATGACATTTCAAACCGTAATCCCTCTTTTCAAAAACCGTCCAGCCCTGCTAGGGCTGACAGTTTGGCTCTTCGCAACGCTTGGCTATTTTGTGTTGACGGGCAGTGGATTCGAGGTAGCCCCGATCGCTGAAGAGGGCTTGATGAGCTTGATCAGCTTTTATATTCCCATCGTGTTGGTGGCAGTGTTTTTACTGTTGTATTTAACGCGTAAACGTTCACCGGTTGAGTGGCAGACACTGTTCACTGTAAATAAGTCCACCGCAAAACGAGAGGCCTGGGTAGCGGTAGGTTATCTACTCAGCACGCAAGCGGTATTGGGTTTTGCATTCAATCAGGGCCTGCATTTTCCCGGTACCGACGTTTACACCAGTGGCAGTCATCACATGCGCGATGTGGTGTTATGGATGGCCACTTACACATTGATATATGTCGTACTTCCTGTTCTTTGGTTACAGAAGCAGGGTTTCTCGTTTCGCAGGCTATTCGCCTCATTTCGGTGGTTGCGGGATCTCTGGATTCTTGTCGCGTATTGGGCATTTGATTTTTTCGGTCCCATATTCGCAGGTATTACAGACTTCACCAGTGGCATGTCAATGAGTCAATATGCATTGGGCATTCCGTTAGGGGTACTTGTGAATACATTTGGTGCGGGTTTGCCCGTAGTAGTCATGATGCATTTGATTTTCATTCCACGGGTGGCGGTACTTGTCGACAGTAAACTTACTGTTGTCTTATTGGGAGGTTTGTTTTACGCGGTTTTTAGCTTATGTGACCCGGGTGTGGACTACAGCTCCTTGCAGACTGCCCTGACCAGTTTTACCTATATTTTAATGACTCAAACGTTAGTAGGTATGGGTAAAGCCACGTTTACCGTGGTGACAGGGAATCCTTTTATTCACTTTTTCACCTTACATGTTGTGAGTGCGCGTATTCCGTTTGATACGGGTATGTACGTGGATATATTTAAGGTGAAGTAAAGCAGTGAGCCCTTGGATCAAAGATTCAAGGGCTCATTCGATCAACGGTTTATTAGCGTATCGGCTGGTTTAGCTCGAATTATTTAGTTGATCTGTTTATTTAGTTAGTGTTTTTTACACAAACATACCGTAACTCACTAATTTAATTAGTCACTCGCTTACGTGCGCGTGTGACGGTGAGCTTACCTCTTATTTCCTGACGAAGTTTTACGAGTGCCGGGTTGTCATGCATCATCAGAATTTTTTGATTTACTACGGTGTCTGAAGTTTTGGGTTTGTCAGTAAGTACGAAATGTGTAAAAACTTCGGCTGCGTCTTCCACAGGATTTGTTGATGCGTATTCGCTAATGAATCGATTTCGGTACTTCTCGTAAAAATCCGGGTCAGGATCTTCGCTTTCAATTGCCTTGTGTTCGTCAATGATGTCTGTCCAAAACGCTTGATAGAACTGGTTTATGTGAGAGCTGGCAAAGGAACAGCCTTCCTGAATGTTATAGGTGGGGCAATTATCAGTACCAGTCGGGTCGAGCTGGTCAATACCTAAAAACACAACATGACCAAATTCGTGAATGGTGGTATGAATAAATTCTTTATCTGACGGCCCAAAGTAATCCACATCATCGAATGCCAGGATCCATTTTCCTTCTGCGTTCTCATCAGTAGTCACGTAGGCTAAGGTGCCCGATTCACCGTCTGAATCAATGTGAAATTCCGAGAAGGCTTGCATAACGCGGGCCCTAGGTAAGATCTTACTGGCGTTTTGCCAGATAGCTTGAAAATTTTCCGCACTCTCAGGTTCAGCGTTATCAATCTCAACCAGAGACAGGTCTTCTTGTATATCAAAGCGTGCAATAGCTTCAGAACCTTCTGAATCTAACGGTCCGTTATAACTGTCTAAGACGAATTCATCGAATGCGCTAAACGTCTCTTCTTCCAAAAGGTCACATTCAGCGTCGCTCAGTCCATCACAATCGATAAAACAAACATCTTCTTCTTCATCGTAGAACGAACCTACGGGGCAGAATTCATTATCAGCTAGTTCATAATCGCTGGCGTCGTCTTCGTATGAATCGACGTAGTCGGTGTCGCTGCCTGTGCTTTCACAGCCAACTAAAGTGAATACAAGTATTAGCGGGGCGTAGTAGAGTTTCATTTTTTGCAATTTCGTCGTGTGCGCCGATAAGTGGTTAGTGTACTTATCAGGGGCTGTGGTAAGCGGCCGTGGGCAGTTTGCTTAAATCAAAACATGATTCCAGTGTATCGGCCAAACGTTCGATTTCAGCTTCGCACAAGGCGTTATAGTCGATGGGCTGAATCGCTTTTGCTGCGCCTGCCCAGCTAAGTAAAGCTTTCTGGGCTGATATGTTGTCGAACACACCGTGAAGGTAGGTTCCTCTGACCAGATCGTCGTGTGAGCAAGCACCATCATTTCGGGTCTGCCCATCAGTTTGAGTTAGTCGTGCAAAGGGTTCCAATGGCTCACCGGTGGGGGTGGTGACGCCCATATGTATTTCATAGCCTGTGACGAGCGCTTCATCGAGTGTGAGGTGCCCACTGACATTTTCTAAGACCTTTTCAGGCTCTAATAGGGTTTCCACATCAAGCACACCTAAACCGTCTGTGGTTCCTGGCGTACTCTCTATGCCTTGCGGATCGGCAACGCGGTGCCCTAGCATCTGATAACCACCACAGATTCCGAGGACTTTGCCACCGTAACGTAAGTGCCGCAAAATGCTTTGACCCCATCCCACTCGATGCAGGTGTTCTAAATCGTGTCGTACGGATTTCGTGCCGGGTAAAATGATCAGATCACATGGGGGAATAGCGGACTCAGGACCCACGTAATTCAGATTAATCGCTGGATTGAGCCGTAACGTATCGAAGTCGGTGTGGTTGCTAATTCTGGGGAATACCGGTACGCAAACATGCAACGCTGATTCAGCAAGTGGCTGCGCAGATTGAATACTGTCTTCAGCTTCCAAATGAAAATCGTGTAAATACGGTACGACCGCAAGTACCGGTTTTTGAGTGCGTTTTTCTAACCAGTCGATACCGGGTTGCAGTAACGATTGATCCCCCCGAAACCGGTTTATTACAAACCCACAGATTCGATCCTGCTCTGATTGGCTTAGGCAAGCAAGCGTGCCAATTAAATGGGCAAACGAGCCTCCACGGTCAATATCGGTCACCAAAACAACGGGGCAGTTAACGGCCTCGGCAAACCCCATGTTTGCGATGTCACCCTCGCGTAAATTTATTTCTGCAGGGCTACCCGCACCTTCGACCAGAATATGCGCATAGTCTTTCTGCAAACGCTGGTAAGAATCCAGGACGTATTGCATGGCTTCAGCCTTGTACTTATGAAACTGTCCCGCTTCAAAGTTACCCAGCGCCTTTCCTTGCACGATCACTTGCGCACCGGTGTCGCTGGAGGGCTTAATCAGAATGGGGTTCATGTGCACTGATGTGGGTACCCCACAGGCGACGGCTTGCACAGCTTGCGCGCGACCAATTTCGCCTCCGTCTGCGGTGACGGCGCTGTTTAGTGCCATATTTTGCGGTTTAAACGGCGCGACCTGTAAACCGCGTCGTGCCAGCAAGCGACCAAGGCCAGCTACCAGCGTGCTTTTACCGGCGTCAGAGGTTGTACCTTGAACCATCAGGGTGGTATTCATGCCAGCAACGTACACCGATTGTTGCGCGCTTTCCTTGTTGACAGCGGCATAGCCTGTCGTCTCCATTCAGCTTCTTAGTAGATGAGCTTTGTGTGCTTTTGTGGTGCGCAGTTGGGCTAGTGGTGCGTATTCGTGGTGCAATCGACGAGCGCAGCGGTTAATTAGCTAACTTGTACTTATTACTTTATGTGATGCTAACCCGCAATGGATTCGAGTAACGAAGTTAAGTTGCTAGTGGTTAGTTCTATCGGGTTACCACCACAACTGGGGTCTTTCACCGCGGCTTCAGCCAATTTTTGGATATCGATATCGGTAACACCCATTGCGTTCAGCGTTTTTGGAATATCAAACTGATCATTGAAGCCATTGACGAACTCACAGAAGCCAGCGAACCCACCGCTTATACCCAAGTATCCGGCTGCTAAATCGAAGCGATCTTTTATCGCACTGGCATTAAACGCCAGGACGGCTGGCATGCACACCGCGTTGGTGGTGCCGTGGTGGGTATTGTGTACCGCGCCGATTGGATGGCTAAGAGCATGAATTGCCCCTAAGCCTTTTTGAAATGCTGTCGCACCCATAGCGGCAGCACTCATCATATTCGCTCGCGCTTCAATGTGATCAGGTTGCTGGTATGCAGTGGGCAGATTATCTATGACGAGGCGCATACCTTCCAGGGCAATGCCCTGGCTCATAGGGTGGTAGTGCGGGCTGGAGTAAGCTTCTACGCAGTGTGCGAACGCATCCAGTCCTGTTCCTGCGGTGATAAACGCAGGCATCCCGATCGTAAGTTCAGGATCACAGATCACCACCGCTGGTAGCATCTTTGGATGAAAGATAATCTTCTTAACGTGTGTATTGGAATCGGTGATGACGCTGGCGCGACCCACTTCCGATCCGGTGCCTGCAGTGGTGGGCACGGCAACCACCGGAGCGATGGCATCCGCGTTTGCACGAGTCCACCAATCACCGATATCTTCAAAGTCCCACAGCGGGCGCGTCTGACCTGCCATAAACGCAATGGCTTTACCTAAATCTAATGCAGAGCCACCGCCGAAGGCGACAACCCCATCAAAGCCACCATCAACATACGCTTTGACTCCGTTGTTTACGTTTGTGTCACTGGGGTTTGGGTCAACGTCGCTGAAGGCATGTGCGCCCAATCCGGCTGCATCCAACAGTGACAGTGTGCGAACCGTGATGGGGTTGTCGGCCAGGCCTCGATCGGTAACAAGTAATGGACGTTTAATCCCCGCAGCCTCGCAGCTTTCGGCGATTTCGCTAATTCGGCCCGCTCCAAATCGAACGGATGTTGGGTACGACCAGTTTCCAGTAAGTGACATGCTTAGTTCTTCTTAAAATGGTAGGACTTGGGACGGGTTACGTTATGAAAACCGATTTCAGACAAACTACCACCGCGACCAGTGTTTTTCACACCCGTCCAACATAACGAAGGGTCGAGGTAATCACAGCGGTTCATAAACACGGTGCCAGTCTCAATGTGGTTTCCCAGCGCGGCTGCTCGCTCGATGTCGGTGGTCCAAAGGGAGGCGGTTAGCCCAAATTCGCTGTCGTTCATCAGGGCCAGCGCTTCAGCGTCATTTTTTACCGGCATGATGCCCACCACAGGCCCAAAGGTTTCATCGCGCATAATGGCCATGGAATGATCGACGTTAACCAACAACTGTGGTGATAAATACGCGCCGCCATCGTCATTACTGAACGTGTTGATCAACGGTTTTGCGCCTGCCTGTACAGCGGCTTCAGTTTGTTCGCGTACCAACGCAGCAAAGCGCTTGTGTGCCATCGGCCCCAGCGTGGTATCCGCCTCTAGCGGGTTACCCAAGCGATAGCCATTAACAATGTCTGTCGCTTTTTGCACAAAGTCATCGAATACCGGTTCGGCCACATAAATGCGTTCAATACCGCAGCAGCTCTGACCTGAATTAAACATAGCGCCATCAATTAACGTATCAGCGGCGGCCTGAATATCGGCATCGTCCATCACGTACCCTGGGTCTTTGCCGCCAAGCTCTAATCCCATGCCTGTGAAGGTACCGGCAGCGGATTTTTCCATTGATTGCCCACCGGGTACAGAGCCTGTAAAACTTAAAAAATCAAACGCATTTGCCGCTATCAGGGACGCTGTGGTGCCGTGATCTAAGCACAAATTTTGAAAGACACCGTCAGGTGCACCCGCCTCTAAAAATGCTTTTTCTAATCGCTCGCCAACCAGCGGGGTTTGAGACGCGTGTTTCAACACCACGGTATTGCCGGCCATTAAGGCCGGTGCTGCACTGTTTATCACCGTCATAAACGGGTAATTCCAAGGTGCCACGATGAGCATGACGCCGTGCGGTACGCGGTGTATATGACGTTGAAATTGTTCGTTACTGCCTGTATCTATGGGCGCTAACGCGTCTTCTGCAATTGAAGCCATGTATAACGCACGTTCTTCAAAGCCTGAGAATTCACCGCCGTAGCGGACGGGTCTTCCCATTTGCCACGCCAGTTCTGGCACGATTTCATCGTTCATCATTCCGATGTTTGCAACCGCTCGACTGACGACGTCGATACGCTGCTCCAACGATTTCTCAGCCCAGGCTTTCTGCGCCTGTTGGGCTTTTTGAACGGCTTGTTCGGCGGCAGTTGTTGTCAGGTAATCACGCTCCGCAACCACGCTTCCGTCAACTGGGGAAATACACGTTAGCTTTGTCATAGGGTTATCGTCATCAGGCCCGTTCAAAACCGCGGGCAATTTCCCATTGGGTTACCGCACGATCAAATTGCTCTTGCTCCCACTCGGCGCAGCGCACGTAGTGATCAACCACGTCGTCACCGAATGCTTTCCGCATAAAGGCAGACTGATTCAACGCGCTTGTGGCTTGGAGTAGGGTACTCGGAATCTCGGGCATACTGTCATCGTTGTACACATCACCAGAGACTGGCGGCTGTAACTCTGCTTGCTCTTCAATGCCCTTTAAGCCTGCTGCCATCAGTGCCGCTTGCGCTAAATAGGGATTAATGTCGGCACCGGGTATACGGCACTCGATACGTATGCCCTTTGTACTTTCACCGCATAATCGAAATCCGGCGGTTCGGTTATCTACCGACCAAGCGATTTTAGTCGGGGCAAATGAGCCTTTAACAAAGCGTTTGTAGGAATTGATATAGGGCGCTAAAAGTACAGTGAAGTCCGCTGCATACTTCAGTTGACCGGCCACAAAGTGTTGCATGGTGGTCGACATACCGTGTGCTGCCACTTCATCGTAGAATGCGTTTTCACCATCTCGTTGTAGCGATACATGCACGTGGCTGGCACTACCCACTCGGTCGCTATGCCATTTGGATAAGAACGTTGCTGAGTGGCCTTGTTGCCAGGCAATTTCTTTGGTGGCGTGCTTTGCAATGGTGTGGTTGTCGGCACACGCTAAGGCTTCGTCGTAACGAATGTTTAATTCTTCTTGTCCCATCTCGGCTTCGCCCTTTGAATTTTCAACCGGAATGCCGGCCTCAAAGAGCGTATTGCGAAGCCGCCGCATGATCGGCTCTTCTTTCGTCGTTTGAAGGATGTGGTAATCCTCGTTGTAAGCGCTGATGGGTTCCAGATCCATGTAGTTCTGATTACGCAATTCATCCAACGGCGTTTTAAACAGAAAAAATTCCAACTCGGTGGCCATCATGGGTGTGAAGCCCATGTCCGCACAACGCCGAATTTGTTGTTTAAGGATTTGGCGAGGCGAATGTGAAATAGGTTGGTGAGTGTGATGGTCAATGATGTCGCACAGCACTAACGCGGTTCCCTCCAGCCACGGCATGGGGCGTAGTGTACTTAAATCCGGCTTCATAACGTAGTCGCCATAGCCAGATTCCCAGCTGGTAGAGGCATAGCCATCTGGCGTCCCCATTTCTAAATCGGTTGCTAGCAAATAATTACAGCAATGGGTCTCTTCGTAACCGCTGTCCAGAAAATGTTGTACATGAAAGCGTTTACCCATGAGTCGACCTTGCATATCGACTAAGCACACCAGCACGGTATCGATGCTGCCAGAGCTAGCAGCAGTTTTGAGGGCATCCAGAGTTAAGGTAGCGGTCATGGTGTCTGTGCGCAGTAGGCGTAAGTGAAATTAGTGGTGATGAGCTATTCAAAATTGAGTAAATATAACGAGTCAGAGAGCCTCTAAGATGAGGCTCTCCTTAGTCACAGCAACAGGTGACCAAACAAGCAGTCGTCACTTGGTTATTTGGTCGCTTGTCGAGCGATTAAACGCATCGGGGATTGTGTCACCATTATCCGTAACGATAAGGCCGTCCTGCCTTTTGCATATCATCATTGTACTTACGGAAAATATCGACCACCTGTTTCTTTGTGTCAGATTCTGCGGCAATTTCATCCCAGAATTTCACCGCAGCGTTTTCAACCTGCGCCCATTCATCATCAGGAATGGTGGTGAGTTGCATTTTCGTGCCATTAACTCGAAGGTCCGCTTCGCCACCCCAGTACCACCACTGACGATAATAATGGCTTTGTTCCATGCATACGGTCAGAAGCGTCTTAAGGTGATCGGGAAGCTCTTCCCAGCGTTCCATATTGGCGAAGAAGTGGCCAATCCATGCACCCGATATGTTGTTGGTTAAGAAGTAGTTGGTTACATCAGCCCAACCGACCGTGTAGTCCTCAGTAATACCTGACCAGGCAATACCGTCGAGTTCGCCGGTTTGCATAGCCACTTCGATGTCTTCCCACGGCAGCGTCACCGGAATAACTCCGAACTGAGATAAAAATCGACCTGCGGTTGGGAATGTGAAGACTTTCTTTCCTTTCAAATCCTCTAAAGAATTGATGGGGTCTTTTGTGGCGAAGTGACATGGATCCCACGCACCGGCGGAGATGTGCTTTACACCCACTTTTGAATATTCGGCGTCCCAAATTTCGTTCAAGCCGTATTGATTGAACAGAACGGGCACGTCGAGTGAGTAGCGACTGCCAAACGGGAAGTAGCCACCGAACACCGTGACTTCAGTCGGGGATGCCATGGAATCATCATCTGATTGCACCGCATCGATGGTGCCGCGTTGCATGGCTTGAAAAAGCTCACCCGTTGGGACCAATTGATCAGCGAAGAACAGCTCAATCTCCATTTCATCGCCTGCGATGGCGTTGAATTTGTCGATAGCTGGCTTAATGACATGTTCAGCCAGTGACGAACCAGCGTAGGTTTGCAGCCGCCATTTAATCTTTGATTGAGCAATGGCAGGTGCACCGGCTAGGGTGGCAGCAGGTACAGCAGCAGCTGCACCCTTAATAAACTTACGGCGTGTACTCATAGTTACTGACTCCTTAAGTTAGAAAAATACTCCACTTGCACTTCAACACGATTTGCAACGATTAGTTGCCATACACGGTTTGAGGTAACCACAAGGCGATCTGTGGAAACACCATAACCAGAACTAGCGCAAAGACCATAACCAGGACAAACGGCACGATAGAGCGGTAAATATCCCCTAACGTAATACCCGGTGGTGACATTGCGCGCATCAAAAACAGGTTGTATCCAAACGGCGGTGTCATGTAAGCAACCTGTGTGGTGATGGTATAGAGAACGCCATACCAAATTAAATCAAAGCCCAATGCACCCACCAGTGGTATGTAAAGCGGCGCCACAATAACCAACATAGCGGTGTCATCCAGGAAGGTGCCCATTAAGATAAAGCTGAGCTGCATTAGGATCAGAATCATCCAGGGGCTCAAGCCTAAACGTTCGGTGAATAAACTTTCGATCGCTTTGACAGCCCCCAGGCCATCGAACACAGCGCCAAATGCCAGGGCGGCAAGAATGATCCACATAAACATGCAGGTGATGCCCAGTGTGTTCCTGACCGATGTCTCGAATACGGTCCAGGTCATTCGGCGTTTAAGGCAGGCTGCGAGGAATGCGGCGATAGCACCAATCGCTGAACTTTCTACCAATGATGTCCAACCGTTGATAAACGGCACCATCATTGAAAAGAAAATTCCTAGTGGTAGTAAGCCTGAGACCAGCAGCTTATATTTTTCAGCTGCGGGCATATCGCGTTCTTCAGGTGGCAACGCAGGGCCTAAGCTGGGGTTAAGCTTGCAGCGTAAAGCGATATACACAATAAACAGTGTGGCCATCATCAGGCCAGGTACCACCCCAGCCAACCAGAGTTGGCCAACCGGCTGGCGTGCAATCATGGCGTACAGTACCAACACCACAGAGGGCGGAACCAATATGCCCAGGGAACTGCCTGCTTGTACTACCCCCGTGACCATTCGTTTGTCATAACCACGCCTGAGTAGTTCCGGTAACGCGATAGTGGCACCTATCGCCATGCCGGCCACGGATAAACCGTTCATGGCCGACACCAGCACCATTAAGCCAATGGTGCCGATGGCAAGCCCGCCGCGTATACCGCCCATCCACACATGGAACATCCGATACAAGTCATCAGCAATACGACTCTCTGACAACACGTAACCCATAAACACAAACATAGGCACGGTCAACAGTGGGTACCAGCGCATGAGTTTGATGGCCTGTGAGAAAGCTACATCAAACCCACCACGTTCACCCCACAGTACTAATGCGGCGATTACTGCAACAAACCCAATCGCTCCGAAGACGCGCTGCCCTGAAAACAGTAGCAACATCATGGACGAGAACATCAGCAAGGCGATGAGTTCGTAAGACATCAGATAACCTCACCACGGATACGCAACACGTCTTTGAATAATTCTGAAAGGGTTTGCAAAATCATCAGGATAATTGCGATACACAATACGGCCTTTATCGGCCAAAGGTAGGGTCGCCAAATTGTACGGCTACGCTCCATGGTGCCGAGTACGTCGTCTTGGGTGCCACTCAAGAACGCACCAAAAAGTTTGGTAAAAAATTCAAATGGTGCGGAGCCGAAGTACCCTAAAGAATAAGCCGTGGAACCCACGGCGCCCCACAGCAGCACGCACAGGTAGATAAGTAAACAGAACACTGTGACAGCGTCTGTCCAGGCTTTTCGTTTGACGGACCAGTTGTCGTAAAACAAATCCATCCGCACATGGGAGCCCAGTTGAATGGCGTAGGGCCCACCCAGGAAAACATACGCGATCATCGCGTATTGCGCACCTTCCAGCGTCCACAGTGATGGTGTGTCCATCGATTTACTGACGATAGACCAAAGAAGAATTCCCATTAAAACAAAGATACCGAACATCACTACACGACCAATGGCTTTATTGATCGCATCAACCACGATGATGTACGTTCTTAAAATACTCATAGCGGAACCTGGCGCTGTGAGGTTACCGGGAGTTTCAGGACGTTAAGTAGCATCAACGCTTCAGTGAGCCAGCTGGCCAGTTGCATAGCCATACTTTCCTGTTGTGAGGCGGTTTCAATCAAATCGCTTCGTACTTCCAACATGACATTTAAATAGTTATTGGGCAGGGCGTGTTCACGTAACGTGTGAGTTACACCGTCTGCGGGCCCGTAAGGCTGGTTTCTATCCGCCTGTAGGTTAGTTACGCAGCCGAGAAGTGCATCCGCTAAGCGGGTATCTGTGTCATGTAAAATTCCAAGCTCGGTGGTACGGGTAACGCCGTTATACACCGGTGTAAAGGAATGCACTGTGACGATTACAGGCTCTTGTTTGCTAGCTGTAAGGATGTTGCGCAGACACGTACGGAAGGGTTCGTAAAATGTATTTGCGCGCTCTTCTCGTTGCTGTGTGCTCAGATCAACATTGCCCGGGATGGTGTGCGATTCACTGTGAGAGGGAATGGCGCTCTGTGCTTCGGGCGGGCGGTTGCAGTCGTACAGTAGTCGTGATGCGTTGCTGTGCACGAGCGGACTATCGAACTTTCTGGCTAAGAGTTTAGCAACAGAGAGTGCGCCCGGATCCCACGCAATGTGGCTTTGGCGTAAAGGTGCATCCAGGCCCAAAAAGTTATAGTGCTCTGGCATGTAGGCGCTAGCGTGTTCACACACCAGAACAACCGGGTGTTGCCCGTTAGCGTTGTATACGCCTGCCATCTCACTCATGTGCCGACCATAGAGTTACTTAACCCCGCATCGTCAATGATGTAAAGTGTTATTCAGAAGAGCACTCGCTGTCAACTATTATTCAAAACGCACGATTTAAGTGCAGAGGCTGCCAGATGAGCAAAACCGGACCGAAAGTCACTATTGCAGAGAAGCTGCGCGAGCAGAGTGACGTACTGACCCGTTCAGAACGCCAACTCAGCGATGTCATTCTTCTTAATTACCCCGTTTCGGGGTTGGGTTCGATTACGGCATTAGCAGAAGCGGCTGAGGTATCCACACCAACGGTTGCGCGACTGGTTCAGAAGTTGGGTTTCTCGGGTTTTCCAAGTTTCCAACAAGCGCTGCGTGAAGAGTTGGATGAGGCCATATCCAGCCCGCTGGCTAAACGTGAGCGATGGGTCAACGATGCCCCTGACGAGCACATCTTGAATCGTTTTACAAAAGCTGTAATAGACAATATCAGCCAGTCTTTGGATGAAGTAGACCCAAAGGTGTTCAAGCGTGCTTGTGATCTTATTGCTGATCCCAAACGGCGGGTGTTTGTCGTTGGAGGGCGCATCACGCGAACACTGGCAGACTATTTCTTTTTGCACCTGCAAGTGGTCAGGGATCAGGTAACGCATGTGGCATCGAATTCAAATTCCTGGGCGCATTATCTGCTCGACACGCGCAAAAATGATGTCGTGGTGATATTTGATATTCGCCGATACGAGAATTCAACCTTACGGTTGGCGGAAGCCGCTCGAGAGCGTAACGCCAAAATTATATTGTTTACTGATCAATGGTCGTCACCGGTTGATGCTATTGCGGACATTACGTTTAAAAATCGTATTTCTGCACCCAGCGCGTGGGATTCGAATGTGTCGTCCATGTTGCTTGCCGAAATTGTTATAGCGGAAGTACAGGAGCGTAATTGGAAAACTACGCGTAAGCGGATGGAGACGCTTGAAGCGATGTTTGATAAGAGTCGGGTGTTTCGGAAGTTCTAGCGTTTACAGTCAGTTTTCTGGAATACACGGTGGAGTGGAAGCTGGAGGAGTTTTTTGAGTTGCGATGATAATACTTTGATGAAGTCGCAAATTTCTATCTTTAAGGATTGGTCGAAAGTAAAGCGCTGGGTGGTGTTGGTAGCGGTACTTCTGCCAACCGCATGCTCGCAGCGCATCGCCATAAAACCGTTTACAACCGATGGGTGTAGTGCTTTTCCAGATGGTTCCCCAACTGAAAATACAGTCTGGCTGTCATGTTGCGAAGCACACGATTTGGCTTACTGGAAAGGCGGTACACGTAAACAGCGAGCGGCCGCCGACGAAGAACTCGAACAGTTTGTGAGTGATGTAGGTGAGCCTGTTTGATTGGAATCTGGAATCCGAGTATTGCAAATTACTTGCAAGCCGAATCGGTTCTGGCACACATCGACACGAAATTGTGAGGTTGAAAATGAATTATGTTATTCGGTGGCAGCGTTTTGAGGGCCTTATTGTCTTTGTGGCGGCGGTGTTGATTTACGTTAACCTTCCGACGGCACTGCCTTGGTGGCTGGCGATCCTAGTGTTTTTTGCACCCGACTTAAGCTTTTTTGCCTACCTTTTTGGAACTAAGGTGGGTGCTTTTGCTTATAACCTGGTCCATGTCTATGCCTTCGGGGTTGTATTTCTAGCCCTCGGGAATCTGCTTCAACTTGAGTTGATGTTCGCACTTGGTGTGCTTTGGCTGGCGCATTCCGGTTTCGATCGAATGTTAGGGTATGGCCTTAAATTGCCCGAGGGATTTAATAAAACACATCTGGGTTCGGTCGGTGTAAGTAAGTCATAACGGTTAGCTAGTGCTGATCAAGGCTAGAGGGTATCTCCGTTCACATCTTGTAGATACCATTGCATACGCAGTACAGTAGCTGCTCATTAGATTCAGACTGGCTCATTTGTGTATGCGGCTAAAACATAAAAAAGCACTGGTAACCGGCGCCGCTGGTGGTATTGGCCAGGCCATAGTATCGGCGCTTACTGCGGAAGGGGCGTTGGTTACCGGAACGGACCGGGCTAACCTAAGGATGAGCTTCAGCATAGAAGGGGATCTTTCTGACAAGGCATTCTGCGATAGCCTACCTGGGGAAGCCGCTCGGCTTATGGATGGTTTGGATATTGTTGTAAATAACGCGGGCATTATTACTCGAGGGGACATTTCACAAGCGACGGATTTAGATTTTCAGCAGACTATGGCCATAAATGTAGAGGCGCCGTTTCGAATTTGTCGGGCGGCTATTCCATTAATGGCTGCATCCGGTGGTGGCGCGATTGTGAATACATCGTCTTGCTGGGGTGTACATCCTGGTCCAAATCATCCGCTATACGTTATGTCTAAAGCGGCGGTCGCCTCACTCACGCAATGTCTCGGTATGGATCACGCGCATCAGAATATTCGGGTGAACGCGGTATGTCCTAATGAAGTCAACACACCCATGATTCGAACCGGGTTTGAAACACGTGGTCTGGATCCTGATAAAGCGATTGATGAATTAAACGCCTCTGTGCCGTTAGGGCGTATTGCGGAACCGGAAGATATTGCGGATGTGGTGGTTTTTCTTGCGTCAGATCAGTCTCGATATATGTGTGGTGCATTGTTAGAGGTAAATGGAGGTAAGTCGGTTCAATGACTTGCTTTAACGAAAAAGTGATACTGGTTACTGGAGGTAGCTCGGGCATTGGAGCTGCGTGTGTTCAGGCGTTTACGAAAGCCGGTGCAACGGTAGTAGCCGCGCAGCGCAGCAAAAGCGCGCAGGGAAACGCGATTTGTGCTGACTTCCTGGACCCGAGTGCACCACAGAGAGTAGTGAACGAGATTATTGATGTGTATGGACAGTTGGATGTGTTAATCAATAACGCCGGACTTATGCTTGAGGGTGATGTAGTGGAAGCCACACCAGACGACTGGGCCAATACCCTTCAAGTCAATCTCACTGCCCCATTTTTATTAACCAAGTACGCCATGCCGCATCTTAAAAGACGCCAAGGGTCAATCGTGAATATCGGCTCCATTGAGGGGCTTGGCTCTAACCCCCGTCATCCGGCTTACTGTGCATCTAAAGCAGGATTACATGGGCTAACGCGAGCTGTGGCTGTGGATCATGGCAAAGATGGTGTGCGGTGTAACGCTGTCGCGCCCGGTTGGATTGATACTGAGCTGAATATCGCGTTCATCGAAAGCTTGGGTGACCCGGTGGAATTCAGAGAAAAAATTGGTGGTATTCACCCGGTAGGGCGTACTGGTCAGCCGGAAGAAGTGGCTGCGCTGGTTTTATGGCTGGCGTCTGATGACGCAAGTTTTGTTACCGGTCAGGTATGGACGGTGGATGGAGGGCGAACCAGCCAGCTAAGCTTGCCGTAGTGAGTTGTTGCCGATTGGTTAACCGGTGTTATATTGTTCATTAGCTGACTGGAAACCATAGCAGAGGAGGTTGTGGCTAAAATCGATTCCTTGCATCGTTTCGCCGTGGCAATAACGCCACTTTTGCTGTTGATTTATTCATTCATTTCGACTGCTAATGCAACAGCTGATAGCGATAGGGTGTTGACCAAGCAATGGTTAGCGGCCATTGCTACCACCGAGCGAATTGAAGACAAACGCAACGCGTATTTAAACCTTTCGAATCAGTTTGCCACTGGCACAGAAAGCCTTCCCCAAAACGCACGGGCTGCGTTGCGGCTCTATCATCACGCGGCACAAATGGGGTACCCGAATTCAGGTTTGTCTGCACTCAGCGGCGTTGGACCAGGATACGTCGTGCAGCATCAGCGAAGGCAGCCTCCAACACCGGTAGCGAATTCCCTTGTTTTTACGCTCGATGAATATGACGTAATGGGTGACCTGCCATTACACGTCAACGCTGAGTTGCATACACAGTCCAACGCTTCAGACTTTCTTTCTATTTGGGCACTAAAGCAACAAGATTCGACAGCGGATAGCTCTTGGGCTGATTCCGGTTCGTTTGATCGAGTTTTTTGGCACATCGGTGAGTATTCATTACTTGCCGTAGCATTGGATCAGGAGGGGCGGCTTTATCGCCTGGGTAAAACTGTATCGGTAACGCGGGATACAGATTTGCCAACATCACCGGACGTACTGAATCCGAAGAACGCCCAAAGCGTGTCGCACACAGAACTTCAGACATTCGAGTGGGTCATGGCCAACGGTGCAACCTCCTATTATGTGGAAGTGTATTCACCAGACTCACAGCTTCTGGTTCGGATCGGGCCTTTGTTGGCGGCGGATGTCTGTCATGAAACGCTTTGTACAACAGAATCTGCGCGCGGTTTTGTGCTACCGGGCGTACATCAATGGCGCGTGTACGGGCTGAACGCAATGGGTTTGTCTGATATTGCGCAAGGTGAATTCACCGTTGAATACCCGCAACCTGCGCAGTTTTGCCCTGTAGCTGATCCCGACACCCAACCGTACGTAGTAGAACCCTTGCCACTCACTGAGGGAGGCGACTTTCCACTGGCGCTTGGCGTTGCATCCATTGACCCTGCGTTTGGTAAACCCGTTACCCGAATAACAGATAACTCACCAGGTTCGTCGAGCTTTACACGCCACGTGTACTCCACTATGCAACCCTGGAACGCCGATGAGTCCCTTCTATTGATGTACCACAACGATGGAAACGTCATTGAGCACCGCCTGTACGATGGGAATACCTACGAATTTATAAAACCCTTAGTCATTCAGCCCTCTGATATTGAGGACATTTTTTGGAGCTATCACGACTCGACAAGTTTGTTTTACTTACCGCGAACTGGTCCGTACCGAGGGTTTTTGATTGCGCACAATGTGTTAACCGGTGAAGAAGAACCGATGGCTGATTTCCGTGCAGTGTGTGGCGCTAACCGGCCCGTGGCAGGAATCGATGTACAGATGCATAGCCTGGATAATGATTTGTTTGGTTTTCGTTGTGGTGACGGTAGCGATCAAACGATGATTGCTTATCGTCATAGCGCAAATGAACTAAAAACGGCTTCACTTGGAGACGACTCTGATTGGTACCCTTGGATTGCGCCGGTCCCGTTTGCGTCAGGAAATGGTTTTTACCTGAATGGGTTCAGTCTTACTGAGAACCTGGAGGCCGGCACAACTCCGCTGGATCTGAACTCTTTTTTTGAACACTCTTCCTTGGGTATGACGGCGACCGGTGATTCGGCTTTATTTCAAGTGAGCTTCGGGGCATCACCGAACGGTTGTGGGGTTGATTCAAGCGAAGGCGTTGGTCAGATCATCATGCATAACCTTGATTCGGGTGAGTGCGCAGGGTTGGTAACCGGTGATCAGGGTTATCCGTATCCGCATAGCGGAACTCACGTATCGGCTATATCGTATAAGCAGCCGGGTTGGGTAGTGGCCTCATCTATCGGTAATACCGAACAACTGCAGACCTACGTAGTGCCCAATGTCAGTAACAGTCCTGCACCCCCGTTGTTAAATGAGATTTATCTTGCCAGCGCTGATTCTGACAACCGGGCTGTTTGTCGACTCGCACATCATCGATCGTTTGGCAGTCGTGCTGTCAATGGCAGCTACACCAAGTATTTTGGCGAACCTCATCCTGTGTTAAGTCCCAGTGGCACTCGAGTGCTGTTTGCATCTGACTGGTATGACTCGGGTAGTGTAAATGCTTATGTCATTGATCTCGACTAATCTGCATGAACAAAATTCACGGTAGAAGCATGCATCGCACGATGAAGAGCCAATAGACGACCATGAAAGCGATTCAAATCGAACAGCATAACCCCACATGGGCTGAAGACTTTGAACGGGAAGCGGCACAGCTTGTATCAGCGATTTCAATCGATGGAATGCGCGTGCACCACATTGGAAGCACAGCCGTCCCTCAGTTAGCAGCGAAGCCGATCATCGACATCTTATTAGAGGTGCCTAAGGTCGAATTGCTGGATTGCTGGAGCACAGAGTTTATCCAGCTCGGTTATGAAATTATGGGTGAATATGGAATTTCTGGCCGTCGTTACTTTCGCAAGGGAACCAATAGGCGCACACATCATATTCATTCGTTTGCAGCGAAGAGTTATCACTGTAAACGTCATTTAGCGTTTCGGGATTATTTAGTAGCTCATCCACAGATTGCCAGAGAGTATGAAAGCGTGAAAGTTGCGGCCGCTAAAAAGAGTCTCGGCACTCTTGCCGATTACTGTGATTTGAAAAGCGATTTTGTGGTTTTTCACGAAGAACGAGCATTAGAGTGGTGCAATTAATCTGACGACTGTCATTGATTATTTTTTATCACTAAAACCCGGTTCAAGCTGCACAGGCGGCACCGAACTGATAGTTAAATTTACTTAGGTCAATTCTAAATTCATTTGAACCAACTCAATCAGCTCATTTTCAGTGTAAGGTTTTTGAAGTAGGCGAATACTGTTCTGTAAATCGGAAGGTGGTGGGTCGTTTCGATGGAAGCGCCCAGAGGTAATTATGATGTTGCCATTTGGGTGATGTTCTAAGAATTGTCGAGCTATTTCCCACCCGGTCGCAGTACTTCCTAATTGAACATCTGTGAATAACAGTGCGCAGTCGTCTTCACTTTCTATAAGCCGCATGGCGGTTTCAGCGTCCGTAGCCTCAAGTATCGAAGCTCCGAGTATGCTCAAAGATGAAATGGCTTGAGCTAACAGTTCAAGGTTATCTTCAACAATGAGTATTTTGCACCGGTCATAGGTATTGGATGAGATGGGTGAGACTGTACTGACAGCGTTGTCGTTAATTGGTACGGTCAAGGTTATTCGTGTGCCATCGCCTAGGGCACTATCAATATAAAGATCCCCACCTGACTGTTTAATAAAACCGTATACGATACTTAAACCTAATCCAGTTCCATTACTCCCGGTTTGTGTTGTAAAGAAGGGTTCGATGGCTCGGCGCGCAATTTCCTCGGTCATACCAGAACCAGTATCCCGAACCTCAATGCTTGCTAATGCGCTCTGAAGTAAGGACACCGTAATCGTGACTTTGCCTTGTCCATCAATGGCTTTTGCACTATTCAAACAGAGATTTAAAAGAGCGCTTTCTAACTGCAAAGGATCGATTGTCACATAGATCGATTGAGCGCACTCAGTGACTACAAACTCTATTTCTTCACCCAAGCTCAGAGAAATAAGATCACTAACACCTACGACTAGCTCATTTAATTCAACTCGTTTAGGCTTCAGTTGTTGGCGTCGCGCAAACGCTAAGAGGCGATGCGTTAGTGAGCTGCCCAGATCCACTGCGTCGCTGATGCGACTTACCGCCGCTTGGTGTAAGGCAGGGTCTTCTCGTCGTGAGATTACTCGTGGTATGGTCGTTTGAATTGCACTCAACACGTTATTTACATCATGGGCAACCTCGCCGGTAAGTTGTCCCAAGCTTTCGAGCCGCTGAAAGTGGCGAAGTTTCTCCTCAACGCGTCGACGTTCGGTAGTATCGGAAAACAACCATACGTGGCCTCCATCAGGTAGAGGACTTAGTCGAACTTCGACCGTTTGGCCTAGTGAGTTTTGAAGATCTGAATAACCCGTGTGTTTTAGGGTGGTCATGGAGTGACCAGTCATAGTGAAAATACTCGAAACTTTGCTGTACAAACTAGAACCTACATAGACTTCATTCTCATGGCCGAATAAGCAAAGGAGGTCATTAAGCCGTGGATTTTTAGCGAGTACCAAGCCAGAGGAATTACTAATCGCCACCCCATCATTGATGTTGTTAAAGGTTGATTCAAACTGTGCAGTCTTTTGCTCCAACAGTCTAATCGTTCGGTTTAGGCTGAACGCATTTTTCTGGAAGACACTCAAGGCGGCCTGCAATCGGCCAATTTCATCATTACTTTGTTCTATGACAGGTAGTTGCGATGAGAGGTTTCCTTCAGCCAATGCGGTCATCGCTGTCGTGATCGTATTAAGATTTCTAATGACATACCCTGCGATATAAACCGCGGCGAAAACGGCTAGCAGTATAGAAGCGAGGCTTACGAAGGCGATCAGTACGATCGCTCTTGTCAGACTGGCGGTCGTCGTTTCTCGCCGGTTTGCAATATCGTGTTCTGATTGCTGTATGACGTTTAGTACCTGTTCACTCAATGATTTCACTGTGCTACTAACGCTATTCAGTGCTCTGCGAGTCGCTATATTTTGTTGTAATACGGCATAGCGGCTTTCGAATAATCCTTCATTCCCTACGGCTAAGTTGTGCATGGATTTGTAGGCATTTTGAAAAGGAGAATTTGGGTCTTTCCAGTATAGATTTTCTGTTTTCTTAAGATATTGCCGTCGATACTCGCCCAAGCTTAGAAAACTGTTGGCATGGGATGCGGCGAATAGCAAACTGGAAATAACTTCGGCGTGTGCTGCAGCACTCAGTTCTTCAAAAGAATTCAAACGGCTTTTTTGAGATCGGATGGTTTTGGATATACTCGATAATTCTGTTGTATAGCGGAGCGTTTGATCTTCAACTGTGGTTAAGTTTTCTACGACTGCTACTAGTTCAACCATGGAGATACGTAGTTTTTGCAACGTTTTTTCTACTTCAACAGTTTTAGTGTTTTTTAACGAGTTCGTTTTAATATCCTGTTGCCAGACACTGATGGATGAATCAATCAAATCTAACAGCTTATTGCCTTCGGATTTGATCAGGTACGAGGAGCGCAAGTTCAGAAAAAACGGTACTGACGTAGCGAAAACGGAGCTTTGGCGCGTTAACTCGTGCGATCGGTTAACTTGCTCTAGTGTCACACTGTGTAAGTCGCTGAGGATATTGTTAGATCGATTCAACCAATACAGCGTCGTTAATCCGATAACCATAGTAGCCAACGCCAGCAAGGTTACAGCGATTAGTAGGCGTGTTTGAATACTATGGTGTAGTGCGGCGAAGCGGGCTAACACGCGTTAGTCCTGGCTAATATTGGGTTGCAGAACAAATACGTAACCCTTACCGCGACGAGTCTGTAAATGGACGGGCTTGGAAGGCGAGACTTCGATCTTTCCCCGTAATCTCAAAATCATGACATCTATCGTCCTATCTACGTATTGAGTTAAGTCACCCCCAAGGTGGTTGAGCAGTTCGGGTCGATCAATAATTCGATCGTGATTTATTACCAAGTACTCTAATAAACGGAACTCGGCATTGGTGAGTGATACTTCCTGGCCTTTGTTATTGAACAGTAAACGATGGTTTATATCGACGGTGTGTGTGCCAAAGATAATTTTCCCAGGCGTTTCCTCTGTTGGAGACACAATGTGGGCCTGCTGGATGGCGTTGTAGCGTCGAAGCAAGGCTCGAATGCGTGCTATCAGTTCTCTGGGATTAAACGGTTTAGAGACAAAGTCATCGGCTCCAGCCTCTAGACCGATTGCTTTGTCGATTTCATCACCGACGCCGCTGAGCATTATGACGGGCGCGTTGCTGTTTCTGTACAGATCCCGCGTTATGTCTAAGCCACTTTCATTGGCAAGTCTTAGATCGATTAGATAAAGATCGAAGTGATGTTGATTTGATCGTGCTAGTGATTCACTGTCTCTAAACGTGTAAGCGGCGAAACCATTGTCATGCAGTAATTCCTCCAGTGCAGCGCTTAATAAAGGATCATCGTCAATCACCGCTATGGTTTGCCGATTAGAGGTCACAGTGGTTGATGTTAGTTATTGGTGAATTGGAGGGTGTTAACGCAACGCGTCGTAGTAACCCTAGAACGTGGTAAGCGTTGTGAAAAATAAAGTTGTAATAATTGAAACATTCTCAATTTAACCCATGAATTTCCAGATAGTTGTAATAATTGAAACAAACGCGAAATACTGTCAATAGAGTTCGGCATGTCTGTTCATCATAATCGCTTTAGGGTGGTGTGTATCACCCAATTTTTGTCGATCAAACAATACTAATAACGGAGGTTTACTCATGATGAAACGCACATTTGCCATCGCAGTTTTTGGTCTATCAGTGATATCTGCGCAGGGGGTTCAGGCTGCGAACTCGCTAAATGTTGTATGCAGTGCCGAACAGTCGTGGTGCGATTTAATGGCTCGGGGTTTTTCGGATCAATCCGGCATTGATGTAGCCATGGTTAGAAAAAGTACGGGAGAGACGCTTGCTCAGGTTAGAGCAGAGGCTGAGAACCCTAAAATCGATGTATGGTGGGGTGGGACAGGGGATCCCCATCTCATTGCAGCGTCTGAGGACTTATTGCAACCCTCAGGTGTGGATACCAGTGATTTACTGGGCTGGGCGCAAAATATGTCCAGGATTTCTGAGGGTAAAACGGTTGGCATATACGCAGGAGCCTTAGGCGTCGCATATAACCGTGAATTACTGGCTGAAAAAAACCTGCAAGCACCGGCCTGCTGGAAAGACTTATCCGATCCTGCTTATGCTGGTGAAATTCAGGTGGCTAATCCGAACAGTTCGGGTACGGCGTATACCGAGCTCGCCACATTTGTGCAGCTATTCGGTGAGGACGAGGCGTATGGACTGCTAACTGAAATTGGAAAAAACGTTAATCAGTACACCAAGTCAGGTTCAGCACCGAGTAAGGCCGCTGCCAGAGGCGAAACCACGATTTCTATTGGCTTCATGCACGACATGGTTAAGCTGGCCTCATCAGGATTTCCACTAGAAATCGTAGCCCCCTGTGAGGGGACTGGGTATGAAGTTGGTGCGGTTAGCATTATTAAGGGGGCAAAGAACCCGGAAGCGGCCAAGCAGTGGGTTGAGTTTGCGTTGGACGCAGCGGTGCAGTCTCGATCGGTGGAAGTAAAGGCGTTTCAAGTGCCGTCAAACTCTAAGGCTACTGTGGCACCTGAATCACCGGATCTCGCTTCCATCAAGCTCATCGACTACGATTTCGCGACTTATGGTTCTACCGATACGCGGGAACGCTTATTGTCTCGCTGGGATGCAGAAGTAAAGAACGCACCGAAAAACTGATGTGTGATTTCCGGTAAGAAGGAATACGAACCTTTTTTCCGTAGTCCTTGAACCAGTGGCTGCAAACGGACATGCAGCCAAATCGGTTCGTAGCACTTTCCCACCTTCACCCCTTAAAAAAACAGACATGAATAAATCCGCCTTTTTCTGGCTCATTGCTGGATTGGCCGGAGCCGCTCTTGTGCCATGGTATGCCATAGGTGACGGTTTCTGGTCTTTTGCTTGGCTTCGAACACCTACCGATGTCGATCATGCGTCTGCCTTCATGCAGGTTCTGCTGCATGGGCGGTGGTGGCTGTTGCCACCGATAGTTTTTTTTCTTATCACGCTCGTCTGCGTTGCGTTTATTCGACACCAGCGAACTAACGCGAAGTGCATTTTCGCCATGGGGTTACTCAGCTTACTCTGGGTTGTTTTTCAGGGATTCTGGGTCGGCCGTACGGGTCCAGAGTTTTGGGTAGGTAGTCTCGCTGGTACTGCTGCGGTTTTGGGTCAACCAGGATTAGGGGTTGGAGCGTTATTAGTATCCGCTTCCTCTCTCTACCTCATCACACTTGGTATCTCTGGATTAAAGCGTGGTGGCGGCGACAATTTCATTGTTGGATTGATCGGCACAATCATCCTACTGGTGGCGTTGTTTGTGTTTTTTCCTATCGCGCACGTGTTAGTGAGAGCGTTTGAATTGCCTGATGGTGGTTACGGGGCCATTCGCTTTTTATCACGTTATTTCTCATCCGACGTTTGGGGTGTAGGATGTTTTTACGGTGCCGGATCTTGTGGCCCAGCGATCAACTCGTTGATGTTGGCTGTAGCAACCGGTGCCGGGACTACGATGCTGGGACTGTCCTTTGCGCTAGTTGCTACACGTACTGGTTTTCGACTTAAAAGATCACTCCGATTATTGACGGTGCTACCGATAATCACTCCGCCGTTCGTCATTGGACTTGCTCTTATACTGCTGTTTGGTCGTACAGGTGTGGTGACCGAGTGGTCCCATGAGCTTTTTGATACCGAGAAAACGCGCTGGTTGTACGGTTTCACTGGGGTTTACCTATCCCAACTTCTATCGTTCACACCCATTGCATTCTTGGTGATGATTGGTGTGGTTGAAGGAGTTAGCCCTTCGATGGAAGAAGCCTCACAAACGATGAATGCCAACCGGTGGCAGACATTTCGTTTTGTGTCGTTGCCATTGATGAGGCCAGGGTTAGCCAATGCGTTTTTACTCGGGTTTATAGAAAGCTTGGCCGACTTCGGAAACCCATTGGTGTTAGGCGGGGATTTCAATGTACTGTCTACCGAGATTTACTTCGCCATCGTTGGGGCGGTAGCCGACACCTCGCGTGCCGCAGTTCTGGGTATGGTGTTATTGACCTTAACGGTTCTTGCCTTTCTCACTCAGCGTCGGTGGCTTGGGAAAAAATCCTACGCAACAGTAACCGGTAAAGCTGACTCTGGTTCTCACAGCGGGTTAAGCGTCGGGCTTCGTTGGGCGTGTTATTTCACCGCAATCCCGTGGGCGGTGTTCACGGCTGTGGTGTATCTGATGATTGTTTACGGCAGCTTTGTCAAATTGTGGGGCTACGACAACTCGTTTACTTTAATGCACTACCTCGATGCCTTTGGAATACGTATTGATGGTGGTGTCAAGTTGGTGGGTTCGGCTTGGGACAGCTACATCACAACTCTGGAAATCGCAACGATTGCTGCACCCTTAACTGCATTGGTTGGTTTGCTAACAGCGTATTTGTTGGTGAGACAACGTTTTGCAGGTAAGTCAGTATTTGAATTCAGCACCATGTTGAGTTTTGCCATACCAGGTACGGTTGTCGGGGTAAGTTACATTCTGGCCTTTAATGTTCCACCTGTCGAGCTGACCGGCACCGGCTTGATACTGATCATTGCGTTTATGTTTAGAAATATGCCGGTCGGCGTTCGTGGTGGTATAGCCGCTATGTCTCAGTTAGATAAGAGTTTGGATGAAGCATCTACAACCCTAGGCGCGTCGAGTTTCACAACGTTGCGACGCGTCATCGTACCGTTGTTGGGACCTGCCATATTGGCCGCACTTATCTACAGCTTTGTACGAGCTATAACCTCGGTGAGTGCTGTGATCTTTCTGGTCAGCGCACGCCATAACATGGCCACATCATTCATCGTCGGCCGCGTAGAGAATGGTGAGTTTGGAATCGCCATCGCATATTCAGCTGTACTGATACTAACGATGCTCGCGGCGATATTAATTCTACAACTGCTCATCGGCCAACGAAAACTACGTCGAGACAATCGGGTTCAACAGGACTTCGGACGTCCCGCATCTAACAAAGCGCTATCCACATGATTAATAACAAGACTTCATCCAGTGTCAGATTGTCAAACGTGCAAAAACGTTATGGTGATGTTTTGGCTATTGATAACGTGTCGCTAGATATACGAGCTGGGGAGTTGGTTACTCTACTAGGACCCAGTGGCTGTGGCAAAACCACCATGCTACGAATGATTGCTGGTCTAGAAGACGCAACATCTGGGGATATCTTTATTGGGCATCAGAATGTCACTCATCAGGCCGCTTCGTATCGAAATGTTGCGATGGTGTTTCAATCGTATGCATTATTTCCACATATGACGGTACTGGAAAATGTCTGCTATGGGTTAAGTGTCTCTTCTAAGATGAAGAAGTCAGAACAGAAGAAAGTTGCTCTTCAAGGGTTGGACATGGTGGGCCTGGCAGGGTTTGAGAATCGATTACCCAGTGAGTTGTCCGGTGGTCAGCAACAGAGAGTCGCGGTCGCACGAGCCGTGGTGCTCGAGCCAGACGTGTTGCTCTTTGATGAGCCTCTCTCAAACCTTGATGCAAAATTGAGACGTCACGTGCGAAGTGAAATCCGACAGATACAGCAAGACTTAGGGCTAACGGCAGTATATGTAACGCACGATCAGGAAGAGGCCATGGCGGTCTCTGATCAAATTGTCGTTATGCAGGCAGGTGTCATAGCCCAAATGGGTAGTCCGTCTGAGATTTACGAAAAGCCGAATTCTGAATTCATAGCAGATTTTATTGGTGATGCGAACGTCGTAAACTGCCGGGTGTTGTCTTGTAATAATCAGAATGCCATCGTTGAATTAAACGGCATTCAGTTGAGTACCCAGTTCAAAGGGAGTCCCTCAAAACGGGCCCGACTGGCCGTACACCCTCATGATGTAAGTTTGACTGAGGCCCGTGTAGAAAACTCATTTCCTGGGGAAGTGCTGAACGCCACGTATCTGGGTAAGCACGTTGAGTACGATGTGCGAACGGATGCGGGTGAGTTATTCGTTGTCGATCATCAGACTAGGACGTATTTTCAACGCGGTACGTCTGTTCATGTGAGAATCGCGGATGATAAGCCCGTCCTGCTGCCGACCGCATAGCGCACTGATTCAGGTGTCTCTTTCTTAATTTTCTCATTTTATATGCGAACTGGTATGGCAACGATAGATCTGTCGACTTACTCATTTGACGCAATGGTCTTTGATGTTGATGGGACCTTAGTACTAAGTGCGCCAACCCATTTCAAGGCATTTTCTCTAGCGCTGCGAGACCAATATACGTCAATGGATGAAGAGTGGTACCAGCAAAGACAGGGCTTGTCACGTTTTGAACTATTAACGGCACTAAACCAGAAAAATGGCGGAAAAATTGACGTAGCTCGTGCAGTTTCGGATAGTGAATCCTACTTTTTGGCTTGTATCCAAGAAGTTACTGAAATTGATGCGGTTGCAAGTATTGTCCGCCGTGAGGCTAGTCATTATCCAATGGCGGTTGCCTCCAGCGGGCAACGGAGTAGTGTAGAAAAAGCCCTCGATGAGGTAGGTTTGCTGTCGTTCTTTACTATAATTTTGACCGCTGACGATATAACAGCCTGTAAACCGAATCCTGAGATATACATAACCGCTGCTGCTCGTTTGGGTCTATCACCTTCTCGCTGTCTGGTTTTCGAAGATTCCGACGAAGGTATAACCGCCGCATCCGTTGCGGGGTCAACTGTTATTGATGTAAGAGCATATACGGTTGGTTAAATGTACTGTTATCTAACTATGGGGTATTTTACTTTTCGACTCAGCTCGTTTTTCTCCCGCAACCCATAATTTCAGTCGTAACGAAACCTCGAGGACTACTGGCAAAATGGCCGGTATAAGTGTTCGCGTTGTACTTGACAGAGGTTTGTTGAGAAATCAGTATGTAGCTGTGGAAAGACAAACCCTCGTACAACTTGGAAAAATTATCATCATTCCATAGGAATGGTGGGTGCTTAGTGCAATAGCAGTAAAACTAACCCGCCTCAAAGGTGGGTTTTTAGTGTCCGCCTTCTGAAGCGATTTCTTGAAAGGAGACACTAGAATGAAAAAAGTTGCTGTGTTCGGTAAACCGGCGAACGGGAAATCCACATTGAGCAAGGCCCTATCGGAAGCCACTGGTTTGCCGTTGTACCCGCTGGACGCCATTTTGTATCTACCCAATGGGGACGAAGTTGATCGGGAGGCTTACAACGTTGAACATGACAACATTCTGAGCTCTGATCAATGGATCATCGAAGGATTTAGCCCGCTGAATTCACTGGATTCGTTTTACAAGCGTCTGGAAGCGGCGGATACGCTGATCTATATCGACCTTCCGTATCCTGTGACCTACTGGTTGGTGGTGAAACGATTCCTCAAGGGGCTATTCGTCAAGCCTGCCGGTTGGCCTGAGGGTAGTTCAGTACTGCATGGCACTCTACAAAGCTTTAAGGTGTTGAAATTATGCCCAAAATTTTGGAATGAGTCATTTTTGCAGCGTGTGGAAGCCCTGTCTGAAAATAAAACGCTGCATGTTTTTTCGTCGCTCAGCGACCTAAATCGTTTCATAGATAGTTTGCGCGATGAAAAGCGCTAATACACACGTCGAAGCTTAGAAATCAACAGACCACAGTTGATAGTTTTCATGGATTACCAAGTAAATCGTGCGTATGCGGAGTCAGAATAATCACAAGAATTGTGGCGGCTGAGTGAGCCATGTACTATCTCGCGTCAGACCATCCAAAAAGCTAAAAGAAGGCCTAAGTATGAGTGTAAAAAAAGTTCTGTTGCTTCTTGTCTCTCACGGCGTCGTCGCCGCCGTTGGATTTGCGGCGGGCATTTATGCGCTCCCGATACTTACAGCACCTGAAGGTCCGTCTGTGGAAGCGGTTTCGTCCGTGGCGCAGAACGCGGCTTATACGGCTGAGTTTCGTAAAGACCTACAGGATAGCGACGCGTTTCATTGGGGTGAAGGTGAGGTGTCGGTAAGCGCATCTTCCATTTCACTAATGGGTGAGCTCGCGCCAGGTCCAGACTATAAGTTGTACTTATCTACAGAGTTTGTCGAAACCGAGTCAGATTTCAAACGACTTAAACCGGAAATGGCGCTCGTGGGGGATGTAAAGACGTTTGATAATTTTTTAGTTGAAGTGCCACAAGGAATCGATCCGTCTCAATACAACACCGTTATTGTCTGGTGCGAATCGTTTGCACAGTTCATCACGTCAGCTCAGTATAAGTAAAAGCTGCTAACTAACGATATCGCTTATGTTTCGATCGCGCATCCGACTCTTCAATGGACTGGTTATCGTGATACTCACGATCGCTGGTTTTCAGGGCTGGTCATTCCCTTTATGTGTTGTGTTGGGCGCGTGTGCTCAAACAACCGCTCGACTAGCGGGGCGTTACTGGACTACCAAAACCGGCTCGAAGGTAAAGCCAGGGACCTCTGCAGAAGCTGAAAAACCTGTCGACACACCAAGCATCTCTGCCGTCATATCGACTTTTCTGGTAATGGTTATTGTCAGCGTAATTTGGTATTTCGTAGGAGTTCTGGGGCTCTTTTTATTCAATTTTCTGGGATGATCATGTCCTGAATAAAAAATTTTAGATTGGAGAGTTTAGTTGTCAGAGCTAGTTATTCGTGAGGCAAGCGCTGAAGATGCCGAAGTCATCCTTGGCTTTGTTGTAGAGCTTGCACGATATGAAAAAGCAGAAGAGGAAGTCGTTGCCAGCGTAGAACATATACGCACGAATTTGTTTGATGAAAACACGACCACTAAAGCGCTAATTTGTGAGTCTGATGGAGTACCCATAGGGTTTGCTGTGTACTTTCTAAATTTTTCCACTTGGTTGGGCAAGAACGGGCTTTATCTGGAAGATTTGTATGTTTCGCCATCGCATCGTGGTGTTGGGGCGGGTAAACGCTTGCTTCAGTATCTTGCCAAAGTTGCTGTAATGAATGATTGCCCGCGATTTGAGTGGAGCGTTTTGGATTGGAATAAACCGGCCATTGAGTTTTACGACGCTATTGGCGCAAAACCAAAGTCTGAGTGGATAGGGTATCGACTGGAAGGCCAAGCACTGTTGAGTTTAGCTGCGCAAGACGAGGTGAAGTAATCGAGGCAAGAAACACCTGATATGCTCTTCTCAGTAGTCGATTAATTAGAGCAGTGGTAGTTTTCCAAGCGCAAATCCAACAGGATGCCGTCATCCATGAAAATCAGTGTCGTGATTCCTGCCCATAACGAAGAGCAATACATTCAACGGTGTTTGCAATCAATCCAACGGCAGATAATACCCACAGAATTGAATGTTCAGATCATCGTCGTATTGAACCGATGTACGGACAGAACTGGGGAAATTGCACAGAACTTTGGAGCCAAAATTCTGTGTGAAGATTCCAAGAATCTATCGGCTATAAAGAACAAAGGCGTTCAGCACGCTGACACAGAGTGGGTGGTCACCATCGATGCGGATAGTTGGATGTCTGAGGGTGTGCTAGCGGAGATACACAGATACGCACAGTCACCTGATTGCCTGGGTGGAGGTTAATTCAACATGATTCGCGAAGAGGTTTTAGAGGTATCAGAGAGGTACCTGCAGGAAATGTTGAAAGCCGATGATACAGCTGATTTTGCGTTGTACACCAAACGTTATGAACCTGAGTACCTGGAAGACTTTACGGTTGAGCGGTTTGAAAACGATATAGAAGGAATGCACAGTCGAAATGGCATGAATTCAAGTTACGAACTTTTAGGCCAGTTGCGTAATAGTGAATTTAACGGGCTTACCGTGTATCGAACGGTTTGGAAAGGTATTTATGAAAAGCGAGATGCGGTTATAGAGATGGGGGTCTATCAAAAAGCAGGCGTATGGCACGTTATAAAATCTGCTGTGTATTAATGAACACGCTAATATTTTTCGGGTAGTGGCTAATCCCTAAGCTGCGATACCTGATGTTCGGTACCGTATGCGAGCCTAGTCATAAAAAATGAAACTATGCACTACACTGAAATACCGGCAGCCTTTCTAATTCGTGCGTTTCTGGGTAGGAATTTATGAGATTCAGGATATTTTCCAAATTGCACTTGGTCGCCTTGTATACCATCATTGGCGTTTGTGTATGGAAGTCAAATATCGTAGAAAAAGTGACGGTTAAGCTCGGCATCGCGCAGCCTGCTGAGCTGGGTCCTTTTTATAAAGAAATGACGCGTGCTTACCGTGGTGCGGACCGTGCTGTTCCAGATGGAAGTGTCATACTCATTGGGGATAGTATTACCCAAGGGCTGCCCGTAGCGCTTTTGGATACACCCAGTGCTAACTATGGGATCGGTTGGGATACAACGTATGGGGTACTGAAACGCCTTCCTGATTATACCGACTCTATTAGTCGCTCTTCCGCCGTTGTATTGGCCATCGGTGTGAACGATCTTAAACGCCGAAGTGATGCAGAAATACTAGCCAACTACGATGAAATTATTAGCGCACTGTTGCCATTGACCAGCAACATTTTGATCAGTGCGATTCAACCGCTAGATGGGTATTCAGTCGAATTCTCAGAGGACTTTAATAATGATCGTATAACCCTATTGAATCAATCGCTGTTAAGTTCTGCTGAACAGGAACCTTCCGTTCGATATTTAAATTCTTACAAAAAAATGGCGAACTCTAATGGGCATCTCAGGGTGGACTATCACACCGGAGATGGTATTCATTTAAATGCCGAGGGAAATTCAGCCTGGGCTGGATGCCTCCGCCGTGCACTGGGTTCCGCTGAACAGTTGATCACTTGTGAGTAAGCAGGCGCTGATGCCTCAGAACAGTCCGATAGACGCGAGAATTGCAGACTATCCATCCCATGCGAAAAAGCGTTTCGCCACGGTCAGGCAATTACTTCACGATACCGCTTTGACGTGTGGTTCTCAGCCTGTTGAAGAATCGTTGAAGTGGAGTGAGCCCAGTTTTGGTAGTCGGAACGGAAGCCCGGTTCGAATGGCGTGGAAGCAGGCGTCGCCAGATACGTTGTCCCTTTATTTCAATTGCAATACTAAGCTCGTGGCAACGTTTCGGGAAGTGTTACCGGACGAATTTGAGTATCACGGCAATAGAGAGCTACGCCTGCCACTAACCGGTGTGTTGCCTGAAAGAGCACTTATTCGGGTGTTTGCGGCAGCGTTGCAGTACAAACAACTGAAGCATCTTCCGTTATTAGGTATGTAACACGCAGCCAATGGATATCACTGAGACAGTTAAACCTGGTAACCGAGAAGCGTGGCGAGAATGGCTACAGGCTAATCATCAGGTGAGCAAAGAGATTTGGTTGCTTTTAGATGATCGAGAACAGTTAGCCACGGTGAGTTACTTAGATGCCGTGGAGGAAGCCATCTGTTTCGGTTGGATCGATGGGATTCAGAAACGTCGTAATCAGTTTGAAAAAGCACAGCGATTCTCTCCACGGAAACCCAAAGGTAACTGGACAGAACTCAATAAAGCTCGAGCAAGGCGATTAATTCGATTAGGGCTTATGACCGAAGCCGGATTGAAAACGCTGCCTGATTTACATGCATCGTTTACGGTGCCCGCTTATGTGAAAGATGCATTAAAGCAAACACCCGGTGCGATGAAATACTTTAAAACTTTCCCGTCGTTGTACGTTCGCGTCCGGGTGGGCTACATCGATGAAATGGTAAAAAAGCCAGTTGAACTTGAAAAACGGCTCTCGAACTTTGTAAAGCGCACGGCCGAAGGAAAACAATTCGGTAACTGGAACGATGGAGGGCGTTTGGAAGATGATGGTTGAAGATGGCTTTGATGTCCGTATAGCTAATCACCCCGATAAAGTGAAACTTAAGCATTTGTTGGAACAAAACAACCTACCCGTTGATGATATTGAAACACTGGATTTGCAGCACTTCTTTGGTGCGCAGTCTACAGATACACTACTGGGGGTCGCAGGCATGGAACCTTATGGCTCTGATGCTCTGGTACGATCGTTGTCGGTTCGAGCTGATGCCCAAGGGCAAGGCATAGCGACAGCACTTTTGAAACACCTGGAACAACACGCTGTATCGCTTGGGGTTCAGCAAACGTATTTACTTACTGAGACCGCTGATCGATTTTTTATACGTCACGGTTACACCATCGTTCCCAGGGCTACTGCCCCGGCTGGCATACAGCAGTCCAGTCAGTTCAGCGTCTTGTGCCCTGCTAGTGCCATATTTATGCATAAGGCCTTGGCTTCCTAGTGTTTATTGACGTTTTAGAGGCAATCAACCGGGCGTGTGAGTACTAACTTTATTACTAATTCCGCTCTTCGAATGCGAGTTTTGCCGCCAGTCCGCCAAACACTGTGCCCAGGGCATAGTGTGCGAATTTTTCAAATGTTGGGCTGGTGGACACTGAAGATACAGCGCGGCTTGCGATAAGAATGACTGTGCCGTTTACCCCCAAGCCTACGATATTTAAAATGATGGCCAATACAAAGATTTGAAGCCACACAGGACCTACCGTTGGGTCGATAAACTGTGGAAACAGAGCCAGAAAAAACAGGGCAACTTTCGGGTTTAACACGTTGGATAAAAATCCTTGTCGAAACATGGTCGTCATACTGACGGCCACTGGTGTTTTACCCGGTTTCGTTGATGGTTGCGCCGAGCGGAAGGCTTGGTATGCCAGGTACGCAAGATACGCTGCTCCTAAATAACGTACGACATCGTAGGCAAAAGGAACAATTAAAAAAAGCTGCGATAATCCTATCGCTGAGGCCAAGGCATGAACGAATGAGCCTGCTGCGACGCCTAAGTACGTTGCAAAGCCAGCTGAACGCCCTTGGGCTGCGCTACGAGCGGCCACGATCATCATATCCGGGCCAGGAGTAGCGGTGAGGGCCAGTGAAGCAACGGCGAATAACAGTAAGTTTGAAAGCTCTGGCACAGCCGTATCCTAGTCAGGAATCAGTGTAAAAAATTAACGGTTACGTAGCAATGTAACGGTCACGTCGATGATTGATTGCAATGACGTTGTTGAGAATAACCGCGCCAAACAACGACCAGCCTACGATGGGTAGTGGGAATAGAAAAGCCGCGATAGCAAAAATAATGGTGTCAGCGATGAGTTGAACGTAACCGGCTTTAAAGCCTGTGTTGTCCTGGATTAATAGTGCGACAACGCTTAAACCACCTAAGGAACCGTTATGGCGGAACGTAGCAAGAAGTCCTAAGCCAACGCAGGCACCGAACGCCACGGCTGCGAAAAATGGTTCCGGATTACTTATCGGCAACCCGAACGGAAGCAGTTCGGTGATCAGCGACAACGCCGATACGCTGGCGATAGACTTGAGAGTGAATGCTAACCCTAAGCGGTAGTACGCTAGAAAGTAGAACGGGATATTAATAATAAAAAAAACGAAGCCGAAGGACCAGCCGGTTAAATAGCTGATTATGATGGCGATACCGGCTGTTTGTCCGGTGAATAGGCCTGCTGCTGTGAGAAGGTGCACACCCAGGGATGCGAGAATGATTCCAAGCGAAAGCCCTTGGACATCTTCCCACCGTGTGTGGTGGATGGTCGCTTGCTTGGTTAGCGGCATAAAATGGAGATTGCTTCTTCTATTTGGAGTGTCAGGAAAACTCGGTAAGACGCTAGCATAGTGGTGATTGATAAGTCATTCTTTATACCCATGAAGCCTTGGCACGGGAAACCATAGCGATAATGTCGAAGATTTATATAGACAGCTCGATTGATTCCGTACGGCAGCTGCATGGCAGTCTGTTGGCAACTCCATACACGGAACTGACGATATTGGAACGACTTAAACAGCAGGCGGATGCTGTTCTCACTGGCCATGAGCAGGGTAATCAAGCGGTTGCTTTTCATCTAGGCTGTTGGTGCTCGGACTTTATCGGTCTCTCACCTGAGGCTATTCTTGCGTCTGAGGTAACCGAAGCGCATGCGCAACAGACTATAGCGGCAGAGCACGGGTTTGAATCCTGGACAACGGTTATGGATATGGATGAGAGCACACTGGATGCTCAATTTGAACTAGCCGTAGACGCAGTAATCAATGGTGACGTAACAGAATTAGCACGCCGACTAACCGAATCCCCGGAAATTATTCGCCAAAGATCACAATACGGGCACGCAGCAACCTTACTGCACTACCTTGGAGCAAACGGGGTTGAGTCTTATCGACAAATAACACCGTTGAATGCGGTGGAGGTGGCTGAATTACTCATTGCGTGTGGCACGGATGTCAATTCAATAGCAAACATGTACGGCGGTAGCACCACATTAGCCTTGGTTCAAACCAGTGCGCACCCTCACCAGGCAGGAGTTGCATTCGAGTTGATCCATACCTTGAAGGCAGCCGGTGCCAACGAATAGGAGAGGGGTATGCCTTATGAAATTCGGTCGTTAACTGACAACGACACAGCATTGATGTACGACATGCTTGATTGCTTCAGTTCTGTCTTTGATGAACCTGAGAACTATGCTGAGAACCGTCCTGGCGTCGGGTATCTACATTCTCTACTCGGTAGTGGAATGTTTGTCGCAATGGCTGCAGTAGTGGATGGCAAGTTGGCCGGCGCTCTCGCAGCGTATGAGCTGAAAAAGTTTGAGCAGGAACGTAGCGAACTGTACATCTACGACCTGGGGGTCTACCCGGAATATCGTCGGCAGGGCATCGCAACGGCGCTTATAAAAGCCATCCAACAAGAGGCGGTTAAGCGTGGGGCTTGGGTAGTGTATGTGCAGGCTGATTACGAAGATGACCCGGCCGTGCGTTTGTATTCAAAACTAGGTCACAAAGAGGAAGTGTTGCATTTTGATTTGCCGGTATAAAATTGCCCCCTAACCGGGGGGCAATCTCGACCGCAAATTGCTTGCGTTGATAACGCGTTGGTTTTTTGTTAGCCGTTTGGAAACAAAAATGGAATCACAAAGTCAATTGCTGCAGGCATTCCAAGATCGGGAAAGGCGTCTAGAAGACCCTGACGATAATCATCTGCGTTATCCACGCTGCCGATAAGTTCGCCGGCTTTAGCTAGCCAGGCGATGTTTTCATCGTAAACGGCAGGAGTAGCGGGCACCCCATGGCCAGGCAGAACGATGGTGTATAGATTGCTGGTAGCGGCTAGATCGTTAAGAGCAACCGTCCATGTATCTACCTGTCCAGCAAGAATTAAATGCACTCCACTGTAAACGATATCACCAGTTGCAATTACTCCATGGTCTGGAAGTTTGACGATCATTTGCGCATGCGCTTCGGCATCAAGTACCTCCTCAAAAATAAAGTTAACACCATCAATGGTCATGGCAGTTGGCTCGAGTACCTGAGGAACTACAAATGTGCTGGCGATTGCTTCAGCGCCGAAGTCAGCCTGTTTTTCGTCGATTTCAGCTTGTCCATTTTCAACGATAGCATCTACGACTTCCGCCAATGCGTACACAGGAACATCGCTGAACGCCTCGCTGCCCAGGAAGTGATCTGGGTGTTCATGTGTGATAAACAGATGTGATATCGGTTTGCCTAACTCATCGGCAAAAGCGCGCATGTCCATGGCGTTCGGTAAAAGAAACTGAGTATCAACGGCGACTAAGCTATTTTCTGTTTCAAAGATATGCGTAGCGTTAGCAAATACCGCTTCAGGTGCTGTCAATGAATGCACTGTGAGACTTCCGAGTTGTAGAGAGCTAACCGTTATTCCGCTTTCTCGGACACTCACTGTGGGTGCGGGGGTATCAGCACCTGAATCACTAGAGGTGAGGTTATTATTACTGTCACTGGCGCAACCGACTGTAAAGGCCGTAACCGTGAATACCAATGCCAGTTGCTTTAGACCATCTTTACGCATGTTCGCCAATGGGTTTAATTTTGAAAGTGATTGAAGGAAATTAGTTAAATACATAGTCGTCTCCGAAATCATTGATTATTTGCCGTGGGTTATTTGTCGTGATAGGCCTGGCTGACGGCAAAGCTATCTTCGAACCAGTGCCAGAGAACAACCTGTCCGTCGCGAACTTTCGCTCTCAACGCAAAGGTAAATGGCCCAATGGCTTTTCCTGAATGTGTCGTAACACCATCCATTTTTCCGAACACGGCGACCGTGTCACCCGATGCAAACGCATCGGTGTTTTCCCAAAGCGTTGTTTTTAAGTTGCTGGAAAACACACCCAGGAATTCGAAGATGGCTTCTTTACCGACAGTTTCACCAATCCATGGAAGTGATGTGTCACCTTCGTTGTGCCAAACCATGTCATCAGCCATTAAGCTGGACATAGCCTCAGCATCACCGGCACCCATAGCGCCCATAAAAGCCATAACCGTGTCGAATGACGCTTGACTCTGTTGGTCCATTGATTGTGCTCCTGCTAGATTTGTTGTGGAAAGTGCGACTAAAGCGGTAAGCCCGGTTGCAATAAACAGTCGGCGTTGCATATGTCGTGTACCTCGTTAAAATGAAGGGGTGGGCATCAGGTCTCGCACATCAACAAGTAAGTGGTGTGACGAATGTTGCCCAGTGAGAAAAGTGTAAAAAAAGGCACGCCGTTGGATAAGGGTGCTAAGCAGGAACGCTTTGTTCGCAAATACGGAACAGTGGCTGACGTAAACTGTGCGGCTGTATCTGCGGCGTAGGCTGCAACAGGACTACCCTATGATTAACAACCTGCGCAGCATGGCCATTTTTGCAACGGTAGTGGAGCAGGGTTCATTTCGGGCGGCAGCGAAGCATTTAAGCCTCGCCCCGTCTCGAATTAGCCAAGCGGTTTCGGATCTTGAAAACGAACTCGGCGTAACACTGCTCTATCGATCAACCCGTCAGCTGACACTCACGCAAGAAGGGCAAGTGTTGCTCGGTAATGTGCAAACGATGATGCAGGCCGCAGAATCAGGCATAGATGCAATAGTAAAAACGTCTACCCATTTAACCGGGGAGATTAGCGTTACGGCACCGGAATTCATCAGCCAGACAGGCATGATGGATGTATTCACACAGTTTCTTGTTGCGCATCCCGATGTAACCTTACGGTTCAATTTTTCAGACCACGCAAAAGATCTTATAGCCGAAGGGTATGATGTAGCAATCCGCGCGGGTGATGCAGCTGATAGCGAACTTATGTCTCGAACAATTGGCGAGTCAAAACGTTTGTTGGTGGCAAGCCCGCTATACGCTGCACAACACGCTACACCGACTCACCCCGAAAACCTTCGCGACTGGCACTGGCTACAATTTTCAGTGCGTCCGTCGAAAATGGAGTTTACGTCGTCGATGGGTGTCACCAGTATCGTACCCAGTACGCATCGTATAGAAGTTGATTCAGCGAATGCGCTGTACGAATTTGCCAGAAGAGGGATGGGGCTTACACCCCTTCCAGAAAGACATGCTGTCCGAGGTATCGCCCGTGGGGACTTGGTGCATGTGTTGCCAGATTGGAGCCTTAAGCCATTGCAGTTACAGGCCATTTGGCCAGATCGGTCCCGCCGGGAAAGCTTGTCGTTAATGTTTGTGCGTTTTCTCGCGGATAAATCCTGGCAACTGTAAGTCTTCCTTATGCATTTAAATTGTCGGTTCTGACCCTTTATACGCTTCACAATCGTCCGAGCCGCAGTGTGGGCGCATTGCTCTTAAGCGATCTGATGGCACGGGTGCGCCGAATTGGTGCAATCACGTTTTATTCTGGCATCTAAAAAAAACACCTTGTTTGATGGAGTTACTCAGCACGCATTAGCATTTGAACTATAGTGATACGAAAGGATAATCGAATAAACAAGCACTAGAGGTGCGAAAAGAACATGGACCGTAGCGAGCTGTACTCGTTAATCACTAAGCTTTCAGCGTGGTACGACAAGCGTTTACAACCACATGCACAACACGAAGGTTTGGATACCTTTCCTGTAATCGATCCGCTGTACAACACAGCTGTTGCGCATCTACCCATAGTTGATGAGCAAATCATCGATAAGTTAGCACTGAGTTGCTCTAACGCCCAAGCGCTTTGGATGAGCCTGGACGACGCGGATAAATCGCTTCGGTTGCACGAAAGCGCTCGGCGTATTCGCGATCACCACACCATCATTGCCCCCTTGCTAGCGTTTGAAACCGGCAAAGCGCTTACGACCGAATGCCAGGGGGAGGTACAGCTGCTTGGTAATATCTTTGATTACTTTGCTGATGCGGTATCTGAGCTGGCAAAAGAAACGCCTTTAGCGGGCGCTGATGCTGAAGCCCACCCACTGCGTAAGGCCTACACCACGCGTCAGCCTTATGGGGTCGTGGGTTCGATCATTCCCTGGAATGTGCCACTCATGTTTTTTGGCTATAAGGTGGCCACCCCGGTAGCCGCTGGCAATGCCGTGCTAGCAAAGTTGCCCGAACAAGCCTCTTATTCGCTGTTGTACATCTCGCGCCTTATTGAGGATTTATACCCGCCCGGACTGATTGAAATTGCGACCGGTACTGGCGGTGTCACCGGGCAAGCTATTATTGCCCATGAGCGCGTGCGTAAAGTGTCGTTCACCGGTTCTGTTGCCACGGGCCGTCATGTTTACCGAACCGCAGCGCAAGGTTTAAAACCTGCATCCATGGAGCTCGGTGGCAAGAGTGCAATGGTGGTATTGCCAGGTAGTGATCTCAATCAAGTGGTAGCTGGTGCTTTTGAATCGGTCCGGTTTACGCGTTCAGGGCAGAGCTGTACAGCCTCAACACGGATATTTGTACCCAATGCGATAAAGGCAGCGTTTATTGATGAGCTGAGCAAGCAGTTACAGAAGATAAAGTACGGAGACCCGCTGGACCCGGAATCACAATGCGGCACCATTGTTACCCGGCAGCAGGCTGAGCGGGTCAACGGGTATATCGAGTCCGCGCAAGCGTGTGGTATCGACGTACGAATTTGTCGAGCGAATATCGATGAACAGCGGCAACGCTTCCCTCAGGCGAATTTCGTACCCGCCAGTTTGATTATCGACCCTCCGGTAACCGCGGAGATCTATCAAGAAGAAGTGTTTGGCCCAGTGACTTGCGTACTGGGCTACGAAGACATCGACGATGTGGTGGAGAAGGCTAACGCTTTGGAGTTTGGGTTGTCTGCAAGCGTGTGGGGAATAGACCTCGACACATGCGTCGCAATTGCTAACCGCTTAGAAGCGGGTATCGTGCAAATCAACCAAAACGCCATCATGCTGCCGGGTTTTCCGTATGGGGGCATTAAAAATTCAGGCTTTGGTAAAGAAGGCAGCGTTTCAGCCATGATTGAAGGCTATACCTACGAAAAACTGCACGTGGTAAATACCGCGCCGTATGAACCTGCGGTTCCGGTTAGTAGCGAGCAGGAAACTCACGCTACCGATGAGGCCCCTCTGGCTTCTTAGGTAAAGCTTTTCTCATCGGTGACGATGTGGTCAAGCGGCACATCCCACCAGTCCGAGTGCACGGTTGGAACCTGTTGTAACTGGTGTGCCACACCGATTAGCCACGGAGGTGGGGAGCTGCGGCGTCTGTTGGCAAACGTTTTGTCATAAAAGCCGCCGCCCATGCCCATCCGGTGTTTACGTTCATCAAACGCAACCAGCGGTGCCAGCACAGCATCCATAGCGGACGCGTCCAGCCATTCGGTCTTCGGTGTACTGGGTTCAACGATACCAAAGCGATTGGTGGTGCGTGGTGTGTTCGGTGACCACAAGGCAAACTGTAGGGTTTCGCCGTTTAGCATAGGGACGTAGGTTTCAATACCGTTTACACGTAGCGCATCCATCACCGGGCAAACATCGATTTCTCCCTGAAACGCTAAATACCCAGCCACCCGATTTAACGGTGTGGTTTGCTGCACGCTATCCAGTACCGCCATGACGTTGGGTTGTAGTTTGGCGGCGGCTTGTTGCAACGCCTGCGCGCTTAGTGACTTGCGCGCGCGACGCAAACGTTGGCGCAGCGCTTGGCGCGCGTCTTCGTGTTCAGAACCGCCGTTTTGTGAAGGTGTATCAACCACGAATGCCGTCTCAAGTGTGCTACCTTGAACCAGTCGGTTCAAGTGGGATCAGCCGGAACCGTATCAGGCTTTCCGCCTTGGCGGACGTGCACAACAACAGCGACCGAGCCGTTCCCGGGGTGCGAAAATAGGCTCAAGGGATATACCCAGCAAGATAACAAACACCGCAGATGATACAGCTAGAAGCGTAGCACGCGGTTTTGTTTTTGGTGTGGGTTTGAGCCCAGGTTGTTAACTTATCGGTAGCCCCAGAGGTGCTTTGGTTAGGCCGACTCGGGCTCTTCTTCCAGAAGATCTTCCAGCTTGGCATTCAGCGCTGATAGCCGCTCGGTAAGCTCTGGGTGCTCTCCGGACTTGGTCGAACGCGACTTCATGAGTTCGGCTGCAGTGTTTATAGCTGCCACAATGGCAATTTTTTCAATACTGGATGTGCTGTTGCGACCTTTCAGTTCAGTCATTGATCGATCAATGTAGGCGGCCGCTTTCGCAAGCTCGTCTTCCTCGCCCACTTTGCACGCCAGCTGAACTTCTTTGTCCATGATGCGGAGCTTGACCGGACGCGTTTCAGATGCATTAGCGATGCGATTGGTGGGGCGGTTGTTCATGACGTGGCCTCCAGCGACTTCAAGCGAACAATCATTTGTTCTACCTTGGTGCGCGCTAATTCGTTTTTCTCAATGAGGCGTGCCCGCTCCTCGACCAAGCTGACTTGCTGTTCTCTTAACGAGCGATTTTCCAAACGCAGCCGTTTGCACAGCGACGCAAGGTCGTTGAGCTGAGATTCAAGTTGTTCTACTTCTTCGTGTATGTCTGAATAGCTCATGGCATGGATCAGCGGTGGCTGTGCGCCCATTGTATACTTCATTGGGTAATGCGCTGGCAAGGTTAACTGCTCGGTTGTGAGAAAAAACTACGACCTACGATCGGACGTGCTGGCGGAATTGTCAGTGCCGTTATCCGTATCGGAAGCCCACGGCATGGCTCTGGGCTTACTCTGTGGCCAAGTCACGGGGCTTGCAAAAAGTCGCTGGCTGACCGAATTGCTGGATGCTGCGAACCTGAAAGCGGACGCCGTTCAGGCCAAAGCGGCACAAATCCGGGAGCTCGATCGTTGGTTCGAGCAAACGGTCGCTGATCTGAACGATCCGGATCTCGGTTTCGCACCCGATATGCCTGATGAATCCTCCCCGCTAACTGAACGAGCCGTCGGGTTGGTGGATTTTTGCAGTGGTTTTAATTACGGGCTTGGCTTGTCCTCTGGCGGTCGTGACACCGCCAGCTTGCCGGCCGACACGCGTGAAGTCATATCAGACTTCCAGGCCATTCAGAACCTTGACCTGGACGAACTGGGTGAATCTGAAGAAGGTGCTTGGCAGGAACTCTACGAGTTTCTGCGTGTAGGGGTATTGCTGGTTTATGAAGAACTGCAGCCCGTGGTGGGCGGCAACCAAAGCCAAGTGCACTGATCGGTATGCTGAATAAAACTGAAATTAACGAGTACCGGCGTCGCCGGCGCACACTGATGCGTACTTTGGATGAAAACGCCATCGCGCTGATTCCGGCAGCACCGGTAGCCGTGCGCAGCCGTGACACGGAGTACGCTTACCGGCCCGATAGTAACTTTCGATATCTATCCGGGTTTTTGGAGCCTGAAGCGTTGTTGGTGCTTATACCGGGACGGAAGTCTGGTGAGTACCTGATGTTTTGTCGCGATCGAGACCCCGAGAAAGAAACCTGGCATGGCAGACGATTGGGTGTTGATCGGGCCCCAGAGGCACTGGGTGCTGACGATGCTTTCCCTATCGATGATGTTGATGAAATTTTGCCTGGCCTTCTGGAAGGGCGGCAGCACGTGTATCACACCCTGGGAAAGAACCCCGCGTTTGATGCGCAATTGCTGGGTTGGCTGAAAAAATCCCGCCAGACACGCACCAGTAATGATGACCCGGATGCGTTCATTTCACTGGATTACCACTTGCACGACATGCGAGTGATAAAAACCCGCGCCGAACAAAAACAATTAAAGGCGGCCGCCAAGCTCAGTGCCAAAGGACACAACGCCGCTATGGCAGCGTGTAAGCCGGGAATGCCTGAATACGAGCTGGAAGCGTCACTCATCCACACCTACCGACGTGAAGGTGGAGAGCATGCGTTTTTGCCCATCGTAGGTGGTGGTGAGAATGGGTGCATCCTGCATTACACCGAAAACACCAGCAAACTTAATGACGGTGACTTAGTGTTAATCGACTCTGGCGCCGAGTTGGCGGGTTATGCGGGTGATATATCCCGAACTTTTCCAGTAAACGGCAAATTCTCCAAGGCGCAACGTGAGGTATACAGCATCGTACTGGAAGCCAACGAAACGGCGATTGAAGCGTGTCAGCCGGGCAACCACTGGAATGACCCGCACGAAGCTGCGGTGCGGGTTCTCACCAAAGGCTTAAAAGACCTGGGCTTGTTAAAGGGCAGTCTGTCGACGCTGATAAAAAAAGAAGCCTACCGTCGGTTCTATATGCACCGTACCGGTCATTGGTTAGGTTTGGATGTGCATGACGTGGGTGACTACAAAATTGATGGGCAGTGGCGTTTACTTGAACCGGGTATGTGTTTAACCATTGAGCCTGGCCTGTACATCGGGCAAGGCCGGGGAATCCCAAAGGCGTATAAAAACATTGGTATCCGCATAGAAGATGATGTGCTGATTACCGCCAATGGCTATGAGGTCATCACGGCGGATACGCCCAAATCCATTGAAGACATTGAAGCACTGATGGCTGCGTAGTGAGGTTGCTGATGCTAACGGTGATCGTTAAGGCGTGTCGGTCATGAATACTTCAGATGTGCTGGTCATCGGGGCAGGCTTGGCAGGATTGCCCACCGCCTTAGCCTGTGCTCAAGCCGGTTGGCACGTCACTCTCGTTGATGAAAACCCTGCACCGCCCGCGTTGCCTGTCGATTCGTTAGATCAGCGCTGCACAGCCATCGGTTCAGCCAGCGTGCAGTTACTTCAACGATGGGGCCTATGGGATGCAATCAAAGCAAATGCACAGCGTATCCAGCAAGTGCATGTGGCACAACAAGGATACCTCGGCAGTTTGCGACTTCGGGCTGAGGAATGTGGCGTGGCTGCGTTAGGGTACGTCATAGAAAATCGTCAATGGGTGGTTGCGCTGGCTGAACTCGCTGCACAGCACCCCAACATCACGTTTGTGCGGGGCGAGACGGTGGTTTCGATATCTGAAACCGATGCTGAATACTTGGCGGTATCGCTTGAATCTGGTGAGTCGCTGAGCACGCGATTATTAATCGGCACCGATGGTGTGAATTCGTGCGTGCGTGCACAAGCAGGCGTTTCTCAAAATCACGTGGATTACGATCAAAGCGGGTTGATGTGTAGCGTAGCTGTGTCAAAACCGCACAACGGTGTGGCTTTTGAGCGTTTCACCCCCGACGGTCCGTTAGCGTTTTTACCTCGCCCTGGCAATGTCATGAGTTTGGTTTGGTGCATGAGCCCTGACGCTGCCGAGGTGATAAACCAAGCATCCGATGAGGAGATTTTGCAGCGCTTGCAAGCCGAATTTGGACAACGTTTAGGCGCGTTAACCGAACTGGGGCCACGCACGGTTGTGCCACTGATACGCTTTGAGGCCACCGCACAAACCGGACGTCGGACGGCGTTACTCGGAAACGCGAATCGTTTACTGCACCCAGTAGCAGGTCAGGGTTTTAACCTGGCGCTGCGCGATATCGCGGGTTTGCTGGACGAAATGGGTTGGCGCACAGGAAATAAATCAGCGGACCCTGGAAGCGACGAAATTCTTGCGCGCTTTGTTGAACGCCGCACCGGTGATCAGCGTGAAGTGGTTTGGTTGACCGATGCATTAGCGCGAACCTTTCGTGGGCGCGCAAGCTTACCGGCGCATGTTCGCTCGCTTGGTTTACTCACATTGGACAAAGCAACACCGCTAAGGCACGCCTTTGCAAGGCGCACCATGGGGTATACCGGTTGAACCGTTTTGCGTTCTTCGCACTTGCTGCGTTGAGCGGGGCGGTTGTGGGTGTTTTTACACTACTTCTTATTCAGCTCATTCTGCTGGTTCAGTGGCTGGGGTTTGGGCAGGCCTCTGAGGAGCAATACGCAGCCATTGTGGCGTCCCAACCCGCGTGGCGAATCATTTTGGTTCCTACCCTGGGTGGTTTGGTTGTTGGCTTACTCATTTCGCGAATGCCAGGGCAGCGTTATCACGGTATTGCCGATGTTATGGAAGCTTGTGCTCTGAACAGTGCGCGCATGCCCACCCGCTCTGATTTGTTTGCTGCGGTCGCCGCGGCTGTGTCACTCGGATCTGGCGCACCGCTGGGGCGAGAAGGTCCCGCCGTTCATATTGGTGCCTCGTTGTCAGCCTGGCTTGCCGAACGCTTACGACTGGATCGCAGCCAATCACTGGCTTTGCTCGGTTGCGGGGCTGCGGCGGCTGTTACTGTGTCATTTAACGCACCCGTGGCGGCGGTGATTTTTGCGCTGGAAGTGATCGTGGGCTACTACACCTTGCGAGTGTTCGCTCCCATCGTGGTGGCCTGCGTTGCCGCGGTAGTCGTGCGTCATTTGGCTTTGGGTGAAGAACGCTTTTTCGACTTACCCGATTATCAATTGTCGGCATTATGGGAATTGCCACTTTTTGCGCTGATCGGTGTCATCGGCGCAGGCGTGGTGTATGTCGTTATCGGTGTAGCTCATACAAGCCGCGTAGGTTGGGACCGGCTGTCGATGCCGAAGTGGTTACGACCCATGTTTGCAGGCTTGGTATTTGGCATCGTTGCTCTGGAATTGCCGTTAGTTTTGAGTGTGGGTTTTGAAGCAACCGACATGGCGCTCCGCGGCGCGTTGGCTGCCGACTGGGTGCTGCCGTTATTAATCGCCAAACTGTTGTTGGTCGGGTTAGCGATAGGCAGTGGCTGTGCAGGCGGCGTATTCGGGCCAGCGGTATTTTTAGGAGCGTTACTGGGCGCAGCCTGTTGGTCTGCTGTGCAATTTCTTGGGGCCGACCTGGCAGCCATTCTCCCCGGGCCTTTATCTGCCCCGGGGGTGTACGCGTTGGTCGGTACCGCGGCCGTTGCATCCGCCATGCTCGGGGCACCGATATCGACGGTTTTGATTGTTTTCGAAATGACCGGTGACTACGACATCACTGTTGCGGTCATGGTGGCAGCGGCGGTGTCGACTGTCACGATGCAGGCGGGGCCCTGGGGATCGTTTTTCCGATGGCAGTTGGCCAGTCGATCAGTCAACATCACAACGGGGCGTGATATATCGCTGCTGATGACGCATCAAGTGGCGGATCGGGTCAGCCAACGCTTTACCGTTGCTCCAGCCACGATTGAGCCCCTTGCGCTTCAAGCGCAACTCGGACGCGAACGATTACGCATTGCCTTATTGGTGGACGACGATCAGCAGTTCGCGGGCAGTGTATCTATGACAGCGCTTGTCTCTCACTGGCACGCCGCGGCCGTTAGTGATTCATCTGATGGCGCTGAGCCCGCTCAGGACTCTGGCGAAGACTATGAGCAATCTGATGCCGATTCTTTGATGCCTTTGACGCAGCTTCCTCTGGCTGGTTGCATGGAGCCTAAGGACGTAGCGGTGAGTAGCACCACCAATATTGTGACCGCGTTAAACTTAATGGCTGATCGACAGCTGGATTATTTGCCGGTTGTTGATAATCTATCCACCGACTCGCCAACCATAACCGGCGTACTGCTTAAAAGTGATTTGCTAGCGGCTCACTACGACGTGGTGAAGCAAGCACGGCAAGACGAATTTGGCATCACGTAAACCACACGCCAACGCTTTACTTACTGGAGAAAACACCATGGCCGGACCGAAACACTTCGGATTCGACACCCTGGCTCTGCACGCAGGCCAACAACCGGATACTGCCACCGGTGCCCGAGCCACGCCCATCTACCAGAGCACGTCCTTTGTGTTCGATGATGCAGATAAAGCCTCCAGTTTGTTTGACGTGGCCCGTGCTGGGCATGTGTATTCCAGAATCTCAAACCCCACGGTTGCCGTGCTGGAAGAACGTGTCGCGGCCCTGGAAGGTGGCGTTGGAGCTGTTGCAACCGCGAGTGGCATGGCTGCGATTCACTTGGGACTAACCACACTGTGTAGTGCGGGTGATCACATCGTGGCGTCACGCAGTTTGTATGGTGGTACGCACAACTTACTCAGTTACACGCTGCCTCGATTTGGAATCGAAACGACCTTTGTTGATCCTCGTGACCCGGAGGCTTTTGCCGCCGCCATACGTCCGAACACGCGCGTGGTGTTTGCCGAAACGGTAGGCAACCCGCGCTGCGAAGTGTTGGATATTCCTCGAGTTTCCGAAGTGGCTCATGCGGCGAAGCTTCCGCTGATGTTAGACGCTACGCTGTCCACTCCTCATTTACAAAAGACCTTCACGCAAGGCGCTGACATCGTGGTGCATTCATTAACCAAGTTCATGGGAGGTCATGGTGTTGCCGTGGGTGGTTGTCTGGTGGATTCGGGGCGCTTTGATTGGGAAGCCTCTGGCTTGTATACACAGTTCACCGAACCCTATGAAGGCTTTCATGGAATGGATTTTGTGGACGAGTTTGGCCCTTATGCCTTTATCATGCGTGCGCGCAAAGAAGGCCTACGTGATTTTGGTGCGGCTTTATCACCTGCGAATGCGTTTTACTTGATGCAGGGCATGGAAACCTTAAGTCTGCGCATGCAGCGTCACGTCAGTAACACCGAACAGTTAGTCGCCTTTCTAGATGACCACGATGCCGTCAGTGTTGTGCATCACCCAGCCGTACCGACACACCCCGATCACGAATTAGCCAAAACGCTGCTGCCTAAAGGTACGGGAGCCGTTTTTAGTTTTGAAATCAAGGGTGGTCGACAAGCCGGAGCAGCGTTTATTGATTCGCTGCGTTTGTTCTCTCACCTGGCAAATGTTGGCGATGCAAAATCACTGGTCATCCATCCAGCCAGTACGACGCATTCACGCATGGACGAAGCTGCGTTGATGGAGTCGGGTATTGAGCCGGGTCTCATTCGATTGTCCGTTGGATTGGAAGAGCCTGAAGACCTACTGGCGGATTTGGCTGTTGCTCTGAAAAGTGCGGCACGCGTTATGAAGGTGGCCTCATGAATTTGGTTGTCAACGGCGATGCGGTGTTTGTTAGTACCGGGGGTGTTACCTGGAAACCGGATCAACCATCCCTGGTGCTGATTCATGGGGCAGGTTTGAATCGGACCGTCTGGACACTCTTTACACGTTACTTTGCGCGCCGCGGTTACAACGTCGTCGCACCAGACTTACCCGGTCATGGAAGTTCCGATGGGCAAGCGCTGCCGACGATTGAAGCGATGGCTCAATGGGTCGCGCAACTGATCGATGCCTGCGGCGAGGCAGACCCTAATTGGTCAACTGACGATATTCGCATTGCCGGTCACAGCATGGGCTCGCTAGTTGTCTTGCATGCTGTTGGTAATGAGCCTCAGCGGTATGCGTCTGTTGCCTTACTTGGTACCGCTTACCCTATGCCGGTGGGTAAGCCTTTACTGGATGCCGCCAAGGCTAACGACTACGCGGCTA
>JAHDCO010000092.1 GCA_020629835.1 Granulosicoccaceae bacterium
ATGGCATCACTGGCGAGACCCGCGGCTTGTGTTGTGTCCATCATCAGCCGGATGATTTCAATATCGGCGGCAACGCTCGCGTGGCCAAACACTTCCGCCCCAAACTGCTGCGGTGTTCGGCTACCACCGAATCCATCGGTTCGCGCGCGCAACACTGTGCCGGTGTAACACAATCGTTTAGGGGAATCCGATTTGAGCAAGTGAGCGTCCAATCGAGCCACCTGCGGGGTCATATCCGCGCGGATTCCCAAGGTGCGACCACTTTGTTGGTCGACAACTTTGAAGGTCTGGAGTGAAGTGGTTTCGCCGGTACCGGTGAGCAGCGAATCGATGTATTCGATGAGCGGAGGCATCACCAGCTCATAGCCAGAGCGGCGACAACAATCGGTAAATTGGCGGCGAAGCTGGTCGACCCGCCACGCATCGTCGGGCAGCAACGCATCAACGCCATCTGGCAATTGCCAGGCGGCGGTTAGATCAGTCATGGCAGTGAAGGCTCTAACGAGCCCAGATAATTAAAAGGACACCCGCAATCATACTCGACAAGCCGACCAGACGCAGGTTATCGCCGGACACATCTGCTAGTAATTGCACAAATTTCTTGTAGCCATCGGGGTTGATGGCGGGCATCAACCCCTCGATGACCAGGAACAGCCCGAAAGCTGCTATCCAGAATTCCACTGGAAATTACTGGCCCACACCGCGTGGATCGGCGTTGAAATAGCGGAAGAAATCAGAATCCGGCTGAAGCATCATGACGTCATTACCGCCACTGAACGCCGAGCGATAAGCCTGCAGGCTTCGGTACAAGCTGTAGAACTCAGGGTCTTGAGAAAAAGCCTCAGCGTAGGTTTGAGCAGACTGTGCATCCCCTTCACCGCGGGTCTTTTCGGCCGTGGAGTATGCGGAGGCTAAAATCTCAGCTCGCTGCCTGTCCGCACCCGCCACGATTATCTTGGCCGTCTCTTCACCCTCTGAACGAATCTCACGGGCGATCGCCGCACGTTCTTTTTCCATTCGACTGTACACCGAATCCTGAACGTTCTCCGGCAGTTCTACCTGCTTGATTCGAACATCCGTCACCTCGACTCCCAGTGCCAAAGCCTGCGCATTGACCACCTGCTGGATCGCGGTCATTAGCTCAGTTCGGTTTTCAGAAACCACTTGCTGCAGCGTTTGACTACCGAAGGCGTTACGCAAGGCATCACGCAACAGATCCGAGATTCGGTTGATGGCGTTCGCTTCAATACCACTGAGACTGGTGTAGAAGGTCTCAGGATTCACAATGCGCCACTTAACGAACGAATCCACGATTACCGTCTTTTGCTCGCTGGTCAGTACGCCTTGAGGGCGCATATCCAACGTCAGTAATCGCTTGTCAAACCGCTTTATGGATTCGACAAATGGAAACTTGAAATGCAGACCCGGCTCATAAGATGATCGTTCGATCTTACCCAGTTGCAGCTTGATCGCATTTTCGGTTTCCTTAACTGTGAACAAACTGCCCGACAGCAACAAAAGAAACAATGCGCCACCGAATAGCACGATGGGGTTCATAAGACGATTCATTAGTTTGCCCCCCGGTCGCGTGAACGAAGACTGTCACGCACACTGGTTGATCGCTCTGGTGTGGACGAAGGAATCGCCTGCAAGCCGGTGTTGCCAATTGCGGATTGATTAACGTTTGATGGCAGGCTATTCACGTTAGCACGAGGCGTTTGGCGACCTTCCATCAGTTTATCCAGTGGTAAATACATCAAGCTGTTGCTTCCACCTCCGTCATTACCGCCCACCAAAACTTTACTGGTGTTTGAAAGCACTTCTTCCATCGACTCCAGATATAAGCGGTCCCGGGTTACCCCTGGTGCTTTCTTGTATTCGCTAAGTAGCGATAAGAAACGCTGCGATTCACCCACTGAGGCTTCTGTTACTCGTGCCTTGTAGGCTTCTGCCTCCTCTAGCACACGCTGAGCATCACCTCGAGCACGCGGCAATATTTCGTTCCTGTAGGCTTCGGATTCACTGATAAAACGTTCTTTATCCTCTCGCGCTTTGATGACGTCTTCAAACGCGCCGCGCACTTGCTCGGGCGCTTCCGAATAGGTCAGGTTCACCTCGGTGATTTCGATGCCTGAGTTGTAGTCGCTTAAGATCCGTTGCAGATTTTGCTCAACTTCCAAACTCACCACATCACGACCTGTGGTGATTAATGGATTCATCTCTGTGCGACCCACTACTTCACGCAAGGCACTTTCCGCCGATTGGCGAACCGTGTCTTCAGGCTGCCGAACGTTGAATAAGTAGTTCTCTGCACTGGCGATTCGGTATTGCACGTTAAGCGCAACCTCTACCAGGTTTTCATCCTTGGTTAACGCAGGCTGTCGAGACACTTCCGCCGAGTTGATTTCCTGCGTATTGACTCGCGTGACCGTTTGGATAGGCCATGGGATGTGCCAGTTCAAACCTGATTGCGTGGTCTGTACATGACGGCCGAACTGAGTAACCACGCCAGATTCCGCTGGCTGGATAACGTACAAGCCGGTCAGCAACCAACCAATGAACAGCAGTGAGCCGATAACCGACACGGCCATGCCACTGAGCTTTGGCGCATTGGGAAAGTTGCCACCGCCTCCACTGCTACGCTTGCGATTATTACCGCCAAAAAGCCCGTTTAGCTTATCGGTCAAGTTTTTGAAAAACTCGTCCAGGTCGGGTGGCCCGCCTGAGTTTTTACGGTTGCCCCACGGGTCATTATCGTTCCCATTCCCGTTGTTACCGTTACCGCCTGGCTCATTCCAAGCCATATGATTTTTACTCCGAGTCGGTCGAGCCGACCATGCTGTTAACTTTCAAATTCAGCGCCGATGCTGTGTTCGCTGGCTAAACGAGCCCAATCCACCGCATCAGCATCAATCGTCAGCGCTACTGTACCGTCATCGCCCACGTGTTCCTCACTAACCGCCGACGCTGCGTACAACTGAGCACGAAGTTTGCCGCGATCCGGAGAGAGCCTCAAAATACCTGTGACCCTGGCCCCACCGAGCCGTTCAGCGATGGCTTCCAGTAATTCGCTGAGCCCTTCGCCGGTTACCGCCGAAACCCAGGCAGCAACAACCTCTCCTGCATCATCCCGCCTAATGTGGGGACTTAATTCGGTTAAATCAATCTTGTTGTACACCACTAATTGCGGGACGTCGCCAGCGCCGATGCTCTGCAGCACGTGATTTACTTCCGCCTGGCGTTGTTCGCGTTCGTCGTCCACTACATCCACCACGTGTACGAGTAAATCTGCCTCACGGGTTTCTGTCAAAGTTGATCGGAAAGCATCCACTAATTCATGTGGAAGGTCTTCGATAAAACCCACGGTGTCGGCTATGACCGCAACCTGCCCGCCGTTCAGGTCCAAACGACGTAACGTCGGGTCGAGCGTGGCGAACAACTGGTCAGCCGAATAAACGTTCTCATTGTTCAGCTTATTGAATAGAGTTGATTTCCCTGCGTTGGTGTAACCCACAAGCGCCACGGTGTGTATGCCCGTCTTCCCGCGCTGAGCCCGGCCTTGTTCACGTTGACGGCGAACTTTCGCCAAACGTCCCTTTAAAACCTTGACGCGCTCATTTAATAAACGTCGATCAGTTTCCAGCTGAGTTTCCCCAGGACCGCGCAGACCTATCCCCCCTTTCTGGCGCTCTAAGTGGGTCCAACCTCTAACAAGTCGCGTGGATAAATGTTGCAACTGAGCCAGCTCAACCTGCAACTTACCGTCGAAGCTGCGCGCACGTTGCGCAAAAATATCCAGAATTAGTGAGTTTCGATCCAAAACGCGAACTTTCAGCTCCGCCTCCAGATTACGCTCCTGACTGGGTGACAGACGCTGACCGAACAGTACGAGTTCTGCGCCGGTATCGTGGATCGATTGCCGAATTTCATCCAGCTTTCCTTTACCGACAAACAGGCGGGAGTCTGGCCGGCGCCGCTTTCCCGTGATGACCTCCATGACATCCAGGCCCGCTGAGACGGCCAGTTCTTTAAATTCCTGACGGCGCGCCTCTAACCGAGAGCCGTGTTCATGAGGGGTAAGTGGTTCGTCCGCGCGCGCCGAGGCGCCGCTGGGTTGACGCCGTGCGTCTTCGGTATCGATGTGCACCAACAACGCCGTGTTGCTGGCTACTGGGCGTTCAAACAATGACTCTTCTTCCCATTACTGCCCGTCAGAGCCATCCGGTAAGGCTACTCAGAGCTGCTTTCTTCTTCTCCAGGCATGGCTACTTTCACCGGGCGACTGGGTACAACAGTCGATATGGCGTGCTTGTAGACCATCTGGTTTACGGTGTTCTTCAGCAATACAACGAACTGATCAAACGACTCAATTTGCCCTTGTAACTTGATGCCGTTAACGAGGTAAATCGAGACTGGCACACGCTCTTTCCTAAGCGCATTGAGGAATGGCTCCTGCAACGACTGCCCTTTCGCCATGGTGTTCTTATCCTTATCAGGTGTGTTGGTTACCCTGCCGGCGCGCTAGTGGGTCGGTCTTGTCATATTGTTATAGCACACGCCGCAACCGCCCCCTGAAGTGAAGCGATGCATAGATTGTGCGTGGTTACCTGCAGTGTGTCAATCAGTTAACCAAACCAAAACCTCATGCCGGTAATGCATACCGGAGCGCACACCCGGTAACAACTGAAGCTGCCTAACCGGGCATACACGAGTCAATACCTAGAGCATTCAGGGGCCATTCAGCCTTGCGATGTCACGATCTGTTTAAATTCGCTTCATCGGAAAGGATCACTCGTGTTATCCACTACCTGCAACCCCATCTCTCGAAACATCTCATCGCCCGCTGTGTCAGCCCTGACACTCGCCGTAGCATTTTGCGCAGCTAGCCTTCAAGGTAGCGCTCAGGCGTCCGATAGCCAAACCACCACAGACCATCAGCTATTACGTACCACCCCCACGGTATCCACGGCGGCGAAATCTGTGCGCGAAGGTTATCGCGCTTCGCCTTCCTCACAAACGGATAGCGCCCGTGCCCTGGCTGTTAAACCCGACACGAACAAACGGAATCATAGCGGGCATCTACTTCACGATTACGCTGAAATCTGGGTGGCCGATGTGGATGTGCACGTGTTCGGCGACAGTGATCTTGACGGTTTTTTTCGCGGGTTTAGTGTGAACCTGGATGTGGACGTCGATTGGCACTCTGCGGATGTATTCGCCGTGTTTTACCTGAAAACCGCAGATAAAGATCCCCAGCTACTGCACAGCACCCTGGTGTTCAGCATTTTTGAACGCTTGGTTACCGACCAGTACCAGGTGGATGTGGAACTGGTGGATAACTTTGAAGCCGATTACTACGACCTGATCATCGATATTGTCGATGCTCATAGCTTGAACGTGGTGGATACGATCTCGTATGAGACACACAGGAACTTAGCAGGCTTACCACTGGAGTCTGCCAATTTTCAGGTGGCAACCAATCACGATACGCATCATCAAGATCATCACTACACCTCGACGACCATTGAATATGAAACCGCTATCACGTTCCCGCTATCCGTTCACCACAACAGTCACCACAGCGTCGATTTTGGGGTCTCCGCGCGGGTTGTGGAATACGGCGGTGCAACCGGACTGATGTCCTTAGGCGGTTTGGCGCTGATTGGGATAATGCGGCGACGGCGCCGCGGTACGCGTCTGATTCGCTAGGCACCGGTATACTCTCCTGCTACGTTGAAACACCGATAGCACTGTGGTGCGGCAGGAGATTGCAAGTTGGGCCAGTATCAAGACACCTACAACGACGCCATTAACGACCCCTCAGCGTTTTGGTTAGAACAGGCAAAAGCTGTTCAGTGGTCGCAATTTCCGACCCAGGGAATCGATAGCACCCAATCTCCATTCAACCACTGGTTTGCGGATGGAACCATAAACGCATGCTACAACGCGCTCGATCACCAGGTAAACGATGGCCGCGCAGATCAGGCGGCCATTATTTACGACAGCCCGGTGACCAACAGTCAACGCACACTAACCTATCGCGAGCTGCTGGATCAAACAGCGCGCTTTGCCGGTGTGCTCAAAGCGCAAGGGGTTACTAAAGGCGATCGAGTACTGATTTATATGCCGATGGTGCCTGAAGCGGTAGTTGCTGTTTTAGCCTGCGCAAGGTTAGGCGCGGTGCACTCGGTGGTATTCGGTGGTTTCGCGGCGAAAGAACTGGCTGTTCGCATCGACGACTCAACACCTAAGGTTATTGTTGCTGCGTCCTGTGGCGTAGAGCCAAACCGGCTTGTGGAATACAAACCCCTGCTTGATGAAGCGATTACCACCGCCACACACCAGGTCGCCAGTACAGTCATTTTGCAACGAGATCAGCTGCAGGCAGAACTGATTGCCGGCCGTGATCACGACTGGCAAGAGGTTATGCAAAACGCTACACCCGCGGACTGCGTGCCGGTAAAGAGTACCGACCCACTGTATATCCTGTACACCTCAGGTACGACCGGCCAGCCAAAGGGCGTGATGCGGGATACCGGTGGTTCTGTGGTCAGTTTGAAGTGGTCAATGAGCGCCATTTACGATACAGACCCAGGGGACGTGTACTGGGCCGCTTCAGACATTGGCTGGGTGGTTGGGCATTCGTACATCATCTACGGGCCACTGTTTCATGGTTGCACCTCTGTGATGTACGAAGGCAAACCGGTGGGTACACCAGATGCCGGTGCGTTCTGGCGAGTCATAGAAGCGCATAAGGTGAAGGTCCTGTTCACGGCTCCCACCGCGTTTAGAGCGATCAAAAAAGAAGACCCCGAAGGTTCGCTCATCGGACAGTACGACTTGTCATCATTTAAAACCCTTTTTCTGGCCGGTGAACGCTGCGATCCGGACACGCTGAACTGGGCTCAGGAAAAGTTGGACCGACCGGTGATCGATCATTGGTGGCAAACCGAAACCGGTTGGGCGATTTGCGCTAATTGCCTGGGCTTAGAAGCATTACCTGTTAAATCCGGCTCGCCTACAGTGCCGGTTCCAGGCTACGCCCTCGATGTGCTCGATGAAGCCGGTCAGCCAGTTGATCGCGGAGAAATCGGTTCACTGGTCATCAAGCTGCCGCTTCCACCTGGTACGTTTCCAAATCTTTGGAATGCGCCAGAACGTTATCAGTCCAGTTACTTCAGTCGCTACCCCGGCTACTACGAAACCGGAGACGCAGGCTACATCGACGAAGATGGTTATGCCTATGTCATGGCCCGCACCGATGATGTCATCAACGTAGCCGGGCATCGATTGTCTACTGGCGCTATGGAAGAAGTATTGGCGGGGCATCCCGACGTTGCCGAATGCGCCGTCTTGGGTGTGGCGGATGAACTTAAAGGGCAACTGCCGTTGGGGCTTGTCATATTAAGCGATGGCTGTGATCGCGATCACGACACCATTGCGGCTGAACTCGTCCAACGTGTACGCACACACATTGGGCCGGTTGCCGCATTTAAATCCGTGGCGGTTGTCGCGCGACTACCGAAAACCCGGTCCGGCAAAATCCTTCGTGCCACGATGCGATCAATGGCTGACCGAGTCGCCTGGAAAATGCCAGCTACCATCGAAGACCCAGCGGTGTTGGATGATATACACGACGCTTTGCAAGCGCTTGGCTACGCCGGTGACTCAGGCCCTGCGTCATGATCACGCGCCTGAACCATGTCGCCGTGGTGGTTCCAGACTTGGCCGTTGCCGCCAAGACTTACGAATCGGTATTGGGTGCAACCGTTTCCGCGCCTCAATCGTTAAAAGAGCACGGCGTTACGGTGGTGTTTGTAGAACTGGATAACACCCGAATCGAACTGCTAGAGCCTTTGGGTGACGGCTCGCCATTGAGTAATTTCTTGGCCCGTAACGCCGATGGTGGCATGCATCACTTATGTTTAGAGGTCAACGATATTCTGGCGGCACGCGACGAATTGGTGGCCAATGGCGCACGCATTCTGGGAGATGGCAATCCTAAACCCGGTGCACATGGAAAACCGGTGTTGTTCTTGCACCCGAAGGACTTTCACGGTTGTTTGCTGGAACTGGAAGAAGCGTAATTTGATGCATTCCCCTGCGCGTGCAACGGCTGCCGCCGCTACAGATGTCGGCCGAGTTCGCATCCATAACGAAGACGCTTACCTGGTCGATCACGAGCTGGGACTGTTTGCTGTGGCCGATGGTGTGGGCGGGCACGGCGGGGGTTCCGAAGCCAGTCAATTGACGGTAACTGAATTACCGAAAATGTTCACCACAGCGTTAAGCCAAAAAACTGATCAGCCAACCACTGAGGATGTACTGAAAAGTTTGATGGATGAAAGTATTCATGCGGTTAACGGCCAAGTGTACGACGCAGGCACAGGCCGAGAGAAGGATGGCCGCATGGGCACAACCTTAACGGGTGGATTGTTTTTGGATAATGGCACCGCCCTCATCTTCAACGTCGGTGACAGCCGGACTTATGTCTTTAGGGACAAAACGCTAACGCAAGTAACCGTTGATCAATCCTGGTATCAATCCTGGCTCGATGATGGTGGCGTGGGCATAGCGCCTCCTAAGAATGTGATCCTGCAAGGCATTGGCTTAGACAAACAGGTCTATACCGATTGGGTGACCAGCCCTTACCAATCGAACGATGTGTGGTTAATGTGTTCGGATGGTTTAACCGACCTACTCAGCGATGAAGATATCAGCCGTGCATTGGAACAACACGCAAACTCTGATCAATCCCTGGATGCGCTGTGCGAACAATTAATCGCGGCTGCCAATGATGCCGGCGGTGCCGACAACATTACGGTTCTCGTTATTCAACCCAACCTCTCATCTTCACTTGCCGCTTAGCCTTTCGCTTATCTCATGATTCTTACGCTCTTTTATGTATTTGCCGCAGCGATGACTGCCCTGTTGGGCTACGTGTTGCTGCGCAGCGTGTTAAGCCCATCCGCTCGCGACGAGACCAATCACCGTGACGTAAACATCGGTATTGCGAGAGACCGGCAATCCTTGATTAAAGATGCGTTGAGCAAAGGCCACATTGATCAGGAAACCTACGAGACTGAAAAGAAAGACATCGAATCAACTTTGGCCTCTGAACTCGCTGAAGGGCCGAATACCTCTCAATCACGGCTCATGCGTGGCGGGGGTGTCTTGTTTCTTGTTGGTATTACGCTTGCTGTTAGCATTGTGTTGTATCAGCGTTTGGGTAGCGAAATGGCCATGCAAGATACCTTTTTGGCCGATACGGGTGCGGTGATCATGGCAAACGGCGCCACAGTTCCAGCACCTGTTGCCGCCGCGTTGAACACCGGTGCCGACCCACGTACCGTGGCTGCAACCGTTGCGAGAGCACAGGCTGAGGAAGCGCGGGTGCAAGCGCGGGTGCAGGAGCAAGCCGCTGGGCAATCTGCGGCCGGTTCACTGCAAGACTTGCTGCCTCAATTGGAAGCTCGGTTAGTAGACAACCCGGATGACTTGCAAGGCTGGACATTGCTGGGACGTACGTATATGAATATCGGCGAATTTGCTAAAGCGCAAACCGCCTTACAACGCGTAAACGAACTCGACCCAAGCGATCCTGAAATGATCATCATGCTGGCTGAAGCCGGCGCATTACAAAATGATGGAGACTTAACCGGTGAGGCTCAGGTTCTAATTAAAAAAGCGCTGGCCGTTGATCCGAACTATCAACGCGCACAGTTACTAATGGGCTTATCGCACCAGCAACTGGGTGAGCACGAACAAGCATTGGAAATATTTCTCAAGCTGCGCGAGAACCCCAACTTAAATGAGCAAGCCATTGCGAACTTAACGCAGATGGTTAATCAATCTCGAGCCGCTTTAGGCCAACCGTTGGAAGATAGTCTGCAAGCGGGGCCTCAAGCCAAAACAAACGATTCAACGTCCGCGGCAGACTCAGGCGCGACGGTAAATGAATCTTCATCCGAAAGTGAATCGCAATCCGCGGATGCTGGTGCGGCGATCTCAGTTAACGTAAGCCTTGCGCCATCCATGCAAGATCAAGTTGATCCGGGCGACAGTGTGTTTGTGTTTGCAACCGC
>JAHDCO010000093.1 GCA_020629835.1 Granulosicoccaceae bacterium
ATATTTCCGCAGGTTCTGCCCGAAGCGGTGCTGGCTCGAATGGAGTCGGTTACAGAAACCCAAACGTCCAGTGCGACGCCAGAGCAACTCGACCGGAGCTCTGAAGTACGCCTGATTATGTGGCGTGCTGCGTCTCGTATGATTCTTGAAGACCCCATATTCGGTAAGGGCTTCAAGGCATTCCCCAAGTTAAAAGAGGACTACACCGAGCAATTTGTAAAAGAATCTGACCCGCACAGTATGTATTTGTATCTCGGCAGCCAAATGGGTTTGCCGGCGGTCGTGCTGTTCGTCTACATCATGGGGTTCATGGTGTACATGGGCTATCGCTTATCCAGAAGCCGAATCGATCGATTTTCCCGTGCGATTGGAATAGGCGGAGCCTCTGCAGCGGTTTGCTACTCCATTGTGTGTATTTTCGGTTCTCGTGCGGTAAATCCTGATTTCACGCTGTATTTCTGGACCTACTTTGTGGTCATGGCGGTGCTGTATCGTGATCTGATTTTGAAAGATGTCAGCGAAGCGGAATTGAGTGGAGCTCCCAAACGGCTCAATGCGTTCCTGGCTCAGTCACAGAAGAAGCGCGAACAAGCGGCACAAAACGCCGAAGCTGCACCATCAGAGCGCATAGGGCGGCGAGGCAAGCACCGAAAATCCGCTCGCGCTGAACGTGCCGATGCTGATCAGGCGCGCCAATCGTTTTTCGATGATGAGCCGCAGGAACTCAGCCAGCGACAGCGGCATAAGCTCAACCGAGCCACCAAACGCGAAAAGCGTAAAGTCGTTAAAGACCGGCTTAGCGCCAAAAGACGGCGGTAATTCAAGCCTGGCGCAGAGCTCAGGAAAGCCGATTTCCCCGTGTCGGTCTACACTCAATATGCAGCGCTTGTAGACCTTCTGGCTCATATCCTGTGAGCTGAATCTTGCTTGATGTTTTGTTAATGCGCCCACACGGTCTGAGGGTACAAAAATTGCGGAGTTTTCTTCGACTGTTCATCGTTGCAACATTGGTGTTGAGCAGTAGAATGATTACTCATAATCAGGTGATGGATAGCCCTATCAGGCACTGCCAATGAGTGAACACGACCAAGAACGAGAAGGGAGTGCGGTTGTTGAAGCCGCACGACCAAAACTGGCAAAACCACCGTTGTATCAGGTGGTGTTGCTAAACGACGATTACACCCCCATGCATTTTGTTGTGGAGGTACTTCAGGTATTTTTCGTAATGGATTATGAAAAGGCCAATCAGGTAATGTTGCACGTACACCAACGTGGAAAGGGTGTATGTGGCGTTTTTACGCGCGAGATTGCAGAAACCAAGGTCGCGCAGGTAAACCAGCATTCCCGAGAGAGTAAGCACCCCTTGATGTGTGAAATGGAAGAGGCTGATTGACGCTACGAACTGGCCCAATTGACGCTGCTTCAAACGATAACTGTTCCGTCTACGGAAAAAAGAGCTGATAATGCTGAGCAAAGAGCTGGAATTTACACTCAACAACGCCTTTAAAGAGGCGCGTAATCGACGGTTTGAATTCATGACCGTTGAACATTTGTTGCTAGCACTGATTGATAACCCAACGGCAGCCCAAGTGCTGCGCGCCTGTGGTGGTGATCTGGACACATTGCGGGATGAGCTGGATAGTTTTGTTGAAGACAACACACCACTGCTGGACGAAAATGATACTCGGGAAACGCAACCTACCTTAGGCTTTCAACGGGTATTGCAGCGAGCTGTGTTCCATGTGCAGAGCAGCGGTAAGAAAGAGGTTACCGGTGCCAACGTATTAGTGGCTATCTTCGGAGAGCAAGATTCGCAAACTGTTTACCTATTGAACAAGCAGGGCATCACACGCCTTGATGTGGTGAATTACATCTCGCACGGTATCGCCAAGAATTCTCAGGAAGAGCAAGAAGAAACCGATGAAGGCTCTGGCGAATTTGTTGGTGAGGACGGTGAAGCGGATGCACGTCCATTGGATAAGTACGCGACCAACCTAAATGCCAAAGCACAAGCTGGGGAAATTGATCCTCTGATTGGTCGCGATCACGAAGTTGAGCGCGCATCTCAAGTGCTTTGCCGCCGCCGGAAAAACAACCCCTTGCTGGTTGGGGAAGCCGGTGTAGGTAAGACCGCTATTGCCGAAGGTCTTGCCAAGAAAATTGTTGAAGGTGATGTACCGGATGTTCTGCTCGAATGCGTCATCTACTCACTCGACCTGGGTGCACTCGTTGCCGGCACGAAATATCGTGGTGATTTCGAGAAGCGCCTGAAGAGCATTCTGAATCAGCTGAAGAAAGAAGATGGTGCGGTGCTGTTTATCGATGAGATACACACCATCATTGGTGCCGGTGCAGCGTCAGGCGGTGTCATGGACGCCTCGAACCTGATCAAGCCCATGCTTGCTTCGGGTGAACTGAAATGTATTGGCTCAACAACCTATCAAGAGTACCGAGGCATTTTTGAAAAAGACCGAGCCTTAGCCCGTCGTTTTCAGAAGATTGATGTTGTTGAGCCATCGGTGGATGAAACGTTTGAAATCTTGAAAGGCCTTAAGTCCCGTTACGAAGAATTTCACGAAGTGAAGTATTCGTCAAAGGCTCTGCGAACAGCAGCTGAGTTGTCTGGACGTTACATCAATGATCGTTACCTGCCTGACAAAGCCATAGACGTTATTGATGAAGCCGGTGCTAACCACCGAGTCAAAAATTCAGGGCGAAAGAAAAATTCTATTTCGGTAAAAGATATCGAAGCCATTGTTGCGAAGATCGCGCGGATTCCTGAAAAGAATGTGTCTGCAACCGATATGGATAAGCTCAAAACCTTGTCCAGAGATTTGCAAATGATGGTGTTTGGTCAGGATGAAGCGATTGATGCGTTATCTGCGGCCATAAAAATGTCGCGCTCCGGTTTGGGTCCTGATGAAAAGCCGATCGGCAGTTTTATGTTCGCAGGCCCTACGGGTGTTGGTAAAACAGAAGTGACCCGTCAGTTAGCCAGTGTACTGGGTATCGAATTAATCCGTTTCGATATGTCTGAATACATGGAGCGTCACACGGTGTCTCGATTGATCGGTGCGCCTCCGGGGTATGTGGGCTATGACCAAGGTGGCTTATTGACTGATGCGGTCATTCAAACGCCCCATGCGGTTGTGTTGCTGGACGAAATTGAAAAGGCTCACCCGGACGTGTTCAACCTGTTATTGCAAGTCATGGATCACGGAACGCTGACCGACAACAACGGGCGCAAAGCGGACTTCAGAAACGTCATTTTGATTATGACCACCAACGCGGGTGCGGAGTCAATTTCCCGAACCACGATGGGCTTTACGGTTCAGGATAATTCTGAGGACGGCATGGAGGCATTGAACAAAGTCTTCACTCCGGAATTCAGAAACCGTATGGACGCCATTATTTCGTTCAAACCGTTAGACAAGTCCATCATCTTGAACGTGGTAGACAAGTTCATCATTGAACTGGAAGCGCAGTTAGAAGACAAAAACGTCTCCATAGATTTTAACGCTGAAGCTAAAGCCTGGTTAGCCGAGCATGGCTTTGATGCGAAGATGGGCGCGCGTCCAATGGCTCGTTTGATTAACGAGAGCATCAAGAAGCGTTTGGCAGATGAGATACTTTTTGGAGAGCTCTCACGCGGCGGTCGCGTTCGAGTGAAGCTCAATGACGAAGGCGATGATCTCGCCTTCGACTTTGAGCCACGGGAAAGTAAAGAGCAGCAGACGATTCAGAACTAACGCGAACGATACGTTATACGACCTTTTGTAAGGTCGTATGGCGTCATTTGCACGGTAACTTTGTCACCAGTCAATATGCGGATATAGTGCTTGCGCATCTTGCCTGAAATATGGGCGGTCACAACGTGACCGTTTTCCAGTTCAACACGGAACATCGTATTTGGAAGAGTGTCAACAACGACACCTTCCATTTCAATCGGTTCTTCTTTGGCCATCCAAATCGGTTCAACAGAGGAGAATTGACCATTATGGTCATAAATTCGGCTTTCGCAAGCTAAAGGTGTACGCTGTTTCGTTCCACACAAGAGAAATAGTACTGCCGATGTCACTTGAGTTCCGCTTCCACCATGTATGACGTGAGTCGATTAAGGCCTAAAACCTCCGGTCGTTTCTCGTCGCTGATGGACATGTATGAGAGAAATTACATGCTGGCGCGGGTGCTCATTCCCGATCTACGAGACATGGAAGGCGGCGTATTTCGTTCCGTGGTCCCCGGCTGTATGACCCTTGAACTCTCCGATATCGCGCACGCGCGTTACACCAGTACGTTTAACCTGACTTACCGTTTCGGCTCAGAGCTCAGGTTCGCCAGAGAGCCGGATCTGATGCTCCGCCTGTATCACGATGCACGCACTTGCGAGGTAATGAGCGGGTTGCTGTCTTCCAGAATTCATGAGGACCGGCGAGTCCGGGATTTGGCCGATGGCTATCGGTTGAACCGCTTCGTAGGCAAGTGGTTGAGTTACTGCGGGCGGCAGGGTCACAGCTTCAAAGACTGTGTAGCAGAGCCTGCTGACCTTAAACCCGCATCAAGCCCATCTTTGGTTTGATTTTGGGTCGGTAGCCAGTTACCGCAGGCAGAATTGATCGTAGCTATCCTGATACCGGACCATCGCAACAACGGTGTTGTCTACTTCATCCGGCGTCAGTGTTGAGCGCAGCCGTCTTTCCAGTGAAACTACGCGCTTCTTCAAGTCCTGGCATTGATCGTATTTTTGATTCGACACCTGGCTGGTATTGCGCCGCATATCTTGGTGTGCTTCAAGATCCGATGCAGAGTGCGACTCCATGCGAGTAATGCCTGCTGGCAGTGCGGCCTGCGCATCGGGTGCATACGTGAGTTCCTGGCGCGATGTGGCCGGTAATGGGAGTGTCTGAATTCGAGGTTCGCCAGGCAAGGTCGATGTGGCACCCGAAGACGCCGTCGCTGACGTTGTCGCTGCCACAGGTACAGTCGCAGACGAGTTCGCCGACGCCGATGAATTGATTGCGCCAGCCGAGCCATTAGGTCGTGCGTTGGAATCCCCGGTGTTTACCGTCTCAAAGGTGATGCCGGCAGCCGGTGGCTCTGGGGAAAAAGTAATGGATCCATCAGCCTCAACCCAGCGATACAGTGTGGCTGCGCTGGCCTGGCAAGCGGCACTGACTAATAAAGCGCACAAAAGAGTTCTTTTCATGGTCATGATGGTGACAAGCAATTTGTTGGTGAGGAAGCAAGGTCGATGCCCAGTACAAGTGTAGTGCTTGTAGCCGTTGCTGCAGGAGGTGCTTTGGGCGCCTGTGGTCGATACCTTCTTGGGCGTTTGGTGGTGGCTTGGGGAGGGAGCGCCTACGCGTTGCCTATGGGTACCTGGTTGGCGAATGGTTTGGGTTGCCTGGCGGCAGGGCTGTTGATCGGCTGGTTAAGTACTCGACAGGCGCCGTCGGAATTACTTATGGCTTTCTTAATGACCGGGGTACTCGGCGGGTTTACGACATTTTCTGCGTTCTCTGTTGAAACCTTGAGGCTTCTGCACAGTGGTTCAATCGCAGCTGCGGCCTCGAATGTCGTGGTGAATCTGGCGGTTAGTTTGTTCGGGGTTGCCTTGGGTTGGTACTGCGTTCATGCAATGTGGCGCTAGGCTCCATATACTCAACGCTTTCCACAACGCGACTGCAGCATGCTCGATCCGAAACTCATCCGTAATGAGCTCGACACCGTGGCCAAAAAGATGGCCGTTCGAAACGTCACACTCGATACCGACAAACTCTCACAGCTGGAAGCCTCCCGAAAGAGTCTGCAAAGCAACGCTGAATCGTTACAGGCTCAGCGCAACACGGCGTCCAAAGCGATTGGGCAAGCGAAAGCCAAGGGTGAAGACGCGCAGCCTATCCTGGATCAGGTGGCCGCTTTGGGAGACGAATTGAAAGCTGCCGAAGTCGCGCTGACCGAATTACAGAATGAATTAAACGAGGTGCTCATGGGCATGCCAAACCTCGTACACGATGACGTGCCGCCAGGTAAAGATGAGTCGGATAATGTCGAGGTTCGCAGGGTAGGCGAACCGCGAGCGTTTTCATTCACCCCACTTGACCACGTTGATCTGGGTGCACGGGGTAATAGTCTGGACTTTGAGCAGGGCGCAAAGCTAACTGGCTCTCGCTTCACGGTGATGCAAGGTGACATAGCGAAACTGCACCGCGCCCTGGTTCAATTTATGCTCGATACACAAACCCAAAGAAACGGGTACACAGAGATATCCGTACCGTTTATCGTGAACAGCGATAGCCTGTACGGTACTGGGCAGCTGCCAAAGTTTGCCGAAGATTTGTTCAAACTAAACGTTGAGCAGGACTACTACCTTATACCCACAAGCGAAGTGCCCGTAACCAATATGGTCCGTGACCGGTTACTCGACGCCAATGAACTCCCCATGCGCTTTACTTGCCACAGTGCGTGCTTCCGATCAGAAGCAGGCAGCTATGGGCGCGACACGCGTGGTTTAATTCGCCAACACCAATTCGAAAAAGTTGAAATGGTGCAGGTAGTCAAACCTGAGGACTCCTGGCAAGCGCTTGAGGACATGACTAGCCACGCTGAGAGTATCTTGCAGGCGTTAAACATTCCGTATCGTGTTGTTGTGTTATGCGGCGGCGACATTGGGTTTGGTGCGGCTAAAACCTATGACATTGAGGTGTGGCTGCCAGGCCAGGATGCTTACCGCGAGATATCGTCTGTCAGTAACTGCACCGACTTTCAAGCCCGCCGAATGCAAGCACGTTTTAAAAATCCTGCAACGGGTAAAAATGAACTGGTGCATACGCTTAACGGTTCAGGCTTGGCCGTGGGGCGAACGCTTATTGCCGTGCTCGAGAATTACCAGCAAGAAGACGGTAGCGTCGAAGTGCCTGAGGTCTTGCTGCCGTATTTCGGTAATCAAACTCTGTTGTTGACAAACGAATAAAGCAATCGATCGCAGTCGGAACGAATTAGTTGACCTTAACGTAAGGGTCAAGCACAATCATGAGAACTTGGTCATGGTCAACTAATTACCAATATGTCGGATCTGCTGGGCAGTTTGCCCGCTTATTTATTACGAAATACTGAACAGTTTGCTGACCGCGTTTCCATGCGGCACAAGGACTTAGGTATTTGGCGCGAATGGACCTGGGCTGAAGTAGGCGACGAAGTTCGCCGCTTCTCCATTGGTTTTGCTTCTCTTGGCTTAAAGCAGGGGGATAAGGTCGCCATTGTTGGATCGAACAGGCCGAAGCTGTACTGGGCGTTCCCGGCTATCCAATCGTGCAATGCCGTGCCGGTGCCAGTTTATGCTGACTCTGTCGCTGAAGAAATGCAGTACGTGCTGGAGCACGCCGGTGTTCGTTTCGCGGTCTGCCAGGATCAAGAGCAGGTCGATAAACTGCTGTCGATACAGGATCAGTTACCCGCGCTAGAGGCTATTCTGTACGACGAGGATCGTGGCCTTAAAGGGTATGACCCCGAGCAAGTGATTGCCATCACGCGAGTGCAAGCGCTGGGTGACGAGGTCATCTCACGTGACAAAGACATCGTTGCACGTTGGAACCAATCCATCGGCGAATTGGGCATGGATGATTTGTGCGTCATCCTGTACACCTCGGGCACAACGGGACGCCCTAAAGGGGTCATGCTTTCCAATCGCAATCTGATTGAAACCTCGGCGAACGCGAATGCGTTCGACAAGCTGGACCATACTGAAGAAACCATTGCTTACTTACCCTTGGCATGGGTAGGCGATCACGTGTTTTCCTATACCCAATCACTGCTTGCCGGCTACAGCGTCTGCTGTCCGGAAAGCCCCGATACGGTTACCGTGAATCGTCGCGAAATTGCACCAACTTATTTCTTTGCACCGCCGCGCGTGTTTGAGGGCTTACTGACCACCATCATGGTCAGTATGGAAGACGCCGGCCGGATCAAACGCGGGATGTTTCACCACTTTATAAGAGTCGCGAATAAAGTGGGCGAACGCATACTGAATGCAGAAAGCGTGAATCCATTTATGCGAGCCTATTACAAGCTAGGGGATTGGCTGGTATACGGCCCACTTAAGAATCGATTAGGTATGAGTAAAGTCCGAGTGGCCTACACCGCAGGTGAAGCGATAGGCCCGGACATATTCAGGTTTTATCGATCGTTGGGTATTAACTTAAAGCAGCTTTACGGACAAACCGAAGCCAGCGTCTACATAACAGCGCAGCCGGATGGGCAAATTGATGCGAATACCGTTGGTACGCCATCGCCTGGGGTTGAGCTTCGCATTGAAGATTCTGGTGAAGTTATGTATCGCTCCCCGGGTGTGTTTATGGGGTATTACAAAAACGACTTAGCCACTGCGGATACCAAAACCAATGATGGCTGGGTGCATACCGGTGATGCAGGTTACATTGATGACGCTGGTCATCTGCGTATCATCGATCGCGCTAAAGACGTGGGAAAGTTAAACAGTGGCGGAATGTTCCCACCGAAGTACATCGAGAACAAGCTGAAGTTTTTCCCGAACATTAAAGAGGCCGTAGCCTTTGGTGACGGTCGCGATTACGTTTCTGTGTTTATCAACATAGACCTTACATCGGTTGCAAACTGGGCTGAACGTAACAACATCGTCTACGGGTCTTATCAAGAACTGGCAGGTCACCCTGAGGTGTACCAGCAAATAGAACAACATGTACGTCAAGTAAATCAGGACTTGGTAGCCGAACCACAAATGGCGGGTGCACAAATACATCGTTTCCTGGTGCTGCATAAAGAACTGGATGCAGATGATGGCGAGTTGACGCGTACGTTGAAGGTAAGGCGCAAGTTTGTAAATGAGCGTTACAACGTACTTATCGATGCGTTGTACTCAGACAAAACTGAGCAGTTCGTCAGTACAGAAGTAGTGTTTGAAGATGGTCGAACGGGAAAAATTGATGCCACCGTGGCGATTCAAACCGTTGACATCGATGAGCCGGCAACCGAACTGCGACAAGCCTCATGAGTTCCGTTCAGGCAGATGAAGGCAAACCGCCGCTGCTTAGCCTGGACAACGTAACGCTAAGCTTTGGTGGTGTTAAAGCCATTTCGGACATTTCGTTCAACATACAAGAAGGTGAAATTCGCGCGATCATCGGACCCAATGGTGCGGGCAAAACTTCAATGTTAAACGTGATCAACGGGTTTTATCATCCACAGCAAGGCACGATTACCTGGCGCGGTAAGCCACGTCGCCGAATGAAGCCTTATCACGCAGCTGCCTCCGGCATTGCACGAACGTTTCAAAACGTTGCTTTGTTTAAAGGCATGAGCACGCTAGACAACATCATGTCCGGTCGTTCGTTAAAAATGAAGCGTGGTATGTTTTGGCAGATGCTGCACGTCGGGCCTGCGCGTAATGAAGAAATTGAACATCGGCAGCACGTTGAACGCATCATCGATTTTTTAGAAATCGCTTCGATCCGCAAGCAGGTGGTGGGGCGTTTACCGTACGGCTTACAAAAACGCGTTGAGCTGGGTCGAGCGATGGCAATGGAGCCCGATTTACTCCTATTGGATGAACCTATGGCCGGCATGAACCTAGAAGAGAAGGAAGATATGTCTCGGTTCGTGTTGGATCTGAACAGTGAGTTCGGTACCACGATCGCCTTGATTGAGCACGACATGGGCGTTGTTATGGATTTGGCCGATAGAGTGGTGGTGCTGGACTATGGCAAGAAAATAGCGGATGGAACACCGGCTGAAGTGCAGGCCTCGCAAGAAGTTATTGACGCCTACTTGGGAGTAAGCCACTGATGGAAGGTTTACTGCAAGACTTAACCGTGACGCCGTTTGTGGAAATGGTGGAGTACCCAGATTTTTTTATACAAGTTGTCTGGGAAGGATTTGTAGCGGGCATTTTGTATGCACTCATCGCGCTGGGTTTTGTACTGATTTACAAGGCGTCGGGGGTATTTAATTTTGCTCAGGGCATCATGGTGGTGTTCTCCGCCCTGGTACTGATTGGTTTGCACAACATCGGCTTGCC
>JAHDCO010000094.1:0-2835 GCA_020629835.1 Granulosicoccaceae bacterium
TTGGCAAGTCATGCAAGACTTCACACACAATCTCATCAAGGCGACGAATCCTACTGGCTGTCGAACGAGGTAACCGGACAACACGCGAGGTTTAACGCTACAACGTTTGCCATCTTGTCTCGTATGGATGGCCACCGGACACTTGAGCAAATCCTGGATGAGGTGAATCAATTAAACTTTGCTCAGTGCGGATCAATCGGCCTACTTCAACTGATTGTTAAATTACAACGGCTTGGCGTGTTGGTTGGTGCGGATTTATTGCCAGCGGACACCGTGCGCCGTGATCACGCCAGCGAGCAAAAAAGCACTAAATTCAAACGATGGCTAAATCCGCTGGCTTTACGTTTTAATTGTGTTGATCCCGATCAGTTTTTGTCCAGCATAACGCCTTACTTTTCGATGTTATTTACGCGCTTGGGCGCTCGCGTATGGTTAGCTGTTTTACTGCTTGGTTTGTGCACGTTTTTATTTACCTGGTCGGATATACAAGAAGAATTTGTAACACGAACCTTACGACCACAATCACTGTGGTGGTTTGCAGCGTTATTTCCCATCATGAAAGTGCTTCACGAAGTTGCACACGCTGTGTGCATAAAGCACTGGGGTGGTCAGGTGAGAGAAGCCGGTATGTCATTGCTGTTGTTGATACCTGTGCCTTACGTTGATGCCAGTGATGTGCACAGTGGGTTCACACGCAGGCAGCGCATGCTGGTTACCGCTGCAGGTATGAGCGCCGAGCTGTTTGTGGCAGCGCTGGCACTTATGGGGTGGTGGTGGATAGATCCTGGGTACTTACGGGATGCGCTTTTTACGCTATTCATAATTGGTGGGTTAACAACGGTACTATTCAACGCAAATCCGTTGTTAAAATTTGATGGTTATTATTTACTCCAAGATGCGTTAAACACGCATAACTTGGCATCGCGATCATCGGTGTGGTTGACCTACCAAATAAAACGATTTGTATTGGGTATGGAGCAACTTGCTGCGCCGGTTGTACAACCCAGGGAGCGGCGGTGGCTGACCGGCTATGCCATAGCGGTTGTGTTGTACAAACCCATACTGACCATTACGATTATCGTGTTTCTTTGGCGAAGTTACCCGGTACTGGGCATGCTGCTGGCGGTGTTTGCGCTGGTAAATCAGTGGTTGTTACCCGCCGTTAAAGGCATACGTTGGATGTTGAATTCCGATGAACTTGGTCATCAGAAACCTAGAGCCTTAGGATTGGTGTTTTGCTTGGTGTGTGCACTCAGTACCTTGCTATTGATTCCGATGCCCTCATCCACGCGAGTGCAGGGGGTTGTTGCCGCCGCAGAACAAGGCGAAGTGTTCTCTGAACTCGATGGTATTGCCACGCGCATTCATGTTGAGCCGGGTGCTCGTGTACAAACCGGTGACGCCTTGGTGACCTTGGTTAATCCGTCATTGACACGAGATCTGGCTCAGGTGGAGGCTGAAATAAGTGCAACACAAAGTCAACGCATGCTCAGCATTCAAAAGCTCGACGGTGATAACGGTCCCAACCATGCGACTGTGCAAGCAGAAACTGAACGGCTGGTACGCCGACGTGACGAGTTGTTAAACCAGGTGGCGTCTTTAACGATTACCGCCGAACAAGCGGGCATATTTGCGCCTGTTGAAAACACGCTGTTGCCAGGACGCTATATTCGGCAAGGTGAACGTATCGGGTACGTGGTGAACGGGGTCGATTGGACAGTTCGCACCGTAATACCTGAAAACCGGGCTCCCCAACTGCGGGCGGGTGTGAATAAAGCATCTGTGAGACTTGCGCAAGCAACGGATGTGGAAATTGAGGCGGCTATGCTGCGTGAAATACCGGCATTGACGCGCCAGCTTCCCAACTCAGTTTTGTCCCAACACGCCGGTGGTTTCATCGTGACTGACCCGTACGACACCACGCACACCCGGTCTTTAGAGAATTTATTTGAAGTGGAATTGGTCTTACCGGCAGAGACCGCGGTGTTTGGATTGGGCCAGAGAGCCTGGGTACAATTGGAGCACCCGGCTGAAGCATTCATCTCGCGTCTGTGGCGTTTGGGTCGATCGGTGTGGCTTACTCGAGATAACCTCGCAGTATAAGTGTCAACAATCCTTTGCGCGGGTGTACCGCCGATGCAGGGTGTCTGTCCGCGGCTTAAGTGGTTACGACTCGTCGCTTATCGCACCGTATACAGCGTTCCACTGTGACCAACTTGCCGGCTTTAACGTCAAACTTTGATTGTTTATCCACAACCCATTTGTGGTGGTTGTTTTCGCACAACACATTACGTTTGTTTTTAGGTTTTGGTCGAGGTTTGAATGGCAGGATATTCGACATAAGGCCATCTTGATTTCGTCGTTAGATTGACAGGTTACCGTGTCAGACGCTTTGGTGTGTGGGCTGTCCATCGAAGGCAGCGATAAATCTTGCATATTGGCTTGGCACCACCCCTCAAAACGCGGTTAAATGGCAGTCGAACGTATTGAGACTGAGTCTGCATGGAATATTGGGAAGCTTTTCAGGATTTTGAATTCTCGAACGAAACCCTGATGGTGGTGGGTGGCTTATTGGTATTGGTAGCCATTCTGCAAATCATCAAGAGCAGTATGAAGCTGGCATTTTGGGTGTTGCTGGCCGCCTTAGGTGGCTGGGGCGCGTTGTATGGCTATGACAGATCGTCGGTGCGCCTACCGGAGAATCTAGCCGAAGAAGCGCGTAATCTGGCTGGGCCAGGAGGGCTAACCGAAGGCATGATGCAGGCGCTGTGTTTAAAGGTGCTTGCTGATGAGACGGCCAATGCGAAACCCTGGGTGTTTGCGCCCAATAGTGAT
>JAHDCO010000094.1:2935-9554 GCA_020629835.1 Granulosicoccaceae bacterium
TAGGTTATTTAACCTTAAACGCAGATAGTCGACTTCAATGTCGACTGTGGTTTTAATCATGAATTCAAATACCGGCACAATCGTATCAGCGGGTAAATCATAGGTCCCAGCGAGTTCGGCGGCCATGACCTTGACCGCGTCCTCTCTGTCCTTTCTAACGATGTATTGCAGCATGGCTTCACGATCACCTTGGGTGGCTATGAATGCCTCGGGCTGGCTTTGAAATTTGGATTCAGCCACCAGTTTGCCCAGATTAACGCGTTCCATAATGCTTAAAAGAGAAACCACATCGCTGGTAACCGTTTCACCATATGACCGGTCATCCACGCCCGCTTTGCAGGTGTTTTCGATCCAGTCCAGGTAAAACACTTTGATCTTATCGCCCGCTCGGCTGGGCATGATGACCACGGGGTTATCCGGTGGCTCACGCTGCATGATGGGTTGTACGGCAGACACATCTGTGTAGGCGTCTTGCTCAGCGAAGCTGTAACGGCCCAGCTCTGCGTGCTGCTGTTCTACACGAGCGAGCTCGTAGTCCAGCAGTGATTGCTGCGGGTATGCTGGCAGTAGCCCCGGTTCATAGATGGGCGTGTTGTGTGGAAAACGGCTACGTTTCTTCAGCGCGATAACAATTTCGTTGGCCAGTATATCCAGGCCGGGGCGAATTGAGCCTGCCAAATCCAGGCTGGGGTGAGAAGCGTTTGTCATGCTCTGCAGTGTAGCAAAGGCCCTGCGTATGAGAGGGTAGGGTATTATTTCTGGCTCGTGGTTCTCGGGTGCTGGGGTTTTTTTGTTCGATGATTATTGATGACCACCGAATCGTGCTGATGCATTATCAGCTCGATAACGGGTTTGGGGAGATGGTAGATACGTCTTTGGGGGGCTTGCCGCTGACGTACATGCATAACGCGGGCGCTCTGCTACCGGCGCTCGAGCGCGAATTAACCGGTCGCCAGAAAGGCGATGAGTTCGAAGTGGCTATCTATCCTGAAGATGGGTACGGGTATCGGGACGAATCGCTCATCTCTAAAATTCCGCGTACGGCTTTCGCTGATGTTGGTGAATTGCATGTGGGCATGCGGGTACGCGATAAACGCAGCGACGATGAAACGGCACTGTTCACCGTGGTTGTCATTGGTGAAGATGAAGTCACAGTGGACGCAAACCACCCACTGGCTGGCCAGGCGTTGCATTTTCGTATCGTGGTGGTGGATGTGCGTGAGCCAACCGAAAAAGAGCGCATCGAGCACCTGGGAGACGCTGATCCATGGACACCACCCTGGTTAGTTGACTAGCGCAAAGCGCTATGTCCTTCACGTCCAGCAGATTGGATGTCGGCGACATACCGGATCTTGCTAGGCACTGACGCGGCCGCGCCGATAGAAATACCCGGCGACAACAGGCGTAAGGTACATGGGTATCTGATAGCAGGCTAGAAACAACAAATGTGGCTCCAGAACGCTTAAAGGTAACGCAGTAAATAACAGCGCCATGTTCCTGTTGCCGGTAATGACTCCGGCAGTTTCAACCGGTAATGCGTAGCGCAGGCTTTTTGCCATCGTAAAGCGGCCGTACCAGACGCCGATAACGTGCATCACAACGTTCAATACGCACGCGAACGCAAGCATAGCCAGCAGCGTTTTGGGGGTTACACCCGGGGCATGGAATCCACTCATCAAACCGATAACCAGAGTTGCTAACAACACGGCAGATACAAGATTCAAAACAGCGGTTTCGCGAACGTGTTTTATTGGGTCAGTAGGCTTAGGCAATACCCATTTACGCACAAAATAAGCAGCCGTTAATGCAGCGCCAATGGTGATCGATAACCGCAGGCTCGTGCTGAGTATGGAGAACTCCGGGCTTAAATCTGTGAGCGTGAGTAACATGGGGAATACGGTTAAAGGCAATACAACGGTACCCAGAATCAAAGCCGCCAGGGCATGTTGAGGTGAGGCGCTTAGCATCGACACCATATTGGGGCTTCCTGTCAGGGGCGCAGAAGCCAGGGCGAAGAGTATGGGTAGCCGCCATATCAACGGCACATTCATGGCATGCAATGCTATACCCGCCATGCCCGGTACTAGCAATTGAAACAGAAAAAGCCACATCAGCACCGGCGCAAGTACCGGCTTGATCGCTGCGCCTTCCCACTGAATGCTTAAACAAGCCACAAACAACAGCACACCAATGAGCGGCTGAATCCATAGGCTCAGAAGCCTGCCGGTTTCTGGCATAACAAAGCCTGCCAACAGGCCGATTGGCAGCAGCCAGCGAGCCCAGCGCGGATCAGTCCAATGGGGGGCGGCAAACGTCATGAGTGTGTATCATCTGTGGTTTAACGGCGTTACACAACCTGTGGATGAGATAGCCATGTCCTTAAAGCAACGAATGGCCGCTGGCGAGCGTTTGGTAGGCACATTTATTAAAACACCCGCCTATGAAATCATTGAAGTGTTGGCAAAGTCTGGACTCGATTTTATGGTGCTCGACGGAGAGCATGCCCCATTTGATCGTGCTCGTTTGGATCAATGCTTAGCCATCGGTCGCGCGCTTGATTTTCCGTTGTTGGTTCGCATACCAAATTCTGAACCGTCGTCGGTATTGCAGGCCCTGGATTCGGGTGCCGTAGGCATTGTGGTGCCCCACGTTGACAGCGTTGAAAAAGCAGCCAGTGTTGCAAAGAGTGCCCGCTTTGGACACGGCGGACGGGGGTTTGCAGGGTCTACTCGCTGGGCCGGGTTTGCGACTCGCAGTGCCGATGAGGTGTTAGCTCAAAGCTTGTCTGAAACGGTCGTTGTTGTTCAAATTGAAGAACCTGAAGGCGTCGAAGCCTCTTCGGGAATTGCTGCGTTGGAAGGTGTGGATGCTTTATTTGCAGGCCCCGCCGATTTGGCTATTTGTTACGGCACCACCGACATCACCTCAGAGCCGGTACGTAATGCTATTCGCACCACGGGCGATGCGTGCAAGCAGTTCGGAAAATCGTTTATGACATTTGCACCCAATGCCGAACCGACAGCAGCTTTAGCCGAGCTTGGGGTAAATATGTTTTGTGTTGCGTCAGAGCATGCCTTTATGTTGCAGACAGCTCGACAAATGACAGCAGATATCAAGGCTAAGTAACAAACCGTCTCGATGTGCCTTCAGCACTGGAATGCTCGCGCTGCAACGCGAGTGAACTATAGCTTTCGTAACTGCACGCGATCGATCGCGTGATGTGGGCCTTTGTGCAGAATTAATGACGCTCTGTTGCGGCTAGGCAGTATGTTCTCGATCAAATTGACCAAGTTTATGCTTCGCCAAATAGTCGATGCGGTTTGTCGTGCTTCATCTTCACTGAGGCTTGCGAAGTGCCGAAAATACGCATCGGGCTGATTGAACACGGTGTGGCGTAGCTTTAAAAATCGATTGACATACCACTGCTCGATTTGTTGTTCATCGGCATCTATGTACACTGAAAAATCAAAGTAGTCTGAAACAAACACGTGGTCTTCACCAGCTTTGGGAGGCGCGGTTTGCAGCACATTCAACCCTTCCACGATCAAAATATCCGGCTGGTTTACCGTTATAAATTCGTTTGGGACGATGTCGTAATGAAGATGTGAGTAGACCGGTGCTCTTTGATTATGTTCACCGCTTTTAACCGCTTCCAGAAAACTGAGCAGGGCAGCTCGATCAAAGCTTTCTGGAAAACCTTTGCGTTGCATGAGCCCGCGTTCTTCCAACACTTTCGTCGGGTGTAAAAAACCATCAGTGGATATGACATCGACTTTCGGGTGTTCAGGCCATCGTTTCAGCAGCGATTGCAATACGCGTGATACCGTACTTTTGCCAACGGCCACAGAACCTGCCACGCCAATGATAAAAGGCACCTTGTCCGCACTGGTACCTAAGTACTGCCGCGTGCCTAACCACAACTGCTGTAATGAGGCCACATGAAAGCTCAACAAGCGCGAGATAGGCAGATAAACCTGAGCCACTTCTTCTAATGAGACGCGCTCATTGATGCCGCGAAGTTCGTTCAGCTCCTGCTCTGTCAGAGGCTGCGGGGTGGATAGACCGAGCTCGGCCCACTCTTCAATACTGAATTGGCGATATGGAGTCACGACTGTGTGGCTTCTAACTGGGAAATCCAAACCTTGCAACAGTTTAGCGTAACGCGCTTCCCAGCGTTTTAAATTGACCGTTCGGAAGCTCGTGATTGTGCGTTTGTCGACGGATAGTAGGCACCGGCTGCCGCTTTGGGCGTGCTTCTCGTACAACAGACTTGAGTAATCTGTTGCCTGTCGTTGCCCTTGGATACTCAACCCGAAAACCGGTTACATTTAGCAATCACTTCGGTTATCGCCCGTTATGGCTAGTAGAATAGCGCGTCGGGATCGCCGACAACAATCTGCTTAATGGTGCATCAGCAAGTGACTAAGGCATGACCCGTAACAGTATCTTGATAACCGGCTGTTCCTCAGGCATCGGCTACGATGCTGCACACACCTTACACGCGCGTGGGTGGCAGGTGTTTGCCAGTTGCCGATCTGAAGCGGACGTCGAACGGTTGCGAACGGAAGGTTTGAACAGCGTCTGCCTCGATCTTGCCTCTGATGAGTCTATTGACCTTGCATTAACGCATGTGCTGGAACGCACAGAAGGGACACTGGATGCGGTGTTTAATAACGGCGCATTTGCTATACCGGGGTTGGTTGAAGATATTCGTCGTGACGCGCTACAGGACATATTCAACACCAATCTTTTTGGAACCGTCGAATTAACCAATCGTGTGCTGCCAATCATGCGTAGGCAAGGTCATGGTCGCATCGTTATGTGTTCGTCGGTATTGGGTTTTGCTGCAGGGCCTTTTCGTGGGGCGTATACATCAACAAAATATGCACTAGAGGGTATGACCGATACGTTACGTCTGGAACTGCGATCAGAACCGGCCCTGAAAGTCATACTTATTGAACCAGGGCCCATTAAAACGCTGATAAGAGAGAATTCCATTCCGCACTTTGAACGTTGGATTGATGTGGATGCCTCTGCCAGCCGCGAGCGTTACAAACAACTATTGATTCCCCGGTTGTATAAACCTGCGGAGAAAAAAGATCGTTTTGAGCTTCCGCCCTCGGCAGTAACTGAAAAGCTGATTCATGCCATCGAACATCCCAAACCGCAACCCCGATACTACGTCACGGTACCGACTCGCTTAGCTGGCATCTTCAAGCGCATCACTTCCACACGTTGGTTTGATTATCTGTGCGATCGGTGAATCGGCTAGGACAAACACTATGACGCCGGTCAGGTCAGTGTTTTTGGATGCCAAGCGCACCGCCAAAGTGGCTTTGCCGCTCATGGGAGCCCAGGTACTACAGATGGGCAACGGGCTCGTGGATGCGCTGGTGGCGGGGCGGCTGGGGCGCGCCGAGTTAGCAGCTGGTGGGATTGGCGCAGGTTTGTGGTTTTTCACTTCCATGCTGTGCATTGGCCTCATGGCCGGATTGTCTCCGACCTTGTCTAATATGATTGGCGCTTCTCGACGAGCGGCTGTCGGTGCGCAGTTCAGGCAAGGCTTATGGATGGCATTGGTGGTTGGCGTATTGGCGTTTACCGCGATGCGCATTTGCATGGCAACGCTTCATCATTGGGGCCTCGATCCTGAAATTCCCGATTTAATGACGCAGTATTTGCGCGCGGCCTGTTGGAGCTTACTACCGTATGCCGTGTTAATGGCCTGTCGAAATTTATATGAGGCAACCGCTATAACGAAACCTGTCTTGATGATTCAGGTAGTGGGCCTGTGTGTTAACGCTCTATGTAGTTTTGGGCTAGGCATGGGGTTGTGGGGTTTGCCGAAACTGGGTTTATTTGGTGTGGGATTATCCACATCCATCGTGGCGACGGTTATGGCTATTTTATTGTTTGTAGGTTTACGCTCCCACCGATTTGCACGCTACAAAGTATTCGATAGCTTTGAATGGCCCAACTTAACCATAATCGGCCCCATGGTTGTCCTGGCTTTACCTATTTACTTTGGGATGATTTTTGAGGGCGGTATTTTCTTTTTTACCAACATTCAGATGGCGTCTATAGGCACCGTGGAGTCTGCGGCACACAATATCGCGCTTAGCGTGACAGCGCTTTGTTATATGCTCCCGCTGGGTCTGTCGTTAGCCGTAACCGCCCGAGTGGGTAAGGCGTACGGTCGGAACAATCGCGCGCTCGCGGTTCGGCGTGTGGCCAGTGGTTTGCTACTTACCGCTGTGTTAGCGGCGGTAACAATCGTGCTACTCCTGCAAACCAGGAACTGGGTTGGCTCGTTGTATACCAGTGATGTTGAGGTACTTCGTTTTGCGGCGATTTTATTTATCTTTGCCGCTGTTTTTCAATTATCCGATGGTTTTCAGATTGTATTGCTCGGTATGCTTCGCGGCTTGCAGGATACCCAGGTACCTATGATAATTAATGCCTTTTCGTACTGGATAATTGCAGCCCCGTTGGGTTATTACCTAACGTTCTATACAGACATTGGGGCCAGCGGTCTTTGGGTCGGACTGATTATTGGGTTATCGGTAGCGGCGCTACTATTAGGCCTGCGACTGAAGCGACAGTTAACGGCGCGATTTAG
>JAHDCO010000095.1:0-4715 GCA_020629835.1 Granulosicoccaceae bacterium
CGTATGCTTTGCCATCAGCCAGGGTTAGTTCAAACGCCGGTCGAGTCCATTGCTGGCCGTCGGTGGGTACCACATCAGTATGGCCTGACAGCATGACGCCAGGTGTATCTTCAGGGCCCACCGTACAGTATAAATTTGCCTTACTACGGTCAGCATTAGGGATTTGTGTGCACTGAATACCAAACGGGTCCAATCGGGTTTGAATGTAATCAATGAGATCGGCGTTAGGTAGTCGACTCGTGGTATCAAACGCGATCAAGTCGCGCAGTAAGTCTAACGATGAGGGTATGGCTAAGCTTGTGTTCAAAGTAGGGCTGCCGCCTCTTTGGCTAAGGGTTCGGCTAATGAACCGACTCGTAACGCATAGGCTTTATCGGCTGACGCGTTGCCATCGAGGGCACGTTTTTTTACGCCTTGCACAATGGCCGCCATACGAAACAAGCTAAACACTTGAAAGAAGGTCCAGTTGGGAATACCGGATAAGCCGCAGCGCTGGCAGTAAGCATCCACATATTCCGTTTCAGTTGGAATGCCTAATGTGTCGCGATCAATACCGGCAAGGCCAGCCAGTGCTGCGTTCGGTTGCATGCGCCACAGTGTGCATTGATAAGCTAAGTCGGCAAACGGATGACCGAGTGTACTGAGTTCCCAGTCCAATACCGCGCGCACACGCAGGCTATCTTGATCGAACACCAGGTTGTCAATGCGAAAGTCGCCGTGAACCAGAGAGACTCGACCATCATCTTCAACCATGTTGTTCGTAAGCCAATCAATAATCGCATCCATCTCAGTGATGGTTTGAGTTTCGGTATCCCGGTATTGCCGTACCCAACGCGATGTTTGCCGCGCAAAGTAGTTACCGGGTTTACCAAAGTCACTTAACCCAACACCCTCAACGTTCACCGTATGAATCGCAGAGAGCGTTTGATTCATCGAGTCATAGGCGCAGCGCCGTTGCTCTGGTGTGGCGTCTGGCAGTGACGGGTGCCAGACAATCTCACCCGGAACATACGCCATGAGAAAAAACACCGACCCGATAATCGATTCGTCTTCACATAAATGAAATGTTTCTGGCACAGGAACATCCGTGGAGGCCAGGGCTTTCATAACGCGATACTCGCGTTCCACCGCATGGGCACTTTTTAACAGGTTGCCGGCCGGTTTTTTACGCAGTACGTAATTGCCGGAGTCTGCTTTAAGTAAATAGGTTGGGTTTGACTGACCATCACTGAATTTCTGAATCGACTGCAGCCGTTTAAACCCGGAAACCGATGCGCTTAAGTACTGGTCAACAATGTGAGAATCCAGCTCGCTCATGTGTGGTTGTGATCCACTCATATTTGATGGTGCTGTTTTACCAGGCGCCGGCCCAGGGCCATCATATGCACTTGATCAGGCCCATCGGCAAACCGAATTTGCCGTGCATAATTGAACAGTTCTGCCAACGGGAAATCAGCGGTTAACCCTGCACCGCCATGCGCTTGAATGGCGCGATCGATAACGGTTTGAGCCATGGTTGGTGCAACAATCTTTATGGCTGAGATTAAAGCCCAGGCGGCTTTTGCCCCGTCCCGGTCTATGGTGTGAGCCGCTTTTAATGTCAGCAATCGAGCTTGCTCGATTTCACACCAGGACTTGGCGATGTCTTCACGAATGGATTGATGTTCAGAGAGTTTTTTACCAAACGTAGAACGTTGTTCAACGCGTTCTAACATCAGTTCCAGTGCGCGATTGGCTGCACCCACCAAACGCATGCAATGATGAATGCGTCCTGGTCCTAACCGGGCTTGCGCAATCTCAAAGCCACGTCCTTCACCTAACAGAATGTTTGATTTGGGTACGCGCACGTTGGTGAATTCAATCGTAGCTTCACCAAATGGCGCGTCATCGTAGCCAAAGGTGGTGACGTGACGAACAACTTTAACGCCGGGCGTTCTTTTTGGTACGAGCACCATGGACTGTTGTGCGTGGCGGTTGTCATTGTTGGGGTCTGTTTTGCCCATCACGATCAACAACTCACACGATTCCCGCATACCGCCGGTGGTGTACCACTTTGTGCCGTTAATGACGTAATCGTCGCCGTCGGCAACGATGGAGCAACGTACGTTGGTGGCATCGCTGGAAGCGACGTCGGGTTCTGTCATACTAAACCCTGATCGAATCTCGCCCCGAAGCAAGGGCTGCAACCATTGCGCCTTATGCTCGTCCGTACCGAAGAGCATTAACGTTTCCATGTTGCCAGTGTCCGGTGCATTGCAGTTGAATACTTCTGGCGCCCACCAGACTCGTCCCATGATTTCAGCTAAATGCGCGTATTCAAAATTGGTCAGGTTGCCACCGTGAGCAATAGGTTGAAACAGGTTCCAAAGCCCTTCGGCTTGTGCCTTGGTTTTCAGTCGCTCAACAAGTTCAGGCGTTTTAAATCGATTCGGTGCGTCATTTAATTCCTGCCGGAAAGCCGCTTCGGCAGGCTCCACATGCTCAGACATAAATTGCTTGAGCTGGCTGGCCAACTGATTCACGGGTTCGCTGAGTTCATTAAACATTGATAGTGCTTTTATCCAAATACGGGTACAACGCGCTAAGGCGACGGCGTATCAAATCGAGCGGCCAGCAGGCCGCTGTGCAACCACATAATAAGCGTTCTTATCGAGAACACGGGTAACCCGGTCGCTTTTTGAATGCTGGCTGCGTACGGAACCATGTTGGTACATTCCAGTACGATGGCGCCAACCTCGGGGCTCTGCTCAACCAGTAGCATGGCGGCCGCAACGTTTTCCTGTTCACTGGCCACAACGTCCAACGTGGGTAAATCATTCATGATGGCCTGCGCAAATGCCCCTTCCTGAGGCACTCCAACAACCGGTGTGTGCGGTGGAGCGCCTGCGGCCCGCATATGAGCAGCGGTCAGGCAAGAAGCATCCATCGTTAGAACGCCAGCGGATTTACCGGCCGGCAGCGTGGCGTTGATGGAGGGAATCTGCATCAAGGATGAGGTAACAACAGGCACACTCAGCGCTTGTTTTAATTCTTGCTGCAGCACCACCAAAAACCCGCAACTGGTAGTAATAGCCATCGAGCCCTGTTGTATCAGGGCGTTGGCTTCGGCAAGAAACGCGGGCAGCAAAGCCTTTGCGTCCTGTCGTACCGCAGCCACCGCGGTGCTGTGGCGAACGGTTCGAAAGCGTACCGGGAACGGCCAGGAGTGCTCGTTACCGATATCACCGACGATTCTTGGAAACTGAGTGTCCAACATTAATACACCGACGCTGGGCGGCGGGCTGTCGTTGTTGATACTCACAAATTGCTCTTTAGCAATGGGCATAACGCGCCGGCGTATCTACGTGCATCGTTTGGCAATGAGCGCCGGAGTGGGTAGGATGAGGGCTCATCATTAACAGATTGAGTGGATTGGAGATTGTTCATGGCTAAACGTCGTTTGTTTTCTCACGTCGCCACCGCATGCTCGGTGGTTCTTGGACTCAGTGTAGCCGGTGCGGCACACGCTGAAAAATGGGATATGCCAATGGCGTATTCCGGGTCAAATTTTCATTCCGTGACGGGCGCGCAGTTTGCCGAATGTGTGACCACGGGTACCGGAGGCGACATCGAAATTGTCACTCATCCGTCTGGCTCTCTGTTCAAAGGCGCTGATATCAAGCGCGCCATACAAACAGGTCAAGCGCAAATTGGTGAGCGATTGATGTCAGGGCACCAAAATGAAAACGCGGTATTCGGCTTTGATTCCATCCCGTTTTTAGCCACATCATTTGATGATTCTGACAAGTTATGGCAAGCGGCAAAGCCCACCATGGAAAAGCTGCTGGATGAGCAAAATCTGGTGCTGTTGTACGCGGTGCCTTGGCCACCACAGGGTCTGTACTTTAAGAAAGAAGTGAATTCTGTCGCTGATATGAAAGGCATCAAATTCCGTTCATACAACAACGCCACAGCTCGTTTAGCCGAACTCACCGGCATGGCACCTGTACAAATCGAAGCCGCTGAAATTTCACAAGCGTTTGCCACCGGTGTTGCTGAATCGATGGTGTCATCCGGAGCCACAGGTTATGACCGTAAAGTGTGGGAAAGCCTGACGCATTTCTATGAAGTCGATGCGTGGTTACCACGTAACTACGTCATGGTTAACAAAGACGTGTGGAACGACACCAGCGAAGCAAACCAGAACGTACTGAAAGGTTGTGCGCAAATGGCTGAGTATGCCGGCACCTGGCGTTCACGTGAATACACCGGTTTCACCATGGCAGGCTTACGTGAAGGTGGCATGACCGTTGGCCCTGCGGGAGAGACCCTGGTCGCAGAACTGAAGGAAATCGGTGAAACCATGACAGCCGAATGGCTAGAGGCTGCTGGTGCCGATGGCCAAGCGATCGTTGATGCGTTTAACGCTGAGTAACGTCGTATTCCCTGTCGTTGTATTGCCTGTATCAGCTTAACGTTCGAAAGCTGAGTCGTTAAAAAACCCTTGCGTTACTGCCATACTCTGTCAGTAACGCAAGGTCAGCCGGAGCCCCCATGACGTTGTACAAACGCATCTGCCGTTTCCTGGACGGTTTGTATTTGGCTGGCGGCGTTGCTGCCGCACTGTTTTTATGCGCAATCCTCGGGCTTATCTTGGCGCAAATGATTGCGCGATGGACGTCCACCACATTTAGTGGGGCGCCCAACTACGCCGGCTACTGCATGGCCGCGGCGTC
>JAHDCO010000095.1:4815-9470 GCA_020629835.1 Granulosicoccaceae bacterium
CCACCACATTTAGTGGGGCGCCCAACTACGCCGGCTACTGCATGGCCGCGGCGTCTTTTTTTGCGTTCGCACATGCGCTCAACCGCGGTGCTCACATACGGGTAAGTCTGTTACTCAATGCGCTTGGGCCACACAAATACTGGTTGGAAGTGTTCTGTTTTGCGGCAGGCTCTGTAATTACCACGTTCATCGCGTGGTATGCGGTGCGGGGCAATATGTGGTCGCATAAGTTACACGATATCAGCCAGGGGCAGGACGCGACGCCGTTGTGGATCCCGCAACTGTCGATGTCAATCGGCTCGATTCTGTTGGCCGTTTGTTTTTGGGACAACCTCGTGCGCTTGTTAATCCTAAAACAGCACGCTATGCAATCAAACGCCATTGAAGAAACCGGAGAGCTGCAATGAATGAATTTGCAGCCATTGCGATTTTCTTAGCGACTTTATTTTTGCTGCTGGGTTTTGGGGTCTGGGTTGGGCTTGCGTTAGTTGGCGTGGCCTATGTCGGCATGGAGTTTGTGGCAGGGCGATCGTCAGGCGATGCGATGATCACCACCATATGGTCCATGTCATCGTCCTGGACGCTGACAGCGCTGCCACTGTTTATCTGGATGGGTGAGATTTTGTATCGCACCCGGTTATCCGAAGATATGTTCCGTGGTCTATCGCCGTGGATGGCGCGGCTACCCGGAGGGCTCGTCCATACCAACATTGTGGGTTGTGCTGTCTTCGCAGCGGTGTCAGGTTCGTCTGCGGCTACCTTAACCACTGTTGGCAAGATGTCTATTCCGGAATTACGCCGACGGGAATACCCTGAGAACCTGGTTATCGGTACCCTGGCAGGAGCCGCCACACTCGGCTTGATGATTCCACCGTCGTTAACACTGATTGTGTATGGCGTAACCATCAATGAATCCATACGAAAGTTGTTTCTTGCGGGTGTGTTACCCGGGCTTGTGTTGGCCTTGCTGTTCATGCTGTACGTAGCGATTACATCAAAAGTCTCGAAGCGCTTTAATCCGCATCCAGAGCCTGTCATGTCGTTAACTGAAAAACTCAAAAACAGCCGGTTTTTGATACCAGTCATTCTGTTGATTACCTTGGTTATCGGTTCTATGTACGCTGGGGTAGCAACAGCGACAGAAGCAGCGGCCTTTGGTGTTGTGGGTGCCCTAGTGCTCGCCGCTGCCCAGCGATCTTTATCCTGGGATACGTTCACAACCAGCTTGATGGGTGCCACGCGGACTTCAGCGATGATTGCCTTGATCCTGGCAGGGGCTGCGTTCTTATCGTTGTCTATGGGCTATACCGGGCTGCCACGAGCCCTGGCGGATTACATCGGCGCGTTGAACTTATCCACGTTTGAACTGTTGATGGCGTTATTGGTGTTCTACATCATTCTTGGGTGCTTTCTTGACGGCATCTCGTCGGTGGTGTTAACCATGGCTGTGGTTGAGCCCATGATTCGAGAGGCGGGCATTGATGTCATCTGGTTTGGGATCTTTGTGGTGGTTGCGGTAGAAATGGCGCAAATCACACCGCCGATCGGGTTCAACTTGTTCGTCTTACAGGGAATGACCAATCACGGTATGGGCTACATCGCTAAATCTGCGCTGCCGATGTTTATGATTATGGTTGTAATGGTGTTTCTTCTGATTTGGTTTCCTCAAATAGCCACGTGGTTACCCGCGACCATGCGGGCGTCACCGGGTGGGGGATAGTGCGTAACCGATTTGCGCAAAAAAAATCATGGCCTATTTCAAACACAACGATTCCTCACTAGAAGACTTCAAAGCGTTGCTGGCAGACCCGTTACCGGATTCCGTGGTGCCGCAAGCGGAGACGGTGGTTCACAAAGTGCCGGTTTACAACATGGCAAATCTGAGTGGAACACTGAAAGATCCCCAGGCACGCATGGGTTTGATGGCTGAGTGGGCTGAGGTTCTGGCAGATTATTCCGGTGTTGTTGTTCTTAAAAACACGTACTCCAACACGCGCATCATCGATGAAGCCACGGATGCTATTCGCAGCATTTTGCAACAAGAGAAAGACAGCGCGGGAAACCGTGCCGATCATTTCGCGGCCGCCGGAAGTAATGATCGCATCTGGAATTCACACCAGAAATTAGCGTGTAAGTACCCTGAAATCTTTCTGCGCTACATGTGTAATCCCGCCATCGATGCCGTATGCGAAAGCTGGCTGGGGCCTAACTACCAAATGACGGCGCAAGTAAACCTTGTGTACCCCGGCGGAGAGGCACAAAAACCTCACCGTGACTACCATTTAGGGTTTCAAACCGATGCGGAATGTGAGCGTTATCCGGCACACGTGCATACGCTATCACCGTTGCTTACTTTGCAGGGTGCCATTGCTCATTGTGATATGACCGTTGAAAGCGGTGTAACCAAGTTACTGCCGTTTTCGCAGCGTTATGCGGCAGGTTACCTGGCGTACCGCCGTACAGAATTTCGCGAGTATTTCGAAGAACACTACATTCAATTGCCACTGAAAAAAGGCGATAGTGTCTTTTTTAACCCAGCGCTGTTTCACGCAGCGGGCAGTAACCAAACCAATGATGTGGAACGGCTTGCGAACTTGCTGCAGGTATCTTCGGCATTTGGGCGCGCCATGGAGACGCTTGATCGCAAGGCGATGTGTGTGGCGATATACCAGCACGCGCTCGAAGCCGTTAAAGACAGTTCGATTTCTGAGTTGGAAACAGCTGCATTAATTGCTGCCACTGCAGAAGGGTATGCTTTCCCTACTAATCTGGATACCGACCCGCCAGTGGGTGGTTTGGCTCCGGAATCTCAGCAAGCGTGTTTTAAACGATGCTTGAATGAGCGAGTGGCACCTGAGCAATTCGCCAGGCAATTAGAAACTATTGCCGCCAAACAACGGCCCTGATTCAACGAGCTGTGCTCGTGTTTGTTGGCTGCCAAGGGTGGAAGTAGACCGACCGATGGAAGCGATCCGTGGTGGTCGAGTACAGCATTCGATTCCGGTAGCGGCGCCCAGTTATGTGCGCCGCTACCCGAGAAGACTCTTCTTTAGTGTCGATCGTGTCTGAACGCTTCTGACACCACGCAAATCACAACAGTATCGTGACGATCGAAGGCCAGATGAGTAGGACACTTAACGCAAGAATCTGAATACCGATGAACGGTAAGAAGCCTCTGAATATATCGGTTAACGATATATGCGCAGGTGCCACAGACTTTAGATAAAAGGCTGCAGGGCCAAATGGCGGTGATAGGAAACTCACCTGCATATTCATACAGAACACCACCCCAAACCACACGGCAACGTGGCGCGGCTCTAACTGACCAATGAACCCAATCTCTTCAATGGGTAAACGCTGCACGATGGGTAAGAACACCGGAATAATCAGCAGTACGATACCCACCCAATCCATGAAGGCGCCCATGAACAGCAGAATGAGCATCATGATCAGAATAACGCCCATGGTGGGCATGTCTGCACCAACGATAAGCTGTGCGATATAAGTTGGGCCACCGGCTAAGGTATAGGCACCGGCCAGTGCTGCAGCACCGACGGTTACCCAAATGATCGTACCCGTTGAGCGTAACGTTCTCATCAGGCTCACCCACACAAGATCAACCGAAGCCTCGCCGCGGAGCAGTGCGATGACAAACACCGCTAAGGCTCCCATTCCAGCGGCTTCGGTAATACCTGTGATTCCGCCGTAGATTGAACCCAGCACAATGAAAATGACGGCGAACGGCGGCACCAAACCTTTGCCATGAAACCAACCGATCTTGGTGCGTTTCCATCCGAATACAACGAACATCGATAGGAAACAAACCGCGATAATGCCGAGGAAATAGGGTAGGTAATCCAGCGTGCCGTACGCAGGCGGTTCGAAATCCGCATCATCGCCTGCTACGTTTCTTCCAGTTAATGTCAGAAAACCTAAACGAGCGAGTAGCAGCCCGGTTGATCCCGCAACGAGTATCGACAGGAAAGCACCAAATGCCTTGGCCTTTTCGCCACTGGGTAAATCATCCTCGCGAGGTTCTGGCAAGGGAGCCTGTGTGGGGTCTAGTTGCGTGCGGATAATAATGTAGATAATGATAAAACTTGCCAACATAAACCCTGGCAGGAACGCGGCGGTGAACAGCGCTTTGATGGAAGTTTCGGTTATCAGGCCAAAGATGATAAGTACGATTGAGGGCGGAATCATGGTTCCCAAAGACCCTGACGCGCAGATGGTACCTATGGCTAAATTCTGGTTGTAGCCCAAACGCAGCATCTGCGGCAAAGCGATTAAACCGAGTAACACAACTTCGCCGCCGATAATTCCCGACATTGCGGCCATTAATACAGCCATCAAAGAAGTCACGATGGCAATACCACCACGCAAACGACTCATCCAGAAGTTCAAGCTGTCGTACATCTGCTTGGCGACACCCGAACGTTCCAGCAATGCGGCCATAAAGATGAACAACGGCACGGATAAAAGAACGTATTCGGTCATTAAGTCATAGACTTTCTGCGTCAATATATAGAGCGGACCGGTGCCTGGCCTCCCGGTGAGCATGCCTTCCCCAAAACTCATGGGGTCGGTGAGTAGGTTCGGCTCGAACTTCATGATCATCACCAGTGCAGCCAGCACCGCCGATGCAAATCCTAGAG
>JAHDCO010000029.1:0-17518 GCA_020629835.1 Granulosicoccaceae bacterium
CACATCATTAGGGTCATCGGATGTGGGGTTATCTGCCGCAGGGACTGCCGCAGGGACTGCCGCAGGGTCAGGCGTAGGTGCGGGTGCTGGCACAATCAGTATGGGTGCGGGCGCAGGCGTTGGCTCAAGTGTTGGCTCAAGTGTTGGCTCAAGTGTTGGCTCGGGTGTTGGCTCAGGCGTTGGCTCAGGTGCAGGTTCTGGTGCGGGTGCAGGCTCTGGCGCGGGCTCCGGTAAAGCGCCCATAAAGCGTTCTGTGTTTGTCTCTATCCAATCCAGGAAATAGCCAACGTCAGCATAAACACCAGGCGCTCCGGGTAACGCACACCCATCACCCCAGCTGGTTACGCCAGCTAACTTCAATGAACCATCATTTTCCCGAACGTACAGCGGGCCACCCGAATCACCTTGGCAGCTATCGATTTTGCCTTCTGGAAAACCTGCGCACACCATGCTTTCATCAATGCGGCCGGCATAGCTAGGCAACTGATTGCATAAAGGCTGTGTTAAGGCCTGGACTTCAGCGCCCTGCAACAGTGAAGGAAAGTCGAAACTTCCATCAAGCTCGGTGTGTTGAGTGGCACCCCAACCTGCGGCAAAGACACGTTCATCAAGTTCCAACGGACGGGTCAGCAACTGAGCTACCGGCGCATCGGTGGGAACGCTTAAACGCAATAGCGCCACATCGTTAACCGGGTTGTCGATGTCGCTGTAGTCTTCATGAATGAAGATGTCGCTTATATCCAATGCTTCCCCTACCGCATTGTTTAAGTCAAACGTATTGACTAATAAAAACAAATCTTCAGGTTGTTCGGGGATTCCATCGGTTTCAACGCAATGGGCGGCTGTGAGCACCCATAGGTCGGCGATGATGGTGCCGCCACAAAATTGAGCTGAGAAAAATGAGCCCGTGCTGTTCAGTAACTCTTTGCGTCCGATCGCTACAATGGACGGTGCTTGATCGATGGTGATGGGGCCACCACCAATGATTCGGTTATCGTTGGCGGCCGCGGTTGTCGCACCCGCTGCAAGAAACCCGATAAGCGTCAGAGCGGCACAGACTAAACATCGGTTCAAACGACTCAACATGACGGTACAACTCCTAAACCAAGACACCGCATGGCACTTAGGTGCCACCGTTACTGACCGTCTCATTTTATCGTTAATTCTGATTTCGAACTATCCATGAACCCCAGTGATTGTCCACCGGGCGCCGCTGGTTTGTTGAATTCGTGACGTACGCACTCATCGTGCGAGCCTCTCAAAGCGGCACCGGTCTCATTGTCGGTTGAGACGTGCTCTGGCGGATTTTGCCTTGGGTTCGATTGCCCGGGTGTCTATCCTAGCGTTTGACTGGACTGAGCACCGGCTCCTGCCAGCTACCCCGCAACGTAAACTCACGTAGGCCGATTCGATCAAAATCGACCCCCATTGCTTTGAGTACACCACCCGCAAGCAAAGCACCGATACCCGCACTGGCCCCACCCGAGATAATGCCTATGATCGGTAAAGCCGCACTGACGCGCGGTAAAACCGTCACGCGTTGATCAAACTGTTGAGTTACCAGATTCGACGTACCGGTAACATCAATGACGCCAACAGGCCCATTCAATTGCACAAGGCGCATATCAGCTACACCGGAATCCACAGCGATATCACCGGTTATGGTGGCGAAGTCCAAGCCGTTATTAACCAGATCCGTAAAGTCCAGGTTTAAACGCCGCGGCAGAGTTTGCAGTGCGAATAATCCGGCAATACGAGCAGCACCTGGGTCCAGTTGTAATAGACGACCTCGTTTAATGTCCACGGTAGCTCGCGCCGATACCACTTCGATGCTTGGGCTATAGAGTGCATCAGGCCAATTCAGCGACGCGGTAATGCGGCCTTCGCCTTCAGCCATGACTCCACCGAAACCCAGGTCGTTAAGCGCTTGACCAAAATCACTGCTTTGCAGCGTGAGATGCAACTGAGCACGATGCGCATTCTTTAAGCTTGGGTTTACGTTCTGAGGATCTACCAGATGCCACAAACCTTCACCTAATAACTGCGTTGTGTTAGTGGCAAAACCAAAGGTGCGTACGCGCATTCCTGCAATATCGGGTTCGGTTCGTATTCGCAATTCATTAACGATAAAGGGATCCCATTCAAACTCACTGACGTGCATATCAATGGGCGGCAGGGTTCTCGGGTCGAGCCGAACCGGCGGCGTAGCGGTTGAAGACCCGCCGCTGGTCAATGCGTCAATCAGCACCTTATTGGAGTAGTTGATGCGAATCAGAGCATCGGTATCTTTGCGCCAATGTTCGCGGGGGTAGCGCACGCTGCCGCGCAAGTGCTTATTCTTGATGTACAGATTCAGAAAATCGTCTTCGGTGTTGATTCGAACATTGACATCACCCAACAACGTTCGCCCCACTTGCATATGCTGCCCATAAACATCCACAGACACTGGCAAGATTTTCGAAGGTTCACTGCCGGTGTCAGGCAATGAATTAATCACGGTAGCAATGTCTTGTACCAAACCGTCTAAGCTTATTTTCGCTGTCTGGCCAATGACGCGAATACCAACATCTGGCTGTAAAGTACCCAACGGTTTACCAAGGCTCATCACTAAGCCCTGCATTCTCCCTTGAGCCACAGAGACGCGAATATCATTTTTCGGATTATTCGAATCACCAAATAACAAACGCCAGATCTGACCTTGCGATGAACTGTTGTTAAAACGCGTTGTAATGCGTAACGGTAGTGAAGCAGCCGACTGCTTTCGCAGTGGCTCTGCCGTTGTTAGTGTTGTCCCAACCAGATCGCTGGTTAAGGTCAACCGAATACCCTGCTGCTGTCGAATAGACGCGTTATGAGGTACCGATGCATCTGCTCGCCACTGAGAACTCCCCGATACGAACGTTGCAACCGGTAAGTTAAATCGTTCAAGTACCGCTTTACCCGGTAACACTGCGCGTAAGGCAATATCTGTTCGTCGCTCTGAGCCCGTGCCTGCTGACGCTGCATTAAGTCGAACAGGGGACCCAAACAAGGTGCCCCGCACGGACTTCATCTCCACCCCGTTTTCAGTAAACGCTACCGGGCCTCGCACCGCTTTCAACGGCAAATCAACCGACGCCAGCGTGATGTCATTACTTTGCAAAAACACGTTGCCACTTACACTAATCGGCCAGGGCTGAGGTGTTCGTCGACTTTGCGAAGTCTTTGCGCTTGTGGTTTCGGTGGCAGAAGGATCTTTTGGCTCGGGTCGTCGTAGCGGCGTAACCACTGCGACTTCCAATCGCGCTGGCCCTGTCACCACAGCACCACCGATTACCGGAGTCAGCAAGCGCTTAAGCGGGCCGCTAACACCAAAATCTACGAGGTTATTGAGTGTTGTCTCCGACGCCAGAGACAGCTGTAGTTCAGGCGCAAACAAATTGTCTATAACGGCCCTCGCTTTTGCGATGGGTAATTGCCCTAACCGACCTTCGATAACTTCAGCTGACAAGCTCGCCCGATTAAACAGCACACGTGAAGTAACGTTCGTAGCAGCTGGCCACGTGGTCAAAAACTTTACTTCCGCCTGCGTGGTTTTAAATTCTGCTTGCAGCACACTACTGCCTTGCTGATCCTTCGATCTTGACTTTAGCTCGGCAAGTGACCCCGACACACGGATCTTCCCGTCTTCAATCCGCCCACCAACCAACGCCCTGTCCAACCAGCGCCGAGTATTCGTTGGAATCCAGCTTTGCGTAAACCAAGGCTTAATATCCAAAACAGAAGCCGATTCAAATTCTCCATCTACCGCCACTTGTGAATCGTTTTCGCTATCAACCCACAGACGATGTGCCACATCGACCGAGGTCTTACCATGGTTGTGGCGTAACTGTCCTTCGACACTTTTGTTTGGCAGATCGATCGCAGCTATCCAGGACACATTGGGGATTTCTAGTGGCTCAAAATCTACCGGCGATACACTGGACTGCAATGTCGGTGGTAGAAGCTTTAGCGTTTGCTCTGGCAGGCTGATTGAACCGCGCCCTTGATCGATATCGACAATGAGTGATTCCAGTCGAACACCGGGCTGCCGGCCTCGTGGTAACCATTGGACATCATCAATTTGTGCGTTGACGTAAACACTTTGCGCCGGATCCACTAGAGACAACGCGACGTCAGCTAAGCGAATTTTTGCCGACGGTGATGCATCCTTTAGCCATTGACTTAACCCGGGAGGCAGCGCGGTGGGCAATAAGGTGGTGATGGTCTTAACCACCGGCTGCAATGCGGTTTCTGCGGTTTTTAATGAAACCCACTCAGGCTTCACCGCATTCTTCTCCGCCGTCCCAAGACGAATTTCATCAAACACGGCTTCCTGTCCTGGCCGCCCCAGAACCACATCAGTTGCCACAAATTGCCAGCCGGTTTGTGCATTCCTGGCCCAGGCTAAATCGCCAAACAGTGAATCGACGTAGGGATCATCAACACCAGACTGGGCGATCGCGGTACGCCCGTTCACTCTTTGAACATCGCCTTCGGCGATATCGCCCCATAACTCTAACTGTGCGTTAGTCCCACGCTCAGACAAGGCATGCAGTATAGGAATATGTACACCGTAAGCACTGAGCACACGATGAAAACCTGCCGCTTTAAAATCAGCCGCTTTGATGTAGAAATTACCGTCAGCTGTTGATAAATCGGATGCATCACCACGAATATCTGCACCGATTTCAAACGCACCTCCAATCGATGAGGGTAGTGATAGGTCCATCCGGATCTGGTGTAAGTCCGCTCGGTTTTCAGCGCGTATGTTGACGTTTTCAATGACCAGTGCGGTGTTGTCTGGCATTTGCACCGTAAGCTGCGTATCCAGCATGCCAACCCGCGACCCGGTTAACAACCACGCAACCGTATTGAACCCGGTATTGGCCGACGTGCTTTGATTCGTCGTCAGTGCGCGAGTTGGTGCAAATGACGTATCGGAACTAACGCCATGCACAAGAACACCACCTTCGGCACTGTATTCCATGGCCAACTTTGCACCTACCAAAGTCAATTCATCCATGACGGCAGCACCGGCGAACAGCGAGCGTGGAACGTTTAGGTCAATAAGCAGCTCGTCAAACTTGGCCACGCGCCCTTGAGGATCTGTGATCTGAACGCCTCGGGCGCGAAGTTCAGGGCCTGTCCCCGCCCATCGGGCATCCAACTCTTCGATAGTAACGGGGCTTTGCAGGTACTCACTTAACCGCAGTTCCAAAGACGGCTTGTACGCAGTAAGAAAGGGTAAGCCGATGCGGGCACCACCGGTTATAACCGCAACCAAGACCACACAAATAAACAGAATAAGCACACAAAGGCGTAGCAACCCGCGAGCACCACGAGCTACGACCACACCGCCTCGACGAATCGGTTTTATGCGTTCTAGATTAGGTTGTAAGGCTGAAGACACTTACTGAATAACCACGTCGTATTGATCACGAGCGTAGTACTGCTCTGTCTGTAAGCGTATGGGAACCTGCACAAAGTCTTGCAGTTCAGCAAAATCATCCGAGCGTTCCTCGTTAAACCATTCCACCACTTCAATGGACGCTAAGACCAGAACATTCTCTATATCAAATTGACGAACCTGCCGGATGATCTCGCGGCTAATTTCAAAACCGATGGTTTCGACCGTTTTTAGCGTGCCACGACCATCGCATACCGGGCATTCACCACACAGTACCTGGCCCAGACTCTCACGGGTCCGCTTACGCGTCATTTCCACCAAACCCAATGCCGACACTTCGGACACTTGCGTTTTGGCGTGGTCTTTCTCCAAGGCTTTTTCCAACGCCCGTAATACTTGACGACGATGTTCCACATCAACCATATCAATGAAGTCGATGATAATAATGCCGCCCAAATTACGTAAGCGAAGTTGTCGCGCTATTGACTGTGCCGCTTCCAGGTTCGTTTTAAAAATCGTTTCTTCTAAATTACGCCGCCCTACGAACGCTCCGGTGTTGATATCAATCGTGGTCATGGATTCTGTTTGATCGATAATCAAGTAGCCCCCAGATTTGAGTAGCACCTTGCGCTCAAGCGCTTTGTCAATCTCATCCTCTACACCGTGTAAATCGAAGATGGGTCGTTCGCCCGGGTAATGCTCCAGTTTATTCGTCAGTTCAGGAACGTATTCTGTACAGAAATTCACACTTGTCCGGTACGTGGTGCGCGAATCAATTCTGATACGCTCAATATGAGCCCCTTTTATGTCACGCAACATTCGCTGAACCAAAGGTAAGTCTCGAAAAATAACATCACCGGGTTGCGCGGTTTCCCGACGAATTTGTAAACCCGCCCAAACCTTTCTCAGATAAGTTAGATCCGCACGCAGTGATTCTTCATCAGCACCTTCGGCCGCTGTTCGCGCGATATACCCCGCTTTACTGTCGCCACGCACCGATTCGATAACCGTTCGTAAACGGGCACGCTCCTCTTCACTTTCAATTTTAGTAGAGATACCAATATTGTTTTCGTAAGGCATCATTACCAAATATCGAGAGGGAGCCGTCAGGTTCGATGACACCCTGGCACCTTTACTGCCCAAGGGGTCTTTCATCACTTGCACCGCCAGACGCTGACCGTCATGCAGTAATTGATTGATGCTTTGCGTGCAGCGCTCGCCGTTCTCTCCAATCACTTCACAGCCTGCGATGTCTGATACATGCAGAAACGCGGCTTTGTCTAAACCAATATCCACAAAAGCGGCGTCCATTCCTGGCAACACACGCTTTACAACGCCTAAAAAGATTGTGCCCACCAAGCCGATTTTCTGGGCTCGCTCCACCCACACCTCAGTAAGCATGCCGTTTTCAACGGTTGCCACTCGCGTTTCTTGCGGAGTGACATTAATGAGCAGTTCTTCAGTCATTGAAATTAGTGAACCAATCCCGCCTGCGTTAACCACGCAGAGGCCTCGTAAAGTGGAAGTCCCACTACATTACTGTAGCTGCCTTGCAGGCCCGTCACAAACTTTGCGCCGCGACCCTGGATAGCGTATGCACCGGCTTTACCCATGGGTTCGCCAGTGTTCCAGTAGGCCAGTCGTTCTGCCTCACTGATCGGCCCAAATTCCACCTTAGTCGTAACAACCGTCTGTTGACGTTCCGAGCCGTTCACCAACGCCATACCAGTACTCACGCAATGTTCATTGTTGCTGAGTTGTTCAAGCATTAATAAAGCTTCGCGTTTGTCTTTTGGTTTACCAAATATCGACCCGTGGGCACCTGAAAAATGCACAACGGTGTCAGCGGCCAACACCAATGACTGCGGATGTAACGTAGCAACCGTTTGCGCTTTGCTTACTGCCAGGCGCTGTACTAATTCGGTTGCTGTTTCATTAGGTTTGGCAGTTTCGTCAATGTCAGCCGGGACAACCGTGCAATCCACGCCAATTTGAGACAGCAAGGCTAAGCGCCGCGGTGACGCGGACGCCAAAATTAAAGAAACGCTCATTACCCAGCTCGGTGGTAGGGGTGATTAATCAGTACAGAGTGAGCGCGATATAGCTGTTCCAGCCAGATAACGCGCACCATGGGGTGTGGAAACGTTAACGCAGACAAGGACACCAACTCATCCGCCCGCGCTCGACAATCATCGTGCAGCCCGTCAGCACCACCTATCCAGAACTGCAACGGTTTGCCTAATTCCAGCCAACTTTGTAAAGATGTTGCCAGTTGTTCAGTACTGGGGGCAGCCCCTCGGTTATCCAGTGCCACCACGTGTCCATCGGCGGCGCCGATGAGAAGCTTGCTTTCATCCGACATTCGACGCTCGGCCGAGTCTGCTTTGGACTGAGCGAATTCGCGTAGTTCAAACCGCCACTGCTTTGGCAACCGCTTCTGATATTCGTTACAGCCAGTTGTTACCCAATTGGGCATCTTCTTGCCGATGCTCAGCAGTGTAACGACCATGATGAGGCTTAAATGGCTTCGGCTTCAGGCTTGACAGACCACAGTTTCTCAAGCGCATAGAACTCACGCTTTTCATCAGTCATGACATGAACGATGATGTCACCGAGATCCACGAGTACCCAATCACTTTGGCTGTCACCCTCCACACCCAACGGTTGGTGACCCGCATCTTTGCAGGCAAGCCGAACATTGTCGGCTAACGAGCGGACATGGCGAATGGAAGTACCGGTGGCAATAATCATCAAGTCAGCAATACTGGTTTTACCGCGCACATCGATTTCAGCGATATCAACCCCTTTGAGGTCATCAAGGGCATTTTGAACCAGGTTCGATAAATCGTGACTTTGCATTGGTATAGAGTCGTCTCCTAGGACGCTAAGCGCCTTTATTGATAGAGCTTATGGTCATAAATATACTCCCGAACGGGGTCAGGAAGCAAAAACCGTATATTGTAACCCTCGTTTACACGGCGCCGGATATCGGTCGCAGAAATCGATAATTGGGTCACTTTGCAGCGCTCAATAACACCCACACTGCCCGGCTGAATAGATCGACCGGCCTGTTCTGCCTGTCGAGAGATTAGCTCATTCGCGAACTCTGACAAGGTGCTGTCCGGACGATCGATCACCACAATGTTTGCCAATTCTAAAATGTCCTGCCAACGGTGCCACTGATCGAACTTAGCGAACGCATCGACGCCCATAAAAAATATCAACGTGGCAGCAGGCTGGTCCTCTCTTAGCTCCGTCAGCGTATCGAAGGTGTAGGTCGCCTCATCACGCATGGCTTCGCGCACATCCACCTCAAGACGCGGTACCTCTTTCACGCTTATTTCAAGCATCGCAATGCGTTCTGCTGTGGAGGCTTGCGGCTGGTCCCGATGCTGCGGCCGGTGGTTCGGCAACAGATACAAGGTATCCAGAGAGAAATGCTCGGCTAATTCCAGCGCCGGGCGTAAATGGCCGAAGTGCACCGGATCAAAAGTACCGCCGAATAAACCGATGCGCATTCGATTAAGCGTGGCCTGCTACAGAAGCTGTAACCGTTTTCATCACCATGCCTTTTGAGCCAACCACCTTGTGACCAACAAAGTACAAAGTGGCTCGCTCAAAAGGCATGGACTTCAATGCCATCTTGTCTGAACGACGCAACGCTTTTCGTGATTTTCCGTGTGCCCGGCTTTTACCCAGTAGCGGGTTTGCAGCCACAGGGTTTCGGACAATGGGTTCAACCGTTTTTTTAATCGGCGGTGACGACTTTCGTCGGCTCATCGTGTGTGTCTCCTAAATATAAGTCAGTAAAATATAAGTCAGTAGTGGTTAACTTCGGATCGTGCCGTTTCCGGTTACGACATACTTTTCTGTGGTGAGCCCCAAAACACCCACCGGCCCCCGCACATGCATGCGGTTGGTACTGATTCCAATCTCAGCGCCCAATCCATATTCCGCGCCGTCGGCGAAGCAGGTCGCCGCATTAACGAGCACAGAGCTGGAATCCACTTGACGAACGAATGCTTCGGATCGCTGAATATCGGCAGTGATAATGGCGTCTGTGTGGCCAGAACCAAAGTGATTGATGTGCGCGATGGCCTCGTTTACATCAGCCACCACTTTTACCGACAGAACAGGCCCCAAATATTCTGTGGACCAGTCCTCATCCATAGCGGCCGTCCAATGCGGTTGCAGAGTAAGACACTGCTCACAACCGCGGAGTTCCACTTCGTGAGGCGCCATAGCATCGTTAACCATCGGTAAAAATGCCTCAGCCACTTTTTGCGAAACCAACAGCGTTTCCATTGAACCGCAGATGCCATATCGATAGGTTTTTGCGTTTACCGATACCGACAGGGCCATATCCAGATCACAACCCTCATCCACATACACGTGGCAAATACCGTCGAGGTGCTTTATCACTGGCACCCTGGCGTCTTCACTAATACGAGTGACAAGCCCCTTACCACCTCTTGGAATAATGACATCTACATAGTCTTCCATTCTCAGTAAGGCACCCACCGCATCACGATTGGTCGTGTTGATCAGCTGCACCGCATCCGTTGGGATCGCGCTACTTTCTAACCCCTGACGAATGCAATCAGCAATCACGCGGTTAGACAGGATGCTCTCAGAACCCCCACGCAGGATGACCGCATTGCCCGATTTCAGGCAAATAGCCGCCGCATCAGCGGTGACGTTCGGGCGAGACTCATAAATAACACCAATAACCCCCAGTGGCACCCGCATTTTGGCAATCACCAACCCCGATGGCTGACGATCGCCTCCGGACATGGCACCCACAGGATCACTCTGAGCTGCCACATTACGAATGCCTGTGGACATAGACTGCAGCCGAGCCGGCGTCAGCTCCAAACGGTCGAGTAGCGGCGCGTCAAGATCTCTCTCACGAGCGGACGCCATGTCTTGCGCGTTCGCGCTGAGAATTTCATCCACGCGCTTGTCCAAACAGTCTGCTATCGCAACAAGGGCTGCATTTTTGTCTCGAGTAGAGGCAACCGCCAAAACTTGCGATGCCGTTCTGGCGCGTTCACCCAGCGCTTTAACATGCTGTTGAGGATTGAGGTCAGCCACATTTGCAACCGCGTCTGCGTCTGTGGCCACGTCTGCGACCGCATCTGCGACCGCACTGGCAGCCGCTCTATTTAGTGTTTCATTCATGAGTGTGGAGTAACAAAGGCCGAAGGTTCCGGTGTTTCGGCATAATACACGCCATGACGCTGATAGATTCGCACTGCCATCTCAACTTCCCAGAACTCATCAATCGGATGCCCGAGGTTCTGGAGAACGCTGCCGCCAATGATGTCCATCGGATGCTGTGCATCGCGACAAGCTGGGAAAACCAGCCAGAGGTTTTAAAGCTGGCTGAAGAAAACCCTGAAATCCTGGCTGCCGTAGGCATACACCCAACCACAGAAGGCGGTCATGAAGCCACGCTAGAGGAATTGATTGAGGCCACTGCGCATGAGCGCGTTATCGCCATTGGCGAGACAGGACTCGATTATTTCCGATCGAAGGGAGATTTGACGTGGCAACACGAGCGTTTTCATCGACATATCGAAGCCGGCCGAGCCACAAATCTGCCCATCATCATTCACACGCGTGCTGCGGCTGCGGACACCATGAACACGCTCCGAGAACATAAGGCGGAGGAATGCGGTGGTGTTATGCACTGTTTCGCAGAGGATTGGGATGTAGCTAAACAGGCCCTGGATATCGGGTTCTATATCTCCTTCTCGGGCATCGTAACCTTTAAAAGTGCAAAGGCCGTTCAGGAGGTGGCTGAGAAGGCGCCGTTGGACAGAATTTTGGTGGAAACCGATTCGCCGTATCTGGCCCCGACTCCGCACCGCGGAAAAACCAACGAACCGGCCTACACCAAGCACACGGCTGAATTCGTTGCTGAACTGCGCGGTATCGATTACGAGAGCGTACGCGATGCCACGACCCGAAACTTTTATCAGTTGTTCAGTAAAGCCAAACCGTAAAGCCAAAAAGCCAATGAGTGATCACTTAACTTTTCATCATCAGTTCAGTGCTGATGATTTCGAAGATCAATACAACCTGCGGTTACGACGACCCGATTTTGAAACCACCGTTTTACGTGACTGGGAAAATCGAAGCGCAGCAGCTCGCGAGCAGCTGGAGTGTTCACTCGACGTTCGCTACGGCGATGGTGACAACCAACGGCTTGATTTATTTTTATGTGACGACAATACCGCAGCCACCCTGGTGTACTTTCATGGAGGCTATTGGAAAAGTGGTGACAAATCCATTTACAGCTTTATCGCTGAACCGTTTATTAGTGCGGGGGTAAACGTCATCATCGCGGGCTACGACCTATGCCCCGAACTGAGCGTAACGGAGATCGTGTCGCAAGCAAGGGAAGCAATCATCGCAATCTATCGACACGCTGACGACTTTGATATGAACCCTGAACGTATCACTGTTATGGGTCATTCCGCCGGTGGCCATCTGACGCAAATGATCATGGGCACCCATTGGAACCAGCTTGCCAGTGACTTACCCCATGAAGTGGTGCAATCCGCCATTCCAATTTCGGCCATCAGCTATTTAGAACCGGTGCGTTTGACCGCCGGATTAAATGAGACCATCGGACTGGATGAAACAGAAGCGGATGACCAAAGCCCGATCGTTAGTCACCCACCAACGTCCAACGCACCTCAACTATTGGTTGTGGGCGGCGCAGAGACGGAAGAATTCATACGACAATCTCAGATGTATCAAGATTCGTTCTACAGCGACGAGCGCAATATCGCGATTACGATTGTGCCCGACGTCGATCACTTCGACATCCTGAATGTACTAACCGACAGCCGCAGTGCACTGTTTGAAAAAGCCGTGGCGTTGATCAATGACGGCACGCTAGAGCCAACCTGATTGCAGGGCTAAATAAATTAACTCGCTCCGACTTATCCATATGAGTTGGTCGTCGAAAGCATGGGTTTCAACATCGGAAAGTACCGCACTAACAAATGCATCATCTGCATCTCTATTTTCAGTTTCTGATGGCAGGTGCTGAGGGCCGTTGGTCATAACAACCGCAACCATATCGCCTGCTGACGTTCGTGAAGCAGCGCCTGCTTCGGTACAGGTCAACCGTGCCACAAAGCGGCAAACCGTTAAGTCAGCCTGCAGCGTGGTGAACGGCACACGAGTAATCTCTCCAGGTGTTATCCAATCGGGTGTGCGAAGTTGTTTGCCCTTATCCGTATCGTGCAACGATACTCGATACCGATATGGCTGATTCCACGGATCAAGTAAAGCCCCATGATGATCCACGTTCCCAAGTAAGCCTAACGCAGCGGCTGGCACGCCACCTTCAGGAGCACGACACTCTTTGTGGCTCTGGTTACCGTTTAGTTCATTTTGGATAGGACACGGTATATGTCCATAAGTAACCCAATGGGCCTTAATTGAATCAACAATTTTTTCAAGTTCATGCTGCGCGTTCAGTTGTCGTTGATACTGCAGTCTTTGCCCCAATGGATTCACACTGGCTTGCATAAGGACACCAAGAATCAGCAGTACGATCGCAAGCTCGGCTAACGAAAAACCAGATTGCTGCGGTTTAATGCGAACTAAAGTGCGGTGCGCATTACACATCGTTGTAGCTGCCCAACCAGCGTTCGGGCACCAGGAGAAACTGCAGGGCGTTCTGTGTTTTCGGCGCGACTAAAGCGCACGATACATTTGATTGTAAGCAGTTGCCATGAAACCAAAACGCTGCTTTTTTCAACCAACCGTTTCGAATGATCCAATGACGCTGTAACGGAACGCCTTGCCATTCAGCCCTGTGGCTACCCAGTAACGCGAACACGTAGTTGTCAGACCCTATTTCACACATAGGTACCGAAGATGAGCAACGGGTTTGAACTGGCAGGGTTGAACCTGAAGCGCCATCACTTTTTATAGCAAGCAGGGTGTCTTTGCAGTCGGCTAAACGGATTAACTCAGTGCCATTACTCAGCACAGGCAGATCATGCAACAAACGTTTTATTGAAACCGACGGCCGAAATGTGGGTACCCGTGTGCAGTGTGATAATTGATTAGCAAGCCACTGGTTAATCAGCCATGCTCTGACCCACCGATACACGGGCATTTGCAGTTGCTTGATACCAATAACTCGAGTTTGCCCGGACGGTTGCGCCAATTGCACATAGCCGATTAAAGAATCATGCAGCTGAACACCCGATGGCCACGATTCCCCACCAACGGCCTGGGCCGGATTGTTCACAACATCCCTCAATACGCCATACCGCGATCTCGCTGGCTGTGCTCTTGAAAACGCAATACGAACACCACGACGCCCGACTCCGTCAGGCAAACGACCCCAAGCCAAAGGCGCGCTCCCACACGGCGGGTTTGGACCAGAATGCTCATCAACCACATCGGTATCGGGACAGGGGAAGTGACCCGGCCCTGCCCCGCCATGACCATACAAGTTTGCATAGTCAACCGCATAATGTATTAGGCGTTCTCGCTCTTCACGTAACTGCTTCGATTCCACAAGCAACGATCGCCAGTAACTCGGTGGGCTGGCCTGAACGGTAAACCATAAAACACCACTGCCTATGCCAAGTAGGCCTATCAATAGCATCGAGGCTATACCAGCTTGACGATTACTCAACATCCAGCACCCATCGGCCTGCCGGGCCTGTAATCACACTGCGACGAAGCGGAAGATTGGGTGGCCGATCGCGTGGCTCTACGGCGCGCCTTACCAATACGTTTTTGTTATCGGTAAAACGCTCATTGGAATTTTTAACCGCTTGTGGTGGATGCTGTTGCTCTGACACACCTTTTAAAAAATTTGCCGAACGATTCAATAGACGCCAGGAAGCGATTGATTGATTCAGTGCGTTCAGAGATTTAGCGTCGGACGACGCTGGCGTTGGCTGTATGAACCGAGAATCGACATGTTCCTCATTCAGGTTAAGCTGTGGCAACTCCCACGCCTGCAAAATGACCAAACACCTCATACGCACCGCTGCCGACTCTACATCACTGGAAAACGCACACCCCCTGCTGTGCAATGGAAACGGATGAGTCACGCGCTGCAACTGTTTCAGCCAACGAATCCCTGCCGGCACGGAATCAACTTGCGCTGTTAACCAAAGCGTTTGCTGATCATTCGATTTAGCTTGATGAGATGCACCGCTGTCAAGGCGCTCCAAAGATACATCTAAAACGTGTTCTACCAGAGTCGCCTCGTTACGGATTGAATCACGCAAACGCAGTAACGTTCGAGCTAACGGATTCTGCCATACACCGACATCTTCGTTCTGTTGACGTACGACTTCAGCCAAACGCTCATCGTCACGTAAACGGTGAGCAAAGGCATTCAATAAATAATATTGATTCGTCTGTTGGGTAAGCTGGACCCGCGCGTGCCGCAGCTGTTGGTTCAGTCTGAGTTCACTCGTATTAACGAACTTCATGGCTGCTTCCGCTGCAGGTATAAGGCACAGTACAACGCAGGTAGTGATTACACTGACTTTGTTTTTGCACCGATAGTCCATTGAACCGCTAGACCTTAACCCGAATGGCGATTACAAATGCGGTAGGGTCGTTTTGATCCATCTGTACATCACTGGGGATGTTCATAGACGGCATATCAGACAAGGCACTGGTCATTGGCGTAATGCTGATAACCCTGGGCGAATTCGACAACGCAGATAAAAAACGAATGAGCGCATCAGACGCAGCTTGCTGACTGCGTACTACTTTCACCTGACCTGATAATAAAACCAACTGCTCTGTTGCCGCTTGTTCGATATAACCCCTGGCACGATCATCGATAAGAGGATGCACCTCTCCAACGGTTTGAGCTAAATCAACAAGCTCAGGCAGAGCGGTTATATCGATCGCCTTGTTCACCGATTCATGGGAGGCTGCGGCATACCTAGCCTGGCTTTCCCGCCAGCTGATGCTGTTAAGCGAAATAACCGGCGACTCATCAAGTAAGTTTGCCAATTCCTGAAAGAAGCGTTCAGGCTTATCTTCAGCCGCTTGGGTTGTATGTTTTAGCCGCTCGACGGATACCTGAGCGGTATCAGGGTCTGAATGAAGTAATGCAGACTGGTGTTGTACAGCCTGCTGCTGTGCATCAAGACGTTCTAGTTCCCGGTCAGCCCTGTCATGCAGTTCAATGAATTCCAAACCGTGCATACAGGCAAGTAAAACGAAATACCCCGAGCAAGTAGCGGCAATAGTGGTGGCGACCATTGAACGCTGATAACGACGACGCCACTGTGCTGTGGACAACAACATGCGAAAGTAACTGCCGACATCCGTTCGACTGCTGCCTTTCCACGACCATAAGGACGGCCATAGGGAAGATTCGCCGAGCCGAGTGATAGGCAGATTCAAACAGCGCTTGGGTAGTGCTTCCAGCAATGCTGAGTCGTTTAACGGCTGATGTTGCAAACCATCTGAATACGCTACGATTTCCAGTGCAGGAAACTGTAACTGCCACGCCTTCAGTTGCAGATCAGACCCTATGAATCGCCCAACTAAAATAACTCCCTGTTGCTCATATTGATTGAACAGGTCTTTCAGGGCAAATTTTGCGTCACATTCCTCCGCCCACTGCTCTACTTTTACAACACCTGTTGCATCGGTTACCAATAATCGAACTCGATTAGCCTCAACCCATATCGTTAATAACAACTGGTTAGAGCCAGTCGTGGAACTGACAAACAGTGAGGATGCCGCTCGAACATCTAAAAACTCCACGCCGTGTTCAACCAAAGCGTTCAACCAATCAAATACGTAATCTGGAACGCCGGATTCTGTGAGCAGCCACTCCCGTGAGGAATGTGTGGTGTGTTGTTGCCGAAAAGAAGGTGCTCTTGGCCGATGCCATTGCAGCAAACCTGAGGGTGCGCGACTCAATTGATCGCGTCGATAGCGCGTCAAGTCATCGGCTAGAACATCCGATGTCAACGAGCGGCAAGTTAAGACTAAGCGCTCGGCCAGTTGGCTAAGGTATTTACCCACACCTTGAGCTTCAGTCAGACCATGCTTATATGCAGGAATTATCTGAGTGTTGTCAACAACCGGATCGATCACTAACCGCACCCGCGGACGCGGTCCGGTTAACCAGGGGCATAGTGTGTGCACCCCCTCCTTCTTCTCGGCCAATATAGCCTGACCCGAAAGCTCCCGAGTGACCTGTTCACAATACACGTTTAGCAACTGGCCGCGCTGCCACAACATCCAACAAGCCGTCGTGTTGTGAAGCCAGAGTACGGTGGTTTTCATACCGCACCTGCCTGTGAAGTAATGATTTGATAGAGCGGGACGAATAGCCAACCCACGATTGCAACCATCAAAGCGCTCACCACCAACAACAAACAAGGCCCCAACCAAACTTCAAGCTGCTGTATTTGGCGGTTCAGGCGCTGCTCAAACGCCTGCGTCACGATAGCTAAGGATTGCTCTAGCGTGCCATGGCGTTCTCCCACACGAACCAGGCTGGCATATAGGGACGGAATAACCTGCATATCATGGATTGCTTGGCTAACAGAACCGTCGCGTTCTACCGTGTTCGCGATCTGCTGCCATGTGATCTTTGTACCGAGCACCCCGGCAGCCGGTGCCGCAAGCCGTACGGCTTCAGCTAACGGAATACGCTGGGCAAGCAACAGTTGGCTTGTCCTGGCGTGAGCGGCAACCGAATACGGCCAAAGCCATTTCTGCGCTAACCGGCTAGCTAACCAACGACTGGCCAAACCTCTTGTAACAGCCGAGCTTTGCGTTTTAAACAATATGGTCAGTACAAAGAAAATACCGCAGACCATCAGGAGATACCCTATCCCGGACACCAGCGTGGTTAATGACACATGCCCTTCAGTCAACTCATGAGATAGACCCATGAGTCGTTGCGTTACCCAGGGCAAAGCGTTCTGATGCGGGGCTAACAACGGTTGCAGGCTTGGCACCAGAACCACCAACAAAAACAGGCTAACCAAAATCAATAAAACTACTGTGAATAACGGGTAGCTACCGATTTGTTTTAATCGCCCGGTAAACGACGCTCGCCAC
>JAHDCO010000029.1:17618-24382 GCA_020629835.1 Granulosicoccaceae bacterium
GAATAACGGGTAGCTACCGATTTGTTTTAATCGCCCGGTAAACGACGCTCGCCACGTTATTTCTGCGCTAATTCGTAAAAAGGCGTTTGCTAAATCTTGTTGAGTTTGGGTAGCGGCCAATACGGCGATATGACGGTTCGCTAGCAAACCATCATATCGAGCCAGGACGTGATGTAACTGTTCACCTTGCGCTACCTCCGAAGCTACGCTTACCCACGTTGCTTTAAGCAAACCCGGTGGCGCTAAGTCACACACTTCATCCAACGCAACCACCAACGGTACTTGTACGCTCAGTAACTGACCCAGCTGTTCCAGTAGCACCACCCCGTGCTTATTCGACAATCGCGCTAAACGAAAGCGACGCCATGGCGCTTCGGTTACTGGCGTTACCTGTAGAACGGTCCACCCACGCTCTTCTAATTGCAGCCGAACCAATTCAGCGCTAGGCGCTTCACTCGAAGTAACGGTTCGTAAACCCGCTGTATCAACCGCCTTGATTCGATACCTCGGCATCCTTGCCTCCATATTTTTCTGATAGTCGATGATGCTCCGATGCATCAATAACGCGTTGATTTAGTAGCGCGGTCAGTGTTTTTTTGTCCTGTAACTGAAGCCTGATCTGTTCCGTACTCCAGTCTGACAAGCTGTTATAAAACTTAGCGTCAGGTTTAAATAGTTGCATGACTGCCACCCGCTCGTAGTAACCTGTGCCGCCGCAGAATTCGCACTCGAGCGCGGCACCCTTAGCAGACACGCAGCAACACGTCTTCTTCGCCAATCGTTGCGTAACAATCAGGCTGATGGTGGCTTTTAAGTCGTCAAGTGTGGCGCCCAACCCTATCAACCGATGGAATACGGATACAGCATCTTGAGCGTGTACAGAGGCGATAACCGGGTGACCGGTTAATGCCGCACGAACAAGCAGCGAACAGGTTTCCTGATCTCGCACCTCCCCGACCATCAATCCATCGGGATCGTGTCGTAACGCTGCTCGTAACCCTTCAGCAAACCCATAACCCAATGCAGAATTAACCGCGCTTTGGCATACACCAGGTAGCGTGACTTCAATCGGGTCCTCCAGGCTGATTAACTGCAAACCCTGATTAAGCCAGGATAAAAAACAGCGATAAGCGGTCGTGGTTTTTCCACTGCCGGTAGAACCCGCCACAACAATCACACCTTGTTTTGCAGCAACGGCCCTAACAAGCTGTCGTCGTTGATCAGGCAAAACAATGAGGTCTTTCCAATTCGGGATATCGTCGACTGATGCGAGCAGCCGCAGCGTTATTTTTTCCGATTCGCCCTGAGGCAGAACGGCAACCCGAATGGGTTGTTCCTGCGCTCGTATGATGGCGTCAAACCGACCGTCTTGCGGCAAACGGTGCTCAGTAACGTCTAATTTAGCCATGTTTTTTATTCTGGCAACCAGCGCTTGCCAAAACTGTACGGGCAGCTGAGTGCGTAAACTGGAACAACCGTCGACGCGCAAATACACCGTGATGACTTGTTCAACCAGCATGATGTGTATATCAGAGGCACGCCGATGAACCGCGTCATTGAGTAGAGCATCTAACCAAACAGCGACGGGCCGTTGATCCTCTTCGAGTCTGATCGGCGTAGATGCTTCCGAGCAGGCGTACTGCTTGCTGATTTCATCAACGTCATAGCTCGAGCGATACGCATACTGAATGGCTTTAATTAAAGCGTCTTTATCCGCGCACACTTGCCATGCCATAGCCCAACCAGGGTATTGCCCATGCAGCAATCGTAATGCGGTTTGCCGAAGTATGGCTCCAGGCGGTGTGGCCGTTAACACATGTACGGTTCGAGTGCGCTGATGACACCGATAAGCTAACCAACCCTGCTCACGGGCTAGCGCTTCAGGAATACATCTCAACGCATAGGTATCCGGAACGGATTGAAACACACGCTGGGACATTACGATACAGCCTTACCGTCAGAATCTAAAACGGTAGGCTTTATGACGATAAACAGTTCTGTTCGCCGTTGTTGACGTTTTTGTTGTCCGAACAAGTGACCTATCCCCGGTAACTCGGCAAGCCCGGGAATCTGGCGGTCCCGATCGTCCTGACTGCTTTGCATCAAACCACCGATAACCGCAACAGACCCACTCGGCACACGCAACACCGATTCCATTTCGCGTACCTGAATTTCAGGAACACCATTACTCACCTGAGCTGCGTTTAAATCAGGGGATGGATCATTAACAAACCCGAGTATGCGAGACAGCGAAGGCCGAATGTTCAGCATGACCGAATTGTCTTCACTGATTTGCGGAAGCACGTTCATCACGAGCCCCACGGGTACCGTATGAATTTGCGTCTGCGTGCGGCGTTCGGAAGCATCAGCTGATTGCTGGCGCTCTACATTTAGCGTGAAATAAACACGGTTATCCACCACTTTAAGCACAGCGGGTTGATTATTCATTGCAAGAATCTGCGGGCGCGATACCACACGCGCTTCTCCAAACTGTTGCAGCAGCTGCACAGTGGCGGAGAAGTCACCCTGCTCCAAACTTTGCGAAAAAGTCATCACACCGTTGGGCGTTGAAAACGCACCCACATTATTGGCGTTAAGTGGCCCTAGCCCATGCAGTTGCTGCAGAGCGCTAACCCCGTTTAAGTTTTGTGCAACCCATTGCCAGTCGATACCTGCCTCAAACGCATCACTTAACTGCACCTCTACAACCGATGCCTCAATTAAGACCTGGCGGTTACTGGTGGCCGCTACCGCTAGTAGATATTGCTGGATATCCTTGTGTGCATTGGGAGGGCCATGCAGGCTGATCAAACCGGTGTCTTGATTAATCGACCAACGCACCTCCCCTTCTGCATCAGTCAGCCAAAACTCAATGTCGGTAGCTAATGACTGCCAAAACGCCTGGGTGGCGACGTTTTCGATGGTGGTCGATGAACTATTTGCAGCATTGGACAACGTGGCCTGATCCAGACCACGCATCGTACCCACCTCGGTAGCCAGTCCAACTCGACTTTGAAACGTACGGGATCCGTTGAGGTAGTTAACGGGGTACGTGGCAGAGTAGGCTGAAGGTCCGCGAACGCTAAGTACACCTGCGTTAAATTGCCAGGATAAATTGTAACGTCGGGCCAATCGATCAAGAATACGATGGGTAGGCTGACGCGGCAGCGTCCAGTCAACCCGAGCTGACAAGTGTTCACTGGCTTCCCACGACACACCGATTTGTTCTGCAACACGGTCGATCAGTGTGTGCAGAGGCAGAGATACCGCCTGGATACTAACCGGTTGCTGCAATACGGCCGGTACGGTGCTCTTACTATCTGAGTTACTTTGACTGTTGCGTTGCAGACTTTGCCAATCACGCGCCTCAGCATTCACAGAAGCCGACAAAGACGCATCATTCGACAGGCTTTGAAAACCTTGCTGATGCAGGAGCTGTTGCTCCGCTGACAACGCTTGGGTAGAAAAGTCTGAATTGTGCTGTGGTTGCAGCCTTGGAACACAAGCTGCCATCGGAAGAATGCACAGCAAAACGAACAGTAAAGGGTGCATAAGGCACATCCCTGTGTAAAGAACAAACCAGCTTCCTGCCGGATATAAAAAGCGATCCTGGATCGCAGCTTAGCGGTACGCTAAGGAACCGCCGTCACAGTGGCTAACCCAATAACGCAATACCAGTAGCGATGGAGACTACAACGCTCACACCCATCAACGCAATCAGACCTCCCCGATGTTTACTGAGAAATTTCTGACTGGGTTCTTCGGTCTCTTCGTGCGTGGCATGCCCTGCCATGAGCATTTGAGCCATCATCGATCGATCGCCATCGCCGTTTTCTAAATCGGCAAACATCATCGCCTGACGGGCAAGATCGTTGACCCGGCCAAGTACACCTTCACTACGTTCAGCAATGAAGTACGCCATATCACGCGTGAACAATGCACGCCGATTGAAGTCAAAACACAACATCTGGTGATATAGGAATTCACTGATTTCCGGCAACGTTAAGCGCCGCAACCAAAATTCAAATCCCGGACGTTCAGCCGAACCCACAGGCCGGGAACCGGTTTCCGGCTCGAACAGAACAACCTGTATTGGTGAGCGGCCCTGGTAGCGTAAGGCAGCCAGTTGGCTTAACAGAGCCCGTGCCGGTGCATCAAACCGTCCATCGGAGTCGATGATTAACAGAAACGGTTTGTCATTGGGTAACGGGGACTGGAGCGCTTGCCATAAACGCTGCAACGCAAGATCGGTGGATGGCTGAGCCGTGGCGTCAGCGCTGGCAGGTGTTGGCACAACATCCGCGTCACGTGGAGAGATTTCAATCAGTAGATGCCGAAGTAACGAAGCCGTCGTTGTCACGTCGTGATCATAACGAATTACATTGCGTCGATACTTCAGACGGTCAGCCAGTACCAGACTGGTTAAGGTTTTGCCAGATCCTTGCTCACCATGAACACTTAACAGTTGGTTGTTACGGCTTCCGATAGAGCGGCTCAGAGCATCAACGATTTGCCCACGATCACCACCACCAAAGAACAGCACAATATCCTGGGCTCGACTGAACGGCCCCGCTGGGGTGGTACCCGGCCGTATTCGGCCAGAACTGACGCTCGAATCCTGCATGCTCATAAGCCTGTCCGGCCTCGTCCACGTGTAAACAATGCACTGCTGATTTTTATAAATAATTGGCTTTCGTTCGCACGCCAATTTAACGTTACCCTGTATAGATAGACCCCGTATTCACACGCCGCAAGTTGGTTTTACTTACGATGTTTCAAATTGTTCTTTTTGAACCGGAAATCCCACCCAACACGGGCAACGTCATCCGACTGGCGGCTAACCTGGGGGCAACGCTGCACTTGATCGAACCCTTAGGTTTTTCTCTCGATATCAAAGCCGTCAGACGTGCCGGTTTGGACTATCACGACCTAACAAGAGTTCAAACACACTCAGATTTAGAAAGCTGTTTGCAGCAGCTTTTGACACCGGATGTACAGCTTTTCGCCTGCACGACTAAAGGCAGTGTGAGCTATGTGGATGCGCAATACCGAGCAGGTGATATTTTGCTGTTTGGGCCCGAGACGCGCGGGCTTCCAGAGCGGGTACGTGAGGATGATCGAGTAACTGATCGCATACGCGTGCCGATGCGACAAGGTAATCGCAGCCTGAATTTATCCAATTCAGTAGCAATTATCGGCTACGAAGCGTGGCGTCAAATCGGGTTTGAGGGTGCTTCGTAGCCGAACGAGAACTGCGGCTTAGTGCGTCGTTTCTTCAGCAGCTGCGGCTTCGCGTTGCTGCTGCAAATGCTGGGCGTAGAGCGCATCAAAATTAACTGGCTCAAGCGGCAATTGAGGAAAGCCGCCCTTCTGCACCAGGCTGTAAATCTCTTCGCGCGCAAATGGGAATAACTGAGTTGGGCAGAAGCTGCCGAGTAATGGCCCCATTCGTTCTTCCGACAGGCCTTTTATCAAAAACAAACCCGCTTGCTTCACCTCGATCAGGTAAATGGTGTCATCGCCATTTTTCACGGTTACCGTGACGGTCAAAACCGCCTCGTAAAGATCATTCTCAAACTTCGTGGTTTCCGTGTGCAGATTCAGCGCAACCTGAGGTTGCCACTGGCTTTGCTGAATGAACACCTGCGGTGACATGGGGGATTCGAACGAGGCGTCTTTTAAATACACCCGCTGAATTTTAAAAACCTGCTCAGCGCCTTGGCCTTGAGCTGCGGCGGCACCAGTTTCTTCGTTAGCCATAAATTTAATCTTTTACTGACTGGGGTAATGCCCTGGGGGCTTAATCTGCAGGGTTAACTAAGGCGTCAAGTTCGCCATTTCTTTCCAATGCCGCCACATCGTCGTAGCCACCCACGTGCTCATCACCGATAAAGATCTGAGGCACTGTGTGGCGGCCCGCTTTGGCTTCCATCTCGGCACGAAGTTCTGGCTGGCCGTCCACCACAATGCTGGTGTATTCGTAGCCCTTGGCATTGAACAGGTTTTTCGCAGCGCGGCAGTAGCCACACAAATTGGATTCGTACAGCGTGATGGTCGCTTGCGCCATGATTATCCTGCCACCGTTGGAAGGTTAGCCTTCTGCCACTCATTAATGCCGCCGGCTATCATATGCAGGCGCGTGAAACCGTTCTTACGTAAGCGTGCACCCGCTTTCAACGACCGTTGGCCGTTATCGCAGTACACCACCACGTCTTTGTCTTTGTGCTTTTCAAGTTCGTGCATGAATTTATCCATGCTGCCCAGTGGCACGTGACGCGCATTCAGCACATGACCAGATTTGTATTCTTTGTCGTCCCTGACATCAAGAAACATGGCTTCGCCATCGTTCAGTAACTGAGTGGCCGCGAACGGTGTCAACCGGGTTAAGCCCGAGGCGAACCGTGTGTACTCATAAAAAATAATCATGCCGAGCACAGCCGCAAACCCGGCAATCAACAACGGGTTGTTGCCGATGAACTCGAAAACCTGGTTCATTGGCTTTTCTGCACCATGTACTCAACGGCAACGAGTAGCTCGTCGTCAGTGAGATCGCTACCGCCACGTGGCGGCATCGCGCCCTTGCCCATGGCAACTGTTTGCGCAAGCATCGCGTAGCCTTTCTCGGCCCGCTTGGCCCACTCTTCAGTGTCATCAAACTTTGGCGCACCCGCGACACCTGCCATATGACAGCCGGCGCAAATACCCTGGTCAACGGTCTCTTTAATGCGTGGTGTTAACGCTGCCAGAACACCCTCGGCTGCGGG
>JAHDCO010000029.1:24482-47113 GCA_020629835.1 Granulosicoccaceae bacterium
CAACGGTCTCTTTAATGCGTGGTGTTAACGCTGCCAGAACACCCTCGGCTGCGGGTGCAACTGCGGGTGCAACTGCGGCCGCCGGTGCAGCGGCAGCTTCTGTCGTATCGGCAGCGGCTACAACCGTTTCTTCCGAAGCGGCTTCTTCTGCTACAGCAACTGATTCTTCTTCCGCTGTGGCTTCGGCAGCCTCAGTTTCGGTTGCCTCGGCCGTTTCTTCGGTGGCTTCTGCGGTTTCTTCTGTGCTCGCTTCTTCGGTTGCGTCGTCGGCTGATGCTTCCATGGTCTCTGCAGCCGGTTCAGCAGCGGCTTCAGGTTCAGCGGCGTCGCTCTCCATGCCAATCATGTAGGCCACGGCCAATTCAATTTCTTCATCGGTGTAGTCGCTGCCGCCGCGTGCCGGCATGCTTCCCTTGCCGTTGATGACACTGGCTACCAGAGCATCTAAACCAGCTTCGGCGCGCTTAGCCCACTCATCGGTGGCTGTGAACATTGGGGCTCCGCCGGCACCAGACACGTGACAGGCGGCACACACGCCATTTTTCGCCAGTTCTTCACCGGATCGAGTTGCAACTGCGGCAACGACCGTTTCAACCGGCGCTTCGGTGCGGACCTGACCCACCGGTTGGATGCGCTGCATCTTGGCGTTGTGCAATAACGAATCGAACTCGTCGTTACTGCCATCACTCAGGGTGCGGGCGGTGATCATGATGACAACGGTCAGGACACACAGTGCCAAACCCACCATGATCATCATTTTTTGCATGCCACTATCGCTGGCGCCGTGCGAACTCATGTGTGCTCTCCATTCGATGCGATTTCTGCATCGTTTAAAGTTTTGAGTCGATCAATCACCGGATTGACCTGAACTCCTTATTGTATCAGCGTCACGGCAGTAACCCAGCATCTGCTGCAACACTTGATCTCTAAAAACCAACCAATGCGTCAATCCGGCAACGATATGCCCTATGACCAAAATTCCCAGAAGCCATTTTCCCAGCTCATGCCAGCGCGTGGCCGCGGCAATATCGGTGTAATAAGACAAAACGCCGGTGACCGTCATTAAGACCAGACTTCCATACATTGCGAGGTGCCAAGCCCGTGCCAACCCTGCCAGGCGCGGGGACATTCGGCCACCACCCACTGCTACCGGGTTGCTGCGTCGCAAGCGGTACCGCCAGAGCATCAGCGCCAACACCGCCAGACCAGCCATAGAATGGGCCGACGTGATCAGAAAATCCGTGAACGATGGTGTCAGCGTCTTGTCCAGCCTATCCATAGCCGCGAGCATAAAGTTTTGACCCAAATACTGACCGGCCACCAAAGCGGCCACCCACCAATGAATTCTGCACTGCGCTTTTGTGTACTGAAGATTTTTCAAACTAAGGTTCCAACCACCCGATTCTTCGCTTCGTATATCTTATGTTGCTGCCCTGAAGCTACTACCTCATGACTGACCTACCAACCGACCCTATACGCAAAGCCTCTGAAATCATCGCTCAGAACTCGGCGGCTGACGACGACGCAGCGACACTCGAGCGTCGCCTCAAGCTGGACATCTTTAATAGCATTGGCCGAATCAAGCCCAACGTGGTGGCTGATGTGGACTTCGAAGATGACGTCATACAAGGGGATTTCTTCGCGTCGCTACCGGCCCCACTGCAAGGCATCGCGATTGCTCGCTGCGAAGGCGCTTTAGCCTTCTATAACCGCGTGGGCTGGCACGCCAGCTTACTGACCGATACTCTGGACTTATGCGTTCCCGAGGAAGGCTTGGATCCCTTACGCGAGCGCTACCACGCCAACTCGCTGCACGATTTGGCCTACGTGCACCCAAAGCATTTCGAAAAAATGCTGGGCAAACCCGGCAGCGCCTCCTTATGGGAAACACTCAAGCAACACGTCGCGAAACTTCAGAAAAATAGCCAACCAGCCGACGAGGGTTAACCCTTGAGCCCTGCAGCAGTGTCGGTCTCCGGGTTAAGTCACCGTTACGGTCAAAACGCCGAAGCTCCAATTTTAAGCGACTTACAATTGACGGTCGCAAACGGGGAGACGGTTGCGCTGATTGGGTCTAGTGGCTCCGGGAAATCCACACTGCTAAACCTGATTGGCGGGTTAGAACCCATTCAGTCCGGCCAGGTGCGCGTGTTCGAAGAAGACCTGCACCTAGCGGATGAAGCTGCTCGAACCCGACTGCGTCGCAGCACCCTGGGATTCATCTATCAATCGTTTAATTTGATTCCTACCTTAAGCGTTGAGGACAATGTCAGACTGCCACTGGCACTGGCTGGCATTGATCGGAATGAGCAACAAAAACGGGTAACTTCCTTACTTGACGTTGTGGGCTTAGCGCACCGGCAAAGCGCTTTTCCAGATGCACTGTCTGGCGGTGAACAACAACGGGTGGCGATTGCGCGAGCCGTCGTGCACCAGCCGCCACTGCTATTGGCAGACGAACCCACCGGCAACCTGGACGCAAAGACTGGCCAACAGGTGTTGTCGCTCATGCAATCCTTAGTGGCCGAACACAACACCACCCTGTTAATGGTGACGCATAGTCACCAGGTAGCGCAAAGTGCTGACCGCGTATTAACGATGATTGATGGGCAGCTGCTAACACCCGAAAACAGCGACACCAGCAACGTATGGTAGCGGCGCTACTACTGAAATCCAGCTGGCGCTTTCATGCCAGGCATCCGTTGCAGCTACTGCTCTCTATGCTCGGTATCGTGCTGGGTGTATCGATCGTGACATCGGTACTCATCACCAATCACAGCGCGATACGAGCATTCGCCCTCTCCAGTGAAGCGCTATACGGCAAAGCCACTCATCAAATTGTGGCCGCGCTGGGTATACAGGACCAGGCTGCGGCGCAGTTCATCCAACAAAATCCGCAATACAAGATTACCCCCGTGGTGGAATCTGATGTGGCGTTGAACGACGAACTGGTTACGTTAATCGGTGTTGACCCGTTCAGAGAGAATGCCTTTGGCAGGCTGCAATTAAGCAATCAGGGCACGGTTCAGAACTCCGCTTCAAACGGTAATACCAACGCCTCGCTCGCCTGGTTGGCCAACGACCTAATACCCGTTTGGGTTAGCAAGGCAACGGCAACACGCCTTAACCTGACGGCCGGCAGCCGTGCGGCAATCAACGACACCCCAGTCAGTCTGGCTGGGGTGTTTGTAACCGCATCAAGAGCCGCCAGCGACGGCCTGGTCGTGACGGACATTAGCTATGCGCAGACGCTCTCCAATCAACTTGGAAAAGTCAGTCGCCTGGAGCTGGTACTCGCCGATGAAGATGTAAAGGTGTTGGAAGAAAAGTTACCTCCGCAGTGGCGCTTACAAGAAACCGCCAGCCGCCAAAGCACCATGCAGGCGATGACCAAAGGATTTCAGATAAACCTCACCGCGATGAGTTTATTGGCCCTGCTGGTTGGCATGTTCCTGATACACAACACCATGACATTTGCCGTCTTACAACGGCGTGAGGTATTCGCCACCAAACGCCTTGTGGGAATTTCGGCAAATGGATTATTTCGGCTGATCGTCTGCGAGGCTTTTTTACTCAGTGCGATCGCATCAGCCGCAGGGCTTTTTCTCGGGGTATTAATCGCGCATCAACTTTTGCAACTCACAACACAAACAATTAACGATCTGTACTTTGTGTTGCACGTGCAGCAAGTCCATATCAGCCCCTGGGTACTGTTGGCAGGCTTAATACTGGGTGTCGGCAGTAGCGTGGTAGCTGCGCTACTGGCTGCAACCGAAGCAGCCAGCGGCACGATTCAAGCCCAAAGACGTTCAGCCATAGAAGAGAAGACCGGAAAACTGCTGCCCAGGTTATTGGCTTTTGGGTGCGTGTTGTTACTGACAGGTCTGCTGCTTACGCGTGTTGACAGTCAGTCGCTCCTGCTTGGATTTGCCGCGTTGATGATTGTGATTGTGGGCTACGGGTTTTGTATTCCCTGGTTCAGCCAACTGCTACTCAACAGGCTGCAACACGTGCTCAGCCCTTTCAGCATGTTGTTTTCATTTGCCATCAATTCTCTAACTAACACCATGAGTCGTACCGGCGTTGCCATTGCTGCTCTTGCCGTGGCTGTGTCGGCGACCTTAGGGGTGGATATTATGATCGGCAGTTTTCGACATTCTGTAGATACGTGGTTACAACAAACACTGCAAAGCGATCTGTACATCACGCTAGGCGATACCGATGGGACCGGCCGCAGCAGCGCCACGAACGTCTCAGAACCCTGGTTATTGGAACTAACAAACCTGCCTGGTGTGGATGACATCAGCACAGGTATCGTCGTAGACACAGTAACCAATATTGACCGCTTTGATATGTTGGTGCTTTCACCCAGTAAGCTTAGCGAAGCGAGTTATGAATGGTTAAACCCACAAACTGAAAACACGTGGCAAACCTTTACAGATGAGCGATCAATTTTAATCAGTGAACCTTTAGCAAACAAACACACTTTGAGCGAAGGCAGTAGCCTCACGCTGTTCACTGAGAAACAGGGAGATGTGGCGTTTCGTGTTGCCGGCGTTTACCGAGACTACGGTTCAAGCCATGGGCGCATCGTGATGCATCGACGCCATTACACGGAGTTCTGGAACAACCCAAAGGTAGGGTCGATCGGAATCACCGTCGAGCCATCAGCCGAACCAGGCGACGTCATTGAACGTCTGCGCGCGCATACTCAAACACTGCCAGTGCCAGCCCGAGTGCGGGACAACATCAGCATCCATGAGGAGAGTCTGGTGATATTCGATCGTACCTTTGCGGTGACCAAAGTCCTTCGCTGGCTCACCATGGGTGTTGCGCTCATCGGCATATTCAGCGCGTTGCTGGCTATGCACCTCGAACGCTCGCGAGACTTCGCTATCCTGCGGGCCAGCGGGGGCAGCCCATCGCAAATTCGCCAGATCATCGCCGTACAATCGTTAAGTATGGGTGTGGTTGCTGGTTTATTGGCTGTGCCGCTGGGATGGATGATGTCGGAAATGCTGATCCACATCATCAACGTGCGCTCTTTCGGCTGGAGCATGACCAGTCAGTTGCCGCCGGGCGTGATACCAGAAACCTTACTGCTGGCGCTCGGATCAGCCGCGCTTGCCGGCGTGTTTCCTGCCCTTCGCTTAAGCAAACGAACGCTGGTTCAAGAACTTCGCAGCGAATAATCCACGCAATCGTCGATGTGTGACGCAACTATCAGTTGACGTAATGACAACAACTGCCTTGCCGTGATGTCATAGCAGCTCAAGGCCCAAAGTTTGCAATTGTTGTCTTTATATAAAAGCGCTGAATCACTTTGCTTGTACCCAGGGAAGTCAACCGATGTTACCGCCACGAGATTATCCAGATCATGTCAAAGACGCGTCAGCGTCTGTTCAAGGCCAGTCTTCAAGCACACCGGTGGTCACTGTTCGCAAAGTACTTGAGCTTTCGGAATCCGAGCAGCCGGTCACACACGACATGATTCATTCCGCGGTTACCAACTTATTCACCGTGGACGCCTATGAAGAAGCTCGTACCCAGTCGGATAAGCGCGCAAGATTGGTAAAGCTCCCCACGCTCGGTAAGCTCAGGTTCCCATTTCGGTAATCACAATCACAGCGGCTAAGCACAGGCAACGAATACACCCTGTAATTGCTTCTGCGTAGTCAAGCCAAGCGCTGTGACCTATCATCTGGCGTTACCCTACGAGCACGAGCTCAACTACGATGATTCGATTGTTTGGTGTCGCGTTGCTGATTGCCGCGTACGCACTGCTTATTCCTGGCTTAACTCAACCCATGCTAAGCGTGGTGGGGACAGTGGAGAAGTCCGACCTGGTGGAAGTTGGGCGTGACATCATCAATAACAGTGAGGGTGTGTCGGCGCTGGTACAGCAGTTTGCCAACATGATGATTGAAGGACTCAATCCACAAGGCGCTATTACAGCGCTGGATAAAACACAGAGCATTTTGGGAACCGCCACTGAACTGTTTAACACTGGCCATCAACCGGTGGCCGCACTGATTGTGTTGTTCAGTGTCATCATTCCAGTTACCAAAGGTGTGCTGACCGTGATTTCTCTCGCGCCAATCCCTGTGCGCTGGCAAGTTCGGCTTAAGGCGTTTTTGGGCGCTATCAGTAAATGGTCTATGGCTGATGTGTTTGTAGTGGCCATTTTCGTTGCGTTTTTAGCCGCCAATGGCCTCGAGGGCAGCAGCGATCTAGTGAGTTTTGATGCTCAGCTTGGGCCAGGATTCTGGTTTTTTGTAGGTTTTTGCCTGTTATCGATTCTCGCTACCCAAGTGCTGAATTCACAGCCCAAGCGGTCACAAACTGGCTAAGCTGCGTTCAAATTCGCGGCGCCGCCCGCCGATAGATTTAATACAGTTAACGAGATCGAGTACGCACTTGGGTCCTTACCAACAGTCACTGCCTGCGTTTACCCTTCTCGCGCTTAGCACCCTACTGACCGTGGCGTGTGGCGCCAGTGGTGTGAATTCGCCCACACAACCCGAAGATACGGCCGTGCTTGAAACCGCTGCGGCTCTACCTCAAACCTCTGTTACGGAACCCGCAACGCCTGTGGTAGAACCGGTTGCAGCCGCTGATTTGTTGTGCGGCAGTTCAACCGCTGAATACCGAGCCACGTTCTTAAAATTTCTAAATGAAGCGCGGGCTGAGGCAAGACAATGTGGCAACACCACACACGATCCCGCCCCGGCACTCACGTGGAGTGATCAACTGCACTCAGCTGCGTTGCATCACAGTTCAGATATGGCCAGTAACAACTTTTTCGATCATACCGGCAGCAACAATGGCAGCGTGACCGACCGGGTGGACGCAACCGGTTATGTCTGGCGAACTGTGGGTGAAAACATAGCCGCCGGACAGCTAAACGCAGAGGAAACCATGGCAGGCTGGTTAACCAGTCCCGGGCATTGCAGGAACATCATGAATCCCGCTTACAAAGAAGTGGGTGCTACCTGCGTGGAAAACGACTCCGCAGATTACAAGCGCTACTGGACCAAAGTGCTCGGCGCACAGTTTTAGCCTTAAAACCTACTGCGGCGAATGTTTTGACGTACTAGACAACTTTTCGAGCCGCTTAAATAAACAAAACGCGAATCGTGAACCCTCCGTGGGTTAGCACGCGGCCGCTCCCGTTACTATCGTTTCCGCAATTTCTGTAAACAGCACACGCGGAACGCTCTCCAATGACCCGAAGCTCAGTTATTTTAAGTGCGTGCATAAGCGCTTCAGTTCTCACGCTGGGTGCGTGCTCGTCCACTGGTGTGCAAAACGCCTTATCCCCCATCGTGAACGCCTTACCTTCAGAACAGGACCTGAGTGATCAATCTCAGGCATTGGACAGCGCCGCGCTAAACGATCTTATCAGCGCCTTAGTGCAATACCGCGACCCGATCACCACCACGTTGCAAGCCGGGCTGGATATGGCCAGCGATGACATGGCAAGCGTACTAACCGCCATTGCTGAGCAGGGATACGGATTACAACTCGTAGACGCAGATCAGGGCGCAAACTTAATCGACTATTCAATCACGGGTATCGAACCCACTCCGGCACAAACCAAACGTTATCAGTTAACTGTAGGGCGACTGGAACTAGCCAGAACCTATGCGGTTTTGAACAACCGAGTACGCCCAATCAGCCCGTTGTCGGTGGCAGGTTCTCGCCGCGTAATTGAATTGAACGATGCGCAATACGGCGATGATATCGCAAACGATGCTTTGATCTCGCGTGTGACTTACACCAGCGCTCCCGATGTAACACCTGAAGAAACCCCGCGAATTTCGCTGTTGCAGTTACCACTGGATGCCCCAACGGACACTCCGTCTTTGAGCACTAACGCCAGCGGTTTAGAAATTACCAACGTATTTGATGGCGCAAATAACTTCGGCTCCCTGCTCGATAGCTACACCAAGGTGGAAACAACCCGCATTATTTTCCCGAACGACTCCATGCGTTTAGGCAACATCGGGCGTTTGAAAATTGATGTGTTCCTTGGAGAGTTCGAAGAGGATGAAGACCTGATACGAGTCATTGGTTGCAGTAACGGTAAAACCAATCTTGCCATTGGAAATGAAGGCCTTGCCTTAGGCCGCGCTGAACGTGTGACTCAGGAATTACTGGCACGTGGTGTCACCCGAGAAAGTATTTTAGACGAAGGCTGTTGGGCGCCTACTTCTGCTGGAGATCGGTTTCCCAGTCGGGGCGTTGTGCTTGAACTGTACCGGGCATCGTAATGATTATGCACTCCAGACTACTCAGAGTATCCGCACGACTCAGCCTGCTGCTTTTCTTAACAGGTTGTGCAGCGTTAACCGGTAACACAAGCACCGAGAAGTCAAAGCGTTACCTGCCAAGAGTGGGCGGTTCGGTAACTGCGTTTGAAGAGCTCAGTACGCAAAAGTTGGAAAATCTTCGGTTAGTGTCAATCGATTTAGTATCTGCGCTGGTACAACTTCCCGAAGTTGGCCCTTCAAATATCACGTTACAAGTCACGAGTCCGCAAACCGCGTTTGGCAACATGGTGGTTAGAGCGTTGGAAGATGCCGGATACGGTTTACAACGCGTCTCTGCTGATCAGGGTTTGCATTACGTGCAATATTCAGAGCGTTTTGCAAAAACCGATGCAGGCCCAGTGAGTGACTATGTTTTGCGAGTTGGTGATGTCTCGATTGATCGGGAATACATCGAAAATGAAAACGGCATTTATCCTTCGTCCTTAATGCGTGTCAACGGTGTAGAGAACTCAGAATTCATTGAACTAAACGACGATCTGTTCAAACAGCAAGGCGGGAACGGCGAGATATTCGTCTCGGGGGTTACGTCCGGAAAACAATTCACACAGGTACGTGAAATCAGTGCGAACGAGTACGATAAAACACCCACAGAAAAGCGGCTAAACCCGTCAAAAACCTTGTTAACGGCAAGGCGCACTGCCATTGCCAGAGAGGTGGGCGAGGAAGAATTATCTGGTTACACACGTTTACGCAGAACCGTTCTGATTTTCGCTAACCCCGAAACCCGCATCATGGGAGCTGGGAATAAGCAAGCCGTTCGTTTATTAATTCGAGAATACCAAGCCGGTGACATTTACCAGATAGCCGCCTGTGCCGATGTTGACGGTAAAAACGATCAAAGCGTTCTACGTGGCATTCGCGTTGTAGAAGAATTTTTAAGTTACGACATTCCAGTGAACAGCGTAGTCAAGGCCCCCTGCCGACGCGCCAGCTTTCGCCACCCAGCCGATGATTCACCGGTGGCCGTGGAAGTGGTTCACCACCGAGCAATTTAGCAGCTTATGATCAACTCTCTCATTCATCTATTCAAGAATCAAACATCGGCAGATAAAAAAGCCGCTTCGCTTTGTGTACGCAGTGTTCTTACGGTTGTCGTGCTTGGCACCGTATCCAATACGGCTAGTGCAATTGATTCAGTTACCCTGGATACCGTGCAGAACCGAGGCCGAGTCATTTGTGGTGTAAACACCAACTTACCCGGGTTTTCCTCAGCCAATAGCTTGGGCGAATATTCAGGGCTGGACGTCGATCTCTGCCGTGCTATATCCGCAGCCGTCTTTGGAGATTCAGAGAAAACTGAGTTCGTACCCGTATCGGCTACCGAGCGATTCGGTGCTCTGGGTTCTAATCGTTTTGACGTGCTAACGCGCAACACCACATGGACGCTGGATCGCAACGCCATTCATGGTGATTACGCGGGCGTGAATTACTATGATGGCCAGGGCTTTATGGTTTGGAAAAGCAGTGGCGTTCGAAGCGCATTGGAACTGGATCGAGTGAGCCTATGTGTAAGCCGCGGTACCACCACAGAATTAAACGCAGCAGATTATTTCAGCATTAATAAGATGCGCTACACACCGTTGTACTTTGACGATAGCTCAACAGCGGTGGAAGCTTACCGAAATAAGGAATGTGAAGCGCTAACCACCGACAGGTCCGGGCTAGCGGCAACGCGCATCAGTCAGGATAACCCCGATGCACACAGAATCTTATCCGAAATCATCTCCAAAGAACCGTTGGGGCCTTTAGTCAGGGCCAATGACTCGGGCTGGGAAAATGTGGTTCGCTGGTCGCTCAATTGTATGATTAACGCCGAAGAACTCGGCATCACTCAACGCAATATTGATCAGGTGAACGCCTCAGATTTTCCCGCAGCGCAACGCTTGGCCGGATTGGTTGGTGATTTCGGCACCAAGCTGGGTTTGAGCAACTCCTGGTGTGCCGACATCATTCGCCAAGTGGGTAACTATGGTGAATCTTATGAGCGCCATGTGGGTGAAGCATCTCCTTTAGGTTTAAAGCGTGGCGTGAATGACCTATGGACCAACGGTGGCTTGATTTACGCGCCACCAATACGGTAACGTTCTGGCGGTGATGAAACCGCTCCCCGCTGAAGACCAAGAACCCAACTGGCAAACCAAATCAGTTGATACCGTTTACGATAATCCGTGGATAACCGTTACGCATCGTGATGTGATTGCGCCAACTGGCAAACCGGGTATCTACGGCAAAGTGCATTTTAAGAATTTAGCCTTGGGTGTTGTACCGATTGACGCCGACGGCAACACGTATCTGGTCGGTCAACACCGCTACACACTGGGTGAGTACGCCTGGGAAATTCCTGAAGGCGGCGGATCACGAACGGTAGAGCCCGTTGAAACCGCTAAGCGAGAACTCAAAGAAGAGACAGGCATTGAAGCGGCGCGTTGGACACCGCTGCTGAAACTACACACCTCCAATTCCGTTACCGATGAGGTGGCTTACGCGTTTGTAGCGCAGGAATTAGTTTACGGTGAAAAACACTGGGACGACACTGAACAACTGCGAGTCATCAAGTTACCGTTAGAAGAAGCGGTTGCGCGGGTCATGAGTGGCGAAATTACAGACGCCCTGGCCATGGCGAGTTTGCTGAAAGTTCAGCGCATGATTGATTTAGGCGAACTGACTGTCTAGTTTCGCATGCTCAACACGAACGTTCGGCTGCTAACGTTCGTCATCGATAAGTCGATCGTATTGGTCGTCATCAAAATCGTCGAAATCATCCAAGCCACTGATGTCATCTTCACCCGGATGAATAACTCGATCGTGCGGGTCTTCTTCCATAACATCGAATCGTTCTTCTGAAATCACCTCACCTAAATCGATTTCAGCGGTTTCGGTAATCGGCAAGCTCTCATCACTTGCCAGTGTTTCTACATCAAGAAACGGATCAGCGTCAGATTCGGACTCCGCTTGAAAATCCGTATTCAAAGGTTTGGCTTTTTCTTTCGAGATATCCAATTCACTCAGACTCGTTTCAAACTCAGCCGTGTCATCGTGTGCATTGCCTTGCCATTCAGCATCGTTCTCTTCGGGGTCATCCGACCACGGTTTTGAATTTGGCTGCTGCTGTGTCAACGCTCTGGTTTCGGTCGCTTTTGCGCCCATACTGGCCGCTCCAGCTGCAACTCCAGCTGCGTTTCCAGCGGGGCTTCCAGCTGGGCTCCCAGCCAGGCTTCCAGCGGGGTTGGCACTTAAAGCGGCGTTTCCATACGCGGGCTGTGGGCCAGAGCCGGGTACATCGACTGCATCGTGATCAGCGTCGTCATCCCAACGGGTGTTCGCCCTGCCACCAGCGCCATCGCCGTATCGTCCCGGGTTCCCAGACGGATCCTCTTCCAGCCAGTCTTCCGGGTTACCGGACACCAATGTGATTTGCCTGAGCATGCTGATAGGCAGCGCCACGAAGAAGATCCAATAGAGTTCGCGGTTCACTAAGAAGCGAGCTTCGGAGAAGTTACTAATCAAGAAAGTAATCACAAACGCCAGGACAAATAAAACACCCACTTGTTGGCGCTGATACTGGCAATAGAAAATTTCGATTAGCTGCTGCACAACCATTAGCAGTGCGATAACCGACAACGGTAAACCAATCTCTGACGCCACTTGAAGGAAACCGTTGTGGGCGTGGTAAACCACCCAGGTAAAATCCGTATATCGCTGCTGAATCCAGATACTGTCGTCATTCGGAAACCACAACGCACCGTAACCGTAGCCGGTAAGCGGTTCGCGCATGATGAGCTGCCACGTCTGAGCCCACACCTCACCACGACCGGTTAAATCGCCTGAACGGCCCAATATCTCTGCTGTGTCGATATTGCTGATGACCAAGCCAATCAAGCCAATGAAGAGCACAGCCATGACCGCCATGCGAGCAAAACCCAACTGAAAGCGGAATGCCAGATACAAATACAATGACAAGGAACCCGCCATGACCATCGCCAGAATGGATGTGGCCGAATCGCTCATTAACAGGACCAACAGCGAGATGGCCGCCATCAGATAGCACAGCGTTTTATTCAGGAAGGAATTAACCGAATCACTCAAGGTGATGAATAGCAATACGCTGATTGCAGACCAGAAACCTAAGGAGTTTTTGGAATTCAGAATGCCCTTCCACACCAGCTGGCCTTCGTAGTTTTCAATACCCAGGTCGGGCATGCCAACCGATGCGGCGACGCTACCCAACATAATGAACCCCAGCACACCCGCCGAGATTCTTAATATCGTTAGCAGCGGCACCATGAAGCCCAGATAGATAGCGATGACTGACGTTCCGAGCAGATGCACCGTGCGCTCAGCGGATAAAGCTGCATCCACCGACCAACTGATCGATACCACCGTACCCAGTAATAGAACCACGAGCAGAATGCGATACCGCACCAACCACGAGATCCAGTTGATCCCCTGACTGAACATCAGTCCCAAAAACCCAAGGAAGTACAGCAAAAGCCATAATATTGACGCAGTAACAACGCCCGCTTGTGGTGCAAAATGAAGCACCAGCGTGTGCAGGCAACTGGTACCGATCAATACCGTTAAAACCAACACCATCCATGCGAAAACAGATCCGCGGGTGGCTGTGGCTGGCTGTGAGTAAGTGGCAACGCGCATTAGTTAGTGATCGCGCAGTAAGTGAAGCGTTGAATTGAGCATGGGCGTAATGATAACGAAACGCTTAGCGGCGCGCCGAGCAACTCTTTAGTGCCTACCGCACCTTATCTCGCCTTACCCGCACAACCGTTTTTTGGTTTGGAGTTCTTTCGACCTTGCAACGGTGATGCCGACTACTCGTCAGGCTATGTAGTTAGAAATTTATCTAACGGTCTCCTATGCGTTTGACGGCACCTAAACTCACGATTCACATATCAAAGACCAAGCGAAATCCCTGATGAGAGGTTGTGCTGTCGGGGGTATTTCCCGTTCTCGCCGCAATGCGATAGCGATAGCAATAACTGCGGTGACAAAGAAACGAGCCGCCTTTTAATACCTTGGTGCCTCGCATGCGTTTTTTGAACGCTCTGGCCTGCGACGAATGTGCGCGAACCTTATAGGACTGAGCAGTCCATTCCCAGACATTACCGCACATGTTGAAGAGCCCAAATGCGTTGGGCTCATACGATTCGGCGGGGGCTGTCATCTTGTACCCATCGGCGGCTGAGTTGTGTTGTGGAAAGGAACCCTGCCAGATATTGCAGGGCGTAAAACTAATTTCCGCAGGCTCAGCACTACCCCACGGAAACGGGATATCGCCCTGGCCGCCACGCGCTGCGTGCTCCCATTCTCTTTCAAGCGGTAGTCGACCACCCGCCCAGCGTGCATAGGCGTTTGCATCGTTCCATGACACATGAACAACAGGGTGATGTTCTAAAGCATCATCAAGGAGTTGAACACCATCGGGTTTCTGCCAATACGCACCTTGGGTTTGTTTCCACCACGGAGCATCTGCGGATACCGACTGTGCATTAAGCGTATTCTCAGTATTAAATACAAATGACCAGCCGAAATGTTCTGCTTCGGTTTTGTACTGAGTTGCCTCCACAAACTCACAAAACATCCGGTTGGTAACCGCAGTTCGCATCATGCGAAAGGGGGTTATCTCATTTTCTCTGAGTGGACCCTCTTCATCCGATGGAATGTGTGGTGTGTTTGTACCCAGAAAGCCCTGCCCACCAGGAATGTCGACGGTATTGAATTCGGCTTGCACATCCTGTTGTGATACAGGTGCTTACTTAAGCTGTGGTCCTGTTGTGTGGGCGGTAGACGCCGATCGGTATTCGGGTTGCAGCACGGTTTCTGGTTCACCAATTTTTTTCCGAAGTCTCTCGATGGCGGCTAGCTCCGTATTGTGCAATACCGTAGCAGTTGTCGCGACCCCGAACCGAAGTGTACTGCGAAAGTTCAATCGGAGGCGCCCGCGTCTCCTTAACACTTCCCGGCTTATAGTTCCACCAACTCAAGTAAACGCAGCTCGTCCCCGCGGCTGAGCTCAACAGCATGGGTTTTGATTGCTGAGATTTTAAAGCCTTCATCAACCATCTCACCCACTTCGTAACGATGCCCACTCTCAGTCATCACAAACGCAGGTGCAGAACTTACGATCACTACGATCCGATCGCGGTTAATCATGGGAGCGTGGCGGGACACTGGCTTCGTCACTTCGTTAACATCTACCGGTTGTTCCATAACGTCGACAACCAACGTACTGACTTGCTCAACAAGAGAGCCACTCTGAGTATGCGCATCTATTCCAGCCCAAGGCGGCTTACCCTCTGGCGGACTAACAAGAATTGCGATAGACAGTACACCAACAGCCATTGCCGTTAAGCAAGCCGCAAATGCTTTGTGACCACTCCAGGTCACCCATCTATTATTACGAGCGACGGCATGATTCCTTTCGGTGGTCCGCGCCCGTTGCTGAGCTCGGGTGTCATCGCTACTCGATGTTTTCACTGTTTGCACCATAATCTCACTGGCACCGACCCGAATGATGGAATCTGCCACCACCATGCCGACATCACCTGGCAACAACCGGCGACGCCCTACTTCAGCAAAACCCGCATCAACTCGAAGCGATAATCCGTTTTTATCGTGGACAACACGGACTTTCATCAGCTGTTCAGGCAACGCATCTCCACTCGCGGTTGCGGATCGCGAGTCGGCCGATGAGTTGGCGCGCAGCAACTGGTGCCACATGTCTACGCAACCGATGAAGAACTGAGAATCCAGCGTTGTACCAACACTGAGTTCGCCTACGGGAACCGGGTGTGAAGCGCCTGCTTTACGCCCTTTCTTGACGACAATTCGATAAGCAGCATCAATCATTATTGCACTACCGTCCAATTACGCGTGCTCGGTGCTGTAGTTTGCCCTTTGTCTTGCTGGTTTGCTTTTGCTCGATTAGCCATCACATACGCGGAGTCTATGGACTCGATAAGATCAGCATACAACGCCATACGACTTTCATAATCCGTAACAACGATTGCGTTAACCGCTGGGATCGCCATGATGTTTTGCGAAGTTACCCGATCTCGCGGCTTGTTATGCGACGATGGATGAAGAGCTTCGATCCCGAGTTGTTCAACAAGCCGACGCAACTCACTGGCCACACCCGGGATGATAGGTTGGCCGGTCTTTTCGGAGTGCGTATCTTGCACGGAGGCGTATTGCAGTGTGAACACACGTTCCACCACAGGATCTAATTCAAATTCAGAAGCCGTCTTGCTTAAGGTAGTGTCATTGTTTACAACGCGGCTAATCTGTGTAGGAGCAGTAGAGCTGTTGTGTGAATCTTCAATGGTGTTCGGTAAAGACAACACCGCATGCTGACTGCTATCGACGCTCTCAGTCTCTGCCGGATCAGTAATGGGATTGGCTGTGGCCTTGGGCTGAACGACAACTAATCCATCGACAACCTCCACCCTAAAATCATGGCTGGTACTCACGGTTTGAAGCACACTGTTTACCGTGCCGACATACTCTCCCGAAACTGTATTCGCATACTCACCGTGCACCTCCAACGATAACGCTGTATTACCGAATAACGCAGTTAAAAATATCTTAACGGGTGCCCTGGAGACTACGAGTGTGACCGGAGAAGCCAGCGCTTCTTCCGAGCCCATACCTGCACCGTGCTCTGCGTTAGCCGTATGCGCAAACATCAATACAGCCAATGAGAAAGCGAATACGATTCTACGGCTACAACACGGTGTGAACGAGCGGGATAGACAGAGCAGACTCAAGAGGCGCACACCAGCAAACCTTTTCGGATTAATTACCCGATGGAAAGTACAACGAACGCTTCACAAGATCGACTCGAAATGCTTAATAGGCCGATCCCGTCACGAAATAAAGCCTATAAGAAGTGCAAGTCATCACAGAAATTTTTTCGACGTCGCATTGGCCTGTAATCGGTAAGAGAGCGCCTCAACAATATGCATTTCAGAAATTTTCTCGCAGTTGTTCAAATCGGCGATCGTACGCGCCACTCGCAGGGTTCTATGCGCAGCACGATGCGACAGGTTTAAGCGTTTACCGGCCTCTTTGAGGATCTTAACAACCCCATCTTCCGGCTGGCAGATTTCCAACAACCGTGAGGCTTCCAGAGCCTGGTTGGGAGTACCTTGCCTTGTGATTTGCTTATCTCTGGCTACGGTAACGCGCTGCTTAATCGACGCACTAGACTCAGCAACCGTGTCAGAAAACAAATCAACATCCGCCTCACGAGTCACTGTGATTTGCAAATCTATTCGATCCAACAATGGCCCCGACACTCTTGAGCGATAACTTTGTAACTGAGCATCAGTGCAAACACAGGCTTGCTTATCGTCTCCATAGTAGCCACACGGACAGGGGTTCGTAGCACCAATCAGCTGGAAGCGTGTTGGGTAAGTTGCTCGATGGGCCAATCGAGACACGTTGACGTGCCCGGCCTCGAGTGGCTCTCGCATAGCATCCAATACGGTGCGGGGAAACTCGGCCAATTCATCCAGAAATAACACCCCATTATGGGCAAGAGACAATTCACCCGGCATTGCTTTGTAGCCACCACCTATCAACGACACCGTTGATGACGAATGGTGTGGCGCACGATAAGGCCGCATGGCAAACGCATGGGCGTCAAAGCCCGAATGATAGACAGACGCTATGGAGGCGGACTCCAGAGCTTCGATATCGGTCATGGGTGGTAAAACACCGACGAGTCTGGAGGCCAACATTGATTTTCCGGTTCCTGGCGGCCCGACCAGCAATACGTTATGTGCACCGGCAGCCGCAATCTCTAGAACACGTTTTGCCACTTCCTGCCCTTTCACATCGGCAAAGTCTGCGGCTGGCGCTATCACACGATCAGCTCCTTGCGGCTTTATACCGCTGTGGCCAACAGGCACCCTTGTACTTGTCTCTTTACTTCTATTTTTACGCTCAGGTGAAACGATAGCCACACTAGACGCTAGAGGTTTTTGCCGACCTTCCTTTTTCTGTGGTTGTATTGAGTCGTTTCGCCAATGGGTAACAAAACCACCACCTTGGAGTTGATGATCTGGTGAGTTTTTATTAAATGAACCGCTAGCATCACTCCCCCTTCTCAACGCTGCCGCCTGAGAGCTGAGATGGGTAAGGCCGGTTATCACCGACTGCAAGTCATCAGCCCCGGTTATGAAGGTGCGGTCGCTACGTATTGCTTCATTTAAGTTCTGAGAGGGACATAACAATTGAGTGGGCGTGTCTTGCAAGGCAAGTGCGCAGGGTAAAGCGCCACCGATTGAACGCACTTCTCCGTTCAATCCCAACTCGCCCACGACGCAGTAGTTATCCAGGCAGCCGGCGGGTAAGTAGCCGCGTGCCAGCATAATGCCCAATGCGATGGGCAAGTCGAAACGTCCACCGTGTTTGGGTAGGTCAACAGGCGCTAAGTTTACGGTGACACGCACCGCAGGAAATTCAAATCCGGAATTCTGAATCGCTGCTTTGACACGGTCTTTACTTTCTCGCACCGCAGATTGCGGTAGCCCCACGATGTTTACAAAAGGTAAACCACCAGCCGTATGAACTTCCACGGTAATGGGAACGGCTGTGATACCAGCCAATGTGCAGGAACGCACGGTTGCGTAAGCCATAGTGAACATCCTTGTTCAAAGTTAAATTAATGTTGACTAATCCCTAGTCATTTAAAACGTGTAGCACACGTTAAGTCGTACGCGCTGAGCCCCCGCTATCCGCTAACGGAAGGGGTTCCATCTGGGTGTTTCTATTTATCAGTGTTTTGTGCCGCTTCCAACTCAGCGACTCGAGCTTCTAGCGCAGTTAGCTTTTCTCGAGTGCGCTCAAGCACCTTCATTTGCACATCAAATTCTTCACGAGTAACTAAATCCAGTTTTTCTAACCCACCTTGTACGGCTGCTTTGGCGTTGCGCTCAAAGTCATCCTTAAGGGCGGCAGCTCCTGGCGGCAATAATTTAGATACTGACTGGGCGATGTCATCAAACACGCGGGCATCGATCATGTGTGGATCCTGGGTCTGTAGAGTAATTTCCCTAATATACGCAGGATTTTCGCACTCGACTCTGTTCACGGGACACATATCCATGTTTCCCAGAGGTTGTTAACGTCATCCTGACGGCTAAAAGGCTAACACAAGTGGTGTTTTACTTAAAAATGTCCCTGACTCGCTTAACCGCACATTGGCATGGCCCAGCCAGTTAGCGACGAAGCAAGCTGTAATCCCGAAACGGCAGCTGCAACGGCACAGAGCGCCGTTTAAACAGTGCCACCAGTAAGACTCCGGCAACAAAGCCACCGATGTGTGCCCCGAATGCCACGCCCCCTTCCCCCGTGGCTAATGCCGAACTGACCAGTTGAAACACAAACCACGAGCCCAGTACCATCCAGGCGGAGAGCTGAAGGCGCAACGGGTAAATGATGATCGGAATGATCACGTGCACGATCACTTTCGGGTACAGCAATATGTACGCACCCAATACACCAGAGATTGCACCACTCGCCCCCACCATAGGAATTTGGGATTGCGTGTCTGGTAACGCCTGCGCCAAAACCGCAGCAACTCCGCACACCAGATAAAAAACGATAAACCGCACATGCCCCATGGCGTATTCAATGTTGTTAGCAAACACCCACAAGTACAGTAAGTTGCCGATCAGGTGCGCCCAGCCAGCATGCAAAAACATGGAGGTGAACACCGTGACTTCGGCGGCCACCCACGCTAACGAGGGTTCCATAGCAAGGTGGTTGAACAACACAGCGGGTATAACACCCAGTGCGTAGATGGACCGGAATAGCCCGTTATCCCCTGCTGATATTTGCCACAGGAAAGCACCCGCACAGCATGCCAATATGGCCCAGGTCACCCACGGGCGTATGGAAATGGGATTTTCATCATGAATTGGAAACATCAGCCCCTCCTAGGGCTTCAGTGTAGCCAAACAGTCGCCGCTTGGCGTTGTATGACATTACTTGCCGCCCTAGGGGTTCTAATTGTTGCTGCAGAGTTACGCTGCCGCTTCCTGCAATTTCGCAAGCGTCTTAGCGCTACGACGGAATATCAACTTCCCTTCTGAAGAGGCTTCGGTATCGAAACGATACCCATCCAAATCAAAGCCCTCTAAATCGCTTAAGGTTTTACAGCGATTTTGAATGAGGTAGCGGGCCATTGAGCCTCTGGCTTTTTTCGCAAAGAAACTGATGATCTTGTACTGGCCATTTTTCTCATCCTGAAAAATCGGTGACACCACCTCAGCATTAAGTTGCTTAGGATCCACCGCGCCAAAGTACTCCTGCGACGCCAGGTTAACCACTAACGGCTTACGCTTTCCGGCTAGTTCTTTATTTAGCGCATTGGTTAGCGTATCACCCCAGAATTCGTACAAGCTTTTACCGCGCTTGGTTTTCAATCGCGTGCCCATCTCTAAACGATAGGGCTGGATTAAATCAAGCGGCTTTAAAACACCGTACAAACCGCTCAAGATGCGTAAGTGCTTTTGAGCATGCGTAAGATCGGCGCGCGTTAAAGTGTCGGCATCTAACCCCACATACACATCCCCACGGAACATTTGCACAGCGGGTCTGGCGTTGTTTACATCAAACGGGGGCTGCCACGTTTTAAACCGATCCGCATTAACTTCCGCCAGCTTGCTGCTGATGCTCATTAAGTTACTTAACCGGCGCGGTGTATAGTCTTTTAACTGCGAAACCAGCTCACTGGAATCTCCCATAAACTCTGGCTGGGAAACCGCTTTAACTCGGGACGGGGTTTCAGTGTCTAGCGTTTTTGCTGGCGACAATAAGATAATCATAAAGTGTGTCGTTAATGGTTTGAACGTTACTGTCTTTGGAATTCGGCTTCAATTTCAACATCAATGCTGTCACCGACCAGGGCGCCGAACTGATCAATGCCGAAATCGCTGCGAAGTAATGTGGTAGTTGCCGAAAAACCTAAGGTGTACTTACCAGTCAATAGGTTATCAGCACCGCCATTAAAACGGGCCTGTAACGCCAGAGGCTGCGTAACGCCTCGAAGGCTGATATCCCCTTCAATGGTGAGGTCGCCATTGTCCTCTACGACCACTGTGTTCGTGGTGAACGTAAGAAACGGGTACTGATCACTGTCCAGCCATGAACTGCCGCGCAGCTGATCTTCAAATTCTTCATTACCTAAATCGATGCTGGCCGTGGCGATGCGCCCATCCAACTGAAGCGCCTCCGGCGTGTCGGGGTCAAACGACAAGGTCGCTTCAATCTCGTTGAATCGTCCTATCACATCGGACAGGCCCAGATGATTGATGCGGAAAATCACGAAGGTGTGGTTAGGGTCGATGATGTACTCACCCGCGCGAAGCTTGGCCGTTTCCGTTTCAAAATTTGGCCGAACCAGAGAAGCACAACCGCTAAGCAGCAATACACCCACTATCAGACACACGAGCGCGAAGCACCGCCTGGGTAGGCCCGTCGCCATCGCACCGGGTCGAGCACGGCGTTGGGTACTTGCCCGGGTGCTGTGCTGTGGACTGAGTTGTGTGCCTAGTTGCGGGCTGAGTTGCGTACTGGGCTGAGGCTGGTTTGTGAGATAAGACGCATTCATCGTTCTGACATTCCTATTTGTGAGCCCTGCACGGTGTTGTGATATTTCGCCGCTGGCTCTTAACCCAACTAAACCGGTAAAATGCCGGCTCGACCATTCGGCTCTTTTGCTGGGCCTGAGATTTCATGCGATCAGTTTTAATACTTCTGGCAGTGCTGAACGGATTGGCGCTGAACGCGTACGCACAATCGTCTCTCAGCGTGTTATCCGACCTCCCAGCCACTGCCCGCGAGGATATCGCAAGGCTATGTTTACCGTTGCAATACCGCGATGGAGCTGACGCCTACCGCAATTGCGTGAAAGAAGAGGTGGCCACGCGCAATGAGCGACGCAATACCGACACGCTTATGGACGCCATCAACCGACTTTCGTTCGATGATCAATACGCCATTCAGCAGGCCTGTGGCACTGCGACCGCCCAAACTGAAAACCGAGCGTGCATCAACCAGCAGCTCACCGCGCTCAATGCGTTAGCAACACCTACCCTTAGCGAATTGTCCGCCGATGAACAGTACGTCATGCAGCAGAATTGCTTCCAGGCGCAAACAAACCTGGGGGCCGCCGCTTATCGGCAGTGTCAACTGGACGCCATCGCATCCGTCGCGAACATGCCCGTCCCGAACTACTTCAATCTCAGCGCGATTGACCGCAATACGTTGCAACTCGACTGCTCTAACACGCAGCCCAGCTTGCGTGTTTACAGGGCCTGTTTGAACGTTGGCACAACGCAAGCCGGTCAACAACCTGCTCAACCGCTTGATCGACAAGCAGATCAGCAAATTAGCCAGCCACTTGACGCACCCCTCGACACAGCCACTCAATTGCTGCAGCCTGAAAATCTTACCGAGCAAAACGACCTACAGACCAGCTCGGTCAACACCGCGGCCCGCATCGTGCCGACACCAACCGAGCTAGCCCCCACATCCGAGTTACCGGCGCCGACGACGGTGCGCATTGCCAGCGAGCCCGACCTGGCTGCCGCCAAGCCCGCAAACGGTCCCACGCTTGGCACCGCCAGCGCTACCGATCAGCAGCTTTCCGTACAAGCGCTGAACTCGGGTCAGACAGGGTCTGTGATCAGTACGTCAGTCGGCGTCGCAAACAATGCTGAGGCACAGAGCCAAAGCGGTGCGGCCGCAGGTGCGGCTGCAAGTGCGGTTGCAAACGCGGCCGCGGGTGCGGCTCCAAATGCGGACGCAGATGCAGACATAAACGCCCAAACACAGGTACAAGCCGACGCCCAAGGAAATGACCAGGCTAACGACCAGGCCGATTCAGGATCCTCTTCGCAAGGGGCTTCAGACAACGCTGAGATTTTGGCGCAGCTACAGGCTCAATTTGAAACACTAAAAACCTCTGCGATTGACTGGTTCACTAACTTATCGGATCAAGGAAAAATGCTTCTCGCGGCTTTAGTTGTTATGCCGATCGCCTTGCTGATACTTCTTGCCGGGCGCGCTCGCCGAGACGAAGATTCAGATGAAGAATTTGAGTACGCAAGGCAAGACTTAAAACGTCAGGTGCGTTCCTCAAACGTTTCCCCGAATGCGCTTGATGCACGCGAACAAGATGATCCGATGGCCGCAAGCTGGGCTGCCGAGGCCGACAGCTTGTTTGATGAAGCGCCTATGCTGGCTGACGAGACGCTGGTGCTGGAACGACCC
>JAHDCO010000030.1:0-44055 GCA_020629835.1 Granulosicoccaceae bacterium
CAAACCCAAACCCAAACCCAAACCCAAACTCGACACACCCAACAGTTTGAATACTCGCTCTATCTTTGTTAGCCATGCCGGTGCGAAGTTACCGCCAAGGTGAGGGTAGCGTTGTTGCGCGTTGGTACAGTGGATGAGCGGGGCTACCGTCTGAATTCGCGGCTAGACAACTCAACCTGCCGCTAAAGCGTTTTACCAAGCGTTCATCCTGCGCCAGCCACCGGCCGTCTCGCCCCCAACAAGCAATGATCAACTCAGATGCGTTTACAACGTTGGTGACATGCCGCGTGTTGTATGGCCCGATGGGGTCGGCAGCGGCTTTAAGTTCCTTGGGGTATGGCGTTCTGAACGCGAACAAATTGACCACACTGAGTGCATTGAAACCCCAACGCTGGCTGAAGTCCATGCATCGCCTGATGGTCGGGTCATCCACTCGATGATCCGCGGTTGATGGGTTCAAGCCAATGAAGGTAACGCGGCGTTCGGTTTTGCCGTCGTCCCATCGCCGGTTAAGTGCATAACGGAAGGTGCCGCATCGGGAGAACGAGGCAGTTCTGTGCACTTGCAGTGGCGGGGAGCTGGTAATCACGGGCAGATACGTACGTCGAAGCAGGGAATAGGTCAGTGGATAAAACTGCGAGCACGACACTGCGGTATACGTGAGTGAATTGCAAGTACCTAAACGAAAAACTGACCCAACAACCACGCGATGAAAGCCGTGACTGCCGGGCCAGTTGTTTATGGTTCAGGCGGGTATCTAATCAGGTGTCTGGAAAATAGACACACGCGAACCCTCGCATTGCATTCGCATGGCGTTACTAATTTAAGACTCTACCGCTTTGCGACTGGTACCTGCTGAAGCATCTGTACGCACAATGTCCTCATCCAAGTCAGCGTTTGAGTCTAAGCACACGCGGTAGAAAATGGCACCGATGATCGCTCCAGCAATAGGTGCTGCCCAGAACAACCATAATTGTTGCATCGGAACGGTGACACCCTCACCAAACATCGTGGCAATCAAAGCCTGAGAGGTTGAACGTGCAGGATTGACACTGGTGTTGGTGACGGGGATGCTGATGAAGTGAATCAGCGTCAAACACAGGCCGATCGCCAAGCCACCCATAGCAGCGGAAGCCCGCTTTGCCGTTGCACCCATAATCACAACCAGGAATACGGCGGTCAACACGACTTCAACCAACAGGGCGGCCAAAAAGCTGTAACCACCGGGCGAACCTTCCGTCCCGTAGCCGTTGGTGGCAAAGGTGCCAGCACCTGGTGTGATGGCAAACCCTTCCTGACCACTAGCGATTACGAAGACCAGATAACCGGCAATGGTTGCACCAATCACTTGCGCAATGATGTAGCCAACAGCTTGGGTAGCGGGGAAGCGACCACCGAAGACTAAACCCAATGTGACTGCGGGATTAAAGTGCCCACCGGAAACGTGGCCAACTGCATAGGCAGCGGATAAGACCGTGAGACCGAAAGCCAGACTGACACCGATGAACCCTAGCCCTAAACTGGTTCCGTTATCACCAGTGCCGTAGAAAGCGGCGAGTACAGCAGAGCCACAACCTCCCAGTACTAACCAAAAGGTTCCGAATGTTTCAGCAGCGAGTGCTCTTCCATACATAATGACGTTCCTCTTAATTCAAATAGCGGTTTACACTTAACGATCGCGTTAAGCGCAAAACCACTATAGGTAGTGCAATTGTTACAAACAGAGAATTGTTGGCTTATAGCAATCGTCGCTAATAGAAAAGTGCAGTGCACCGATGACTTTGTTACAAACTATGTATGCACACGCGAACATCGGCTCGATTAAAAATTGATCAAAAAACTAATTGAAAATACATGAAATAATTTCTAAGTTGGGAGCAGAATGACGAGTGTATTTCGTTAAAAAGAGGCATTCTTTTGCGGTATTTTTTGGTGTTTTTTACATTTCGTAAGTTATCTATGAATACGCTTAAGTGGTGGGTGCTGCAAAATTTATTACATAGAAAGAAAATACATAAATTCATTGATGGCTTAACTAAAACTGTTCCGGTACTACCTAGCCAGATTGAAAATGTAAAACAGTGTTTATCGATGCTTGTTTGCTCAAAGAACGTATATTCGCAGCGGCTAATTTATACAAAGGTATAAGCTTAGAGTCGCGTCTTATATTTCATCTGGGCTATTCATTTTGGGAATTTGCAACCGGTCATAATTAGAACCGTACTGCGTGAGTTGAACAGGCTTTTAAGAGTTAATTTTCAGCGAGCTAAAGCAAGAATAAAAACAAAAACAAAAACAAAAACAAAAACAAAACGAAAGCGAAAACAAAAAATGAAGATGGCGACACACGAAGTCTTTGACATAACAAACTTCGGTACGGGTGATAATTATCGTGCGGCGACTGCGGCCAGGTACTGAAGCGCTGAATCTGTGTTGGTTACTTGCAGATCGCAAAGAACACTAAGATTAGTAACGTACCGCCCCTCCGTCTTAAGAGACGCGTGGGAAGCATTGATGGGAGCCAAACGTTTGGTGGGATGCCCCGACAGCGAACGGCTGCCGGGGTGAGTTTGGTGGAGCAGGGGGGAGTCGAACCCCCGTCCGAAAGCACTCTGCCTTTGGTACTACATGCTTAGTTTAGTCATTGGCTTTAATCTTCTAACCGAGGACTAGCACCCTGAAAGAAGACGAGCTCATTATTTATTTAGCGATCCAGTGCAAGAGCGGCCCTTCACGCGATCCTGTGGCTGTTGCCCCAAGGTCCGAGTCACAGGCAAAACGGACACAAGGGTAGAACTGAACAACTAGACGTTAAGGTCTAATTATGCAGCCAATGCGTAGTTGTCGTCGTTGGCAACTATAAGTTATCAGCTGGTTTAACGAGGTAATCTGATCCTCGGCATGCACCTCAGGGTTTGTCACTCCCGTCGAAGCCATGTCTGCCCCAGGGGTGTGGAAACACCAGTACGTAGTATGAGGTGGGTGGGGCCTAATTACAAGGCACCTCGGATTGTGTTCGGGGCTGCATTCCACGGTGGCGTGCAAGTAGGTGGAACTCGCGCCCTGAAGCTCTCAGCGGCGACCCTGTGGGGCCTATCCAATCAGACAGACTGAATTTCCACTCGCCCCCTTGGAACGCCCATCGGCAGTGGTTACCATGCGCACTGTTTCACACTGGGATCCGTTGATGCTCTGCTTGTCCGGTTCATCCGCTTTATCGAGTTTTCGCGTCGACGGCTTGCTGGAGCGCTTGCGTGTTGTTGACGATTCGATCACGCGGGTCTCAATGACGCACGTTTATTTAGCGGACATCGCGGATTCCGGAAATTGGTCGGACCGGGATCAGGCGGTTTTGATGGATTTGGTCGGCGCTAGCGCGGTGGTGGACGTATCCACTGACGACGCTATGGCGTCCTTGTATGTTGTTCCTCGGCTGGGAACGGTTTCGCCCTGGTCTTCGAAAGCAACCGACATTTGCCACGCGGCGGGCTTGGCTGGGTTGGCGCGGGTAGAGCTCGGTCGCTGCGTTCGGCTATGGCGCGAGGCGTCGATGGTGCAAGCCTCTGATGTATCAGACGCATTATCAGCTGAGCTGCACGACCGCATGGTGGAGAGTACCTTAAGCACACTGACCAGCGCTGAGGCCTTGTTTGAGCACGGTGAGCCGCAACCCTTGAGTACGGTTCCGGTCATCGCTGAAGGTGCTAGCGCTTTAGAAGCTGCGGATGCGCGATTGGGGTTGGCGTTATCCCCGGATGAAGTGAGCTACCTGGTTTCCAGTTTTGAACAGCTCGAACGGGACCCTACCGATGCCGAATTGATGATGTTTGCTCAGGCAAACTCAGAGCACTGCCGGCATAAAATCTTCAACGCACAATGGACGCTGGATGGGGTTGAGCAACCGCTGTCATTGTTCGGCATGATCCGCAACACCGCCAAAGTGACCAACACCGGATTGCTGTCGGCGTATCACGACAATGCAGCGGTGATCGAGGGCTATACCGCGTCTCGCTGGTTACCGGACGCCAGCGGCGGGTACACGACGTTTAAAGAACCCACCCACATCCAGATTAAAGTTGAAACGCATAACCATCCCACTGCCATCTCACCATTTCCGGGCGCGGCTACCGGTGCAGGTGGTGAAATTCGTGATGAAGGCGCAACGGGCAACGGGTCAAAACCTAAAGCAGGTTTGTGTGGGTTTACCGTTTCTAATTTAGAAATCCCCGGTTGGGAACAACCGTGGGAACGAACCATCGGCAAACCGGATCGCATCGCTAGTGCTCTGGACATCATGATCGACGGGCCGATTGGGGCAGCAGCATTTAATAACGAGTTCGGCCGGCCCAATTTAGCCGGATACTTCCGCACCTACTGCGAACAGTTTGACGATCAGGCTCGCGGTTATCACAAACCGATCATGATCGCCGGTGGCCTGGGCAACATTCGCCCGGGCAACATTGATAAAAAGCCGATTGTTGAAGGCGCGGTGTTGGTTGTACTGGGTGGCCCGTCTATGCAGATTGGGTTGGGCGGAGGCGCGGCATCTTCGGTAGCCAGCGGTAACCTGGATGCCGAATTGGATTTTGCTTCTGTGCAGCGCGGTAACCCGGAAATGCAACGCCGCTGTCAGGAGGTGTTGGACCGTTGCATCGCGTTGGGTGATGACTCTCCCATTTTGTCGATGCACGATGTGGGCGCAGGTGGAATCTCAAACGCGTTACCCGAACTTATTAACGATGCGGGCATGGGTGGTCTGATTGAGTTGCGCGCGGTACTTAATGATGAGCCGTCCATGACGCCACTGGCGCTGTGGTGTAACGAATCACAAGAGCGCTACGTGTTAGCGGTCAATGCCGAAAAGCTGGATGAGTTCGAAGCCTTGTGTGCTCGCGAAAATTGCCTGTATGCACTGGTGGGTGAAGCTACACGCGAACAACATATCGTGGTCAACGATAAACACTTTAATAACAAACCGGTGGACTTACCGCTGAACGTGTTGCTGGGTAAGCCACCTAAGCTAGCTATTACAGCCAATCACCAAACGCCTGCGACCAAGGCGTTTAGTTCATCCAACGTATCACTGGATGACTGTGTTCAGCGCGTGTTACAGCTACCATCGGTGGCGTGTAAAAACTTTTTGATCACGATTGGTGACCGCACGGTGACCGGGCTGGTTGTTCGGGATCAGATGGTGGGTCCGTGGCAGATGCCGGTGGCGGATGCGGCCGTTACCGCGGCCGACTATGTGGGTTTTACTGGTGAAGCGATGGCGATGGGCGAACGATCCCCAGTGGCTGTAATCGATGCGGCTGCCTCAGCCAAGTTAGCCATTGGGGAGGCCATTACAAACTTAGCCTGTGTGCATGTGGGGTCTATCAGCAATATTAAGTTGTCCGCCAATTGGATGGCCTCAGCGGGTAACCGACCAGATGATGCGGATCTATTTGATGCGGTGCATGCTGTTGGTATGGAACTGGCGCCGGCCTTAGGTTTGGCCATTCCAGTGGGTAAAGACTCGTTGTCCATGCGCACCCAATGGTCGGATGGCGAACAGGAACGCATCGTTACCGCGCCAATCTCGGTAGTTATTAGTGCGTTCGCGCCAGTTGAAGATGTGCGCCGTGTGGTGACCCCAGAGCTACGTCAAGACTGTGGGGCGACTGAACTGCTGTTAATCGATTTGGGGTTAGGTAAAAACCGCTTGGGAGGTTCTGCGCTTACGCAGGTGCATAACGCCACTGGCACAGTCGCGCCAACGGTGGACGATGCTGAATTACTAAAAGGGTTTCATAACGCACTGCAAGCACTGCATGAACACGGGTTGTTATTGGCCTATCACGATCGTTCTGACGGTGGTTTGTTTGTCACCCTGGCAGAAATGGCGTTCGCAGGGAATGTTGGTTTAACCATCCAGATTCAATCCTTATCGCAGGATGCCGTCGCGGCTTTATTTAATGAAGAACTGGGTGCGGTTCTGCAAATACGTCAGTCGCAGTACGCTGAAGTGATGGCTGTGCTGGAGCAGGCGGGGCTAGGCGATGCATTGCATACGATCGGTACGCTAAACACCGAAAAACAGTTGCTCATCCAATCCGGTCGCACCGTACTGTTTAGCGACACCATTAGCGCGTTACGCACCGCCTGGTGGCAAACCAGTTACCAAATGCAAAAGCGACGCGATAACCCCGCGTGCGCAGAAGCTGAACTACAGTGCATCAGTCGGGAGGACGACCCGGGTATTACTCCGGTGGTTACGTTTGATCCGCAACAGTCGGTGTTGGACACGCCAGGCATTTTAAGCCACAAGCCGAAAGTTGCCATACTGCGTGAACAAGGCGTAAACAGCCACGTTGAAATGGCAGCGTGTTTTTCTGCCGCTGGCTTTGAACCACTGGATGTGCATGTAAACGATTTGGTGCACGGCAACGTGTCATTTGACGACGTGAAAGGCTTGGTGGCCTGTGGCGGTTTTTCATACGGCGATGTCTTAGGTGCCGGTGGCGGTTGGGCAAAACGCGTTTTATACACACCAAAATTAAAAGATGTGTTCGCTGAATTTTTCCATCGGAGCGACACATTCAGTTTAGGCGTCTGCAATGGCTGCCAGATGATGTCGCAGTTAAAGTCATTGGTGCCTGGTGCTGAGCATTGGCCGAGCTTTGAACGCAATGCATCCGAACAGTACGAGGCGCGTTTATCTACGGTAGAAATTTACGAATCGCCGTCGGTGTTATTGACCGATATGGCAGGCTCACGATTGCCTGTTGCGGTTGCGCACGGGGAAGGGCGCGTTCAATTGAACGCACCAGATCAGTTGCAGAAACTGCAAGTGGCTGTTGGATTCGTGGATAACCATGGGCATATGACAGAGCAATACCCGTTAAATCCTAACGGCTCGCCTCATGGGATTACTGGCGTGTGTTCAAATGATGGCCGCGCTACGATACTGATGCCTCATCCGGAACGCGTCGCACGCAGCGTTACACACTCGTGGAAGCCCCCTCAATGGGGAGAGCGTGGGCCCTGGTCTCGCTTATTCGACAACGCTCGTGTGTACGTGTCGTGAGTACATCGATATCCACGGCCGATGCCATTGCCCGTTACATCGCGGTTCGGCATCGATTGCCGCAGGCGCCACAGCCTGCGAAAACAACCTACGTTAATAACTTATCCGACTTGGTTGATGAGTTCGATTTGTTTGTACTAGACGGTTTCGGTGTGCTGAACGTCGGTGCGGATCCCGTGCCTGGTGCCACCGAGCGGGTCAACAGTTTGCGAGATGCAGGCAAACAGATGGTGGTACTAACCAACGGCGCAACAGCACCGACTTCGGTTACCGTTGAAAAGTACTTGAAGTGGGGTATGCACTTTGAACCCATGGCGGTGGTATCAAGCCGGGATGCTCTGCTTCAGGCGTTGCAGGATGATAAGTACGTGAAAAAACGCTGGGGTGTAGCAGCGACATCGTTTGCAGCTGTGGATACCATGCCAGGCCTTTGCCATCTACTGGAAGATGACGACGCAGCTTATGAGGCTTGCGATGGCTTCATTTTATTAAGTGCCCTGGATTGGACCGAGCAGCGCCAAAAACGATTAGTACAGGCTCTGCAGAAAAGCCCACGGCCGGTGCTGGTTGGTAACCCGGATCTGGTAGCCCCACGCCCGGAAGGGTTATCGTTAGAACCGGGTTGGTACGCACATCGGTTGGCTGATGAACTGGGTATTGAGCCTGTGTTCTACGGCAAGCCGTTTAAGAATGCCTTTGATGTGGTAACACAGCGTTTTCCAGATTATGAACCGCACCGGATAGCGATGGTCGGCGACTCGCCACATACGGATATTCTTGGCGGTGCGGGTGCAGGTTGGCGTACGGTGCTGATTCACGACCATGGATTGTGTAAAGGCCACGATGTAGAAACAGTTTTTTCAAACGCCGGAATTCGCGCGGATTTTGTCGCCAATACCACCTGAATGCGGTGCTGCGTTCAGCATTTGAAGAATCTTGCTGTTCAATAAATCGGTGTCCACGGGCTTGTGCAGCACATCAAAACCTGATGAGGTGAGTTCACTTACGCGTGCCGGTGAGGTATCACCGGTAACAATCAGTGCGGGTACTTGTATTTCCACCGCATCGCATAAGTCTTCGATGGCCTGTGTGCCCGTCATATGATCTCGAAGTCGATAATCCGCAATAATTAAATCAGGTGCCAGCTGAGAGTCTGCGAGTTGTTCAAGCGCATCGTCGGTGGTCTCCGCACAAATTGGATGAAAATTTAACTGTTTAAGCACAATGTGCATCGCTTCGCGGATACTACTGTCATCGTCAATAACCACAATTACCGTTTCTTCGTCTGTGGCTGAAAATGGCGTTGTACTGACTAAGGTGTGCGGTGCCTGACGGGGAAGCTTTTTACCCATGGGAACCACCAAACTGAACGTGGTTCCTTTACCGGGAGTTGACTTCATTTGTAAGTTCACGCCCAATAAATCGCTCAAGCGCTTCACAATAGATAAACCTAATCCCAAGCCCTTCGAACGGTCGCGTTCCGGGTTGCTGAGCTGGTAGTACTCTGAAAAAATAGCCGCATGTTCTGCTTCTGGAATACCTCGGCCGTTATCGGCGATGCGGATTCTATAGCCACCTTTAACTTGACTGTATTCGATGGAAACCAAGTTGCCTTCGCTGTGGGAAATAGCGTTTTCCAGCAGATTGCGGATAATACTCTCTAGTAATAAGGAATCCGTTTTCGCGTAGGCTTCGCCTCCTGTCAGTTGCACTTCTACGCCTTGCAGCGCAGCGGTGGGTTGAATTTGTGAGCGGATGTTCGTTAGCAATCGGGCCAAATCAAATTGTTCTTCTTCCACTTGAACCACGCCCGCGTCAAGGCGAGATAAATCCAGCAAACTGTTGAATAAGCGGTTCAGTACTTCCTTACATTCAATTGCTTCATTGAGCGCGCGCTCCCCATCGGGTCTAACCGACGTTTTTAAGGTATTAAGAAATAACCCCAGTGCATGCAGGGGCTGACGCAAATCGTGGTTTGCTGCGGCAATGAAACTATCCTTGGCTTTTTGCTCTCGCTTACCACTGCGTAGCTCATCGACTGTTTGTGCCAACTCGAGTTTGGCTTTTTCCGCTGCATCGAACAGGGCTTTCGTGCGGGAATTTGATCGCACAATTAACCAAACACCTAAGCCGCCCGTCAATAACAGTAGCGCGGTGAATAAACGAATGTATCCGGATAGATTCTCAATCTGCAGCATGGCATCGTCGGTTCGAAGCAGTGCTTGCATGTAATACCCGTGACCCAGCTGACGTACACCAGATGAGACTTTGCGTGTACTTGCTACCAACTGATTAACATCATCAAGCGTTAATTCATGGTTTGGGTCCATCAAAGATTCAGTTTCTTCGATGAACTTATCCGATATCTGAGCAAACTTATCGAGTAAAGGTTTATCGGTATTTTCAACAGGGAACTGAAAATTAAAAATTGACAAGGCGCTCCACAGTACGTCGTAACGTTTTTGAGCGTATTGAATTCGTTCCTCGGAAGCCATGCCGGTTTGTATTTTTTCTAGTTGCAAAGCACGTAGCGATGCAATGAACTCATCAATATTTGAATCCGACTGCAGCAGATAGTTGAGCGCAGCTGGTCCTTCTTTTTCTTCAATCGTATCTTGGGTGTATGAAATATGCGATTGCACTGTCCACATCATCATTGCGCTCAGTGCCGCGCAGATGAGTAATATGAATCCGAGTATGCGCTCTACCAAGGTATTCGCCTACGCATCATTGAACAATGAGATGAGTTAACTGCCAAACACTGGAGGCGTTGTTTTTCTTGGTTAAAAGTTCTGGGTACTCGTCCCAAGGGAAAATTATCCATAACGGTCCCAGCTCACGAATGCTCATAGGCTTGCCGTTTTTCTGGAAGGCCACAATGATTGGGTAGGTCTGGCTATTCAGCTTCTCAAGATCAAACCAGTAGTTGTCTTCGGCTTCCGCTCGAATCACCACTTCATCGGCAACAACACCAGTTTTCGCAAGTAGTTCGTTAAACCGAACCCCGGTGAATTCATCCGGGCCGTTCGGTGTCCAAGGTGTTTTGGTTGTAACGGTGGTTAGGGGCATGGATTCGAGCATTGCGCGGTCGAACTCGGCAACCGGCTCGCCGTTACGTTCGGCATTGCCATGAACAATGCTGCCGCTGATGATCAATAACACTTCACCTTCAGCTGGCTCAAGCGCGAGTGCGTTTGTCACTGCCAGTAGCGCGGACAAACCAACAATAACGAGTCGTTTCGCTATTTTTTCAACCATCTTCTTCGTATCCATTCGACCACGGAAGCACGCACCCCAGCGTTTATCGTGCTCACGATGTGCAACATACCCTATATAAACGACGAAATCATGGCCGAATTCATTGAGTCACCGTGCAGTGAGCTCAGCCTTGCATCCTCAGGCAATATTCAAGCGATCAACAATAGCGTCGATGTCCAATGACTGTTGGGTAGCGGTTTCGCTGGCTTGTTGCAACCAGTTGAGTGTGTCTACAATCGCTTGAATCTCGGTGTTGCGTTCTTTCAAGTGCAAACGGATACGCCTTTCGGCATCGGCCACGGCGGCCTCGGTTAGGCCGTCCGCGCGGGGCGTACCTGGAAAACACGCCAAAACATCGGCGGCGGTTTTCGTCGTGTACGCGGCCAGGTCCAATTCTGGTGCGCGCCAACTTTCCAAATCATTGGCCAATAAGGTGGCTCGGGTAACCAGTTTGTCTACGACCGTATGACGTTGAGCGGTTCCTAGTACTCTTAGCAACTTGCGCATAGCATCAGCGGCGCTTTGTAGTTGATCAAAATCATCCATGTACAGCCCCTGGCTACTCTGCCAATTTGCCAGCAGTCTGGATGCAACGGTCTCAGATTCCACATGGTCGGATAGCTCAATGGCGTAGTCCACCATGCTCTCCAGTTCAGCCCATTGTGTTTTCATACCCCGGTACCCGGGGCCGAGCGCTAAGCGGTACTCGGTGTTATTGATGAACAACTCGCGAAACCGCAGAACCTTGGCCAGCTGGCTGAGCAGGCGCCGGTGTTCGATGGTTAGATTTGCCGGTTTGTCCACGCTGAATTCCATGAACTGCCGGCGCGCGTTGAAGTAATCGGCATCCACCACATCCGGTTCGCTCCAGTTGTTGCCTCCAAGTTCTTCTATGAGATTCAACAGCTGCTTTTTTGATGGAATGCGCTCTAAGTGAAAATGTGCCTGTAGATCCTGTAGCTCTTGTTCAATTAACCGCGCCTGATGATGTGCGCGTCGCAGCAGAGTTCGGGTAGATCGGTACGCCAAATGAGGGTGGATGTAACTCTTGAAATCCTTTGGCTGACGGTCAACCAACTCCACCATGGAAGACAAACGCACCAATTGCAGCGCTGTTAACGATCGGTCGTTATCCAGTTTGTTGAGTATGGGGTTTTTAAGCGTGTCTCGAACGCAGTCACTCCAGGCGTGCAGGCGTGTTGGCAGATCATCGAGGTGTTGGAATTCCACTTGTTCAAGTCCAACATCGGCCAATCGCTTTGCAAGTTCGTGTATCTGTGAGATGGGGGCTGACGTATCGTTGGCAGCATCTTCCAGAAAGCGATGTGAATTCGTCTGGTCCGGTTGACCCATCAATTGCATGATAGTGGTCAGTTCGTCCAGGTTTAAATCCTGGGCAATCGCCATAGCCAGTGGGGCATCAAAATGATCGGGGAGCTCTGGTAACCAGGGTTGCCCATCGGCTAGTTCGGTTAAATGTTTTGGAGGGCAGGCGGTACCTACTGCGATATCTAGTTGCAATGAAATGCCGCTAACGCCCCGAATGCTTTCTGCGACATTGCCAAACCAATTGGATAATGGCTCACCAACGTTGTAGTCGGGCAGCCGAATTTGCCATTCGTTTAAGGCAGTGTCGATGAGCTCCAAATTGACATCGGGAGTGCAACCGTCCATGCGTAATTCGTAACGGCGTTCCGCACACGCTTGCTCATCGGTTCTGCGCGCGAGTATGGCGGGGAATAAAAGCAGTGGCGCACGAGCCATGTGCGGGCTGTTGGGTTTTTGCCATTGCAGGAAACCAGCGGCTAAATATAAGCGCTGAATCCCGGGTTGTTTCACCAGCGCGTTCATAACCTGAATTTGTTTGCATCGCTCGTACAGTTCTTCAAGCGAGTGACGCGTCAGTAAGTTGGCCTTTGTGCGCTGCTTGCTCGGCGGCTTAGTGCGCTTTAAGGGCGCTACGGTGTCAGTTTCTTTAACATCCGGTAAGCCTATGGCGTCAGGCACCAAGTCCAATCGGCCATCGGGTTGAGTCAGGATGTCCGAAATAGCCAGTGGAGAATGCGGGTGAACATCGATGTCGCCCCGGCGTGTGGCCCACTCAAGTGTTCGGTGCCAATTCTCGTGGGCGTCGCGGCGGCGGCGAGACACAGCATTTTCATTCGGTGGTGGGGTTACAACATTCACAGGTTTCTAAAGGCCTATGTGGATTCATCAATCGGTGGTCACCGGGTAATTCAGGAATCGCGCCAAGGCCTAGTTCAATAAGCAACTTGTGACGTACATAGAGTGGGTACGGCCTGAAATTGGCAGGCGTTACGGAATTATCTATCCGTTTGTGGGTCTACACTCGGGTAAGCAAAGTGAATGCAACGAACACGAAGGTGGTGGTAAGAATGCGAGATTGGATGAAATTGGCGGGAATCCGCTCCAGTGAGATAACCGATGAAACGGTGTTCAAACAACGACGCCAACTCATTCAAGCCGCAGCGGTTGCTGGAATGACGGGGGCCATTAGCGCTGAAGCATCGGCCACCACCCCTAAACTTTCCATGCCAATCAAATCCACCGATTACACCGTCGATGGCGAGTTAACCTCAGAAGAAACGGCGACTACTTACAACAACTTTTATGAGTTAGGTACGGACAAGGGAGACCCAGTCAAAAACGCGGGCTTTCTAAAGACTGAACCGTGGAGTGTCGTGATTGATGGGGAGTGTGATGCGCCAGGAACGTACACACTGGAAGACATTTTAAAACCCCATGACATTGAAGAGCGCGTGTACCGTTTGAGATGCGTGGAGGCTTGGTCGATGGTCATTCCATGGAACGGTTTCGCTTTGGGGGATTTGTTGAAGCGCTTTAAACCGAACAGTAAGGCCAAGTACGTAGCGTTCGAAACGGTGAGTGATCAAAACCTTCCGGGTATGCGCAGCCGTGTGTTGGATTGGCCTTATCGAGAAGGACTTCGTATTGATGAAGCGATGCATCCACTATCTTTCATGGCCATCGGTATGTATGGCAATGTCATTCCCAACCAGAACGGAGCACCGCTGCGGTTAGTGGTGCCATGGAAGTATGGTTTTAAAAGCATCAAGTCGATTGTGCGAATCAGCTTTGTGGAAGATACACCGCCAACCAGTTGGAACATGTCTGCCCCGCATGAATATGGGTTCTACAGTAACGTTAACCCAGAAGTCTCACACCCTCGTTGGAGCCAAGCCAAAGAGCGACAGCTGACCGGCTCAACTAGCGGTTTGGCTGCGCTGTTCGCCTCTAAAACGGAAACCGCTTATTTGAACGGCTATGCCGACGAAGTAGCCAGCTTGTACGCTGATATGGATTTAAAGAAGTACTTCTAACGATGGAGACCGCTGCAACAGCCACAACAGCCGTGCCAAAATCCAAACGCCGCAAAGCTTCCCGGTGGACGTGGGTGTCCTGGTTGAAGGTTGTGGTGTTTATCCTGGGGCTGGTGCCTGCTGCGGCGATTGTTGGGTCGGTTGTCACCGGTAAGGCAGGGCCTAACCCGATCGAATTTATCACGCATTCAACCGGTGAGATGGCGCTGCGTTTGATGTTACTTGGCTTGTTACTGTCACCCATGCGTTGGTGGTTCAAGTCAACGGTGCCTATTCGTTTTCGACGTATGGTGGGGCTCTTTGCGTTTTTCTATGTGATGTTGCATTTTCTCACTTACGCGGTACTTGATCAGCAACTGGACATCGACGCATTGCTTGATGATGTGCTGAAACGCGAATACATCATCGCAGGCTTTGTGAGTTTGCTGATCCTTATTCCATTGGCCGTGACGTCAACCCAGTCTATGATGAAGCGCCTGGGTAAGCGTTGGGTGTCTCTGCATCGCTGGGTGTATGTGGCGGCAATTGCTGCCGTTCTGCATTACATTTGGTTGGCCAAAGGCGATCAACTGGAGCCGTTGATTTACGCTGCGGTATTGGCCTTACTACTGGGCTTGCGAATTTGGCGACATTTTTCGCGCAAAACGAAACGTGTAAAGCCTGCATAAAATGCGCCTTCTGCGTTCCATACGCGCATAAAAAAGCCAGCGCGAATGCTCTTTCGCGCTGGCTCTTTAACGCTTCGGATACCTACTAGCTGAGTAAGTCTTTAACGGTGTCACGCTCTTCGTGAAGCTCAGCCTGGCTGGCCAGCATCTTTTCCTTCATCGCATCCGTCACCGTCAGATCATCGATGATGGTGTAGTCGCCGTCTTTGCAGGTAACAGGAAATGAGTAGATCAGACCTTCTTCAATACCGTAGCTGCCGTCGCTGGGCACGGCCATACTGACCCAATCACCATCGGGTGTACCTTGCACCCAACTGGCCATGTGATCTACGACGCCGTTTGCCGCAGATGCCGCACTGGAGCTGCCTCGTGCATCAATAACCGCCGCACCTCGTTTTGCCACCGTAGGGATAAAGGTGTCATGTGCCCAAGCGGTGTCAACCAGATCTGTTGCAGCTTTGCCGTCGACAGTAGCCCAGGTGATGTCAGGCACCTGAGTGGTGGAATGATTTCCCCAAATAACCATCTTTGTAATGTCGCTAACCTTTGCGTCTGTTTTGGCGGCCAGTTGCGAGATCGCTCGGTTGTGGTCAAGACGCGTTAGCGCGGTGATGTTGCGCGGGTTAATGTTTGGGGCGTTCGCTTTTAAAATGTAAGCGTTGGTGTTAGCCGGGTTCCCAACCACGACCACCTTGCACTCCGGGCTACCGACTTCGTTCAGAATCTGGCCGAGCGAGCTGAAGATCTTACCGTTGTCGCTGATCAGGTCTTTTCGTTCCATGCCAGGGCCACGAGGTTTCGCGCCGACAAACAACGCAGCGTCAACATCGGTTAACGCAACTTTGGGGTCATCAGTGCATACCACGTCGTGCAACAGCGGAAAGGCGCAATCGTCCAGCTCCATCTTTACCGCTTCTAGAAGACCCAGAGCCGGTGTGATTTCGAGCAACTGCAGGCTCACTGGCTGATCTGGACCGTAGATGTCTCCATTGGCAATGCGAAACAACATGGAGTAGCAAATTTGACCGGCGGCACCGGTTACCGCGATGCGTTTTGGTTCGCTCATGGCAGGGTAAATTCTCTAATGTGTTGACGAGTTGAACACCGAACATCTAAACAGGAGTATGCCGGCGGCAGATAACTCTAAAATGGTAACACAGGGGCATGTGCTACCCTCCGCAGCGCTGAACGATTAACCGAGTGAGAACCGTGCGTTGTCCTTTTTGTGGTGCCATCGACACCCGAGTGGTTGATTCGCGCTTGGTAGGTGACAGCGACCAAGTGCGTCGCCGTCGCGAGTGTACCGAATGTGAAGAACGATTCACCACGTACGAAACGGCCGAGTTAAACCTGCCGCGTATCGTTAAATCCGACAATAGTCGTGAACCATTCTCGGCCGCAAAGCTGTACAGTGGATTTCAGAAAGCGCTCGAGAAACGGCCAGTCAGTGTGGAGTCGATTGATGAGGCCGTGGCCAGAGTCAAGCATCGCCTGCTTGTTGCTGGTGAACGAGAAGTGCCATCTCGACAGCTGGGAGAGTGGGTGATGGACGAATTGCGCAAGTTAGACCAGGTCGCGTACATTCGCTTCGCATCGGTATACCGGCGTTTTGATGACGTGGCTGAATTTCGTGAAGCGATCGAGGTACTAGAGCAGCATCCAGCCAGCCCCGAATCCGCCAATCAGCTCTCATTGCTTAAAGACGATGCGGAAGAACCCTGACCTTGAGCGCACTTCCAGCCGACTCATGCCCGGATAGCAAGGTGCTTTGACAATCCGATCGCAACACCGGGCGCGGCGCCGTGCCACACTTCGAGCCTGGTGTTTCTTAATTGAAGTGAGTGCAAGACCTTGTCAACCATCGTTGTGGCCCGAAAGGGCAATACCGCCTGTATCGCCGCAGATACATTAACCACGTTCGGCGACATCCGTTTGGGTTCAAAGCTGGATTGCCACCACTCCAAAATCCAGACCTTTGGCAAGACGCACCTTGGGATTGTGGGTAGCGCGGCACACACTCTGGTGGCTGAGCGCGCGTTCCGGGACCCCGAGGCTGAGGCCGATTTTTCAACGCGAGACACAACCTTTGATTCATTGGTGCGATTGCACCCCATCCTGAAAGAGAAATACTTCCTGAACTCTAAGGATCAGGAGGACGATCCTTACGAAACCACGCAGATTGACGCCGTGTTCGTTAACCCGAATGGAATCTTTGCGCTGTATTCGCTGCGAGAGGTGTACGAATACACCCGGTTCTGGGCTGTGGGGTCAGGTGCTTGTTTTGCGCTGGGGGCTATGCATGCGGTTTATGACAAATATAAAAGTGCAAAAGACATTGCCAAAGCCGGCGCTGAAGCCGGGGCCGAATTCGATACATCGTCGCATTTGCCCTTAAACATCAAGACTGTTCGTCTGCAGTAAGCGCAGGCGCGGGATCTGCAAACACGCTAGAATGGGGAGTTAACTTAATTCATCTTTACGGAAAACACCCCAATGGCTGTTGAGCACACTCTGTCCATCATCAAACCTGATGCCGTAGGCAATAACCACATTGGCGAGATCTACGCGATTTTCGAAAAAGCGGGCCTGAAAATCGTGGCTGCCAAAATGATGCACTTGAGCGAAGAGCAGGCAGGCGCATTCTACGCCGTGCACAAAGAACGTCCGTTCTACAACGATCTGGTTGCTTTTATGACATCTGGGCCGGTTATGGTTCAAGCGCTGGAAGGCGAGAATGCCATTGCCAAGCACCGCGAAGTGATGGGCGCTACCAACCCCGCTGAAGCTGCGGAAGGCACAGTGCGTAAATTATTCGCCACTTCTATCGATGAAAATGCGTGTCACGGTTCGGATGCCCCCGAAACTGCCGCTGAAGAAATCAAATTTTTCTTTGGTGACGACGGCATTTGCCCGCGCACTCGATAAGCGCTAAGCGTTTTCGAAAGTTTCTAACACTGTGACCCAAACCACCGTGACCGGCAGCGCTGTACAGCCTGTTAATTTGTTCTCATTTGATCGCCATGGTTTGGGCGAGTACCTGCAGAGCCTGGGTGAAAAGCCGTACCGGGCCAAACAGGTGATGCAGTGGTTGTATGCCCGAGGCGTGCGAGATTTTGACGAGATGTCTGACATCTCTAAATCGCTTCGGGCACAATTTCATGAGCAATGCACCACTACCTTGCCAACGGTGTCCGAAGAACATTTGTCCACTGACGGCACCTGTAAGTGGTTGTTCGAATTGCACGATGGCAACCGAATAGAAACCGTCTACATCCCAGAGAAAGATCGGGGAACCTTATGCGTATCTTCGCAAATCGGATGTGCCCTGGATTGTTCGTTTTGCGCCACCGCCAGGCAAGGGTTTAATCGTAATCTTTCGGTGGACGAAATCATCGGGCAGGTGTGGCTGGCAAATAAGCTGTTATCCGCACGACCAGAAACTCGCGGCCAGAAAGTGACAAACGTTGTGATGATGGGTATGGGCGAGCCCTTGCTGAACATGTCAGCTTTGGTCCCGTCTCTGTCTTTGATGATGGACGATTTGGGTTATGGATTATCAAAACGACGCACAACGGTTAGCACGTCTGGCGTGGTACCGGCGATGGATCGATTAACCGATGCGATTGATGTGTCTCTGGCTGTGTCTTTACATGCGCCCACAAACGAGCTGCGTGATCAATTGGTTCCGATTAACCGGAAATATCCCATTGCCGAATTAATGGACGCTTGCTGGCGCTATGTGAAGGAAGGCAGCCGAAAAAAGAGTGTCTTGTTTGAATATGTCATGTTGGATGGGGTGAACGACAACCCCGCAGAGGCGCGGGCTTTGGCAAAGTTATTGCGCAACTTTCCCGGAAAAGTGAATCTGATTCCGTTCAACCCTTTCCCGTCGTCGGGTTACCAACGATCCAGCCGCGCGCGAGTTGAGCGATTTCAGTCTATCTTGAGTGAGCAAGGCGTATTAACGCTAACGCGAACCACACGGGGTGACGACATCGACGCGGCCTGTGGCCAGTTGGCTGGCCAGGTTGATGACCGAAGTCGCCGTTACGTAAAGTTTGCGGAGCCGCGTTTCGGAGAACAATTCAGATGAACACAACTTGGACCCGATGGTTTCGTGCCAGCGTGTTGTTGGTTTTGGTTGCCGCAACCAGCGCTTGCACCATCGTAACGACCACCCCAAAGCGAACCACGGACGATCAAGACGCTTCCACCTTCAATGCCAAACTCGGCGCCCAGTATTTGCAACGGGGCAACCTTGAGCTGGCCAATGAGAAGCTCTTGAAGTCGTTGGAGCAGAACGATAAAAACCCTTTGGCGCATATCACCATGGCTCGATTGCAGTTCGCAATCGATAAAAACGAGGTAGCCAGAAAGCACTACAAACGTGCGGTGGCGCTGGAGCCTGATAATGCCGACAACCGCAACGCCTACGGCATATTTTTATGCAGCACGGGTGATGTTGCAGGTGCAGAACGCGAATTCAAAGAAGCGGCTGAAAACCCGTTTTACGATACCCCGGAATTTGCCTTGGACAACGCCGGTGTTTGCATGTTGGAAGTGGGGCGTTTAGAAGATGCAGAAACGTATTTGATAAAAGCACTTCAGCGTAATCCCCAATTCGGTAATGCGTATTTACACCTTGCCGAACTGCGTTTCAGAGAGCGCCGGCTAACCATTGCCGAATCCTACTTATCGCGCCACCACGACACCAGCCCAATATCTTCAGCCAGCCTATGGCTGGGCGTTCAGATTCACCGCGACCGGGGTAACCGCACGGCGGCTGATTCGTTCGCCAAGCGCTTACTAAACGAATTCCCCAACTCGCTGGAAGCGGGTGAGTACCTCGCTCAGGCGAATTAACTTCCCACAACACTTTAACCACGCCAACAGGCCTGCAGCATGAAAGCCGTATACAAACACCCGCGTGGAATGCCCGACATATTGCCCGGTGATATCGGTACCTGGCATCGCGTTGAGCGCGCGGTGCGCCACACCATGCATGCGTACGGCTACGGCGAGATTCGTACACCCATCGTCGAAAAAACGGCGTTATTCGAACGTGGGATAGGCGAAGCGACCGATATCGTTGAAAAAGAGATGTACACCTTCCCCGATCGCAAAGGTGAGAGCCTTACGCTTAGGCCTGAAAACACGGCCAGTTGCGTAAGAGCTGCGGTAGAAGGTGGCTTGTTGCAGCCGGGCAGCGTGCACAGAGTTTGGTATCAGGGCCCGATGTTTCGATACGAAAGGCCTCAGTTGGGTCGCCAGCGTCAGTTTCATCAAACCGGTGCGGAAGTGTACGGGGTTGCCGGGCCTGCCATTGAAGCAGAACTGATTTTGATGACGGCGGCCTTATGGCGACGCATCGGGGTATTCGAGGTAGCCCAATTAGAAATAAACACCTTAGGTTCCAGCGAAGATCGAAGCGCTTATCGCAGCGCCCTCGTGGAGTACTTTCAGGCCCACCACGAACAGCTCGACGACGATAGCGCCCGCCGCTTGTTAAAGAACCCACTACGAATTCTCGACAGCAAGAATCCAGACTTGGCTGAACTGATTAGCCGTGCCCCTCAAATGGCTGATCACCTGTCGGATGAATCCAAAGAACACTTTTCAGCGCTGCAAACGTTGCTGGCGAGCAACGGCATAAGCGCTGTGGTCAATCCGCGGTTGGTGCGTGGGCTCGATTACTACAGCCACACCGTGTTTGAGTGGACAACCGATCGATTGGGTGCGCAGAGTGCCATTTGCGGCGGCGGTCGTTACGATGCGATGCTGGCCGACTTTGGAGCTAAAAATACCCCGGGTGTTGGTTGGGCGATGGGTATGGAGCGGATTGTGGCGTTGATGGAAACTGTTCAGCAGGAAAACGCAGCATCCTCGGACGCGGAACTGGTGCCCGATGCGTTTATCGTTTGCACAATCAAAGATGATCAAACCTGGCCACTGCAAATTGCCGAACAGCTTCGAGCCGAGTGTCCTACCTTACGGGTGGTTCAAAACACGGGCTCTGCCAACTTGGGTAACCAGTTGAAACGCGCTGACAAATTGGGGGCGCGCTGCGCAGTCATTCTGGGTGACGATGAAAAGGCGCAGCATAAGGTCACAATAAAATTACTGACAGGAAATTCAGAGGCGCAATCAGTTCCGGTTGCTGAAGCGTCTCAGGCACTGTCCTCTATACTAAGCCGTTAGTCGCTCTGCACGAGCTGGAGATACAAGATTGAGTTACGAAACAGAAGAACAGCAAGTCGAAGCCATGAAGGAGTGGTGGAACGAAAACGGCAAAGCTGTGATGTTGGGTGTGGGCTTAGGCGTCGCTGTGATTGCAGGTTGGAACTTCTGGCAGCACCGCACCGAACAGGCAGCCATTGCCGCCTCTGATTTGTACAGTCAGTCGGTGGACGCGCTGCGTTCCGGTGATACCGAACAGGCGCAAGCGCTAGCGCTGTCGCTCAGCGAGTCGCACGGCGGCAGTCTGTACGCTAGCTACGCTCGTATGGCAGCCGCTCGCGCTGCGATCGAAGCGGGTGATGTTGCCGCTGCGGAGGAGCACTTGCAATGGGCTGCGGACAACGCCGATCACGAAGACGTTAAAGTCATTGCGCAAATACGTTTGGCTCGAGTCAAAGCTGAATTGGGCGACCCGGCTGCCGGGCTCAACGCGTTACCGAGTTCAGCCCACGAGGCATTCACTGGCATGGTAGAAGAGGCCCGTGGCGACTTGCACCTGTTAGCTGGCGATACCGCTGCGGCTCGGGCGGCCTACGAAGCGGCCGAAACTGCAGGCGGTGTTTCAGACCCTGCTACCTTGAGAATTAAATTAAACGACTTAGCCGAAGCTACTGATGCCAGCTAGCCGATGCGCCCAGTGGTGCACCATACTCGCAGCGATCGTGCTGGGGGCTTGCACCACTGAACCGCCACCTATTCCGCCGGAAGAGCTTCAGACGTTAACGCCAAAAGAACGTCTCGACACTCAGTGGAAAAAATCCGGCTTTGATACCGGCCGCAGTCAGCTTCAACCCTGGCCAATGGATGATGCGTTGTTTGTCGCCGCACGTGACGGTGTCGTTCAACGACTTGATAAATCGTCGGGCAAGCGCACGTGGTCGGTTAACGTTAAACGCATTTTGGGTGCGGGAATCACCGGTGACGACGCGCAGATTTACTTCAGTACCGAAGACGGCGAAGTATTCTCACTGGATGCGCAAACCGGTGAACAACTGTGGACTCAAAAAGCATCATCCGAGGTGTTATCGCCGGCTGTCGCCGGGTTTGGCGCGGTGGTGGTAAGAAGCGCCGATGGGCGCGTTGTAGCGCTTGAGCCGGATACCGGTGCTGTACGTTGGTCGGCGTCGTTTACGCCGCCCGCGCTAACGCTTAACGGCTACAGCTCGCCCGTGGTGGTTGAGGGCGGTGTGCTGCTCGGGCTGGACGATGGACGCGTTATTGCGATGGCGTTGGATACGGGCAGGGTCATTTGGGAATCGATCGTGTCGGTACCCAGCGGTCGGTCGGAAGTTGAGCGGCTTGTAGATATCGACGGCGATATTCAGATTGATGACGAAGCTATCTACGTGGCCAACTATCGAGGTCGTCTGGTTCGAATAGAGCCTGGACAAGGCAACGTGCAGTGGTCCACGCCGATGTCATCCACCGCCGGCGTTTTGGTTGGCAGTGACCATGTTTACGTTGTGAATGAAGAAGACGCGGTTTTGGAAGTGGATAAAGCCACAGGTCGTATTGGTTGGGAACAAAAAGCGTTACGCGGGCGGAAGTTAACTCGGCCGGTTTTCGTGGATGAAAACACCTTATTGGTCGCGGACTTTGAAGGGTATACGCACTTGATTGACGCGGTAACTGGTGAACTGGTGGGTCGAAGTCGAGTAGGCCGGGACGCTATCCAAACCACACCCACTCAAGTTGACGACATTACCTTTATTCAATCAACGGACGGGGCGGTTGCCGCGGTTCGACTACGCTGAGCCAGAACCTTGAAACCCGTCATTGCGTTAGTCGGTCGGCCCAATGTGGGCAAGTCCACACTGTTCAACAAGCTGACAAAAACGCGTGATGCGCTGGTCGCAGATTTTCCGGGTTTAACGCGTGACAGGCAGTACGGCGACGGTCGGGTCGGCGGTTTTGACTATCTAATTATTGACACCGGCGGCCTATCCGGTGAACCAGAAACCCTGGATGCGGCGATGGCCGATCAGACATTGCAGGCTGTGGTCGAAGCAGACCTCGTCGTGTTTTTGGTGGATGGTCGAGATGGCGCAACATCGATAGATGAAGACATTGCAGACGTGTTGCGTCGCATGGCCAAGCCCGTTTTACTGTGTGTCAATAAAACCGACGGTATCGGGGACGATCAAGCGTCACTGGATTTTTACAGTTTAGGTTTTGACAAGATGGCCAGCATTGCCGCGGCCCACAATCGGGGCCTGGGCAGTTTAATGGCGGAGGCGGCGAACATTTTAAATGTTGAGGTTGCTGATGAAGCTAAGCGACTTTCGCGTAAGCAGCGTCGTCAGTTAGCCGAACAAGCTGAAGCGTTAAAGGCCCTTGAAGCGAGTGCTGATGAGGATGGCACAGCAGACGCGAGCACTGCAAAAGATCCGTTTGTTGAACGTGATGAGCTTTCAGCGGAATTACGCATTGCGTTTGTTGGTCGACCAAACGTAGGAAAGTCCACGTTGATTAATCGCCTGGTAGGGGATGATCGCGTAATCGCTTACGATCAACCAGGCACCACACGAGACTCTGTACATGTGCCGTTTACTCGCGGTGGCAAAGAGTACACCTTGGTTGACACTGCCGGTGTACGTCGGCGAGGTAAGGTGAGCGAAACGGTTGAAAAGTTCAGCATCATCAAAACGCTGCAGGCTATTGACGACAGTAACGTTTGCGTAATGTTGCTAGACGCCACAGACGGTGTAACCGAGCAGGATTTACATTTACTGGGTCATATCATTGAAAAGGGCCGAGCTCTTGTGGTTGCTGTCAATAAGTGGGACACGCTGAACTCGGAAGAACGCGACAATGTGAAAACGGTATTGGAACGCCGGGTTGAGTTTTTAAAGTTCACGCGTATTCACTTCATCAGTGCGTTGCAGGGCTCGGGTGTTAATGATTTGTTTAAGTCAGTGAATCGTGCATACAGTTCTGCATTTGCAAAGTTACAAACGCCACGATTAACTCGCTTACTGGAAGTCGCTGTGCAACAGCATCAGCCCCCACTCAAAGCGGGTCGCAGAATAAAACTTCGCTATGCGCATCAGGGAGGTATGAATCCTCCGGTCATTGTGGTGCACGGTACACAGGCGTCAAAAACGCCCGTTGCGTATCAGCGATATCTCATCAACCAGTACATGAAATCACTGCATCTTTTTGGTACACCTTTGCGTCTGGAACTCAGAGACGGTGAAAACCCGTTTGCCAAAAAAAAGAAACGGTCAAAACCCTCTAAAAAGCCTAACGCCGCACACCCCAAAACACCGCATCAGAAATAGGCGTTAAATTATTCGCACATAACGTTTTTTAATTTGCGAATCCGCCGAGGAACCGGTACATTGTTGAAAAACGCGCGGAGGTGTTATGAACGGCTCAATGATGACCCAGGCACTTACGGTTCCGTCGCTGTTAGATCATGCGAATCGTTATCACGGCGGTACTGAAGTCGTATCGGTTGCAACCGGTGGCGGTATTGAACGGCACACATGGCACGACATCTGGGTGAATGCCCGAAAACTGTCGAACGCTTTGCGAAAGATGGGCCTTCCACCCGGTTCGCGCGTCAGCACGATTGCCTGGAACAACCACCGACACCTGTCAGTTTATTTTGGTGTTGCAGGCGCAGGCATGGTGTGCCACACCATCAATCCGCGGTTATTTCCAGATCAGTTAACTTACATCATCAACCACGCCGAAGACGCTGTGTTATTTGTTGATGAAACGTTTTTGCCGCTGGTAGCAAAAATTCGTCACGCGCTAACCACCGTAACCCACGTGGTTGTCATGAGTTCCAGTGCGCCAGACGAAACCTATGATTTGGACGTGGTGCTTTTCGATGATCTACTCAAACACACCTCTGAACATGATGGCTGGGCTGACATCGATGAGAACCAACCGTCCAGTTTGTGTTACACATCGGGCACGACAGGTCATCCCAAAGGTGTTCTGTATTCTCATCGATCCACCGTTCTGCACACCTTAGGCGGAAATCAACCTGATGGCTTGGCCATCAGTGCCCAGGACTGCGTGTTGCCCGCGGTGCCCATGTTTCACGTTAATGCCTGGGGCGTGCCTTATGTTGCTGCGGCGACAGGCTGCAAATTGGTATTGCCTGGCCCCGGGTTAGATGGCGCGAGTCTGGTGCACTTAATTGATGATGAGCAAGTCACACTAGCGTTGGGCGTGCCCACCATTTGGCAAGGACTACTCGGAGCATTGGAGTCACTGGGAAGTAAAGCAAGCAGCCTGCAAAGAACCATCGTCGGTGGTTCGGCTCTACCGCCCAGCATGATTCAAACGTTCAGAGACGAGTATAACGTTCAGCTCGTACACGCCTGGGGTATGACCGAAACCAGTCCATTGGGTACAGTCAATAACTTACTGCAGAAGCACACACAACTCGATGACGATACGCAGGCGATGTTGCGTTTAGGTCAAGGTCGACCACCGTTCGGTGTAGAGCTCAGACTGGTGGATGAAAAAGGTTTTGAGCTGCCGAACGACGGCAAAACGCATGGCCAATTGCAAATTCGAGGGCACTGGATCGTCGATACGTACTTTCAAGCAGACGACTCGGCTTTAAGCCCGGGTGGTTGGTTTGATACGGGCGATATTGCAACGCTAGACGACGATGGTTACTTGGTCATTCGTGATCGCGCGAAAGACATCATAAAGTCTGGTGGAGAGTGGATCTCTACGGTAGAACTTGAAAATATCGCAATCGGGCATCCGAACATTCAAACTGCCGCGGTCATTGCAGCGCGTCATTTAAAGTGGGACGAACGACCTATCGTATTAGCGGTGATTAAAGAAGGCTGCGAACTGGATGAATCCAGCTTGCTGCAATTTTACGAAGGCAAAGTAGCCAGTTGGCAAATCCCAGACAAGGTAATCTTTGTGGACGTTATTCCCATCGGCGGTACCGGCAAAGTATTAAAGACTCGGCTTCGAGAAGAATACTCAGGCGTCCTGGAAGAAGAAGCCAAAGCAGCAGAGGAGTTAGCGATCAGTCGCGGCAAAGCCGAAAAGAGTGCGGCCGCAACCGCAACGAACACGACAGCAAAAGCAGCACAAAAAGGCACCAGCAAAGCGGCGCAGGAAAAAACCGTGAGGAAGGTGGCTGCGCAACAAAACGAATCGGCAGAAGATAGCCTACCGAAAAACAAAAAAAAGAGTAAAGAAGAACCCGCATGACGTTAAACATCACCCATGTTTTGTTTGACTTGGGTGGTGTTGTGGTTCGGCTCGGTGGCTTGCCCATAGAACCGGATTGGTTTGATGAACCAAAGCCGGCCGAAGAGGTGTGGCGTATTTGGCTAACGAGTGAAGCACCGCGACAGTTTGAATCTGGAAAGATTGATCGACATCGCTTCTCTCGCGACGTCATCACCGAGCTTCAGTTAAACACCACACCTGAACAGTTCCTGGCTCACTTTAGCGAACTGCCCGAAGGGGTGTATGCGGGTGTGAAGCCGTTACTGTCAACTCTAAAACAACGTTACGCCACAGCGTGCCTGTCTAATTCCAATGAGCTTCATTGGCAGGGAATGATGGAAACCATGGGGTTGGAGGCGTACTTTGATTGGCAGTTCTCTTCTCACCTCATGGGGTTGATCAAACCGGATGCCGATTGTTTTGAATTTGTATTGCGCAAAATGGGTGTACAACCCGAGAACACGCTATTTCTAGATGACAATCAATTGAATGTTGATGCTGCAAAAGCCCTTGGTATGCACAGCGAGCGTGTGATTGATTTCGAATCGGTTACGCCACTGTTGCATCAAGCTGGCGTAATCACGTAAACCGGTAACTGCAGCAAATAGGCTGACGTTTGTGAAGTGAATAGCGTTTGCCGCATGACGTTCATCAAAGAACACCACACACTGCACTTAAGACGGGTAAAGCCAAACCCGTTACCCCTGATTCAGCGAGTCATAAACCTTCTTCCAAGTAATACGAAATTGGTTGGTGGTAGTCGAATGCAAATGACTTTGGAGTGTGAACGGACGCGCAAATTGATGCGCTTTCTCACTTTAAAGTTGATAAAGCAATCAACTAATCACCCGATATCGTTACCGAGAGTCGCGCAATAGACGGGCAGTACTGTGCAAAATTATTGGCTGAATTGGGACAAACAAACGAGCAACGTCGTCGTTGCTTATCATGACCGTGTGTGCGTTGGCAGTTGTGAAAGTCATGAGCTTTTCGCCGTCGATCAGGCGTTGTCGGCGGGTAAACCGATCGCTGTTGCCATTCCTAACGGACAAGTGGAGTCAATCACACTCAAGTCTCTGAACTCCTTACGACATGCCCAGAATGAACGAACGGTGGTTTTGCGTTCACGGCGCTGGCTTTCGATTAAGGAAATCGTATTGGAGTTTGGGGGTGATGACAAAGCTGAAGAGTTTGTTAATGCGCTAAGTCAGCAGGTAGGTAAGCGCATGAAGAAAACCACCGGTGACGCGCCTAAAAGTTATGGCTCAGTATTAATGGTCTGCAGTGTAGTTTTTTCGGTTGCTTTTTTACTAGCGTTTTTCCACAAGTTTCGATACGTAGCGATCTCAGTGCCGTTACTGTGTATGCTCGGTATGGCTGCTTATGTGTTGTGGCTGGAAACGCGTCAGCGAAAGGTTGTGCGTTGGACCAGCGAAGCCAACACTGCGTTTCTAAACGGGCCGGCGCTCAGAGCGTTAGTGGCCTGCAGTGTATTCAGTACCGTACCGCTGGTAGCCAGTCCATATTTTGATGATCGACACGGCATAACAGCGTTATTGAATGCGGCGAAAAACGATACCTTGGATGGATACAAAGTGTCGCAGTTTTTGGAGAGAGGATCGTTGGTCAATCAAGCCAGCGAAAATGGTAGGACACCTTTATGGTGGGCGCTTAAACACAAAAATTATTCAGCGGCAATCGCGCTGATTGAAAATGGCGCCGATGTGAACGCCAGGGATGGCAGCCTGTTAGAACACGCGTTAACGCATGATGCACCTGAACGCGTGATTCACGCCATGATGCGGCGTGGTGCGTTAGAGGTGGCTGAGGTAATGGCAGGGTTTGATACCAAGCATCATATTGATAAGAACACCGGTAATTTTGCGGGCATGTATAACCGGTATCGCAGCGCGCCGCGTTAACACCTTTTATTGCGACACGGCTTTTACCACTTAGGGTGTTACGACCAACATAGGGTCCACCCAACTGCCGTTAAGACCAACCGACCAGTGCAAGTGCGCACCAGTCACTCGTCCGGTGGCTCCTACCGTACCAATAGGGTCGCCTTGCTGAACAACGTCACCAGGCGCAACGGTGATGCTGTTCAGATGTGCATAGAACGTTTGAATGCCCAGACCGTGCTCAATAAAGATCGACTTACCATTAAAAAAATAATCACCGGTGTCTACCACGGTGCCGTGCGCGGGAGCAACAATTGGCGTACCGGTGGGTACGGCAATATCAATACCGCCGTGTGGGTTTCTGGGTTGGTCATTAAAAAAGCGACGTAAGCCAAACGTACTGCTTATGCGGCCTTTAACTGGCCAAATAAAATTGGTTGCAATTAAGTCCTCAGAACGTAACTGCTTTACCCGTTTAAGCTGTTGAGCTTCGGCGTTGATGCGTGCCATATCCATGGCAGGCGGATTCACTTTACGATCGTTGCTCAGCGTAATGCGCTGCTCTTGGTACTCGTAGGGTCTTACGGAAAAACTGACCGGGTATTGCCTATTATGGGTAATGACATCAATCGCGTTAATCCCCGGCTCAACAGACAAGCCAATACCCACCAACGCGTGCCACTCCGCCCCCAATGAAACCACGGCTACTGATTTGTCAAACCAGCGAACCTGCGGTTTTGCCTGTGAGGTAGTAACGCCAGTAGGCAGTATGGCTATGCCACCTGGTGTACTTCGGTGCGTAAATGGCCCCCACTGTTTGACGCCCAGTGGCGCGCTGTTGATTGGCCACGCGAGCGCAAGCCAACAAACAAACACAAAAAGCATTTGACGAGCGGCGCTCATGCCCGGTGGCCTGCCTTGAATTGCTCAACCCATAAAGCGGTTGCTGCGGCTACCGAAACTGGCATCACGAAGAAGTTAACCACCGGTATGCTGCTGATCAGCGCGACCACTGAGCCAAAGCCAAATGCGGCTGGTTTGTGTTGTCGAGCGTGCGCCCGGACTTGGCTGAATACCGCACCCTCGTTGCCCATCGGGTAGTCCCAATATTCAATGGCAAACATCCAGGCACCGAAGGCGAGTAGTAGGAAAGGCGCAACAAAGTTGACGATCGGTATCCAATGCAGCACCGCTAGCATGAGTAGCATCAATGCAAGATAGATTAACTTTCGCACTTCGGACGCCAGTGTTCGGGGCAGCGTTTTTATCAGGGCCATGACCGATGAGCCCTCTAGCGCTGGGCGCCCGGTTAGATGGGCCGCTACCTGTTCAGCCAACAGGCCGTTGAATGGTGCCGCCAGTAAGTTGGAGCACAGCGACATGAAAAATACCAACAAGGCGAAAAGAGCGATCGCCATGGCAATCCGAATGGCTTCAACCAAAACATTCAGAAAGGGCACATCCTGCGCCCACTGAATAATCGTAAAGCTCGTTAGCCAGTCGATAAATGCCGCATAGGTCAACCACCCGATAACGCCGAATACCGCGATATTGATCAAAAGTGGTACAACGACATAGCGTCGAAGCCCTGGAGTGTTCACCAATTGAACACCTCGTGCCAAATAGCTGGCTGCAGTTGCAAACGTTGGGTGGTTCATACAACAAGAATAGCGCTCAGGGAGGCTTTCGCACAGGATAAAAGCCAGTACAATAAGCGAATCAGATAGCATGATGCTGCGTTAGCGAAGACACCAATTAATGCGGTTGACACGAATCAAGATCGCGGGTTTCAAGTCATTTGTAGATCCCACCGACCTGAAAATGCCCGGCTCGCTGATCGGCATCGTGGGGCCAAATGGCTGCGGTAAATCCAACACTATCGACGCCGTTCGATGGGTCATGGGCGAATCGTCGGCGAAGCATTTGCGCGGCGAGTCAATGGACGACGTTATTTTTAACGGCTCGTCGCAGCGAAAACCCGTAGGCAAAGCCTCGGTCGAATTGATCTTCGATAACAACGAAGGCCGGCTGGGGGGCGAATACGCCCAGTACGCCGAAATCTCGATCCGTCGTGAGGCCTCTCGCGATGGTCAGTCAAAATACTTCCTCAACAACACGCGCTGCCGACGCAGAGATATCCGCGATATCTTTTTGGGTACCGGTCTGGGACCACGCAGCTACGCCATTATTGAGCAGGGCATGGTGTCTCGGCTCATTGAGGCTAAGCCTGAGGATCTTCGCGTCTACCTGGAAGAAGCTGCGGGAATTTCCAAGTACAAAGAACGCCGGCGCGAAACGGAAAACCGCATACGACACACGCGCGATAACCTGGATCGGCTGAACGACCTGGTTGAAGAAGTCGACAAGCAGCTGGATAAGCTGAAACGTCAAGCCAACACGGCAGAACGTTTTCAGACAATGAAAGCGGAAGAGCGCACGAAGAAAGGTGAGCTACTTTTGCTGCGACGCCGTGAATTTGAAAAAGTACAACACAGCCAAAGCCTGTCGATAGCAGAGAAAGAAAAAGAGCTGGAAGGCATCATCGCTGAATTGCGAGCTGAAGAAACGGCGATTGAACGTACTCGAGAACAGCGTGAATCGGCCAATGAAGAATTCAGTCGTGTACAAGCCGACTTCTACCGTATCGGCGCTGATGTGGCAAATATTGAACAACGTATTGAGCACACAAAGGCCACGCGATTACAACAAAATCAAGACTTGGCAGACGTCGAACGCTCATTACAAGAGGCCACTGAACACGTGGCTGAAGATGAAAAGCGCATTGCTGAAATTGACGCCAGCATGGCGGTCGATGAGCCGCAGTACGATGAATTAAAAGACAGCCAGAAGGTCCAGGCCGAATTGCTGCAACGGGCTGAAACCGAGCGTGTTCAGTGGCAGAGTCGAAACGATACCCACCGCGCTCGAAGCGCAGAATTTGCGCAGATTGCGCAGGTGGAACGCTCGCGCATGGATCAGATAGAGCGCAGTATCGAGCAAAATGAAATTCGCCTGGCACGGCTGGAAACCGAAACGGAGTCGGTAGATACCGACTCCCTGGAAGCAGCCATTGCGCAGGATATTCAGGATGAAGTAACCGCTGCCAGCACCGAGCAAACGCTAAAGCTGCAAAGTGAACAAAGCGGTGAGAAGCAACAGATTCTGCGTGAAAAGGTGCGTCGCAAACAGGTGGAGCTTAACGAAACCGCGACCAAACTACAGGCATCACTCGGCCGGCTGGCGTCACTGGAAGCCCTGCAACAAGCCGCTCTTAATAGCGATACCAGCGCCGCCGATGCGTGGCTGGTGATGAACGAACTGGATAGCGCACCGCGTTTGGCACAGCAACTCACCATTGAGCCTGGCTGGGAAAAAGCGGTGGAGCTGGTACTGGGGCCGAACCTGGAGGCCGTGTGCGTAGACGACTCAGACATCATCGTGCGCTGCCTTGCCGATTTACCCGCTGCGCAACTTACGTTGCTGATGGCGGCTGAGTCACCCTCAGGTTCTGAAGAAACATTGCTTTCGAAAGTGGGCAAAGCCGGGGCGGTTGCCAGTTTGCTGAAAAATGTCAAGGTGGCTCAATCGCTCGGCGACGCTCAGCAGTTACGAGCAACGCTGGCTGAGGATGAATCTGTTATCACCCAAGATGGTGTTTGGCTCGGCAGGCATTGGTTGCGAATTGCACGAGCCGACGCTGAAGACAGCGTACTCGTTCGCGAAAACGAAATCGCTGAACTGCGCGAGACGATCGATAACATCGAAACGCGCTGTACCGAGCAACAACAAGAGCTGCATGAATTAGAGCAGCAGGTGTCTGACCATGAGGCGCGTCGCGATACGCTACAACATGCGTTCAATGATGCGGTCAGGGCCCTAGCCGATGTTAAATCCAACCTTCATGCGCGTCGTCAAGAACTATCGCAGCTAACTGCGCGGCAGCATCAAATAGAAAGTGAAGGGTCTGAACTGCAGTCGCAACTGCAAGAAGAACGGCGCGCGCTGGCAGACGCTACTCGAGCTCATGCTCAGGCTGCTGAAGCATTAGAGGCAATGGCCAGTGATGATGAGAAACTAAAGGCTGAGCAACATGAGATTGAGCAGGCTCTGCATGAGGCCAAGCAGCGGGTAGAGCAGCAGCGCGATGCCGGGCAGGAAATTGCCATACGCGTTGAGTCGATGCGCAGTGCTCGGGTGGCGACGCAAAACAACCTGGAGCGCATGCAGAACCGCATATCGTCGTTGAGCGAGAAGCGCGAGTTGCTCAACAGCCAGATGGTTCAGGATGAAGTGGACCCGTTGATAGCGCTGGAAGCGTCGTTGAACGATATGTTGGCCACACGCACCAGCAGCGAAGCGTCATTGGGTGTCACGCGCCAAAGCTTACAGGACACCGAAGAGCGACTGCGCAATCACGAACAAACCAGGGTACGTCACGACCAGCAAGCGCAAGTGGCCCGTGATGCATTGCAAGCTGAGCGCATGGCCATTCAGGAGGCGGTTGTCCGTCTAAAAACACTGGATGAACAATTAGCTGAACAAGAGTACGACGTTGAGGCTTTAGCGGCAGGCATCTCTGATGAAGCGAATGTGCCGGACTGGGAACAACAGGTTCAGCAACTGGAACAAAAAATTTCTCGCCTCGGACCGATTAACTTAGCGGCTATTGATGAGCATGCTGAGCAACTGACGCGAAAAACCTATTTGGACGAACAGCATGCTGACGTCACCGAGGCGTTGGCAACGCTAGAACGTGCGATAGCCAAGATCGACAGAGAGACGCGAGCGCGATTTAAAGATACTTACGAAGCGGTCAACGCTAAGTTTGAGTCGTTTTTTCCACGGCTGTTCGGCGGTGGTAAGGCATCTTTGCAACTCACTGGTGATGATTTGCTAAGCACCGGTGTTAGTGTATTCGCACAGCCTCCCGGAAAACGCATCAGTAATTTGCAACTGTTATCCGGTGGTGAAAAAGCTTTAACAGCCGTGTCACTGGTGTTCGCATTCTTTGAATTAAACCCGTCGCCGTTTTGTATGTTGGACGAAGTGGATGCGCCTTTAGATGACGCGAACGTAGGACGCTTTTGCGAATTGGTGCGCGACATGTCCGAGCGTGTACAATTCATTATCATTACGCATAACAAGGTGACGATGGAGTTGTCTGAGCAACTGATGGGCGTCACCATGAACGAGCCTGGCGTATCCAGGCTGGTTGCTGTGGATGTTGAAGAAGCCGTCGAACTTGCCGGTGCCTGAGTAACCTTACACCGACCATTGGGGTCCTTTGCATGGAAATGTTCCGTTGGATTTTGATCATTGCCGGTGTTGCCATACTGGCTTTACTGTATTTTTCAGGTCGCCCCAAGCGTCCGCTTGATCAACGGGAAGCGCTGGACACCGGGCTTCGTGCATCGGGTCAGTCGAATGAATTGGTAGATCCTTACCCGCAAGCCGACAACTACGACGACTTAGCCAACGCACAAGGGCAGTATGCGCCCAGCACGGATCCACTGCTGGCAGAGCCTGCACCCAGCGGCAATCAATTTGAAGATCTCGCCAGCCTGGATCCGGATGATTTTGTCCGTCCCGGTACCGGTGAATTACCGCCGGATGCGTTGGAGGCCGAAAGCGTGCAACGGTCATCCATTGCGCAAAAAATTGAAAGTTTCAGCAGTCGATTATCGCCGAAGCGCAGCCAGCGTGTTGCAGATGCAGGTCAAAGCCGAACCGCTGAACCCGCAGGTAAAGGTCAATCGGAAGGGCTCAGTAAGATTGTTTCGGTGCATGTCGTTGCACCGCAAGATCAAGTATTCAACGGCCCGACGTTATATGAGCTTTTTGAACAACGGGGTTTTCATTTTGGCGAGATGAACATCTTTCACTCGATGCACCAGCAGAAGAAAGTGTTCTCCATCGCCAAGATGGTTGAACCCGGTTACTTCGACATCGAAGACATCAACACCTTCTACACACCGGGTATCACGTTAATTTTGCAGCTTCCCGGGCCGGTCGCAGCGGACGTAGCCTTTGAAGTGTTGATCAGTGAAGCCCGGGGCTTAGCGCAACACCTAGGTGGTGTTGTGCTTGGCAGTGACAGAAGCACGCTGAGTAATCAAGCGGTATCACACATGCGCGAAGATATTCTTGAGTACATGCATCGGCAACGTTTTTTCGCCAGCGCGAAAACCTATTCGTAAGTTGCTGTCTTGAGTTCAGAGGTAACGAGTAAACGCGCAGACGCGTTACGACGCGCCTTAGATGATCATAATCATCGGTACTACGTGCTGGATGATCCCAGTGTCAGTGACGCTGAGTATGATGCGCTGTTTCGTGAGTTAAGCGATTTAGAAGCTGCCCACCCGGAATTACAAACGCCAGATTCGCCGACGCAGCGGGTGGGAGCGGCACCGCTTGGCCAGTTTGAAGCGGTGACACACGCCGTGCCTATGCTCTCGCTGGGAAATGCCTTTGATGCGGATGAGCTGGCGGACTTTGATCGCCAAGTGTCTGAGCGATTGGATGCGTCTGAAACCATAACGTATGTGGCCGAGCCAAAGTTAGACGGGCTTGCAGTCAGTTTGCGTTACGAACACGGTGTGTTCGTGCAAGGCGCAACACGAGGTGATGGAAAAACCGGCGAAAACGTTACCCAAAATTTAAAAACGATTCGCTCGCTGCCGTTACGGTTGCGCGGCGAAAACCCGCCGGCGGTATTGGAAGTTCGCGGTGAAGTTTTCATGAGCTTGGCGGCCTTTCAAGCCAACAATGAGAGGCTGCTGGCTGCTGATCAAAAACCGTTTGTGAACCCTAGAAATGCCGCGGCCGGTGGATTACGACAACTCGATTCGAAAAAAACCGCTGAGCGACAGCTGTCGATCTTCTGTTATTCCTTAGGTGAGGTCAGTGACGACGCTGAAGTACCGTCTACCCAATATGATTTGTTTGCGTGGCTGCAAGCATTTGGTTTTCCCACCAACGGTGAAACCAAACGCTGCCAGGGTCATGCGCAGTGTTACGCGTTTTATGAAGCATTAAGCGCAAAACGCGCCACCTTACCTTATGAAATTGACGGTGTTGTTTTTAAGGTGGACGAACTGAGACTGCAAAAAGAATTGGGACAACGATCGCGTGCACCGCGTTGGGCAATTGCCCAAAAGTTTCCAGCAGAAGAAGTGACCACGACCTTGCAAGCGATTGAGTGGCAGGTAGGGCGAACCGGCGCACTGACACCGGTAGCAAGGTTGCAGCCGGTATTTGTGGGCGGGGTAACCGTGACCAACGCGACCTTGCATAATATCGATGAAATTGAACGCAAAGACGTACGCGTCGATGACACCGTAGTGGTGCGTCGCGCGGGTGACGTTATTCCGGAAGTGGCGCGCGTGGTGTTGGAGGATCGATCCAAAAACTCAAAAAAAACCGAGTTACCCACGACATGTCCTGTGTGTGGTTCAGACGTAAAACGAGCCGATGGTGATGTGGTTGCTCGATGCACCGGGGCGTTAACCTGCGACGCACAACGTCGTGAAGGCATTAAGCACTTTGCCTCCCGGCGGGCAATGGATGTGGATGGCCTGGGTAACAAGCTGGTTGAACAGTTGGTGGACGAGGGCTTAATTCAAAGTTATGCAGACCTCTTTACGCTCACTGCTGAGCAACTGGTGCAACTGCCAAGAATGGCTGAAAAATCAGCCAATAATCTGATTGCCGCCATTAGTACAGCTAAGGATACGACCTTAGCGCGTTTTGTTTTTGCACTGGGCGTTCGTGAAGTCGGTGAAACAACGGCCAGTTCGTTAGCAGATCATTTTGGTTCTTTAGAAGCTCTGATGAATGCTTCTATCGAAGAGTTAGAGGCGGTTAATGATGTGGGTCCGGTGGCTGCTACCAGTGTTCATGATTTTTTTAATCAGCAGGCGAATGTCGATGCGGTGATGTCAATGATGGATGCGGGTGTGACGTTTCCAACGCCGCTGGAAAGTGCTGCAGATGCCGTTGAGCAAACGTTGGAAGGCCACACGTACGTGCTGACTGGTACCCTGGCTGACGGGTTGACACGCGATGAAGCCAAGGCCATGTTGCAGCAGTTGGGAGCCAAAGTCAGCGGCAGCGTATCGAAGAAAACCACCGGACTGATTGCTGGCGAAAAGGCCGGGTCGAAACTGACCAAGGCGGAATCTCTGGGCGTACCGGTGCTCGATGACGCGGATCTGCAGGCGCTTTTGGCACCGCTCAAGCGCTGACCCACCCTATGAAACGTCACCGCCGTGGTATTCTTTCGGGCTAAATTTTCCCAAGTCACGCACACACTATGACCACCGCCGTCGCCATACACGGCGCTGCCGGCCGCATGGGCCGACAGTTGCTGCAAGCTGTTCACGAACACGCCGATGCCAAGGTGAGCCATGCGTTCGAACAGGCAGGCTCTGCTGCGATTGGCCAGGACATAAGCCTGTTGGCAGGTGGCGGTTCTCAAGGTGTTTTGGTTGAAGACACGCTTGAGCCACAGACCCAAGCTTTTGACGTCATTGTGGACTTCACGGTGCCGGTGGCGACCTTAGGGTTACTGGATACCCTGGCAAACAGCCAAGCGGATGCACCGAAAGCCATCGTGATTGGCACCACCGGGTTCGATGATGCCGGGCTGCGGGCATTGCGCGAGCACGCCACTCGCATTCCAGTCGTGTTTGCGTCGAACTACAGCGTTGGGGTGACTTTGTCCTTGCAGCTACTAAAAGACGCAGCCATGGCACTGGGTGATGACTACGATGTGGAAATTACCGAAGCGCACCATCGACATAAAATCGATGCACCCTCGGGTACCGCTTTAAGTATGGGTGAAGCGGTGGCCGAAGCCCTGGGTCGGGACTTGAAGACTGACGCGATCTATGGACGTGAGGGCATCACCGGTGCACGCGAAACGAAAACCATTGGGTTTTCGACGGTACGAGCGGGCGATATTATCGGTGACCATACCGTTCTGTTTGCCGGCAATGGAGAACGTTTAGAGATTACGCATCGTGCGGTTGATCGTATGACCTTCGCTCGGGGCGCAATTCGCGCGGCGTGTTGGTTAACGAATCAACCCCCCGGGCTGTATGACATGCGGCATGTGCTAGGTATCGCGTAGCCGCCTGAGAGTTGGTTTAACGAAGCGCTTAAGGACATTTATGACATTTGCGGTGGTATTCCCAGGCCAAGGCTCGCAGAAGGTGGGCATGCTCAGTGAGCTTGCAGCTGAACACCCGGGCGTGGCTGAGGTATTTGCTGAAGCCAGCAACCTATTCGAACAAGACCTTTGGACATTGGCGCAAAACGGACCGGCAGAAGCTTTGGCGGATACGCGCGTGACACAGCCTTTGATGTTTACCAGTGGTGTTGCGGTGTGGCGCTGTTTGCAGGGCAGCGGGCTCGGTGAACCTGTGGCGGTGGCAGGTCACAGCCTAGGTGAATTTGTGGCTCTGGTTGCTGCTGGTGTTTTGTCGTTCGCTGACGGCTGTGCGCTCGTTAAACAACGAGCTATGTTCATGGCTGACGCCGTACCAGAGGGTGAAGGGGGTATGGCGGCGTTGTTAGGTATGGACGACGAAGACGTAGTAGCTCTGTGTGAAGAGCTCAACGGTGAGCGTGTGGTGCAAGCTGCTAACTTTAATTCACCCGGGCAAGTCGTGATTTCAGGCCACCTCGATGCGCTGCAGCGTGCCGTGGAAGCGGCTAAAACGCGCGGTGCTCGCAAAGCGATGATGGTGCCGGTTAGCGTGCCGAATCACAGCGCATTAATGCAGGATGCGGGCGCTAAGCTGGCCGAGTTGATGGATGGATTAACCTTCAACGAACCCCAGTTTCCCGTTGTGCAAAACGCGCAGGCTACAGCGCCTGCAGATCAAGCGGCGTTGTTATCCAGCTTGAAAAAACACGTTTTCAGTCCGGTACGGTGGACGCAATCGGTGCAGGCGCTGAAAAACGATTACGGTGTTTCGGCACTGGTTGAAGCGGGCCCAGGAAAAGTGCTGACTGGCCTGTCTAAACGCATCGATAAGAGCCTGCCGTGTTTACCGGTTGATAGCGCAGAGTCGTTAAGTGCTGCCGTAAACGCCATACAATCACCTGGAGCGGGTGCATGAGCGAAAATACAAACCCTATTGTGTTGGTCACTGGCGCAAGCCGAGGTATCGGTGCGGCCATCTCAGATAAGTTCGTGGCATCGGGTGCAACGGTGATTGGTACGGCGACCAGTCAGGCGGGTGCCGATAAAATCTCAGAACGTTTCGCCGCGGCTGGCGGTACGGGCGCAGGTTGGGTGTTAAACGTAACCGAAGCCGATGCTTGCGAGGCGACATTGAAAGCCATCGCTCAAGAATATGGCGCCTTGTCGGTGCTAATTAATAACGCCGGCATCACGCGGGACACGCTAACGATGCGCATGAAAGAGGGCGACTGGGACGCCGTGATAGACACCAACCTTACCAGTGTCTGGCGTTTGTCCAAGCTTGCTATAAAACCGATGATGAAACAGCGCTTCGGGCGCATCATTAATATTTCATCGGTTGTTGGTCACACCGGCAACGCAGGTCAAGTAAACTACGCCGCAGCAAAAGCCGGGTTGTCAGGCATGACGAAGTCCATGGCATTGGAGCTAGGCTCGCGTGGTATTACGGTGAACGCGATTGCGCCCGGGTTTATTCAATCCGATATGACTGATGAGCTTTCCGATGAGCAAAAAAGTGCGCTCATGGGTTCGATCGCTCTGGGTCGTTTCGGTAGCCCCGACGACGTCGCTGCAGCGGCTGAATTTCTAGCCTCTGACAGCGCGGGATACATTACAGGCCACACCTTGCATGTCAACGGTGGCATGTATATGGGCTAATTTGTTCCGGATGTTGCGGTTGAAAGCAGCAACCAGAGCCCTATATTCGAGCAGAATTTGTACAGTTGCGAGGTATCTACCGGGTAACTGGGTAAAACGCACAGCGTCGCCGGCAAAATTGCGTGGCGCGCTGACGGTGGTTTCACTACAATAGCGGCGCGACGGATGTGTCCGCTAATTTTTTCGGAGTTTACCTACGATGAGCAGTATCGACGAACGCGTCAAAAAGATTGTTGTCGAGCAATTGGGTGTTAAAGAAGACGAAGTCACCAACTCGGCTTCTTTTGTTGAGGATCTCGGTGCTGACTCACTCGATACGGTCGAGCTGGTCATGGCGCTGGAAGAGGAATTTGAATGTGAAATTCCTGATGAAGAAGCAGAAAAGATCACTACGGTGCAGCAAGCGGTTGATTACGTAAACGCGCACCTAGAGGCATAAACCTCACATTGTTTGGATGAAGCAAACCGGCGCACAGGCGCCGGTTTGTCGTTTAGCCGTTAAAAAACCGCGTGCGATCTGTATCGCAGGGCGAGGAAATCATGTCTTCTAAAAGACGCGTTGTGGTGACAGGGTTGGGGCTTATTACCCCGGTTGGTAATACTGTTGAAAGCGCCTGGCAGGCGATACTTGCCGGACAGTCGGGTGTGCAAACCATCGACTTTTTCGACGTAGAGCCATACGCCACCAAGTTCAGTGCTTCAGTCAAAGGCTTTGACCCGCTGGAGTATTCGGCCAAAAAAGACGTTCGGAAAATGGATACCTTCGTACACTTTGGCGTCGCTGCGGGCGAACAGGCCATTAAGGACGCTGGGTTGGACGAAGCCGATGGAATCGATTTAGAACGCGTTGGCGTGGCAGTGGGCTCTGGCATCGGTGGACTGCCCAACATCGAAGTGCAACACCAAGCGATGTTGAACGGTGGCCCGCGTAAGGTTTCGCCGTTTTTTGTACCGTCAACCATCATCAATATGATCAGCGGTAACATCTCTATAAAGCGCGGCTTTAAAGGGCCGAACATCTGCATTACTACCGCCTGCACGACCGGCACCCACAACATCGGTGATGCGGCTCGCATCATTGAATACGGTGACGCCGATATTATGATCGCCGGTGGCGCCGAAATGGCTACGTGCCCGCTTGGTTTATCCGGTTTCGGTGCCGCACGAGCGCTGTCTACTCGCAACGATGACCCGGCTGCTGCTTCCCGGCCCTGGGATGAAGACCGTGATGGTTTCGTGTTAGGTGACGGTGCAGGCGTTATGGTGTTGGAAGAATACGAACACGCGAAAGCGCGAGGTGCCACCATCTATTGTGAGTTAGCGGGTTATGGCATGTCCGGGGATGCGTATCACATGACGTTACCGGCAGCCGGTGGTGAAGGCGCAGCCCGTTGCATGAAAGTGGCCTTGAAGAACTCAAATCTTGAACCTTCTGATATCAGCTACATTAATGCGCACGGTACGTCCACACCCGCAGGTGATTTGGCTGAAACTGAAGCGGTCAAGTCGGTATTTGGTGCTCATGCGCAGGATGTTTTAGTGTCATCAACCAAGAGTATGACCGGACATCTGTTAGGTGCAGCCGGCGGCATTGAAGCGGTGTTTAGTGTGTTGGCATTACGTGATCAGACTGCGCCTCCCACCATCAATTTAGATAACCCCAGTGACGGTTGTGATCTGGATTACGTTCCAGGTACCGCCAGAGCGGCCAAGCTCACGGCGGCGTTGTCCAACTCATTTGGTTTTGGCGGCACAAATGGCACCTTAGTGTTTAAGCAGGTCAGCTAAGCCTTAAACTATGTGGCGTTTTTTTCGAAACCTGTTTCTGCTCGCCGTTGTGGTTACCGGTGCAGCGGCATTCTGGGCGTATACGGACTACCAAAGTTTTCTTCAGAGAGAGCGGGTACTCAGCGAAGCCAATCAATCGTTTACCGTGCAACGAGGTTGGTCTGCTAAACGCGTTGCGAATGAGTTAAACAGTCTGGGCGTAATCGATAAGCCGCATTGGTTTGAACTGTATGCGCGGCTTAGCAACCAGGCACCGGCAATCAAATCGGGAGAGTTTGATTTACCGACCCCTACAACCGTGCCGGAGCTGTTGTCCATCCTGGTAGAAGGTAAAACGGTTCAGTACACACAAACCATCATCGAAGGCCACAATTGGCGGCAAGTGCGAGATCAAGTGGCTAACGCACAGGATTTGGTACAAACGCTTAATGGCTTAAGTGATGATGAGTTGATGGCCGAATTAGGCTTGGAAGGACAGCATCCCGAAGGGTCGTTTTTTGCCGATACTTATGCCTTTCCAAAAAACACCACGGACGCTGATTATTTAAAACGTGCAAACGCGTTGTTAACTTCTGTACTGCAAGAAGAGTGGGAGGCCAGGCAAGAAGGTTTGCCGTTTGAATCGCCGTATGAAGCGTTGATCTTGGCATCCATTGTTGAAAAAGAAACGGCCGTCCCGGAAGAAAGACCAGAGATAGCGGGGGTGTTTGTATCGCGCTTAAGAAAAGGCATGCGGTTACAAACAGACCCAACGGTGATTTATGGAATGGGTGAAGCCTACGATGGCAATATTCGCCGCAAAGACCTGACCACCGATACGCCTTACAACACCTACACGCGCGGTGGTTTACCGCCAACACCAATTGCCATGGTAGGGCGGGACGCCATCAACGCGGTGATGAATCCACAAAGCACCACCGCCTTATACTTCGTTTCCCGCGGAGATGGCACACATAAGTTTTCGGATACACTGGAAGAACACAACGCGGCTGTGCGCAAATACCAGTTGAAACGATAGTGACTACACCAGGCAAATTCTTATCACTGGAAGGCCTTGAAGGCGTTGGCAAAACGACCAACTTAGCGTTTATAAAAGAGCGAGTGGAAGCGGCGGGCTATGAGCTTGTGGTTACCCGAGAGCCTGGAGGCACAGAACTCGGGGAAGCACTACGAGACGTGTTACTGCACAGCCATCACAGCATGCAAGCCGAAACTGAAATGCTCATCATGGCCGCATCTCGATCGGAGCACTTGGCATCAGTGATCTTGCCGGCACTTGCTGATGGAAAATGGGTATTAAGTGATCGCTACCTGGACGCCAGTTTGGCTTACCAAGGTGGTGGCCGTGGCATAGGCGTACAAACGGTGCGTCATGTTCATCAGTTGGCGGGCGTAACCCGATTGCCAGATAAAACCTGGTTATTGGACATGCCTGTAAACGTTGGGCGCGAGCGTATACAAAAACGCGGCAAGCTCGATCGTATCGAAACCGAGAACGTCGCTTTTTTCGAACGATGTCGGGAAGCCTATCTGGCGGTGGCGACAGCCGAACCTGAACGTATTGATGTCATTGATGCCAGCCAAAGTATTGCTGAAGTTCAAGCGGCAATCGATAAAAGCCTTGCGCCACTGCTGCAGCGTATCGATTAACGATGGCTAAAACCGACGATGAACAACCACAAGCTCTGCGCTTGTCCAGCCGTTGTCCACCGTGGTTTGCATCGTCGTTTCAACACTTACTAAACAGGCATCGGCAAGGCAGGCTTCCACATGCGCTGCTGCTCAGTGGTGCTGCCGAGGTGGGTAAGCGGTGGTTCGCTGAGCACTTAGTCAAAGCCTTACTGTGTCGAGCGGATACGAATAGCGTACCCAGCATCCCTTGTGGCCAGTGTGCGTCGTGCGCGCAGTTGCAATCCGGTTCTTCCTCGGAGTTTCGTTACTTAACCCCTGCCGGTAAGAGCATGACCATCCGCATCGATCCGGTCAGAGAGCTTGTTGATTGGCTGCAACTCTCAGCCAGTGCCGGGCGTTATCGAATCGCCCTTATCACGGGTGCTGATTCCATGAATCGCGCCGCGGCTAATGCCTTATTGAAAACACTGGAAGAACCGGCTGCCAATAGCCTGTGCATCTTGGTGGCGGATAAGCCGGCGCTGTTGCCAGCTACCATCATGAGTCGATGCCAAAAGATGGTGCTGTCGATAGAAGAGCCGCAACAGGCCGTGGATTGGTTGCAGCCGCAATTATCGACCAACGTATCCGCCGGTGCAGCGCTGGACGCCGCTCGTGGTGCTCCACTTCGTGCGCTGCGAGAGACACAACCGGAGTGGCAAAGCCAGCGAGCGGTCATCGATGCGGCCTGGTGGAATTTATTACTGCACAAGCGCAGCGTCGGTGCGATCGTGGAGTCGTTGAAGGATGTGCCGCTAGAGAGTTGCTTGTCGCGTTTTATGGCGCTGTGTGCGGATGCGGCCAGAGTGCAGGTTGGCGCCTCAGCTCTGGCCAGTGCAGAACCTTTGTCTGAGGAACAACGTGCCGCTCATCAGCGATTGAAAAGTGAGCAGTGGTTCACAATTCACGATCAACTTTTGAATTTGTACCGAATCGACAGTGCCAGCTTTAAGACTCAGACTGTGCTTGAGGGATTTCTTGCCGATACCCGTCTTAAGTTAAACGGTTGAGATAGAGCCCATGACCGGCGAAGCCCGTAAAGGCATCATTGCATTTTCCATCACCGACCGCGGTGCGTTGTATTCCTCGTACATGCAGTACGTGCAGAACGGTGGAGTATTTGTACCTACTGCCCGTAGCTACAACATTGGCGACAAGGTTTTCGTACTGTTGAAGCTTATGGACGATACCGTCCCACATCCTATTGAGGCCGAAGTGGTTTGGATAACCCCACCTGGTGCTCAGGGAAATAAAACCCCTGGCGTGGGTGTACAGTTCAGCGACGGTAATGACGGATCTGCAAAAAACAGCATCGAGCAGCATCTAGGCGGTGTGTTGCAATCAGAGCGCCCAACTCAAACGATGTAACTGAGCCGGATTCCAGTACTTTCGGCCGTAGTAGGGTGCACGGGTCTGATAACATTCTGCATTCATTTTGCAACGCTTGCTAAGTAAGTTCTCATGACTAAATCGCCTTCAGCATCAGGTGCCAGCCAGCGCACTCGCCAGCGCAGCGGCAAACGTCCTAGCGATGTATCTGATTTGGTTTACGTGGCCGACAGCGACATTCATGGCAAAGGCATGTTTGCCGCCGTCGACATAAAGAAGAACACATTGATTGGCGAGCTAGTCGGTACGCCCACACGGGAAGACGGCATTTACGTTTTGTGGATAACCAAGAAACTCGGTTTGACGCTGAAAAACGATTTGAAATACATCAATCACGGCAAAAAACCCAACTGCGAACTTTCCGATGTGGATGTAGTTACCACGCGAGCCATAAAAAAAGACGAAGAACTGCTGCACGATTACGGCTGGTGATGTTTGCACGGGTGCAGCGCAGGGCCTGCGGGCTAAGCGCTGCTCTGGTTTTAATGACGTTGTTCATGGGCGGGTGCAACCGCGATGTCGAAGACGAACAGCAACGCCAACCCATCGCTCTGTCGGGTCCAACGATGGGTACCCAATGGTCGATAACCCTGGGTACAGAGAACATTCAGTACCAAGAGCTCTCCAA
>JAHDCO010000030.1:44155-46724 GCA_020629835.1 Granulosicoccaceae bacterium
AGCATTATGTGGTTAACATCGGAGGGGAAATTGCTGTGAAGGGAGAACGTTCGCCAAATGTTGCTTGGCGAATCGGTGTGGAATCTCCGACAACTGCCGTGCCGACTGGGCTTGAGCTGAACGATGCACGACTGGCGTCTTCAGGCAGCTACCGTAATGTCAGGGTAGTTGATGGTCAGCAAATATCCCACTTGATCGACGGGCGAACCGGCTACCCCATTACGCATAACCTGGTGGCCGCCACGGTATTGCATGAGTCTGCGATGTTAGCCGATGCCTGGGCTACCGCGTTTATGGTGCTGGGTTTAGACGCGTCAAAGGCCTACGTGAACGACGAAAACCTCGCGGTGCAATTTACGCTACTTGCACCTTCCAGCCAGAGTGAGCCGGAATTTGTCGTGTGGCAAAGTGCGGCCTGGAAAGCGCTGCCCGCGGTTAAATCGCCTTAGTCAGCTTATCCAACCCAGATAAGCACTAGCTGCTCAGCAGGAGTGCGCAGCAGGGGCCGATCCGTTACCTATATGGAGCACTTGTTGCATCACTAGGGCTTCAATATTAGCGCCCATGCGTAGGCTGATTTTATGGCCGAAGTACACGGAGCTTCGTCCTCCGGAACCAAAAACACCGCTTTGAGCGGCTTGCAAACGCCCGAGTCTGACGTGCGGCCTGTGAGTGCAAGTGCGTTGAGCGATACACCGCAATCACGAACCGAAACCGCGCTCGCGCGCGTGGCGGGTCGTTGGTTAAGCTGGCAGTGCCAGTTATTGAATGATGTGCGTTTTTGTGCGGTAGTGGATGCCACAGGACTTAAACAAGGTAAAGGGTTACCCGCCAAGGCGCGACTGGCATCGAAAGGTAAACCATCGGTTCCGTTGATCGTGCTTGGTGATGTTAAAAAAAGCCACAGTTTGAGAGCACGGGATTTGAGCTTTTGGCAAATTCCCATCCGCTTTCCCAATCGGTCGTTGTGCGTGGTTATGCACATCGCTGGCTTATCCGATGTTGAACGAAAAGCGGCGGATCGCTTAATTCAATGGGGTGCGCAAAATTTAGTAGATTGGATGGCTGATGCTGCTGTGCACAATCTCTCTCACAGCTTGCCTGTTCAAACCTTGCTGGCACAACACTCGTTGAAAGATGCTGCTGCCAGTTGGGTGGACGACTTGCGTTCACGCACCGGTGCCTTACGGGTTAGTGTGGGTTGGAACACCAGCACGGAAACCCAACTGCTCGCCGTATCTGGTGTTGCGTCGTTGGCGACTAACCGAGAGTTACCTCGGGCCATTGAAGGTGTGTTGCGTGAATGCTGTCAGGCTGAACGATCCTTGAGTTATCCGGCCAATGCTTTACCCGCGGTTGAACACGTGATGTCTGAAGGTAAGGACACCATTCGCCATGAGCGATTTCATAATCAATACGGTCATGCGACGTTGTTATCGATGCCCTGTGTTGTCGATGATGACGTACAGGGCGCGGTGTTACTCGAGTTTCCGTACCCACTGAATGCAAAGATTGATGTTCAAGCCTTGCAAGAGGAGGTGGGTTTGGCATCGGCGGTACTTGAAGCTGTAACAAAGCGCAAACCCAACAAAGGACGTCTGCAGCGCGCACTGGCGTGGTTGAAAACTGCGGTGTTACGACCGGACTCTCAGTTGCAGCGTCTGAGCGTTTTTGCTCTGGTTACCACAGCGCTGATCGCTGTTCTGTATCCCTTCCCGCAATACGCCACGGTGCATGGCACCATTCAGGGCGCAGATCGGCAAGTGATATCAACCAGCTACGCCAGTCAATTAACCTCTGTCAATGCCAGAGCAGGTGATGAAGTTAAAGCCGGTCAGCTGCTGGCTCAGTTTGATCATAGTCAGTTACAACTGGAACGGGATGCCTGGGACGCTGAATTAAAACGAATTGACGCTCTGCGTGTTCAGGCTATGACCAATAAAGCGCGGGGGGATGTGGGTGAGCTGAACGCCAAGGCTGCAGCTGCGAATGCAGAGCTGGACTTAATCACCCTGCGAATGAACGAATCCACGATCGAAGCGCCATTTGATGGGTTAATTGTCAGTGGGGATTTGGATGATCGATTAGGCGCATCCATTGAGGCGGGCGACGTATTATTTGAGATTGCGTCCTTGAACGATTACTCGTTACAGCTCAGCGTTCCCGAGCAACATGCTGCTCATGTCGCTCAGAGCGCGTCGGGGAAAATGCGATTTGCAGCATTTCCAGGCGTTGACTTTGGTTTTACTGTGGACACCATGGTACCGGTTGCCGTTGCTGAGGCGGACAACAATGTATTTCGGTTACAAGCAAACTTACAGGGTGATACTGACCTTATACGACCTGGAATGACCGGAGTAGCGAAGATTCCGATTGGTGAGGCATCGGTGTTGTCTCGACTTAAAAAGGGTGTCACTGAGAAACTGCGATACTGGTGGTGGTCGATCGGTGCTTGAACACAACACACAGCACGTCGATAAACAGTGGGCTACGCTTGCAAAGAGCCAGCCGCGCTTGGCAAGTCATGCAAGACTTCACACACAATCTCATCAAGGCGACGAATCCTACT
>JAHDCO010000096.1 GCA_020629835.1 Granulosicoccaceae bacterium
TAGCACTCACGGATATTTCCCACAGATATCACTCGTTGATACCGCTCAGCTACTCCCACCTTTTTGTAAATTCTCTATGCGGCAGGCGAGTTAGCCAGCGGAGCCTGTGTGGTGCGATGCGACCTGGCGGGGAACAGCAGTAACAACATGGCCCACTGAATACCGAAGATTAGCGATGAAAACCACAGGTGCAGCGGCTGCGCAAACATCGGTAGGTGTAAACGATCCATGGATAGGCCCATGACGATCGTTGCACCAAATACGAATGCCAATCCCAGCGTTAACGAACGCAGCAGGCCAGGCTGTGTTCGGCCTAGTAATTCATAAATCAACCAGCCATTGAATACCGTCAATGGCAGCGCAAGCCATTTATGTACTGAGAAAACCAAAGGCAAATTGTCGATCCATAGATGCCGGTTTTCGTTGTTGCTTTGCTTTGCAATGAGATCCACCCCTTCTCGCACCTGTGTGCCAATCACGAGTTGGGCAAGCCCGGCCAATGTGGCCAAGACCAACACAGGGAACACCCACTTCGGCAGATTCAGTACATCTTCGGGTACTTGGTTGTGAGCGCTAGCGCCGGATAGTGGCGAGCTCAGCATCGCCTTTAGCAACGACCAAATCAGAAGACCAACAATGACCTGAGCCAACAACATATGGATGGTGATCATCCCCGGATTCAAATTACTCGCAACCACTCTCGAGCCCAACCAGCCCTGCACCCCCACCAAGATAAATCCTGACAGCGAGAGCCAGAACACCATGGGGTTGTTGCGTCGGAACGGCGAAGAGAAGATGAGTGTCAATAGGATCGTAAACCCTGTGAATACACCTAATAAACGGTTCAGATACTCGGTCCAGGTTTTACGCACATTAAAGGTGGTTTCGGCATACCCACGGTCAGCGTAAATGGTTTGGTAGTCGGCCGGGAGTTGTGATTCTGCGGTTGGTGGAATCCATTGATCAAAGCACTTAGGCCAATCCGGACAGCCCATGCCTGCGCCGGTTGCTCTTACTACCCCACCAACCAGGATCAAAGCGTAAATCGTGATCACTGTCACAGTTGCCATCCAGATAAAGCGAGTGCGCTGCTTCATGGTTTCCTGGCTGGACGCGTTGGTCGTCGTGGTCATGTTGTGGCTTAAAACCTTTTAAGGCTGGTAAACGGGAGCGGCAGAGTGTGCATCATTTGCTGGAAAAACGGCAGGTTTGCGATTTGTAACCCAAACCGCTCGCACCAACAACGGCGAGGTGCGTCTATTTCCACTTCTCCATACGTAGGTACAGATACAGCGGTTCGTATCTTGCCACTGATGAACTTGTTGAGCCATCGGTACACCAACACATACATCGAGCAAGGATAAACCCGCGTATCAGACCAACTTTATCGCGATGACTATAACCAAACACACCCTAGCAGGCGTTTTTTTGACGCTACTAATTTGCACCTCTGCAGCCCTGGCTGAAAATCCCATGCCGACGGGCGCGCCGAACAACGGCGGGTTCCCGAATGGCAGTCTGGATGGCTGGAAAGAACGTGCTTTTGCCGGCAATTCGACCTACCAGCTGGTCTCCACCTCGGAGGGCAGCGTGTTGAAGGGATCGGCCGACGGCACGGCATCGGTCTTGTATAAGGAAGAGACTGTGAACGTTGGTGAAACCCCCTGGCTGGATTGGTCTTGGCTGGTGCAGAACACGCTGGCACCGATCAATGAACAAACCAAGCAAGGTGATGACTTCCCTGCACGACTGTACGTGGTCGTTCGGACCGGGCTATTACCTTGGAACACGGTTGCCATAAACTACGTGTGGTCGTCTACCTCAGAAGAAGGGTCGCACTGGCTCAGCCCCTACACTGAAAAGTCGGTCATGGTGGCGGTGAACAGCGGTACAGAAGGCTTGAATGAATGGCAGTATGAACGCAGAAATGTGGTGGAAGATTTCAAAACATTTTTCAACATGGACATCGACAAAATCGATGGCTATGCCGTTATGGTGGACGCTGATAATTCAAAAAAATCAGCCACAAGTTACTTTGGAAACATTGAATTCAGCGCACGTTAACTTCATGCCGGTTCGCGGCACATGATAGGACGCCCCAGCGAAAGCCGGATGCTGCGGGCGCTGAAGCGCATGGCTGCGCTCAAAGCAATTGAGAGCGAGCGCTGGGACCAACTGGCCCCCTTTATAAGCTTTATTGAACTAGCCGGTGAAGAAGTTCTGTTTCATGCTGGTTCTCGCGGCAATAACCTGTACTTCGTTATCGATGGTGAAATGGAGTTGTTTCTCAACGCAAACGATGCGTTGGAAGAGCCGTTTTATCTGCACTCACGCCGAAAAGGTGAAACCATCGGTGACTTCGCGGTATTAAATGGCGGAGACCATCTGGTTACCGCGGTCGCAAAAAAAACCTCACACGTTGCCGTCTTCCCTCGAGAAGCTTTTGAGCTGCTGAACGATATACATCCCACACTCATTGAGATGGTGTACGACACCGCAGCCGAACTGTCGCACCGCGTGATGGTTGCACACATCTATCTGAGCCTGTTCGGCAGCATGTCGACCAAAGCAATGAACGATCTGCTGGATGCTACTGACATCCGCCATCATCGAAACGGGGACGTGTTGTTCAAACAGTCCGATGAACCTGACGGCTTATACGTCGTTGTTTCCGGCCGCCTGCACGTAGAGATTTGTCGTAGCGACGGTACAACAGCATTCAAGGGCGAAATTTTCGCGCCAGAACCTGTGGGTGAATTGGCCTTGCTGTCTGATGGTAGGCGATCAGCGACCGTTACCGCCGCTCGGGAAAGTACCGTTGCCTTTTTAAACAAGTGGTCTTTTAAGCATCTGGTGGCGGATAACGCGGAACGATTGACCTCGTTATCGCAAGTGATTATCAAACGGCATGCAAACACAGATGCATCCAAAAAACGCTCACAAGATCGAACTTTCGTGATCGTGCCGTTAGATGCACGCTTACCCATGCGCCGCTTTAGTCAGCAACTCAAACGCGAGCTACGCCGGCATATACAACCGCTCGTTATTGATTCAAACACGTTTGACAAAATGTATGGGCGCAAGGATGCGGCGCAAACCCGAGTCATTGATAAATTCAATTCCAGTGTCAGTAATTGGCTCGAAGATAAAGAGAACACCTTCGGCAGTGTGGTGTACATCGCCGACTCTACCTGGACGGCCTGGACGCGGCGCTGTTTGCATCGGGCGGATCGTATTCTGTTTGTGGGTGACGCCAGTGAGTACGGACGACTGGGCGGCAACGGAAACACCAATGTACGCGATATCGAAAATCAGGTTGCGCAGCTATTTACCAATCCGAACACCCAACCACGTTGCGAGCTTGTGCTACTGCACCCAGCCAACACGCACAAACCCAAGGGTACCAAGCGCTGGTTAGAGGGGCGCCGCCTGGACGCTTATCATCATGTTCGCTTGGATGATAAAGCTCATATTGCTCGATTAGCTCGTCGCATGTTGGGCAAAGCTCGAGGTCTGGTGCTTAGTGGTGGTGGCGCACGCGGTTACGCTCACCTCGGTGTTCACCGTTTCATGGAAGAGCAAAACACCACCATCGACTACATTGGTGGTTCCAGTATGGGCGCATTATTAGGCGCGTCCATGGCCATGGGAAGCTCGTCCATGGACATCGCAAAATTGTCCAGTGAATTCGCCAGTAAAAAAGCCTTGTTCGATTACACCCTTCCATTAGCATCCTTGCTGAAATCCGAAAAGCTATCGCGGTTTTGTAAAGTGGTGTATCAGGAAGATCGTATCGAAGATCTCTGGACACCGTTCTTTTGCGTATCGTCTAACTTATCCAGTGGTCAGGAAGTTGTTCATGACCGAGGTTCATTGTGGTTAGCTATTCGCACCACCATCTCGTTACCGGGATTGTTTTCTCCGGTTCCTACTGATGATGGTCAACTACTCATCGACGGCGCAGTACTCAACACCTTTCCGGTAGATGTCATGCGCGAACGCTTAGGCTGGCAAGGTGAAATCATCGGCGTTAATGTCAGTCAGATTAATGAAATGACACATGACTATGATTTCGGTACCACTTTGTCAGGGTGGAGCGTATTTTGGTCTCGCATTAATCCACTACAAGCAAGGCGGCGAGTACCCAGACTGGTTGAAACCCTGTTGCGTTCTACTGACATTAAGGGCATTGAGCGCTTGCAAGAACTTAAACGCAACATCGACGTACTGATCGAACCAGACGTCAGTGAAATCTCGTTACTGGACTTTAAGTCTTACGCACGAATTGCAGACATTGGTTACGAAGCAGCGCGAGAATCGTTTGATGCGTACGAACCCGATGATGAAGTAGCAGCGCCAGAAACGGTCATGGAGTCGGCTCTGAGCCCACAGGTAGCAACGCGCTGATCGAACAAGCGCAACAAGCCTTCCGCACGGAGCGCATGCGCATTAAGTTTTTCCGCCGAATCCAATTGTAATTCCCTGCGGATGTCTTGCCGGCGTTTTGCCGCATCACGATAAGCCAACAACGTGGTGACTTCCCGCTGATCGCCAAGCTCAGCCTGTTTTGGAAATAAAATATTGTGGCTGCAACGATCAATGCGCCCTTCACTCACAGATTGCTGCAAGTGCTTGTCGTCTAACAACGCGTCCAGACCTCGGCTGACGAACTGATCGTTGTTGACGTTTTTATCAAAGAATAAATCGATGAGGATCTCGCGCTGATCGGTAGTTAGGTTGTACTCCCACGCCAGCAGCGCCAGGTTTTGTGTAGCGTACAAATCAAGATACGACATCACCATCTCAATCAAAGACAGACCCGCTTTTAAGCGAACGATATTGACGTGATGTGGCCTGGCTTTGTATTTACGAGGATCAATCTGGCTTTCTTTGAGCTCCCGCAGTAATCGCTCAAGTAACGGGTAGATAATCTGCCCGCGGCGGTTTTGAATCCAGTGAATTCGAGCTGCACTGTGACGCCAGAACGACGGCATGGTGTCAGGATCCCGCAAACCCTCTTCCATGCTCACGACCGTGTCAATCAGCTTAATAACGATTCCAGACAACGTGTATGGCACGTCCGCTTCGGTGGGTTTCAAATCCATCGTTTGAAACCGGCCCTTATCGTACTGCGCTTGTGGCATCAATAAATGGGGGTGTTCCAGTGTTTTTCGAGCTTTACTGGCACCAGCAGTAAGCACCGCTGAATCGGTTAATTCGGACACCATCGCGGCCATGGGCCCACCAAATCGAAATTGCACACGCCGCAGCGAATGCCCAAACCCGGTAACGCGCAACGAGCCATCTTCAACAATGTCGTGCAGTAAGGCGAGCGATACAATCATGGGTTCAAGTGCTCGACCCAATACGCGCTCTGATAACGCGGCAATGCGAAAGGCGTGGGCAGTCATGGTACCCACCGTCTTCCGGCGACCTTTCTCCAAGGTGCGCATCATCTCCAAACTTGCGATGTGTACCGTCTCAATGCTGTTGGGTGCCTCCGAAGCGACGTAATACTCCATCACCGGCAGATTAATGTGCGTCTCGTGCACCGCCTTACCGCGCCTGCCCGATAAACGTGAGCGCTTCGAGCCCATTTTTAACGCATCACGCACAGCAATAATGAGCGTGTTTCGAATCGGTTCTCGTAACGCGTAATGATCGACACCGGGCAAACGAAACGCTGCCAGCGTTCGATCGTAATCACGCTGCATGTAGGTCCGCTCGGGAAACGGTCCATCAACGTCCACACCGGCCTGTCGCAATTCTGCCCGGCGCGGTTCGTCCAGAAAATAAATGACCTGATCACCCGCAGCTCTTGCCGTTAAGCGTAAGCGGCTTGCCATGATGGCAGCGGTCGCACTGGCGATATCCGAACTGGGAGGCTCAGGCAGCGAGTCATTGTTCGCTACCGCCTCTTCGAATGCCTCTATGTACGAGCTGAGTTCTCGTACCAACGAAGCCACCGAATCTCCAAACCATGTAAAGACGTAGCTGTCGTCTACGATCTCGTAGTCACTGACAGCGATCGCGCTGTACCGATGAGCTTTACCCAGCGTTTCCTGCAGCATGGTGGCAATGATCAGATCGTGCGAAACGCTTCGCACGCCTTTACCGTGATCACCGTACAGCCGCACGCCAAGCAGCATGTTGGCAGCAAGCACCGAGATGTGGATGGTGGTCTCTAGCTTCGGTAAACGATTGGTATTAATGAAACACTTCTTTCCCAAGCTGGCCACATCGAGCGCGTCGACGTCCAACGATTCCGGGTCAATGTCCTCGTCGGGGAAGAGTTCTGCCGCCAGCATATCGCGACCACGCATGGTGTAGAAAAACGCGCTGGGAAGGCTGGTGAGCGGGACGTACTTCTCAACTTCACGGGCTTGCCATGCGCGGGACACCTCGCCCACCATGGCTCGTTGATTGTCACAGGTGCCGGCGAGCAGACCATAAGCTCTGACAAGCTTGACGAGGTCAGTTAAAGGGTACGCACGGGCCACGCGGCAAGATATCCGGAAAAGTTCAAACTAGAGCATAGCAATGCTGGTTCCAAATGAAACCACGCCAATCGTAAAGTCTCATTACAGATTCAATACCCAGTGCCCAAATCAGTAACACACGGAGCCAAGACTCACTTATTCAACATCGGTTTTTTCGCGATACTCGCATAAATCTTCAATGATGCAACTGCCGCACTTTGGCTTTCGCGCGACACAGGTGTAGCGGCCATGCAGGATGAGCCAATGGTGGGCATCCAACAAAAATTCCTTGGGCACGTGCCGAAGCAGTTTTTTCTCTACGGCCACAACGTCTTTACCCGTGGCAATGCGCGTTCGATTGGACACTCTGAATATGTGAGTATCCACGGCCATCGCGACCTGGCGAAACGCGGTATTCAAAACAACATTCGCCGTTTTTCGGCCGACCCCGGGAAGCGCTTCCAATGCCTCCCGGTTATCCGGAACCACTCCGCCGTGCTGATCAACCAGAATTTGGCAGGTCTTGATGACATTTTTAGCCTTGGTGTTAAACAGGCCAATGGTTCGGATAGCCTCTCTGACTTTGGGTTCGCCAAGTTTTAAAAGCGCCTCAGGCGTATTGGCTTTAGGAAACAGATTTGCGGTGGCCTTATTCACACTGACGTCGGTTGCCTGCGCGGACAACAGCACGGCAATGAGCAATTCAAAGGGGCTGGTGTAATTCAGCTCGGTTTTGGGGTTGGGATTTTCGGCGCGGAGTCTTTGGAAGATTTCTTGTCGTTTTTGGCCATTCATAGCTAACTGGTTGACTTCGCTGTTGTTCGAGATAGATGAAACAACGTCAGTTTAATGATTCTTCCTTTTTTTGGCTGCCCCCCCTCTGTGGTGTGCGTCGCGTCTATATCAATGTTGAATTATGAAAGCTGACATAGATGGCGATTACATCATCCAGGGACGATGAAAGCTTGGTCGTACACCAGGTTCGTCGAGTCAATCGTTTGATGTTGTCTCTAAACATGCCCAAGGTGTGGTTGATACAGAACAAAGGGTCATAGCCCGTTCGTTTTAGTTCGCCCTGACCGGTCAATGAACCGCGAATCGACGGGTGTTGCTTGTGCGTTACGGTTGGCATAACGCGTTGTATTTCGCGCTTGTAGCGTTTGTGTTCATCGGTTTCGATAACGGCATCAGCGGCAATGTGTGGGGCTATGGCACGCAGCGTCTGACGCCGCATAGATCCACTTTTATCCGGTCTGTGGCCGTATTTTTCCCGTGCACGCCGCGCGATCGTTCCAGAGGCTGGTATTTGTGCGACCCCGTAAGCCACGATCTCTCGCGATCTCTTGCACACCATAACGGCAACCGAAAGCGGTTTGAGACGACTGTGTTCAAAGGTTATGAGTTCGTCCCACTGGAGCAGATCAAACGGCTCGGCCTTGTTTAACCGCTTTGCGGTACGAAGGCGAGCTTCATTAGCCAGAAATTTGATCTTTCTTGCCACCGTTTTTCGGTCACAGCGGTGATTTTTCGCGATACGCCGTTGGGCTGTACTGCTAGCTATGTCCATCTCAATGAGGCGATTAAGCCGCCGTTTTTTCTGGCGATACGTGGCCGTAAAGGTGGCACTGGAAAAGCATTTGGTGCACTGGTTACAGCGGTATCGCTGAATGGATTGTGCATCGTCGGCACGCCGATAGCGGCCGTATTTCACAGAGCATCCAGCTCCGCAGCGGGGGCATGAGGGGTTCATATCCGTTGAACCTGTATCAAATTGTCGAAACATCACTATACGCCATATACTCGAACAACACTGAAGTCATCCAGATAGCCATATGTGCGGACGCATGAACCTTTCCGACAGCGAAAACGTGCAAGCATTAATGAACATGCTCGGCATCCCGCTGTTTCCTGCAAACAACGCAGAACCTTGGAAGCCGCGTTGGAATATCGCTCCGCAAGCCTTTATGAACACCCTGCTTGCTGAACCGGTGGATGAGGCTATGGCAGATGATCACGATAAAAGCACAACGTCTGAGCCGGCAGCGTTATACAAAACCAAAATGCGGTGGGGTATTCCGGCACCGTGGTCAGAACCGGGCAAAAGCGTAAGACCATTAATCAACGCTCGCGGGGAAACCATACTCAGCAAACCAACGTTTCGACACCTGGTTCGTGACTACCGCGCGATTGTGCCGGTGAACGGGTTTTACGAATGGGAACGCGTGGGCTCAGAACGACTGCCCTATTACGTTAGCACCGCCCGCTATCCGGCGATGTTAATGGCGGCGGTATACCAACCAATGACGGCCGATGACTACGCGAAAGAAAAGCACACTGCGACGTCCAGTCCACAACTGGGTTTTAGTTTTGATGACGAACCACTAGCCACGGCTCCAGCCGACGATAGGCCTCCCCCTGCCGGTGAATTCGCCATTGTGACCACCGAAGCGACCGGTGAGCTCGCGCGTATACATCACAGAACACCGGTAATTTTGAACCCCGAACAAGCGCTGCGTTGGTTGGTGGCAGACGACACCGACGAGATGAAGCAGCTGATGGCCCCTGAAACGGTCGCAGAGGTTGTCATCAAACCGGTAAATAGCGCGGTGAACTCCAGCCGCGTAGATGGTCCCGAGTGCCTATTGCCGCCAGAAACAGATTCAGAATAAACGCGAATAG
>JAHDCO010000097.1:0-2519 GCA_020629835.1 Granulosicoccaceae bacterium
AAAGAGAGATTATTGTTGTGTCCTGAGTTTTCAAAGGTTGGCGGAGCCGTTGCTCCGATGGCCGAGTAAACATTGGCTGACACTTGTATGGGCCGTTGAAAAAGTGCACTTCCTACTGCCATATCGGTCGGTGATACGGGGAGCTGTTGCTCCTTCCAGGCAAGGAATCCATCGCTGTAGTTCCATACACGTGTGTACCCTAATTGTTGTAAGGCGACTGCCGCTAGCGGGCTTCGTCGATTGGTACTGCAATACACAACAATAGGGGTATCGCGGTGTGGAACAGTTTCTTCAATTCGGAACTCCACCCACCCGCGCGGCAGATGGTGTGTGCGTCGCCCGGCTTTTATGAAACCGCCTTGAGACGCCACTTCCTCAATCAGTCGCACATCCAATAGTTCTAGTGTGGGATGAGATTCGAGTAAGGCCTGCAGCTGATTAGTATCGACATTCTGGATTTGTTTATTGGCATCATCCAGCAGCGCATCGGCTGTTACTTTGCCTGATTCAGCAAACCCAGTCGCGGTGTGCAGTGCGGTGTAAACGGCTACAAAATACAGAAACACTTTCATTGGCTCTGCTCGACGAATTGAGATATATTGTTTTTTGAATATATCATGTGAAAACCGCGATTGCGTAGCCGTTTCGTTTGAGGCCCTCAGGTATACTAATGGTATGAATTGGTTAATACAGCGACTGATAAAAACAGCGTGTCTGGTATCACTGTTGAGCGTGTGCGCATCAGCGACTGCGGCTGAATTGCTGGTCGTGGAACAGGATTACTGCCCGTTCTGCGAGCGTTTTAACCAGGAAATTGCTGTGGCCTACCCGAAGACAGCCGAAGGTCAGCGTGCACCGCTGGTTAGGCTTCAGTTAGACGCTGTATGGCCCGCCCCTTATACGTTTATCGAACCTGCTGCTGTTACGCCTACGTTTATCCTCGTTAGTGACGGTGAAGAAGTAGACCGCCTGGTGGGCTACCCAGGTGATGAGCACTTCTGGTTTTTACTTAATGAAATGCTGGACAAATTACCGTAATGGCATTGCCTAGACTCAGCAGTCTGACAAAGACCGAAGATGTCGATGCGCTGTTCTCGCAGGCTAAGGCAGCAGCGGATCTATTAAAAGCGTTGTCACACGAAACTCGCTTACTGATCTTGTGCTTGTTGTCTGAAGGCGAAATGTCGGTTTCAGAAATTGAAGAAGTAGTCCAGCTACCTCAAGCCAATGTTTCGCAGCAGTTGGCACGGTTGCGCCAGGATAGACTGGTGGTTGCGCGGCGCGAGGGACGAGTCATTTATTATCAAATCGCCAACAACGATGTTGAAACCGTGGTGGCCTCGTTGTACGACATGTTCTGCAAAGACGTCAGGCAATGATGGAGTCAGCCTGGTTCCTCCCCATCGCTGGGGGGCTGGTCGGTATCGTGCTCGGTGCGGCCGCCAGGTGGAATCACTTTTGTACGTTATCAGCCCTTGAAAGATACTGGTACGCCGGAGATTCACACGGCTTACGCATGTGGGTACTTGCCATCGCGGTGGCGATGACCAGCACCCAGATCGCGCTGTATTTCAATATCATCAGCCTTGACGATGCTTTTTATCTGCAACCCCGATTAAATTTGATTGGTGCCGCCGCGGGTGGATTTCTGTTTGGTTTGGGCATGGCACTCGTTGGTACCTGTGGGTTTGGGGCTTTGGTGCGCTTAGGCGGTGGCAGCATGCGCTCACTCATCATCATTGTGGCGGTGGGACTGGCCGCGCTTGTTGCGCAACGAGGCGTTATCGGGCGATTTAGAAACGCCTATGTTGAACCTCATGCACTTGATCTCAGCCAACATGGAAGCGCATCGATTAGTGAGCTCGTTGCATCGATCACTGGATTACCCGTGACCACGTTGGTCACCGTTGCCATTATCGTTGCACTGTTTGCTTGGTCGCTTTCTGAAGCCAGCTTTCGTCGAAATTCGAAGGCCATAACAGCCGCCGTTATCATCGGTTTGTGTGTAACTGCTGGTTGGTTAGTTACCGAACTGCACAGTCAGGTATCGTTTGATGTTGTGCAGTTGGAGTCGGCCTCGTTTGTGCTCCCTCCAGGTGAAGTTATCTTCAGTCTGATCGCGGTAACCGGTGAAGTGGCCGATTACGGCATGGGCCTTGTGGTGGGTGTGGTGCTAGGTGCCTGGCTCATGGCGGCTTCGCAAGGTGGTGTCCGCTGGGAAGCGTGCGACGATGCGCGTGAACTCAATCGGCATCTAGTGGGCGCGTTTTTGATGGGAACAGGCGGCATTTTTGCCGGTGGCTGCACCATCGGACAAGGTATTTCAGCCTCATCCACACTTGCCTTGTCTGCACCGATTGTGTTCTTTAGTCTTGTATTTGGTGCGCGAGTTGGCCTTCGGTTTTTAATGGAAGGCCCTGGCGTAATATCTGAGTCTCACTAACTCTTGAATACATCAATACGCTTACCAGTTACCAGTTACCAGTTACCAGTTACCAGTTACCAGTTACCAGTTACCA
>JAHDCO010000097.1:2771-9129 GCA_020629835.1 Granulosicoccaceae bacterium
CCACTTACCACTTACCACTTACCACTTACCACTTACCACTTACCACTTACCACTTACCACTTGCTACCCGGCTAACTTTGCGCTAACTTTTTATAGGTACGAAGTCGTAAGCTGCCTTACCGCGTTTTTCTGCGTAACCCAAACCCGGGTATGGTAAGTGATAGCCCACTAACGGAGAATTATCCTGCGATAGTTGGTCCAACAGACGTTTACGTGTGTTCTGGGCTTGCAAGGGATTTTGATCAGAGCCTGATAACCATTGATTAGGTGAAAACGCTAGTAAGGGGTGAAGTAGTGCATCACCGACAATCACCGCAGATGCATTCTGCTGATACACGCGGAATGAGCAATGACCCGGTGTATGCCCTGGGGTAAAAATCGCTTGTACACCGGGTATGAATTCTTCTCCATCGCGAAACAAACGAACGGTATCCTCCAAATACGCAAAGCGTGTTTTCGCTCCTAGGGCGAATACTTTTCTGGAGTCCGGCATATCGTTAATAGCCGAATCGCTCCACCAGTAATCCCACTCGATTTGGTGCACATGGTGTTCTGCGTTATAAAAAACCAGCTCATCGAAATCATCCACTAGTCCCCATAAATGATCGGGATGGGCGTGAGAAATCACAACATCGGTAACGTCTTCGGCACTGATACCGGCCGCTTCAAGATTACTCAGTAGCCGACCGGTACTGTCCATGAAGTTTTCACCTGCGCCGACGTCAAAAAGTACGTTTCGATCACCCGATTTCCAGAGCGTGATATTGCAATCTGGCTGGTAAAGGTTTTCTTTCAGGTTTAGTTCGGGTTTAAGTGCGTTGAAGTCTTTAGCGCTTATGTTGGGTGGTTGGATAAACTCGGCTGGCAGTACAAGGTGGCCGTCGCTGATTATTGAAAGCCTACTGTTTCCGACCGGATACTCAGTCTGGGCTATGACAGATTGAAGAGAAGGTAGCGCAACCGCGGTTGCGCTACCCACTAGCGTTTTTAAGAACGTACGCCGTTTAATACCTACCACGGTATCAGCCAAACATATCTTTTGTCATACCGTCATACCAACCCAGCGACTCTTCAAAGGTCTCCTTACGAACCATCGCATCTTCATCACCTTGGCTAACGAATTTAGATGTGCTCGCAATTTTTCCATCTACAGACGCGTATTGAGCACCGACCTTTACACCGTCGTCGGTTCCAATCATGCTCCAGCAGGTGTTGGAGTATTTGGCTGGGAATGTCTTACTGGAAATAACGTCACCGAGGATGTGCATGGCAGCGACCTTCGCCTGACTGTTCGCCGAGAAGCCAGATTTTGGCATGGCGCCAGCGACACTCGCATCACCGATAACAAAGATGTTTTCATCAACCACGGAGCGCATGGAATCGCTCACGATCTGGCAAAAGCCGGAGTCGTCTACCAATTCAGCTTGATGCGCTATCGCTCCTGCGGTTTGCTTTGGAATGATGTTAAGCAGAGTTCCTTCGAACGTGTCCAGATCCGTTTCTACCGTACCTGTATTGACATCCACGCTTAAAATACCTCCGTGAATATCAGGGCTTATCCACTCGATGACGCCCGGGTAGTGCTTTTCCCAACCGGCCGTGAATAACCCTTGTTTGGAAAACTTAGGCTTGGGATCGAGAATGGTAATGGTGCTATCGGTCATGCCTTTGGTTTTAAACAAGTGCGCCATCATAGAGACCCGCTCATAGGGCCCAGGTGGGCAGCGGTAAGGGTTCGGTGGTGCAACCATCACCACGTTATCCCCATTCTGCAGTGCCTCCAGCTTGGTTTTTAATAACTGGGTTTGCGGGCCCGCCTGCCAGGCATGTGGAGCGATTTCAGCGGCTTCTTCGGAGTAACCAGGCACACTGTCGTAAATCAAATCAATGCCCGGTGACAGGACGAGACGATCGTAAGCTATAGAGGTACCGTCTTGAAGCTTAATGGTTCTGCCGTTTCTATCTACTTCAGAGGCGTAACCGTGAACCACCTTAACGCCATAGTCACTGGCTAGGGTGTCGTAGCTGTGCGTAATGGAATCGTAGTCCCGCACGCCACCGAGGTACAGGTTCGAAAAGAAGCACGTGGTGTACGTTTTTGAATTTTCAATAAGGGTAACGTCTACCGCACCTTTACTGTTTTTGGCTACATAACGCGCAGCGGTTGCACCCCCTGCCCCGCCACCTACGATAACCACCTTGGGTTTCGCTTGACCGATTACGTTGATTGGCACGGTAAGCGCTGCCGCACCCAAGCCCAATGCCTGGGTGAACTGTCGTCTCGTCAGTTGACTCATTTCTCTTCCTCTTCGTGGTTATTTTTGACTGCTGAAGTACCGAGCCAGTGCACCGATTTCCTCGTTACCTAAGGCACCGGCCACCGATTGCATCGTTTCGTTTTCTCGCGTTTTATCTTGATACGCCAACAGCGCAGCGATGAGCGCTTGTTGGTCCTGCCCATGGATAATGGGAATACCGTTATCCGCACTGCTTGTGTTGTGACAAGTGGAACACTCACTGGCAAGATATTCACCGTAAGCTTCATCGCTGTCCAGCTTAAGGATGTCTGTCACTCTGGAGTCCGTATCACCGGCATAACTTGATGTGGTGCAACACAATACGAAAAGGCTAATCAGTAGTCTATTCATCGGGGGTCACATCCAATACCAGTGCACGTTGAGTCACTTCTACCGGTGTTGCTATGCAGTCAGTCATACATAACTCATTAACGTTTATCTGTCTGTTCGGTTCGTCGGTTCGATTATCCGCAATAAAGTTGGCCTCATTCGGTAGCGCGATACTGGTAAAGTTTTCTGAGGTCAATTCAAACTCTTCGTCAACTTCATCGTTCAGATACAGTAAGTAGGCGGTAATGGCGTACACGTCGTCATCGGACAAAGATCGTGCGTTACCAAACGGCATGGCTCGGCGCACATAATCAAAAACGGTGGATAGGTAAGGCCAGTACGATCCAATCGTTTTTTCAGGGCGCTCCTCGGTTAGCGTATCATGCCCTCCGGCGAGTATCGGCCAGCGCCCCGTGCCTTCGCCAAAATCACCATGGCAGCTGGCGCATTGCGCATCGTATAGGTCCATACCGGTTAACGCATCACCGGAGCCAACAGGTAAACCTGTCCCATCGGGCCTTACGTCAATGTCCCAGGCAGCAACCTCTTCGTTCAGTGCTTTGCGGCCAAGATGAAAAACACCATGGTCAGGTAACACGAAGTTTGCTGCCAGCATGCGTTCTTTGGGATCTTCGTCTGGTCGTTCCTGTGATGTTTCAGCGACGAGTCCGGCTTGGTTCCCATGCTCATCAAATAAGCTCAGGTAATTAATGATGTGCTGAATGTCTTCATCGCTTTTAACACCGGGGTACGCCATTTTGGTACCGGAAATGTACGACATCGGTGCTGCCAGAAAAGCCGCCATGGTGTCGTTATCCCAGGTCAAACCACCCTCACTCGCTTTTTTAAACGCATCTGAATAGCTGTAGCCCTCTTCCACCATGGCAGCACGGTTCATGACACCATTCAGTACCGGGCCATACTGTGTTTTGGCATCTGGCCCTATCGCATGACACGCACGACACTGGCCAAACAACGCTTTGCCCTCATCGTTTGCGATGACCGGTGTGGCAGCGCTGATTGCTAACAACACGCCAAGAACGCGCGCCTTAGGATACTTCAACATTTTCAACCACCCCGTCGTTTTTCACATGCCACGTTTGAATGCTGTTGTTGTGGTAAATCGAATTCACTCCACGTGCTGCACGCAATTGGTTTTTTGTAGGTTGAACATGGCCGAACTCATCAATAGCTCGACTTTGCAGAAAAAGCTCTCGGCCATCCCAGTCAAAATCAAAATAAAATCGATGCAAAGATTTTGAAAATGAATGTGGATCAAGGCGAGCGGTTGTCCAGTTGCGTCCACCGTCAATGGATACATCCACACGTTTCACGCGGCCGTAACCCGACCACGCAATACCGGTTAAAACGGTTTGCCCACGACCGTGGTTAATGGGCGCTTGCGGGCTCGGGTTGGTGATAACCGATTTCACTTCCATTTCCCACGTAAAACGCCGAGCGGTTCCATCTTCAAGTAAGTCGGTGTATTTGGAAGTTTCTTCGCGATGATGCCAGGGCTTATCCCCCACTTCGATTCGCCGTAACCATTTCACCCACATGTTGCCCTCCCAACCGGGTACCACAAGCCGAAGGGGATAGCCCTGTTCCGGTCGCAACGCTTCGCCGTTCATGTGCGTGACAATCAAACAATCATCCAAGCCTTTCTCTATCGGTATTGAGCGTGTCATGTGCGATGCATCGGCACCTTCTGGCAACAACCACTTCGCGTTACCTTTAAGGCCAGCTTCTGCCAGCACATGTTTTAGCTTTACACCGCTATACATGACGTTATGCACCATACCGTGCGTGAACTGACAGCCATTAAGCTGAGCTCCGCGCCACTCCATACCCGTATTGGCAGCGCACTCAAGAAAGTACAGATGGTTCTCTCTGGGAAACCGCATCAGGTCTTCCATGGTGAAAACCAGCGGGTTGTTTACCAGCCCGTTAATCATCAATCGGTGACTTGACGGTGCGATTTCAGCAACACCACCGTGGTGGCGCTCAAAACATAGCCCGTTGGGTGTGATGATGCCGTCTAGTTTATGCAACGGGGTGAAGTTAACGGAGGCCTTCGGGTCAGCGGTTAACCAGGCAACATCACGTCTTACCGCGTCCGTCTCGAACTTTGATGGCAGGCCGTAGGGACGTGCATCAACACCGTCACCCAGATAGCGGTTCCAGTCTTGAATTTCTGTGATAAGTGGGTCCGGAGTGGCTGCGTTGGCTTTGCTTGCGACGACTAAGGATGCGCTAATGCCACCGGTAACCGCCATGCCGGTTTTTATTAACTGCCGGCGACGACTACTGTCGATTGTATCCTTTGGTTTTTTCATGAATTTCGATACATACCGTGAATGATAAAGTGATTTTTATGGACGCTAGACGCCGGTAACCTTCACGGCGACGTTTCTGTCTATAGAGATGGTTTTCCGGCTACTGATGTGGCTCTCCATCAAATCGTAGATGGCTGGGCCTTCCACGTTTTCATTGACAGATGCCCAGCCTGCGACCACGTAGGTCTTAGTTGGATTGATCGCCTCACCCGTACTCAGTAGCGTCATGTCGTTGATGCGCTGGCCCATCGTTTCCTTCGGTGCGCAGGTGTAACCCATTCCCCCGACACGAACCATGTCACCGCCTTGCTGAAAATACGGATCAGGATTAAACAGGTTGTCGCACACGTCCTCTAAGATCTCTTTGATTTGTGCGCCCGTAAATTCCAGGCGATACACTGACGGGTAGGACATCGCTGTCTGGTTGTAGAGATCATCTATGGTGATGTCGTCACCGGGAAGTAACGTCGATCCCCAGCGAAATCCTGGGCTAAACGACAGTTCGGCATCACGCTGTTGCATCATGCCTTCGCAGATCAAGTCGTCCCATGTGCCATTGAAATTTCCGCGTCGATACAGCAAGCTGTCTGTTTTACCGATCACTCGCGTAACTTCTTCTTCGAACGGTGCTCTAGCGGAATTGATCGCCGCTTGCATGTCAGCATCGGGCTCGATCACATCCGAAAACACCGGAATTAGTGACGATGCGTAATCCACCACTTTTCCGTTTTTAACTTCCAAATCAACTCGGCCCAGGTACTTGCCATGAGATCCTGACGATAAGACCAACGTGCCGTTGATGTTGATGGCTTCAGGTACGGCGTCGTGTGTATGACCGGTCAATATGACATCGATGCCCTGAAGTTGGCTCGCAAGTTTTTGATCGACATCAAAACCATTATGCGAAAGCAATACGACCACCTCAGCACCGGCCGCTCGTGCGGCGTCGACATTATCTTGTAAGGTGTTTAAACGTAGCCCAAAAGACCATTCGGGAAACATCCAGCGCGGATTTGCAATGGGTGTATAAGGCATGGCCTGGCCGATGACAGCCACTCGCGTGTTTCCGCGTTCAAACATGGCCGTGCTTTCAAAGACAGGTTCTTCCCAATCGGTGTCAACGATATTGCTGGCTAAAAATGGATATTCCATTTGCTCGATGATGTCTAACACCCGGTCTGTGCCGAGTGTGAATTCCCAATGGCCTACCATGGCATCGGGTTTGAGCAGTGCCATGCAGTCCACCATGTCCTGAGCGTTGGTTTTCAGTGCTGTATAAGACCCTTGCCAGGTGTCTCCACCGTCCAGCAGTAGAACGTTGTTGTCCCCTCGTTCAGCTCGTATCGCTTTGACAAGTGTTGCTGTTCGGTCCAGTCCGCCTAATCGGCCATAGGT
>JAHDCO010000098.1 GCA_020629835.1 Granulosicoccaceae bacterium
ATGCACAGGATGCTGAACAACTCGGTGCTATCCATCATCGAATCGTAGATGGGAAGCTGCAGACGCCAGCTTAAAAGACGGCTTGGTTGAAACTTTAACGCCTGTTCCCGCAAATACTACAACCACGAACTGTTGCAAAACTTATGTGCTTATTCTCATTGGTGAGTAATTACGCGAATTAACCATCAATCAACACAACACATAGGAGACTCAACATGAGTGAAGGCAACTTCGTCGTTCTATTGGCTTTAGTCACATTCTCTCTAGCAATCGCCTGGGGCTTGTATTCCAGACGCAAAGCCATGAAGAAGCTTCCCGACGATCATCGACTGAAAAAATAATATAGCGGGCGTGCCCGGTTGTTAGGTGGCCAACCTTGGCCCACCAACAACCGCACGTCCTTCAGCAACCTCACCCTGCTCATCATTTGAAGCATCACGTTCTGTCCAGTCATTATCTTCGGGTGGCAAAGCATCCAGGGTTCCGCCTAAGTTCTTCGCAATCAGCATATAGATTGACGGAATAACAAACAGCGTAAACAACGTTCCAATAGCCATACCACCAACCAGCACGAGACCAATAGAGTTTCTGGCTTCAGCACCCGGGCCCGATACCAATACCAACGGGAAGTGACCGGCTACGGTGGCAAAGGTTGTCATCATGATTGGCCGAAATCGTGTACTCGCGGCAGCTTCTATTGCAGCCAGTTTTGATAAACCACGTTGCTGCATTTGCTTGGCAAATTCCACGACCAGAATACCGTTCTTCGCTACCAAACCAATCAACGTCACAAGCCCCACTTGAGAATAGATATTCAAGGTGGTGGTAAAGCTATTCGTCCAATGCGGAAGATCCGGGTTTGGCATTCGCAGGAACGTAAAAATCAACGCACCGAACATAGCCAATGGTACCGAGCCTGCCAGGATGACGAACGGATCTCGGAAGCTATTAAATTGTGCTGCGAGCGTTAAGTAAATCAATACTACGGCCAAACCGAAGGCAGGTAAGAATTTGTTGCCCTCTAAACGTAACTGGCGTGACTCACCTGTGTAATCAATCGCGTAACCGGCGGGCAGAATTTCAGCCGCAGACTGCTCCAGAAACGCCAGCGCTTCATCCAGGGTCTTAATGGTTACCCCGGATAATTTCACTGCATTCAACTGTTGAAAACGTTTTAATGCGCGCGGTACAGTTTGGTTTTCAATGCTGGCAAGCGCACCTAGCTGTATCGGTTGCCCGTTAGGCCCAGTCACGTAAAGATTCGCCAGCTGATCCGGGTTTAAACGTTCTGTGCGTATCGCCTGCGGGATAACCGGGTAACTTCGGCCATCAATTTCAAATCGATTAACCGTGGCACCACCGAGCAGCGTACCCACATCCGCTCCAACCTGTTGCAGCGTCAGCCCCAGGTCAGCCACGCGATCTTTATCGATAACCAGCCTGGTTTCCGCTTTATCTAATTTTGTATCGATAATCGGAGGGAACGCGAACATGCCCGACTGAATGGCCTTTAACTGAAGCTGCTTGGCAAACCCCAGAATCTCATCCACCGGGGCGTTTGCCGCAATGACAAATTCGACCGGGAAATCCCCGCCGCCCGGTAACGCCGACGGTGTAATGGGGAACATGGATAAGCCGGCAATGTTATTAAGCTTACCGGCTATCTCAGGCTTGACTTCAAAGACCGAACGATCTCGTTCTGACCAGTCTTCCAATACCATTCCACTAAAACCACCACCCGGAAATGTCAGCTGGAAGGTAAATTCTGTCTCGTCCACGCTGCGAAAGGCTGATTCGGCTTCCGCGGCGTAAGTTGATGCAGCGTCAATGGTGGCGTTACCTGAACCATCAACAATTCCGAAGATGATGCCTTGATCCTCTGTAGGTGCCAGCTCTTTCGCTGACATGATGAACATTGGAATGCAGAGTAAGCTGACCACGATCCACACCATGTAAACCACGGGGCGATACTTCAAAGACCCACGCAGCCAACCCGAGTAGCCGTCACGCACTCGCCCGAACACACGGTTGACTCGCCCGGCAAATCCTCGTTGACTCTCACCCTCGCGCAGAAAGGCGGCTGACATCATCGGTGACAAGGTCACAGCAACGATACCGGAGATGGTCACAGCGCCTGCCAGGGTGAACGCAAACTCTCTGAATAACGAACCGGTTAAACCGCCCTGCAAACCAATGGGTAGATACACAGCCACGAGCGTGGCCGTCATGGCAATAACGGGGCCTAATAATTCGCGCGCACCGAGGAGTGCAGCATCCAACCGTTTCATACCGTTGTTGATATGCCGTTCTACGTTTTCCACCACCACGATGGCATCGTCCACCACCAGTCCTACCGATAGCACAATGGCGAGCAGCGTCAACAGGTTGATACTGAAACCAAACAGCTGCATTAGAAACACAGACCCAATCAAAGAAATTGGTATCGCCATAATCGGGACGATGACCGAGCGCAGTGACCCTAAGAACAGGTAGATCACCAACATGACAATCAGCAGCGTTTCAACCAGGGTTTTGGCCACCTCGAATATTGAACTTTCTATGTATTCTGTAGAGTCGTAGGCGATCGCCGCCTCCATGCCTTTCGGCAACTCCGCTTTTATCAAATCAAGTTCAGCCCGAACCGCAGCAAGTACATCCAGAACGTTCGCATTCGGTAGCGGGAAGATACCCATAAATATGGCGTTTTCACCTGAGTAGCGAACTTCAAAGTCGACGTTTTCTGCTCCTAACTCAACGTAACCAACGTCCTTAACTCGAATAACCGCATCGCCGCTTGATCGCAATACCAGGTTTTCAAAATCTTCAACGGTAGATAGGTTGGTGTCTGCAGAAAGATTAACTTCAACCAAAGACCCTTTAGTTCTGCCCAGAGCCGCTAGGTAATTGTTCGCACCCAACGCCTGCCTGACTTGCAGCGGTGTGATGCCATATGCGGCCAGGCGCGTGGGGTCTAGCCAGACGCGCATCGCAAAGGTGCGCCCACCCAGAATCTCTGCGCGTTGCACGCCCGGTTGACTGGCAAGCCGAGGCTGCACAATGCGATCAAGAAAATCCGTAACCTGATTCGGTTCTAAAATATCGGAACGAAATGAAAGATACGCTGCTGCAAACGCACTATCGGCAGATTGCACATTAATGGTCGGCACCTCAGCTTCAGGCGGTAAGTCTCCTCGAACCTGATTAATCTTCGACGTGATTTCTGAAAGCGCGCGAATCGGGTCGTAATTGAGTTCCAGACGCACATTGACCGTTGAGATGTTTTGAGCGCTCTCTGACGAAACATACTCAACACCTTCCACACCACCAACTGCGCGTTCAATAGGGGTGGTTATAAAACCGCGGATCAACTCCGCACTGGCGCCAACGTAAGCCGTGGTGATGCTCACATTCGCGTTGTCATTACGCGGGTACTGCCGAATGGACAGCTGCGAGATAGCCTGGATACCGGCTATGACGATTAATAAACTGACGACGATTGATACAACCGGTCGTTTAACAAACAGATCAGTGAACGCCATGTTTCTCTCCTCGAGTCAATCCTGCGTTAACTGTTTTGTGGTTTTGGGTTAAGCGACGGGTTAGTTGCCCCTTCCTCGGTAATGTCTACCGCTGCGCCATTGCGTAGCTTGAACACCCCGTCTTTAGCAACCACCTGACCGGCTTCAAGGCCACGCGTCACTTCAACAAAGTCTCCGCGTCGTTCACCGAGCTGTACAAACTGTTGCAGGGCTGACAATCCATCCGGTCCTGCTTGCGGTGGTGGACCGCGCTGCGGCGCACCCTCTTGTGGAGCGGGTGGTTCGTCTAATACAAACACGCTGTCACCAAACGTATTGAAGCTTACCGACGTCAGCGGGATCATCAACACTTCGCGTGCATTCGGCAACAAGATATCCACCTTGGCAAACATGCCTGGCAGTAATCGATAATCTTCGCCCTCGGATGCGGTCTCAAGCGTCGCTTGCACGCGCACGGTGCGCGTGGACTCATCTACCTGCGTATCGATGGCGGTGATCGTGCCATTAAAGACTTTATCGGCTACCGCATCAGTGGTGACTTCAACGGTTAAACCGGCTTCAACTGAAGCCAGCGCTTGCTGTGGCAGGGAAAAATTGACCAGCATTGGGTCAACCCGTTGCAAGGACACAATCGGCACACCCTTAGTCAGATCCTGCCCGATATCCACGAGCTTCAAACCTAAGCGCCCTGCAAACGGTGCCACGATTTGTTTTTTATCCAGGCCCGAACCGATGCTGTCAACGCGAGCTTGTGCCGCTGCCACCGCTGAGCGTGCCTGATCAAATTCAGAACGTGGTATGACCCGCTCTCTGTAAAGGCTGCTGACGCGGTTGAGGTTGCGTTGCGCCAGCGCTAAATCGGCCTCAGCAGCCGACAGCTCAGCGGATTCCGTGGCCGTATCCTGTTCAACTAACAAGTCACCCGCGGCTACCGTTTCACCACCAGAGAAATTGAGGTTAACCACCCTGCCCGACAAATCGGCCGTGATAACAACGCCTTGCGCGGCTTCGAAGGTGCCAATCGTCGATAAACGGGTTTCCCATTGAGCGGCTTCCACATCGGCAGCACTCACCACAATAGGCGGCTGAGAGAACGATTCACCGGCTGCGATGAGGTCCTGGATTTGGAAAACCTTCGTTGCTGCAATTCCGCCCACAACCAGCAACAAGGCCACAATGGCGAGAAAGAAACGTTTAATCATGACGCTTTCGGGTGTATCGATTTTGTACCTTTACGAATTTTAGCGCCTGATTAGATTTTGCACAGGACAGCACAGTTCCTTCGCCGGGAACTGCACAAACCGCTACGAGAGCTTGATTTAACGGGTTTTGAAGAAGTCCTGAATCACATCGGCGGCCGTCATTACATCTTGGGCAGACACGTCCAGGTGCGTAACCAAGCGCACGCCGTAGGTGGAGGCGCCAATCTTTACCCCGTGTTGCTCGCAATGGCTGGCGAGCTGTGCGCCGCAATCCGTTTCGAAGTCCAGCCACACCATATTCGTTTGCGTCCAGCCGGGTTTGACCTGTACACCGTCAACGTCGGTCAAGGCGCTTGCTAACTGTTGTGCTTTTTCATGGTCTTCGGCAAGCCGATCCACATTGTGGTCAATGGCATACAAACCCGCGGCGGCCAGCACGCCCGCCTGCCGCATGCCGCCCCCAGTCACTTTGCGCCAACGTCTAGCCTCATGAATAAAGGCCTGATCTCCTACCAGCACCGAGCCTACCGGTGCCCCTAACCCTTTTGACAAACACAAAGACACGGAATGAAACGGCTTCGCAACAGATTCCAAACCGGTGTTAAGCGCCACAGCGGCATTGGCCATGCGTGCGCCATCCAAATGCAAAACCAGTTGATGTTCGTCGCAGAATGCGCGCGCTTCGTTCAAATAATGGAGTGGCTGCACGCGCCCGTGCTGACTGTTTTCAAGGCTAAGAACGCGCGTTTTAGCAAAATGCACATCATCCGCTTTGATAACGGCTGCCACCGCATCCAACGGTAATTCCCCACTGGGACCGAAGGTAACCGTTTGCGGCTGTATTCCACCCAACGCGGCTGCTCCGCCACCTTCGTACTTATAGGTGTGCGCATCGTGCCCAACAATGTATTCATCCCCGCGCTGACAGTGGGTTAGCAGTGCGACCAAATTCGATTGCGTTCCCGTGGGTAAAAACAACGCAGCCTCGTGCCCCAGCCGCTCAGCCACGGTGGCTTGCAGCCGATTGACCGTTGGGTCTTCACCATAAACGTCGTCACCCAGGTCCGCCTCAGCCATGGCGTTTCGCATGCCAGCTGAAGGTTGCGTGACAGTGTCGCTTCGAAGATCGATCAAGATACTTTCCTAACGTTGCGCTTGAATAATTGTTGATGCTCTAGGTGTTTACCACACAAACCAACAATCGCCCCGTAGACACGGTGACGGACACAGATGTGAGTTCTTCAGCTGCGTCTCGAGCGACTTCATTACTCAACCCTAACGTACTGCCGCCCATCAGCCTGGCATCAGTGAGCGGGTATTTCAATCCCATCGTATTCACCCCACTAACCGAATCACGACACACCAAACTCACCGTGGTGTCGGCAGGAATCTGCGCGTTAAACGGTGCATCCGCATGGACGAGATAAGCCGATACCGTGCTATCGACAAACGTTAACGAGAACGGCCAGTCCTGCTGCAACGCTAAAAACCAGTTAAATAGCGTGTGATCAGTTCTGCCGCCTGAGACACCCAAAACCGTCACGTGGGCGTAATCACGATCCACCAGCTCTCGCAGCGTATGCTCCAGGTCGCTGGCGTTTTTTTCGCGTTCAAGCCGAATGAGCTCCGCTCCGGCATCTAATGCCCACGCCAACTTCGCCTCAGGGACACTGTCACAGTCACCGACAATTTTGATTGGTACCAAGCCAGCCGCCGCCGCGTGCACCACACCCCGATCGGCACACCACACGTCCACACCTTCGCCGCTTGCAACGCCTGCCATCGCATTGTTTGAGAAATCCCCACCGGCAAAAACCAACGCGCTACTGGCCACTACTGAAGGTCCCCGGTGATGTAGCCATCGGCGAAAGTCAGTGCACGAGAAAAACCTAACAGCGTTGCCTGAAAAGGTTCTCCTGTGCTGCCTTCAGGTTCATCCAGCAACACGACACCGACTTCCGAGCCACTTCGAAACAACGGCAACAAATCGTCTCTTAGAAACTTAACCTCGTTAATGATTTGCCGGGTCGTGTTGTCTTCCAGTTTAACGATGGAACCGGGTACCGGACCGAAGGTGTAATTGTCGACTCGCCACTCAATTAATTCAGGCGACGCCACAGTGTGATCGGCAAAACGCAGTTCGACGGTGGTGCGCTCATTCGGCCGGCGACTGATACGCATGATCGAATCGGAGCTTGCGGAGCCTTGCGCTAATAAAGGCACATCCAGGGTGCAGCGCTTGGAAGACCCTGCGTCTGTACAGTTAACTTGCCACTCGCCTAAAAACGCTGACAAGCCTTTGTCTTCTTCAGTGTCGGAAGCGCCGGTTTCTTGAGCTGAAGCTTGCAAAGCTGCGGCGGCCTCATCGGCAGACTGAACACCCTCGGGCGTTATTAAAATGGGCTCCCCGGCAGTCTCGTCTATGGTGGCGTCCGGCAGGTTGGTTAATGCGTCTGCACCTGTCTCCGCCGGATCGTTATAGCCTGCGATAAGCGCTTGCAGTTCAGCAAGGCGGTTCTGCGACATCTTCGCCAGGCAATTCTTGGCAACTTGCTCAGCGAGTACCAGTGGCCCACCAATTTCCAGGTACCACAGGCAGTTTTCGCGGCGATAGCTGTAAAAAGAATTCTGGGCTCGATTGAACGCCGCCCGTTCACTTCCCTGAAGCTCACCATCAATGAAAACCGTCAAGTCACCTAAGTTCTGATCCATCAAATCCAGATAATTATCCAAGCAATCGTGGATCTCATCGGTAAGTTGAAAGGAAGAGCGACACGCTTCCAGTGCATCGTAGGCTTTTACCGAAGGCTGCATGCTCAAAAGCGCCAAAAATACGACACACCGAAACAGAGTTTGTTTGCGCATGGTGGGTGACAACCGATGCAAAAGGGGTAACAGGATATCAGGCACAAGCAGCGATATAGATCATGAAAATATGAAGCATGAGAAAAGTGTGTCAAAGCCGAGTGGAATTCGATACTGCGGACATGGACTTGTATAATGGCCCAAGGACTTTTCGCCCAACCCAATCGTCACCGGACCCAGACACATTACTTCCTTACCCTCAATCCACCAACGCGGGTCAGCCACATTATGGGGTTTACTGGGCCTCGCTGCCTTTGCCGGCCTTTCGTGGTTTAGCGTTACCACACAGCTACCCGTGCTTGAACAGAAACTGGCGGATAAAGCGTCCACCGCCATCGCCTCAGTGGCCGACAACACAATCAACATTGACGTGGATGGCTACACCGCAAACCTTTCCGGGGCGGTAAACAGTGAAGATGAGCGAACCGCGGTTATCAACGCCGTGCAGGCAGTTCCCGAACTTCGGCAGGTGACTCAGCAGCTACAACTCGTCGCTGCGCCGGTGAGTGCAGATTTAGACAAACCCGTAGCAGTTGTCGCTACCGCACCTGAAGTACCCGAAGTACCCGAAGTACCCGAAGTACCCGAAGTACCCGAAGTACCCGAAGTACCCGAAGTGCCCGAAGTGCCCGAAGTGCCCGAAGTGCCCGAAGTGCCCGAAGTGCCCGAAGTACCCGAAGTGCCCGAAGTACCTGTAAGCACTGACACCGAGCAAAGCGCTGCTACTTTGTTGGTCAGTGTGGATGGGCGATCATTGAGCATTGGCGGACAGGTCCCTAGCCAGCGCAATTTGACGCAGATTATTGAAGCGGTGATGACGACCTACGATTTAAATTACGTCAGCAACCGAGCTGAGACCGATACGTCACGGCTCGCAATGGATTGGATGCCAGAACTTGTTGGCGCGATTCCGGATCTCGCCCCGATTGAAAATCTATCGCTAGCGGTTGATGATCAGCAGATCGTCTTAGGGGGCAACCTGACCTCAGAGAGTGAGGCGAGAACCCTGTTGCTGGCGCTCAGCAACAAGCTGCCAGGGTTCACCATTCTGGATGAGCTTAATCTGACGGAAGGTAAAGTCAGTGATGAGCAAGTACTGGTTTCAAGCCAGACCGCCTCTGCCAGCGAACAACCAGACACCCCAGCAAGTGAAAACGCTGCGGCAGATGCCGCCGACCCAAAAAGCGCTGTGAGCGATTCAGCGCCTTCAAACGCGCCATTGAAAACGGTGGACTTAGCAGCCGATACGGTGATTGCAACGGAGCCCTCCACAGAAGCAGAAGCAGAAGCAGAAGCAGAAGCAGAAGCAGAAGCAGAAGCAGAAGC
>JAHDCO010000031.1 GCA_020629835.1 Granulosicoccaceae bacterium
GGTGCTGTGTAAACGGAGCACTCATTCTGTGTGACAACACCACCTGCATGCACTCACCAGCGGTGATGTAGTCTTTTATAGTGAGCACGGCTTTTTTAAATTCCGCTTCACCCATTTCGCTAACAAAGGCACTTTCATCTAGCGGCTGCCCCTCACCTTCGTTAGGCAACACGGCGTTAGTCGTTTTTAATTGCCGAACTAACACCCCCAATCTTTCTTGAGCAAGACCAAAGGCATGCTCTTGCGTGGCGTCAGCCAACACCAACACGTGCAGCTTCCCGCTGAGATTGTCCAGCACCAATAATTCGTCAGCCACCATCAGTAGGATATCTGGGGTACCTAAAGGATCTGGGTGAGTATTCGCACCCAATCGAGGCTCAACCAAGCGAACTGTGTCGTAACCGAAGTAACCCACTAACCCGCCGGTTACCGTTGGTAACCCGGCCAATTCAGGCAACTTGAATTGGCGCTGGTATTCGTCAATCCACGCTAACGGATCGTCGGCCTCCAGTGTTTGAACGATTTCACCGGCTTCAATCTCGGTAATGGTGTGGTTATGAACCTCTAAACGGCGCTGGCTGGGTAACCCCACAATCGAATACCGACTCCACTTCTCTCCACCCTGCACGGATTCAAACAAAAACGAGTAAGGCTGATTAGCCAATTTCAGAAAAGCGGTCAGTGGGTTCTCAAGGTCGGCCAGCATTTCCACGTGCACGGGTATGCGGGTGTAGCCGGCTGCGCGAAAGCGCTCGAATTCGTCGATGTTCATGAACTGTCCTGGAGGGTTACTGCGGGCTCAATGCCAAACACGGTCTAGAGGTGGGTGGCGGGTTAGCGACTGGTTAACAAGTGGATTGCAACCGGGGCTTAGCGTCGCCAACGCCATCGGCGAGATAGGGAAGGACTGTTCATGGGCACAAGTAAACCAAGGCGGGGCATCACCGTCAACCCCTGATAGGCACGAACACCGAATTTTGCGAGTCGGGTATCCTTGCTCTCTCCTTTTTTCCAGATTTCACGTGGCCATGCCTAGCATCCAACAAAACGATTTAATCGATAGCGTTGCCGACGCGCTGCAGTTCATCTCTTACTACCACCCCAAAGATTACATCGACGCGGTATATCAGGCCTACCTTCGAGAAGAATCGAAGGCCGCGAAGGATGCCATGGCCCAAATCCTGGTCAATTCGCGTTTGTGCGCTGAAGGTAAACGCCCTATTTGTCAGGACACCGGCATCGTCACGGTGTTTGCAAAAATCGGTATGAATGTGCAGTGGGAAGATGCCACGATGGACTTTTCGAGCATGGTCAATGAAGGTGTTCGTCGAGCGTATACCCACCCGGACAACACGCTCAGAGCCTCGATTTTGCACGACCCCGCAGGCGCTAGAAAAAATTCAGGCGACAACACACCAGCCGTCATTCACACCGAGTTGGTGGCTGGCGACACCGTCGATATTCAAATAGCTGCAAAAGGTGGTGGCTCGGAGAATAAATCGAAAATGGTCATGTTGAACCCCAGCGACAGTATTGTTGACTGGGTCGTAAAAACCGTACCCACCATGGGTGCCGGTTGGTGCCCACCGGGCATGCTGGGTTTAGGCATTGGCGGTACCGCAGAAAAAGCGGCCGTCATGGCCAAAGAGGCGTTAATGGAGCCTGTCAATATTCAGCAATTAAAAGACCGAGGGCCTCAAAATCGAGCCGAGGAATTACGGTTAGAAATTTTTGAAGCTGTGAATGCTCTGGGCATTGGCGCACAGGGGTTGGGCGGACTAACAACAGTGGTCGATATCAAAATCAAAGACTACCCAACCCACGCCGCCTCCCTGCCGGTTGCAATGATTCCCAACTGCGCTGCCACCCGCCACGCACACTTTACGCTCACAGGCGATGGCCCAGCTTTACAAACCGCTCCGTCATTAGACGACTGGCCTGAAGTGACCTGGGAGGCCGGTGCCTCTTCTCGGCGAGTGAATTTAGACACGGTAACCCCCGAAGAGGTCGCTAGCTGGAAGCCAGGCGAAACACTGTTGCTGAACGGAGCCATGCTGACCGGTCGAGATGCTGCACATAAGCGCATTCAAGGTCTTTTGGATTCTGGTGAAGGCCTTCCAGACGGTGTCGATTTCAATAACCGTTTCATTTATTACGTCGGCCCTGTAGATGCGGTCCGAGACGAAGCGGTTGGACCTGCCGGCCCGACCACGTCAACGCGCATGGATAAATTCACCGACATGATGCTAGCGAAGACCGGGCTGCTGGGCATGATCGGTAAAGCAGAACGTGGTCCTGCAGGCATTGAAGCAATCAAAACACACAAAGCGGTTTATCTGATGGCCGTGGGCGGTGCAGCTTATCTTGTGTCGAAAGCGATAAAGTCGTCTAAAGTTGTAGCGTTCGAAGATTTAGGTATGGAAGCCATTCATGAGTTTGTCGTGGAAGACATGCCAGTCACGGTAGCCGTCGACGTTAACGGTGAAGCCGTGCATCAAACCGGCCCCGCCTTATGGCGTGGCAAATTAGAAAGCGGCGAAGTAAAACCTGTGTATTTTTCATGATGACAAGAAGCCTCGTTATAGCGGTAACCTCGTTGTTGATTCTCACTGGATGCGCAGCAAGTTCCGGCGGTGGCGGTACTTATACCGGTGGAGGTACACGCGCTTTAGCGTGCAAGCAAGGTGATGAAGCCATAAGTTCTGCAAATGAGTGCCTGACCGATGATGCGGCTTGCTATCAGCTAGCCGATAAATCCTGGTGCACCGGAGAACGTGGTCTTACCTGCCCCACGGGATCGAGTGAAATGCCTGCTGGCGCAGTCTGCCCGCGCGGTTCTCGATGCTTCGACGCTAGCGAAAGTCTAACGTGCGTGGTGACGTATTAAAGGTGACTTAATTAATACGATGTATTAAAGAAGCACCGAACTCTCAGGTTCGGCGGTTACGAAGACAGTTCAGCACGAAAAGCGGACATCACTGAGTCATAGCGATTAGCGCCTGAACCATCCGCTGCATTGAAGATGGCTGAACCCGCCACAAAGGTGTCCGCACCGGCTTGCTGTATCTGGGCGATATTTTGCACCTTCACACCACCATCAACCTGTAAGCGGATGTCTTTGCCAATGGCGTCAATCCGTTTGCGTACGTCAGCGAGCTTGGTCAAGGTGGACGGAATAAACGATTGACCACCAAAGCCTGGGTTTACCGACATCAGCAAAACGATATCTAAAGTTTCTAATGCGTAGTCTAAGTAGTGCAGTGGCGTGGCCGGATTAAAGACTAATCCACACTGCAGCCCTGCATCTCGCACAATCTGCAGAGAGCGATCAATGTGCTGACTGGCTTCGGGGTGAAACGTTATGCTGGTTGCACCGGCTTTAATAAACTCTTCTATCAGCGCGTCTACCGGTGTCACCATAAGGTGCACATCAATCGGTGCGGTTACTCCATGATTACGCAACGCGGTGCAAACCAAAGGCCCAATAGTCAGGTTTGGCACGTAATGGTTATCCATAACATCAAAGTGGATCCAATCAGCGCCACTGTGGATAACCGAATCGACTTCATCACCTAAGCAAGCAAAGTTTGCAGATAAAATTGAAGGGGCAATAACGGGATTAAGCATGAGGTAATTCGCAAAAGTTTAGGGTATCAAGGGTACCCGTTTTAACGCTTGAGTTACTGGTAAGCAAGAAATATGAAGTACTTCACCAGAGCGAAACTTGCGCACAGGCTTAGCGCATATCCGCCGCTACCTCAATTGTTACAAGAATGCTTCAGAGAGTTCAATGTCGGCTGCAAAGTCGTTCAATTCTGAGAACAGAGTCACTCAACCATACAGTCCGCTGGAACTGGTGGATTTGCGTCAGGAACATGCTGGGTTATCCCAGTCAGTTAGAGCAAGTTTGAGTCTCTTCTTCACCCATATTATCGATCACGAAGTCATGACCGCTCGGGTTGCTAACACAGCAACAGAAACTCGAGTTCAGCTTCAAAATCTGAATGGTGTATCTGAGCAACGCGAGACTCAAAGTGCGTTGCCTGAAGCGCTCAGGGCATTACAAAACTTGCTGCCCGAAGTGAGCCATACAGACTTCCAGAGTCACACGTTTCAAGTGATCACAGAAGACTACACTCAGGATGTCAGCTGCCTGTACCTGGAGTCGCCCCACGGCGATCAATGGTTGGTGCGTGCCAGAGCCGCAGAGCCGGTTCCGATGCTACTGGACAGCCTGGGTATTGAAGCTAACGAGCTTCGACACATTCGCAAAGCTCTATCGGAAAAGCGTGGCCTGATCAGTATCGGCACGGCGCACCGACAGCATTTGGAAGATTGGCAACGAGCCATATGCCGTGAACTCTGCACTCCGGATCGATCGGTGGTGTCGCTCGGGCCCCGTCTGCTGGAGGACTTCCCACGCATTGCACAATCGGTCATTCCCGCCGGAGAACGTTGGGATCAACGTCTGTGGCAACTGGCCAGTCAAACCGACGCTAACGTCATTGTTCTGGCCGATGATGGCACCCACGACTTTAGCCCGTCGCAATTGGGCGTGCTGGCCGACCGCTGCCTGGTGGTACAGATCATCCAGGCACCGGATATCCAGGTTTTGGCGAACCGAACCCCCAGCGGAACCCAGGTTCATCGAGTGATCATGCATCACGCAGTGAGATGTTTATGCGACCACTGCAGCCAACCCCACCCCAACCCCTCACGCGTGGACTACGGCTTTCTGGATCGGGCACTACCGACGTTGTCTGACGGCGTGAACGCCTGGCTATCGGCCAGTCAGTCAACACACTTCAAAAAACCCTCGGGGTGCGACCACTGCGCTTCGGAGGGTTACCACGGTGAAAAAAGCGTTATTGATGCCGTCGGTGACCCTGCAACCTTGATAAACGTTGCTGAGAATATCGATCTGCACGCGATAGCGTCTGCGAGAATGTCTGTGCTTATTGAGATGGCTCGTGGGGGGGGGATTAGTTTGGATGAAGTTCGGCGGCTACTCTAACGAAACTGCCCCAGTTTGGTGGGGCTAGGTACCACCTTCCTTCAAGTCAATCAAAACCCTCAAACGGCAGCCTATGACTGGCGCCGGTAATTCCCTCTTCGTTCCAAGCGCTCACAAAGCAAATCAATATAGATGTCGATGTGATCCGCTAATCGCTCCGGTAGCTTAGTTGTGCACCAGGTTCGCCGATTCAATCGATTTACCTTAGCCCGTACATTGGCGAACGAATGGTTGATGACAAATAGCGGATCAAACCGTGTCTTCTTCAGCTCTCCCTGCCCAACCACAGAGCCCCTATCACTTAAATGCACGCTGTAGGAACCGCCTGGAAAAAACGCTTTTATCAGAGCGGGATAATGTTTATGCCCGTCTATTTTGAAATGAACATCGTCTGCTAGATAAGTTTGTAGCTCTGCAAAAAGCGCCTGCCTCTGCTCAATGCTGTGATCATTCCGTTTGCCGTAGCGTTCTCTTGCAATCTTTGCCAAAGGCCCGAACGCAGGAATAGACGCCACCCGAAACCCTAAGGGAATTCTGAGGTTATCGATGACCGCCATCGGAACCGTGAGGGGTTTGCACTTCGTGTGTTCGAAGGTTACCAAGTCATCAAACTGCACCGATTTAATCGGGCCTTGGGCAGCGACGAAGGTTTGCAGTCGCTTTTGATGTTTCTTTCGTGCCCTTTCACCCAGCCATACAAGACGTGCAGCAACGGTTTTAACATTCACACCGACCAAATCCGCAATATCTCGCGGGCACATATTACTGGCCAAACAAAAGCGAACCGTTTCGTTAATGCGACGTCGCTTTTGTCGGTAGGTGGGTGTGAAGGTCGCGTTGGAAAATTTCTTACCGCAATCTTTACAGCGGATGCGCTGAATGGATTTTGAATCGTCGGCCCGATGATAAAAGCCGTCGCGAACTAGCGATGAGCGCGGTGCGTCGCAGCGCGGGCAATGTGTGGTCGCGTCCATGCGAACCTCTCTATTTTTTGTGTGGAATTACGATATCAGATTATTTCATCACCAGTGTACTGGTGCAGTTTAAGCTGCTTTCTTGTCTTCGACTTCCACCCCAACACCACCATCAACATCCAACCCACCAACAACACGTAAGGCAGGATGTGCAACCGGATCCACTCGGTCTTCAATGTAGCGATGCTCTTCAGCCAGTTCAGCAGACCACGTTACTCCGGTTGCCGAATTCTCAGTCAACTGTGCAACGAAGCTTCCGTTTAGCTGATTGTTCTCTACCAGGTATTGTCTGAACGAGGCAAACAAGCTTCGATTGACCACACCAGGTCGACCCCAAAAGGATTCCAGGGATCGTTGTGCCGTTAAGCCTGGCAAGTTGTAAATTGCCTTTCCTAATGTCTTTACGGGTGTACCGTGAAACAGAGACGACATACCTACAGTGCTGTTAATCAACACGGTGCCTTCAGCATGCTTTAGTAATGTTGGCAGACACACATCGTGCACGTAGAACACTCGGCCTTGTAAGCCGAGCTCACCGATTAAATTTTCGAACAGGATACTGTAGTCTTTGTAGGCTCGATCCATCGGATGATGCTTAAACACGATGGCCTTGTTCGGTGCGGCGTGGCGTGCGAAAGAATTCAGTACGTCACCAATAAAATGTTCAATAGAATTAAACTTTGAATGTACTACTACCTGCATATCGCAGTGAACCTGTAACGGGCAGACGAAGTAATTGTCCTCGTATTCTTTGACCACATTCTTTAAAACGTTTTTTTCAGTACGCTGGAACCACCACTTTCGAAATCCGCTGCGTATCCAACGCGCACCTTCAGAGAATACCCGTAGCGTGCGGTGGTGTTGGTAGTTTGGGAAGTGCTTTCGTTGCAGACGGCATTTGATGTAATACGTCATCGCGTAACTAGCTGAACGAAAGAAGGTTTTTGTCGGTAATGAATTTTCATCGGCCAACATTTCTTCTTCCGACACCGCGGGCAAATCAGTCAGATCCAACGTCTGCTGCAACATGGGTGAATGACCGTTTACACCATGCTCTTCTAACGTAATGTAGTTAGGCCTAATGTATCCTTCTTCGAAAACGAATAGTCTGATACCACGTCGTTTGGCAATTTTTCGGGCCTCCCGATGGTATGCACGGCAATCACCGAACAAGTACATTCGTCCAATGTCTTTGTTGATGATTAAGCGTTCTAGATACGTATCCCAATCTTGCAGGGTACCCGTATAGTCAACCGCTTGTGGTTGCGAATAAAAGTGACGGTCACCAGCGTTCAGATTTACTTTCCAAACGTTAAACCCTCGACTACTAAGCTCATCCGAAAAACGGCTGAAAAATGGGCCGATGGGGCCTTGCAGTAGAAGTACATTAGGGTTCATAACGACAACCTTTTACTAAATTCGCCACTTTGGTCATCTGCCTTTGCATCCAATGAACTTCTTCATTAGCAACTGACCTGTGCTCTTCTAATCGTGACAACATCATTTCCGGAGACATGAACTCTCCGCTTTGAACATCGAGATAACGTGGGTATTCTATGAGTGTCAGGTACACTAGTTCGTCCAACGTCCTTCGCCGCGTTCGTCGTGTGCAGGTTTGTTTGTCATCTGTCAAACCCCAACCTGCGTAAAAAGGTAAACCGTAAGTAGTTACAGACCTACCCCGCATCAAAGCTTCAAATCCCGCTAAAGATGTCATGGTATGAAGTTCCTGACACCACTCCAAGCCTGCAGTTATGCTTGACGTTGTATTCACTTCATCCGCCCAATTTAACGGGTTTTCCACAGCACCTTTACGGTTGCCGGCTAACACATCAGGATGCGGTTTGTAGACCACATAAGCTTCAGGGTTAGCCAGTCTTACTGCTTGTAGTAGCGCTGTGTTGTCAGAAACATCCGTACAGCCCTTTTGAATTGAGGCATCATCCTCAACCTGGCCTACAACCAGTACATTTCGGTTAACGGCCGGTTTTGCGAATCGTTTAACGCGTTTTCCGACGTTATACTTTGTCAAATCGGCGACCAATATCCTCTGTCTCAATCGCTGGGCTCTTTGTACCTGTGGAAGCGATAGATCGGCCGTATTCAGTAAATTCTCTAAGTCACTGGGTCCGGATGGGTCAAAATACAGTCCAGTGGCATCTACCACTAAAGAACCTGGCGGGGTGAAGTCGGATCCCAGCCCGGCTGATCGCAAAAATCCATCTTCCAACCGGTAAACCGGAGCTTTCTGGGCAGACGCCCCTTCTGAGCCCTCTGGAGAGTCGTCGTTAAAGTGACGGAAGCTCCAGGTTGCATCGACTGCTTTAGAAGCTAGCTGAGCATGCTGCGTATCGTCTGACTTTGATTGAGAAGGCTGCACAACATCCGATACTGGCTGGGCAGGCGGCACAACATCCGATATCGGCTGGGTGGGCTGCAAACAATCTGTGGGTGACTTAGATACTGGTAAAACGTCTTTTTGAATATGTCGACTACGGGGTTTTGTGCCGAAGCTCACAGATCCGTCAGGAGACCTTAAATACTGCCTTATGTAGCCTCGCTTCCAGGGAGTGATACCAACACAGTGAAATTCTTTCGCATTTTTGGCGAAGTAATCCTTCTGTAATTTCACATGCTCTAAACAGTCGTGCAGCTGCCACTCGGAACCATCGACAGGATTTATGTAGCGAGCGAGTTCAATGTGTGCCACGTGAAATAGCTCATCAAGTGTCCGCTTTTGTTTTCGTCGCGCGGATAAGGCTGGCGTGCGGTAACGATCGTCTGTCAGGCCCCAACCGGCGTAAAATGGTTGTCCGAAGACTGATACTGGTGTTTCGCACAACAGGGCTTCATAACCCATCTGCGAGGTGCCCACGTACACGCGTTCAGCAGCCTTCAACCAAGGGATGGGGTTATCGCCTTCTGCACTGATGGTTATACCCTGCGATTTGGCTGCCTCTGTCAGGTACCCTTTTTGAAGCCCTGCAACAACATCGGGATGTGTGCGCACAACCACGTTCGCATTAGGATTTTCCTTCACTGCCAAGTGAAGCATATGTAGGAAGTCCTCCCTTACCATTCCGCCTAGTCTTACCGAGGCATCAGCAAAGGTTTGATCGATAACTAAAACAAACGGCTCATTGTGCTGGGGTATCCGGGCACGGCGACAGTAGTTGTATTTGGTGATGTCAGAATCCACGAGCCTTTGCCGACACTGAGCGGCGTATTGCAGCGCTTCATCGGGACACATAGCGTGGAACTCGGCACCTTCTAGATTAAGTAGCTGCTCGATTCGCGAGGGCTGGGTGGCATCGTAGTAAACACCAAGGTCGTCCACCAGCATCGAATACATACGTCGGCTGTGTGCACTCTTCGATGCGCTACGTACCCAACCATCTTCAAGATACAGGACGGGGGAATCGATATCCTTGGCATAACTGATGCCCGCCTCAGCGGTTTCCTTCCGCCCCCAAACCACCACAGCGAGAATGTCGTCACCTCGCCGAACTTCGTTGGGGCTTAGTACAGCGTCTACACCAAGAAAGCGATCAATATGCGCGATATGACGGATACCCGCGGAGGTGGCGATCATCACCTTGCGTTTGGGCGATACCACGGGTCGCTGTTGTCGGCTGAAATTTGACACGTATCAGGCGCGTCTAGAAGAAGACCCAAAACACGCTGATGCCAATAGCGAGTCCTACCGCTACATCGGCAATCAAACGTTTGCGAGCTGCGACACGCTCACTTTCAGTTTCCAACTCAATCTGAGGTAACACGGTTTTCTTACCACCGCCAATTTCATCGGCGATGTCTTTGAACTTTTCCAGTTTGATGTCGCATAACGCTGCGTAAGCGATAAAGTCGTTGACCGCTTTTTCACCGCCATCACCCGGATTGGAACGAATCATTTGGGTCAGAAAATTCATGGCAAGCATGTTTATGTTCTGCAACTGGGCTAGCCGTCGCACATGGCCAATGTCTTTTTCCAACATGACCAATGTATCCAGGTACTCACGTAGCTGCTCTTGTGTAATTGCGGCGCTGCCGTAGGCTTTTTTCGATGCCGCAACGGCCGTGTTGATGACGTCGTTTTGTTCTTCCGGTTTGTCCTGAACGCCCAGTTCAATCATGGCGTTCAGCGTATGGAATTGCACACCGCGCGCACGAATTTCTTCGCGAATGTTGTGCGAATCCCCCATCAGGTTGCACACCTCTTCCACCAATTGGCGCACCGTGTTTTTGTGCTCGGTGTGCTCTGCTGCGGGAGAAGGTGACTCTACCGGGGCATCGCTGGGTTTTTCTGCGACTTCGGCCAAGGCAATATAGCTCCGTTTTCTGGGGTATCTTGGATGCATTTTCCAAGCCATAAGAATGGCGGGGCTCTTGCTTCTTCGTGTCAACGAACCCATCGGTAAAGACAACCATCAAAGCTACTGCAGTAAACAATCCAGCAGGTCCCCAGGCGAATAAACCAACGGTTGCTGTCGTGCTATGCACGCACAATGGGGCGTCGTGGGTGAAGTCGCAGCTGGAATCTCTGTTTGCACAGCAGCATCCTGTGGCTGTGCGTGTGTTCGATGATGCGTCTACCGATGACACAGTCGCGATTATCAAAGCTAACTGTGCAAACCGAGACGTTACCTGCGTTGAGCGTCCAAGCGCTGTTGGCGTCGTCAAAAATTTCGCTCAGGGCATCCAAAGCGTGCTCGACGAAGGTTTTGATTACATTGCCTTGTCGGATCAGGACGATGTTTGGGATCCGGAGCGGCTAACCCAGGGCTTGGCGGCGATTGAACGAGCAAGACGGTCGGCTCAGGCACCTGCCGCACAACTCGCTCACAGCGATCTCACCATGGTGGATGCGCACAATGGCGTTGTTCACCCCTCCTTCATAAAGTGGCGCGGCTATACCTACGATGCTAAACAGCCTTTAGCATCCGTTCTGGGTCAAAACGGCGTGATGGGGAATACCATCTTAATGAACCGAGAGCTGGCTGAACTCGCCTTGCCCTTTCCAGATGACGTGCACATGCATGACTACTGGCTGGCTGTGGTTGCTGAGCTACTCGGTGAACGTCACTTTATTAACCAGCCGTTAGTTAACTATCGAATTCATGAAAACAACGTCAGCAACTCTTCCGAATCGGTGGGCGTTGGTTTTCAGGCAGTATTTCGCGATTGGTCGCTAAAAAAGTTCTTGCGGCGTGATTTTCGACTGCCGTTTAAAGAAGACAGTCGCCTGGGCGCAGTTCAGCAGTTATTAAAGGACGACAGATTCAGCACGATTTCTGCAGATGATCGGCGCACGATTAAAGCATTTGCAGCCTATCTTGAATTTAAGGGCCCTCGTTCGGCGCTGTTGGCGTCTGTAATCAAACACCGCTTTTTAAAGCCTGATTGGCGCCACCGACTGCGCGTGTACGTCAACATTTTGACCACCCAGCGCTATTAGCCTGCTTTATGTCACCGAGCATTGTTCGTGGCACGTAACTCGCATGAAATCCGTCACAAAAAGGCTGTTAGGCCGTGAACCGTAATGAGGTTGTATAAGACACATGGCATCCGATAAACAAGCGTCTGTAGCGTCACCGGATATCTTCATCGTTGGTGTGATGAAGGGCGGCACTACCGTGCTGCACGACTATATTTGCACACACCCCAGGATTCGTGCGGGTAGTCAAAAAGAAATTCACTACTTCTCACTGTTCTACCATGAAGGCCCTGAGTGGTATGCCAACCACTTTAAAGACGTCAAACCGAAGTACCGCACCATTGATGCTAGCCCAACCTACTTTGACGCCACAAATACGGCTCAGCTTCCCCGATTAATTCGAGGGTTTACTGAGGACCCCAGAGTCATTCTGATTACGCGCGACCCAATTCAACGGGCCATCTCTCAATTTGTACACCTGCGCAAAGTTGCCAAGATTGAGTGTTTGATGGACATGGACATTGACGATTTCTTCGCCCAGGATCTGGAATCCGTATTTCGCCAAAACACAGGCCCAGCCTATTTCCTAAACCAGGTTCTGACATTCAGCTTGTACCAACACAAGTTTGCTACGTATCGACAACAGTTCGAACCCCACCAGTTGTTGGTGTTAGACAACAACGAATTGCGCAATCAACCAAGAAAGACAATGGAGAAAGTCTTCAGCTTTCTAAACGAAGACTATTACCACGATGAACAGTTCGGTGAAGAAAAGTACTCAAACGGCAGTGCGATTTCACAGATCTCAAAGGCTAGCTTCGATCGGTTAGCAGGACTGCTGTACCCCGATTACGAGATTTTCTGTCAGCAAGCTGGTATCGAATTCAAACAGGCGATGTACGATGTTAAACGCTCTGCAGCATGATCCGGTTCATGTAGGAAAAGACGGTTGGCTCTTTTTGGTGAAGGGGTCGAACTCGGTTATAAATTTGTACCAAAAACGCTCGTCCTTTACCAATGAGTTAGCCGAGCGATGGGTGACTCTGCTTCAAAGCAGAGTACAAAAATTAGCCGATAAGAACATTGATTACCTATTCTTGCCTGCGCCAGAGAAGCTTACCGTTATGCATCAGCATTACGACGGTAAGATTATCAATATACACGGTAGCCCAATCCATACCATGGTGAACAACCACCATGCTCAGGTGCCTTGCATCGTTAATGTTCTACCCGCTTTCTCCAAACTGGTTGATGCCAATCGTCCTTATTGGAAAACCGATACCCATTGGTCTTTTTGGGGCTGCTTTGCGGCTTATCAGGTTTTATGTGCACGCATGGGTATTCCATCCCGGCCAGAACTATTGCAAGCACCGTTCGATGAAGGCGATGTACTGTTTGACCTGGGCGCTAAACTCGCAGAACCGGTAAGAGAGCGAGCTCGCTTTTATAAACTCACCCAAACTGCTGAACGTGTTTACGCTAACCCGATGGTTCGCTTCAAAGAACGAAACCAACTCGTTAATGAGGCACATCTGCATGTGGGTTCTCATGTTGTTTACAAAAACACATCCCCGCATGTAGCGCAAAAGAAAGTGATTCTCTTTGGCGATTCGTTTTCTGAATACCGCCCTCACCTACTAACAGGCATGCTGGCAGAAACAGTTTCTGAACTGCATTTCATCTGGAATGCCCGCCTGGACTATGAATACATCAGCCTTATTCAGCCCGACATCGTTATCAACGAATTAGCTGAACGATTTATGGTTGAAGTACCTAAAGACGATCTTTGTGTACAAGCGTTTAGTAACGCGCGAGTAGACGGATACAAGAAGCAGCGCTTGGAAAAAGAAGAAATGTCATCTTCTGCACCTGCGATGTTCAAGCAAACCGTCCTGCTGCCAGAAGAACAATACCCGCTTCCCCGGCCTGAAACTGTTCAGGAACACCCTGAGGACGTGGGCTTTGATCAGGATTTGAATATCAACCGTGTTCAGATGAAAGAGATTGAGCGAGCACGATTGTTTTTCGATGGTGCAAACTGCATCGTCAAAACTGAAGAAGGTCATTCGATTGCACAATTCGGCGATCGGGTAAATGAAGTCTTAAAACCGTGGACACCGTGTAAAAAGCTGGCGGGTACTACGTTGTTACTTGGCTACTCCCAAGGGGCACACTGCTACTACCATTGGATGCTCGACATTCTTCCAAAATTAGGCTTACTGAATAAAGCCGGGTATAAGCTAGAAGATATCGATCATATCTTGGTTAGAGAGGTCAATGATAAGTTCCAGAAGGAAACCTTGGAACGTTTAGGGGTTGATCTAAACAAGGTAATTGAAACAAAAGAAGAGCCGCTTTATCAGTGCGAGCGTTTACTGCACATTGTGCTGGACAACGGTATCAACATGAAAATGAACCGGTTTATCCCCAGCTGGTTAAATCAACAAATCCAGCCGGCGAGCACAACCGGCGAGCGATTGAAGCTGTATGTCACCCGGCCTACTGGCGTAAGACGCGGTATCGACAACGAGGATGAATTACTGCCAATTTTCGAAGAACAGGGTTATACCGTCAAAGCCATGGAAGGGCTTAGCGTAGCGGAACAAGCCGAATTGTTTAGTCGAGCCGATGTGATTGTGTCACCCCATGGCGGTGCGCTAACTAATATGGTCTTTGCTCAACCGGGGACCACGGTCGTGGAACTGTTCGGCCGACATGTGTATCCGTACTACTATGGCTTAGCCGCGGTGTGCGAACACCCCTATCACGCCATCATGGAAGCGCCTGAGGAAGATTTTCAACGCCTGGTTAGCCATAAAGTGGCTCAGGATTTTGGCCACGTATCGCATCAGCAGAAAACACGGGCTCAATCGTTTTCTGTAAGCCCTGATTTGTTACGTAAAACCTTGGCTGCAATCGGCTAGAACAGCCGAATACAAGCCGTGTGTAGAGCCTTTAAACTGTGTTGGCTTTGAATCGATCGACGCTACCTCAATCAGAGGTGGCGTCATCGTGTTTAGCACCGGCAGCCACCTACCCGCTCACACCACCCAAGCTGTATACATCAAACCGGCTAACCGAAGGTTATTCCACGCATTGGACATCCTGTGTCGAGGTAGACACAGCAATGCACGCAACGCCTGTCAATTGCATCAGCGTATCCAATGCATCGGTGTATTTAACCGGCGGACGACACGCCGTGAGTACCGCGTCAGGAGATGCGGTGTCTGTGCATCGTGTCGATGATGAGCTATTAGCCAGCTTACCCTGGCAACCGCACAGGCACCTATCGGGGGAAACGCTGTTACTCGGGAATTCAGCCGGTGCGAATTGTTATTACCATTGGATGATGGATGTGCTTCCAAAGCTTGCGTACCTACAAAACGCAGGCGTAGATTTAAACAAAATTGATCACTTCCTGGTAAGAGAAATTGCCCACCCTTTTCAAACAGAGAGTCTTGCCCAGCTAGGTATCGGTTTAGACTGTGTGGTTGAAACCGCACGTCATCCCTATTGGACCTGTGATTCTCTAAAAATGGTAAATCTGGTACATAACGTTAATCTGTCGATGCACCCTATGGTGCCAGAATGGGTCAAAAAGAATTTCTCAAACGGTTACTGTGAAAATTCCGTTACTCCTCCATGCCCCGCAAACAAAGATGCAGCGGGCAAGTTAAAGCTATTTATTCAACGTCCTGACGGGGTTCGACGAGGGGTTAAAAACCAGCCAGAGTTAACGCAACTACTGGAGTCCTATCACTTCCAGTCAGTGACGATGGAAGGCATGACAATCAGGCAGCAGGCTGAGCTGCTAAACCAGGCAAGCGTCATCGTATCCACTCACGGTGGAGCCTTGACCAATATGGTTTATGCAGCAAGGGGCACCACCGTCATTGAGTTATTTGGCCACCATGTTTACCCCTACTATTGGGGATTAGCCAATCTATGCGGTCATGATTATCATGCCGTTTTACAATCCCCGAATGACTTGCCGTCTTTGGTTCAAGTAAAAACAGCGATGTCTGTGGGAACGGCAAAAAACCAGGCGATCACTCAGCGCGCAGACTTTGTCGTAGATTGCGTAGCGGTGGAACAGTGCCTTAACGCAATCGGTTGAAATAAAAAGGGCGGGCAGTCAGTTATGGCTGCTCGCCCTTCCGGTTGTTTTCAATAGCGATTAGGCTGTGCGACGTAACGGTACGACGACCCCTTCACCTTCTTGCTCCACCAGGTTGAGTAAGTACTGACCGTAGTTACTCTTCATGAGCGGTGAGGCTAGCTGAATTAATTCACCATCGTCAATCCAGCCATTCCGCCAGGCGATCTCTTCTGGCGCGGCAATCTTCAATCCCTGGCGGCGTTCGAGTGTTTCAACAAACTGCCCGGCTTCCAGCAAGCTCTCACAAGTGCCCGTGTCTAGCCAAGCGTAGCCTCTGCCCATCAGTTCAACTTTTAAATTCTCTCGTTCCAAGTACACCTTGTTGACATCGGTGATTTCCAGCTCGCCTCGCGGTGAGGGCTTAATATCTTTGGCAATATTTACGACGTCGTTATCGTAGAAGTACAACCCTGTCACGGCATAGTTGGATTTGGGTTTTAATGGCTTTTCTTCGATATCCAAAGCAGTGCCTTCGTCATCAAAGCTAACCACACCGTAGCGTTCAGGATCACTGACTCGATAAGCAAATACCGACGCGCCTGACGGTTGAGATGCAGCGCGTTGCAACTGTGCACTTAAATTACCACCGTAGAAGATATTGTCACCCAGAATCAATGAAACGGGATCATTGCCAATGAAGTCTTCACCGAGCAGAAACGCTTGTGCCAAACCATCAGGGGACGGTTGTACGGTGTATTGAATGTTGATACCCCATTGACTACCGTCTCCCATCAACTGTTCGAACAGTGGAAGATCACGCGGAGTGGATATCAGCAGTATGTCTTTGATTCCCGCCAGCATGAGCGTACTGACCGGGTAATAAACCATCGGCTTATCGTAAACGGGAAGTATTTGCTTTGACACGACTTGTGTCAGTGGGTGAAGGCGAGTTCCTGAACCACCTGCTAAGACAATGCCTTTCATTGATACCGCATCCAATAACTAAAATCTTAACGCAAATGGTGCAAGTTTCAGTCCGGCATACACGCCTGTGTGTATGCCGGATATATCAGGATATTACGCGGCGCCGCGAGCGGTTACTTCGCCTGCTTTCAACAACTGGTCAAAGTATGCAATGGTCTTTGTTAAACCCTGTTCCAAGTCAACCTGAGGTTCCCAACCTAATTGCTCTTTGGCTTTTGTGATGTCTGGACGACGCTGTGTCGGATCATCGCTGGGTAATTCATGGAATTCCAACTTCGACGACGAATTCGTCATGGCGATAACTTTTTCAGCCAGCTCTAGAATCGTGAATTCACCCGGGTTACCAATGTTGATAGGCCCGGTGATGCTGTCATCTGAATTCATTAATCGAACAAACGCTTCGATCAGGTCACTGCAATAACAGAAAGAGCGAGTTTGATCGCCTTTGCCATAAATCGAGATGTTCTGCCCTGTCAATGCCTGGACGATAAAGTTCGAAACCACACGGCCATCATTCGGGTGCATACGAGGGCCGTAGGTGTTAAAGATCCGGCCAACCTTTATGCGCAGCTTATGCTGGCGGTGGTAGTCAAAGAATAGCGTTTCCGCACAGCGTTTACCTTCGTCATAGCAACTTCTAAAACCTATCGGGTTTACGTGACCCCAATAGTCTTCCTGCTGTGGATGCACCTTCGGGTCACCGTAAACCTCACTGGTGGAGGCCTGGAAGATCTTAGCGCCTGTGCGCTTTGCCAAACCCAGCATGTTGATCGCACCGTGTACCGACGTTTTTGTCGTTTGCACCGGATCGTGCTGATAGTGAATCGGGGATGCAGGGCACGCCAGGTTATATATTTCATCTATTTCCAAATAGACTGGAAACGTAACATCATGGCGCATCAATTCAAAATTCGGGTTATCCATTAAGTGCTGGATATTTTGCTTACTCCCCGTGAAGTAGTTATCCATGCAAATGATGTCGTGGCCCTCACCCAACAAGCGTTCGCTCAGATGGGAGCCTAGAAAACCGGCGCCGCCGGTGATTAGGATTCTTTTACGTTCAATGTTGACGTTGCTTGTGTTCATCAGGCCGGAGGCTCTCGTCGCAAGGTTTGATAATGAGTACAAAAACTATAGTCGGTGATTCGTCGCCCGCTGATGGTTTATCGCCAACCAAAGAATTTCACACTCTGAGTTCGCAAGGACTACGCCACACTACGCATTGCGGCCAAGAGTTGACGGGGTTCAGTTACACGAACGAGACTCTGCGCACCCCGAGCACTCCATCACACTTACTACCCCACATTTCATGACCCGTTAAGTGTCATTTTATTGCCGCCTACGGCATACTCGAACGACTCTCAACTGCGCATGACATTATGGCTTATCGTCGATACTTTCGGCTTGCTCTGACCGCCTGGGTGGCGCTGATCGGCTGCCAAATCGGGCCCGTGGCTGCGGCTACCGTATCTGGTGACCTGGTTAAGTGGCATCCGATCACGCTGGATTTTGACGGTCCATCCAGCTCAGAAACCGCAGTCACACCCAATCCATTTTTGGACTATCGATTGGATGTCGTATTCACGGCACCCAGTGGCGCCAAAACGCGTGTCCCTGGATTTTTCGACGGTGATGGCCAGGGCAATGGCTCAGGTAACGTTTGGCGAGCCCGCTTTTCAGCCAACGAGGTGGGCGAATGGCAATATTCTGCAACCCTGCGTCAGGGTACCAACGTCGCGATCCAATTAAACCAAGATGCGGGTCAGGCCATTGACTTGCCAGGAAACACGGGTCAATTCACGGTGAGTGAGCGAAACGCAGAAGCACCCGGGTTCCTATCCAAAGGACGGTTAAATTATGTCAATAACCATTATTTGAAGTTCGATGATGGTCCCTATTGGATAAAAGGTGGCACAGATAGCCCCGAAAACCTGCTCGGCTTTGAAGGCATTGACGGAACGGTAAGTCATGGCGGCATCAATCCAAACTTTCTGCACGACTACGCGCAACACACTCAAGACTGGAATAGCGAAGACCCACTGTTCGAAAATTCTCAAAACGGCGAAGACAGTCGCGGACTCATTGGCGCTCTGAATTATCTGGCGTCGGTGGGTGTTAACTCAGTATATTTTCTCCCCATGAATTTGGGTGGAGACGGTCAAGACAGCTACCCGTTTGTCGGTGCAAGCAACAACGCTTTTGATAAGACGCACTACGACATAAGTAAGCTGCATCAATGGACAAGCGTCTTTAATCACGCTCAACAAAAAGGACTGTTCCTGCACTTTGTCTTGACAGAAACCGAGCCAGACAACGAACGGTGGCTAGACAACGGTGCAATGGGAAACGAACGCAAACTGTTTTTTCGTGAGCTTGTTGCGCGCTTTGGTTACTTGCTGGCCGCTAAATGGAACCTGGGAGAAGAAAATGATTTTCCTGTGAGCGAGTTACGTCAGCACGCCAGCTATTTAAACTCGATTGATTGGTCCAAAAAACCAGTCACGGTGCACACCCAAATCAATGACTTCCGCGACTATGTGCAAATAGTCGGAGACCCGCTTTTCACAGCAACATCCATTCAATACGACTGGCAGTTTGCAGGCGAATTCGTAGAACGCTGGCGCGAAGAATCCACCGCCGCAGGCGTACCCTGGGTATTGGATATGGATGAGAACACCGGCGGTGTTTCACCTACTAACGCATCAATCCGCCGTAAACAGATTCTGTACGATGTGTATTTCAGCGGCGGTCAAATCGAATGGTATTTCGGGTATCACCCGTTGCCTCTGGGCGGTGATGTTACCGCGGGGAATTTTCGGTTACGCGAATCGATTTGGCAGTACACGACCTACGCACGCCAGTTTATGGAGAACGAACTGCCGTTTTGGATGATGGAACCTGCGGATAACTTAATCAGCGGTGAACACGGTTTGTATGGCGGTGCTGAAGTGTTTGCTAAGGCAGGCGATATTTACGCAATTTATCTACCTCAAGCCTCACAAAACGCTACTTTGGATTTAAGGTCGACGTCTGGAAATTTCACGCTGCGCTGGTACAGCCCGCGAACGGGAAAGTTCGAGGGTTCTTCGACTGGATTAAATGGCGGCAGCCTTCAATCGTTAGATTCACCACCATCCAATAACAATGATGATTGGGTAGCGCTGGTAAAACGCGATGGGTACACATTTGAAGTACCTGCGGCCGAACCTGCACCCGCACCTTCGGCCGTCCCCCCACAAGCCCAGGAACCAGACGGTGAGCCACAGCCAACAACAGAGCCAGTTTCGCCCGATGATCCAACGTCGGCTGATGAGCCAACGGTCTCACCGAATCCAACATCTGCGCTGCCGAGCTTCTTGCCGTTCAAGGCTCCCGAGGCCATTCCAGGCACCACCATTAGTTTTTCTGTCGTAGCGATTGATATGGACGGCGTTGCTCCGGTAGTCACCGTTGAACAAGACCTTCCTCAGGGTGTGCAAATGGTTGGTTTAGGTGGCGGTGAACTCAGATTTATCTGGGACATCCCAAGCGATCAAACTGAGCCACTAAATCTGGTTGTCGTGGCCCGGGATGCCATCACCGAAGGGGCCAACATCAGCACCAATATTACGGTGCCTGTCACTTCCATCGTGACAAATGCAACGACACCCGCGCTGACGCCGGAGCCTGCACCCGAACCCACGCCAGAACCTGCAGCCGAACCTGCAACCGAACCTGCAGCCGCACCTGACCCAGCGGCAGCACCTGTGGCTACGTCTAGAGAAAACCACCTTCCGCTGCTGGTATCGCTTGATGATCGCACCGTGATGGTTGGTGAACGATTAGCAATTCCGGTGGTTGCAGTCGACCCGGACGGGTTTGTGCCAGCGGTGTGGTCCAACGACTTACCGGTCGGCGCAGCTTTAGATGATGCCGGCAACGGTACGCGCACGCTTAATTGGATACCAGAGCCCAATCAGTTGGGTGTGCATGTCATCACTATGGAGGTTCAGGACGCTGTCGAAAGCTCAGTCAAAATTACGCGCGAATGGCGTTTAACAGTGATTGATCAAACGGTGGATACGGCTCCACTGTTCTCACAACCCGGTGCTTCGGTGGTCACAAACTCACCGCCAATCTTCAGGGCCATACCGAAGCAAACGGTGGCTGTCGGCGAACTGTTAGCCTTGCAGATTAAACCAATCGACCCAGAGGGAATTGCGCCCCACCTACAGTTGGTGACGGCGCTACCCGGTGCTGAATTTAACGACTTGGGTAACGGTGGACGAGAGTTACGCTGGACACCCACCGAGAATGATGTTGGCTTAACCACACTACAATTCATTGCTACCGATAGTTTGAACAGCGAGATCAGTTCATCACTAACGGTAGATGTGCAAGTGGTAGCGCAGTAACCAATTGCCGAAAACCGACCGGTTGCAGCTTAGGCTGCAATCCGGTCAGTATCTTCTGAAGGCTGATCTAAGCCAAACTGTTCTCGAAGCTCTATGACGTAAGCATCCAGCGATGCTTGTATCTCTTTACGTTCCGCGAACTCTGGGCTGAGCTCACTGAGCACCACCTGGTGCATGGCCTGGATTTCATCCAAATGTTTTTGATGGTCCAGTGCATGAGTGACACTCTCCGCATGGCGACGATGTGTGTTCAACGATCGCTTTATGTAAGAGACATCACGACCGATGGTCAACAACGCTTGTAGATATAGGCGCCAGTCACCTACCAGTTTATAGGATGTCAGCTCATCACCCAGAGCGTTGAGTGCATCGTCTAAGTCGCGTCGATTCCAAACCACAGAGCTAACGTTCATTATGACGTTCTTAACCGCCATGGCGCGGGCTACAAATTCATCACCTGGTAACGTAAAGCTGCGACTAAACAATGACGCATCAACAGTATCGTAATAATAGGAATAGCTTGGCGCTAATACCTTGTCATTAGTATCGATCTGCACGGAGTCGGTGAAGCTAAGCGCGGTGTTTTGATTGTGCTGAGCCACGCTGGCAAGTAAAAAGTTAGGATCCGCCCAATCGTCAGCTTCAGCGATCCATACCAAATCGCCTCGCACCATGGACAACCCCTTTTTCCACTGTTTGAACGTGTTTCCACTGTTGATGCCATTCGGTGTAAAACGGATTCTTCGGTTGGCCATGTCGGCTACCTCTTCAATGCGTTCTACGCTGTTATCGGTGGAGCAGTCGTCCAATACAATGGTTTCAAAGATCGGATACGTCTGATCAAACACTGACATCAACCGTGAAGACATGTACTGTTCGTAGTTGTAGTTCGGCACCACAACGGAGACTTTCTTCAACGCTGGTTGTACCCACTGCAATAACTCAAAACAGTAATCATCAAACCGGCAAGATTCCTCTACGTAGTTGGCCCGCTGCTGTTTCATTTCCGCAGAATCCTGAAACAGCGCTTCGTGTATCTTCTGAAGCGTCTCGGTCGGTCGGTTCTTTGGAATGCAATAGCCGTATTCACCCACCAACGAATCAAAGCCTGTTGTACCTTCATGCAGTACAACCGGCACACCAATGTCCATCGCTTCCAACACGACGGTTGGATACGGATCTTCGCGTGACGACAAGTACAAGGCATCGCTTGCTGAATAGTAAGCGGGCACATCATCGGTGTAATCCACCAGATGCAAGCGCTCCATCAGTTCATCGCTGAGATCGGCTGTTAACCACAAGTCGATATCGACAGCTCTTCCACCTACCCAGACAAAATGCACGTCATCACGTTCGGCAATCATCTGCTTAGCGGTTTGTAGGAATAAGTCAAAGCCCTTGCGCAAATCGGCATAACCAACATTCAGAACCAGCTTGTGATGATCATCTACACCCAACGCTGCACGGACCTTGGCACGCGCTTCTACATTGAATTCAACTGACTTGTATGTACCCTGCGGACGAATATGGTGAACCGCGGTACCCATGGTGGCAAATTGATCAAACCCCGCTTCCACCATCTCTGCTGGGAACACCACATGGTCTGCACAGCGTGCAATGTCCTTAACGTTGTCTTCCAGACCGTATTCAGTTATCAGATTTGGCAATTCGTGAATCAACGATACTACCGATACCCCAAGATCTTTCAACGCAGGCACCAAGTCACCGGTAACCGTTGTGTTACAAATCGCTGTAGCAATATTGTGTTCTTTGACAAGGTTAGCCAACGCCTGGTCGCCCAGACCCTCTAATACCGTGGTAGGCGCTAACCTGCCGTACTCGTGCACCATCGGTCCACCTTTTTTGAGTACGATCACGACCTTCATACCGAACTGCTTACGGCACGTTTCAGCGATACTCTTTAAGAGCATCTGAGCGCCGTGGCGATGACCATCATGGCCCACAAGTAAGATGGTTTGTCGTTTCTCATCCGACACCAAACCATGAACTGCACGCTGAGTGGCATTGAGATACGCATGACCGTAATGCACATCCGGCTCTAAGTACGCACCTTCTGCCCATTCATTCCAGGCATTGATGAACACTAACGATTCGCCCTGGAACGGGTTTTCCTGAGAAAACTGCATGGCTCCTCGAAGCCAACGTTCATACTTCTCTGGGGTAGATCCATGCAGGGTCAGGCCTCGCCCTTCCCGTCGTGCGTCATTATCCCAGTGAGGGGAAACTGTTTTAATCAATGGGAAACTTGGTGTCGGCTCATTTAACGAAGAGTCGATCACTGCAGAATAATCTCGAGCGTTACCCACGTAGTTCGGGTCAATGATGTTTAACTTTGCGTTCATGTCCGGCACGTCTGCACACAGCTTGTGTGGCGGAAATTCCACGGCACCGTCCAGGCTGTATTCGGTCGGATTCTCATCACCAAAGCCCTGTACCATCAGCACCCAGGGTTCGACACCACACGCCGCTTCCCATTTGCGCTTCCAACGCGCAATGGTCTCTTCAGCATTGGGTAACAAACCCGGTCGATACAAGATAAACAACGGACGACCGTCTACGCGCGTGTAGCGCGGATGGTTGAAGTAACGGGCGGTATCGGCAATGAAAGCGTCTTCGTCCTCATCGCGATAGTCTTGCTGGATCAGTACCTGTCCTGCAAAACCATCCCATGTACGTGTCCAATTTTCATTTGCCCACATAATGCAGAAGTCTTGATCGATATCAGCGTCTGCGAACAGATCCAATGGCTTATCCATTAAACGTTCACCATTGAACCAGTAGTAGTAGAAGCAAAAAGCCTCAATGCCAGCTTGTTTGGCCAACGCACTCTGTGCTTTTAACGTCTCAACATTAGTAAGATCATAAAAACCTAAATCCCGTGGAATGCGCGGTTGGTAATGATCTTCAAAACGTGGCGTTCCTCGTGACACATTGCGCCACTCGGTAAATCCCTTACCCCACCATTCGTCGTTACGATCAAACGCATAAAACTGCGGGAGAAAGAAGGCAATCGCCCGGACCTTTGCGGGTAGAAGTGATGCATCAATTCGACTTTTATCTTCAAACAGCGGCCCCGGATTAGCGAAGCGTTTAATCTGACTGGCCACATCAACTTTCGGTGAGCCGATCGCTCGCGCAGGCTGACCAGGCGTTGTTGGTTGTGCCGTGAACGTGTGGCGATTACCACGCAACGTTTGCCAGCTACGCTTTGCACCGAGCTGAACACCGGTGAGTGTCCATTGACACGCACGCTGTACAGCGTGAGCAGTACCCTTAGCGGCAGCCACTGACCCTCGACTCATACGTTCACCCAAGGAGGTGTTTTGTGAGATGGTGTAGGCGTAGGCATTTTTATGTTCAGCAGCCTTCGCCTCGGCCATGGCCAATGTCGGTATGACAGGCGCTACCGTGGAGTAGGTCTCGGTATCCTTATCACCAAAGCTGGCTGCACCGCCTGAATCTAAACGACGACGGCAATGCGTGACCGGATTGGTTAAATCACCTTCGGACATCTCCTGCTCACGATACTGCTGCGCATTAAATTCAGCCGACGGCTGCCAATCACGCAAGCATCCGATCTCATAGTAGTGATCCACCATATCGGTGTTTGAAGTAAAAGCCTGGCTGTATCGAGCGGCGTAGTAAATCGGATCCATAATGGCGTTTGGTTTAAGCCGTGACGGCCGTCCAACCGCTAAGTAATGCGCAAACGCGTTTGGCACGGTCTCCGGCAAGCGATAGTGCTTTCGGTACCAACTGGGGTCGAAGCGCTCGTTTGGCATACAGCCTAAGCCCTCACCCACAGCGACGTAGTGATCAAGCGCGTTCTGTGTGTGAGACAAATGTTGTGGGCAACTTAAGCGGTACCACAATTCATCAAAACTGCCCACCGCGCGAATAACGTTTCGCGCTTCTGCCACAGTCGGGCTGTCGAACTCAGGCTCACTGGCAAATTGAATACTGTGCGCTTTGAAGCCAGCAGGATCTCGATAGCCTGCTTGCGCCTCGCGCAACCCGGAGCGGGCAAAATGTTCATACCCTGAACGCAACTTACCCTGATCAATCGCTGCTTGTACATCGGCGTTGGCGTTTAAGTAACGTTGTTCATCAAAGCTCTCCACAGCAGACGCCGGCAGTACTCGAAACTCATTAGCGCGCTGCGCCACATGCCGGCATAACACCAGCATACTTCGCCCAGCGGTAAGCCCGTAGGTACGCTGTTTTTTCGGGTTCACACATTCGCGCATGGCTAGCACACAATCGCGCAAATACTGAGCGTGCAATACCAACGCAGGCTTATTAGCAGGTTGTACGATCCGCTTTGCATCCGCTGCTTTCAAGCGAAAATGCAACGTGTTTAGATAAGCGGTGGCAAGATAGAGGTGTTGCCGAGCTATGCGGCGTGCCGGCAAAGGATGGGGTTTGGCTTTTTTGACACGCAAAGCACCTGGCAAGAAGGTGTTTGGGATGGGTAGCTGGGTAATGGCTGCGCTGATCGCATCCAAATCACCCGCCTCTGCAGCATCAACATCCATCAGGGACAGTAGTTGTTCGATGGCTTGGCTATAAGCATCCAACGCCTCATAAACAGGCTTAGTCGCTTTCTTTACACGCTTACTATGTATCTTTAAAGATGAGGCCATGAGTCTATTCTTACAATTGCACTGCTACGGATGCCGCAATGGCAATCTTGTAAATGATGTCAACAATGGTTGATGCGATTTGTAGGTTCTTAACCGGTACTTTGGGAAGTACGATGACTTCATCACCAGGTCGAACCACAGGATTTTCGCCGCGGGAAACCTCACCGTTGGCGTGGACTAACACTAAGCTTTGCTGCATCGCCTGATGCGAGAAACCGCCGGCTAATTCGATATAGTCTCGCGCACGTCGCCCTTCTTTGAACAACATCGCTTGAGACACCAAAACCTCACCGCTGAGTAACACCGATTCACTGACTCGAGGAATGGTGATGGTGTCGCCAGCTTCCAGCAGTACGTTAGCGACCGTACCGTTGTCCGCAACTACCAAGCGCCCCTGGGGTTCCACTGATCGTGCTCTGGCAACAAACTCCCCAATCAGCTGGGCCTCTTGCGCTCGAATAATGGCTTCACGATCGGTTTGCGAGGACGCCGTCAGGTAACGAGCTTCCAGTCGAGCAAGGCTCTCTTCCAATGCGGCTTTTTGACGTTCTGCAACCGATAGTCTGCGAACTGAAATAGCGGTGGGATCTGCCAGTTCAGTGTCTATCGCAATGTGGTCCAGCAAATCGCGTAACCGCGTATTCTTCGGTACCGCGTAACGGGACGGACCCAGGTGTGCGCCTTCAACATCTACCACAATGACATCATCGTGCTGGTCTTTACGAAAGTGCACCGCATCGCCGTCTTCTAAAATGAAGTCGTTGAATTCGCGTAACGGAACATAGGTAGAAAATGACTTGCCGCCACGAATCCCGGAGACACCAACATAACTGACACCGGGTAGAGCTGATGCTGCGTACAATAATTCACGCCCAGTGTATTGAGCACCCAACCATTCAAATTCTGCCTGGTTGGTGACATCGCCGGTCACACTAACGGAGCGTCCCTTCTGACCCACGACCAGGGTGTCACCATCACGAAATTCAACGTTCGGCAATTCACCTCGTAGCAGAAAGTCGTACAAGTCGATGGTGGCGAGAGTTTCACCGTCACGAAGCAGACTGATATTTCTATAGCTGCCACGTATCGGATCTACGCCTCCGGCCCTGTCCAGGAAATGCAATGCCGAGTTTGAAGGTATACCACCAAATCGTCCGGGTGCAGGCACGTAGCCGGTAACAAACACTGCAACGGGCTGCGTACCGTTCAAGCTGGTGTACACCTTTACGTTATCGGTGAACACGCTGCTAACGCTTTGCTGCACACGATGGTTGAGATCCCGGTTTGCAACGCCTGCCACTGGCACCGGACCAACGCTGGGTATGAACAGGTTGCCCTGCGGATCAACCACTTGAATATCGTTAAAGTCGACCGCCCCCCAGACACGCACAGTCACCCTATCGCCGGGTTGAACTAGATAGTCTGCGTTAAGGCCATCCTCATGACTGTTACTAAAGCCACCGCGAAACAACCGTGCGCCAAACGGTTCCGGGCCATTTATGCCAGAAGACGATGACGGCGCGGTCGCCGATGCTCTGGCTGCCGGCGTTGACATCGAAACCAGAGGCTGGGAAACAGGATCTTGCTGCAGTAATTCTGCAGCACTTAGCGCCCTTGCCGCATTGTCGGCAGCAACTAAAGGCCCGGATGATTGGGCATTAGCGACTGCCGAGACGGCGAGCAAAGCGAACGTATAGGTAAATCGTTTCAACACGAAGGAGTGCTCGTTAGACGATGAGTATGGCGGTGCAAAAAATACGCCGACTGGGCCACAAAAATGACCGCGACTAGCTGATGTGTTCTTTCAGCGCCGCCCACAGCAAACCGAAGATTAGGTACGCCAAAAAGGAGTACACCATGACGATGATGACTTGCTGTAAACGTCGAGGCTCTGACGGTTCGTTCGGTAAGCTTGGCGGTACAAACGTCACCAGATATTGCTTCTTCTTCAACGTATCAAGCCGTGCAATCTCAAGCGTCGATAAAGTGGCGGCAAATTGCTGACGAGCCATTTCCTCTTCCAACACCAACGGCTGGTACTCGGTCATTAACCCACCCAATGCCTGTTCACCATTACCAGTCGCCCGACCTTTCTCAATGCGGAGCTGGCGCTCGAGAGCGTTGATGCGGTTTTTTAACGACACCACTTCAGGAGCACTGTCGCGCATGTAGGCGCGCTTTTCAGACAGTGCGGCGCGACTTTCAGTGATCGCCGATTCAATACCAGCAACCCGAGAAAATAGCGCGGATGATTCTTCCTGCGGGCTGAACGAATCGTGTTCACTCTTAAACGCAGCCATCGCCTGAGCGGCATTACGTAAACGCACTTCCGCGTTCGCCACCTCACGTCGTGCCGACGTCATGGCGTCCTCTTCCATACGATTCGATAGAGTGTTAATCACCTCTTCATTCAACGTAATGGCTTGCTGCGCAATCCGCTGCGCCATTTCCGGATCAAACGCTTTGACCGTTAACGTGATGACATCACTAAGAGAATCACGGTGCAAAATGACGTGATCGAGAAAGTATTTCAGTTTCTCAGTGTCAGAGCTGTCTTCATCCAATCGGCTAAGTAAATCAATATCGCCACTGGAGTAGTGGCTCAAAATGTCAACTTCCTGTTGTACACCCGCAAGCATGTCGTGCGACTGGGCGTACTCCATGACCACTAAAGAATCCTGTCCGCCAGATGTGGGTGCGGTGCCAGATAATATGGCGGATAACCCATTCGAGGTGGTGGCGCCTTTCACCGCGCGCACCGCAAACTTAGCTTCAGATACGTAGATATCCGACGCAAATGCACCGTAGTACACCGCCGCCAACAACGTGGGTATACCCACTACGGTCAGTAAACTTTTAAGTATGGCATTCATGGTGTTACGCGGCCCTAGTTTGCAGCATCTTGTATTCGTCCAGCGCGTCTTTTAAATCGTCATAAAGCGTCATAGACCCCTCATGCAGAATTGCGGCCATGTCACAGTTTCGGCGTATGGTTTGTTCGTTGTGCGACACTAAAATTACTGATGAATTGGCCCGCCGTTCAGCAAACGCCATACGAAACTTCTCCCGGTAACGCGCGTCCCCTGTTTCCAGCGCTTCATCCACCAAGTAATATTCAAAGTTGCACGCTAAGCTGACCGAGAATGCAAACCGGCCCTGCATGCCGGCTGAATAGCTTCGAATGGGCTCGTCAAAATAGTCACCGAGCTCTGAAAATTCTTCGGTAAACGCCTCGATGTATTTCGGGTCTTCACCATAAATGCGAGCAACGAAGCGGGCATTTTCACGGGCAGTTAATTTGCCTTGGAAACCGCCGGTGTAACCCAATGGCCACGACACACGCTTTGAACATTGCACATAGCCCGAGTCAGGCGTTTCGGCTTCACCGATGATTCGAATTAAGGTGGACTTACCCGCCCCATTGAGCCCCAGGATGCCAACGCTTTTCCCAACTGGAAATTCGGCACTGACGTTGTCCAACACGGTGTTTACACCGTTGGCCGTTTTATAGCGTTTACAAACGTTATGCAGTTTGATCATTAGCCATTAAACACCTTTCGCCGCAAGCCGCGATGTGCTGCTAATCCAACCGCTAAACTGCCGAACGCCCACGCACTTACATAACTCCAACTGCCGTGTGCGCTTTCAAATTCATAGAAGTATTCGGTACGCAGTAACTCCATACAGTGCAGCAGAGGGTTATATAAAACGTACTCTCTGACTTGAGCAGGAATGGTATCGGCGATAAAAAACAAGCCAGACCCTAGAAACAATGGTCGGCCCATGACGAGCGAGGATACTTGTTTAACCGATGGCATCAACGGCTCTAAGGCCGCGAATAAAAATCCCAGCCCAACACCCATGATGCACATGAGTCCCAAGATCGCCAAAACACCCAATGGACGTTCAATGTTACTTTCGTAACCTAATAAATGCGCCATACCCAACATAAAGGCCAGTACAAACGCTGAAATAGCAATGGCCATTAACGCGCGTGAGATCAGTACATCAAAAGTGGTTACCTGGGGAAACGCCAATAACGACTTGTTTGTTGAAATACCGTTTTGCATTTGTGTCCAGGGATCTTTAAACAGACTAAACGACACAATGCCCGTTAACATAAACGGTATCAGTGGCATACCGCCCGGGCTATCACTGCGCATAGCACCGAAGATCAGCACGAATACCAAAACAGTTAATAACGGTTCTATAAACGCCCATAAAAAGCCGATCTTGTAATCACCATAGCGGCTAATGGTTTCACGCAGCATCAGTGCCCAGATCACCCGGGCTTGTGTTTGCAGCGCAGTAACCACGTCCACCCATCGAATCGGTGGGCGTTCCCTGGCTTGCAATGGCAGTGCTGGGATCCAGCTCCGTGTAGAGCCTGGCATGATGCTAACGCTCTTGCGCTAAGTGCGCTGGTATAAACAGCGTCATACCGCTTTGAATATCGCGCGCATCGTCAATGGCGTTATATTCTGCAATGGCTTGCCAATGAACGCCGGACCCGGTAGTTCGCTGAGCAAACTTCCACAAGGTTTCGTTATCGATAACGATGGCCTGTTCGAGTAAACCCTCATCATCTAACGCACTATTGGCTGAGGCTGGGATGATGACGGCTGGGGGTGTCCAGTTGAGCGGATCACTGCCCTCAGTGGCAACTTCTTCTAACCCTGCTGCTTTAATCTCTTGCTCGCTCACCGCTGCAGCTTCCGATTCCACGGGCAACGCAGCGGCCATTGGAACCGAGACCGATGTCACCGCCGAACTGCTGATTGAACGGATCCATTCCCATTGACCGTTCGAACGCAGGCAGGCAATACGTGAATTCACGCGTACTCCTGAAGCCACGATCTCACGACACGGTCGGTTGCTGGCAGCAAAATACTCGCGAGCGACCATAGCGCTCGGAACACCCATGGGGTTGCCGGCGGGTAAATTCACACGCTGGCCGATATCCGCTGTGCCTACTAAATTAGCGCTGTCACTCGCGGTCAGGACCGAAGCGCCATTGCTTGATGCTGCACGTGCCGCAGAGCTACCCAGGGTTCCACCGTGGGTCCCACCCGGGGTTCCACCCGGAATAGCACAAGCACTGAGCAAAGCCGCAAAACTGACTGCCACGAGTGGTAAGGCGTTACGAATCATCATGTGTGTTCTGTACAGCAAAAGGGATACCCGACAGCGCTCAATTCTCGTCCGGGTGATCGGCGAAGATTTCCAGCAATCCACACACCTGGTCTTCTTGACCTTCTCGTGCATCGGTGACAACCAATGCGCGAATTTTGTATTTACGCATCAACACTTCTGCATCGGTAACCATGGAATTCGCTGAGATGGTGACCGGTACCGGTGTCATAAAATCGCGTACCGACTTATCCATCATGGTGGGGTCCATGATGAGCGCGCGGCGTAAATCACCATCTGTGAGTATGCCCATGAGACGGTTACCCTCAACAATGATGGCCAATCCCAGACGGCCCGAGGTCATACAAAAAATGGCTTCTCGTACCGTTTCATCCGGGTTTATCAATGGCAGGTTGTCGGTAATCATCACATCACCGACGCGCGACAGTAAGCGTCGACCTAACATCCCACCGGGATGAAACTGGGCAAAATCTGAAGGTTTAAAATCTCGCGCTTTAATCAAGCACACTGCCAGCGCATCGCCCAAGGCCATAATCGCCAGTGCAGAGGTTGTGGGCGCTAGATTGTTGGGGCAGACTTCGCGCTCGATATCGACGCGCAGGACTACGTCAGCCTGACGGCCTAGCGTAGTATCCGAAGCGCCGACTATGCCGATGATTCGATTGCCGAAGTATTTCAATGACGGGATCAGTTTGACCACTTCATCGGTCTCGCCGCTGTACGACAACAAAACGATTAAGTCATCGGAGGTGATCATGCCCAGGTCACCGTGTATGGCTTCACCTGGGTGCACATAGAAACTCGGTGTGCCGGTTGATGCAAACGTGGCGGCAATCTTTTTGCCCACAATGCCCGACTTGCCCATTCCGGACACGATAACCCGGCCCTTACAGCCAAGAATTAATTTCACCGCATCGTCAAATTCTGGGCCCAACTCGTCCGCAATGGTGTCGAGTGCACGGCTTTGACTGGTCAGCGATTCTACGGCAATGGGTACAAACGAAGAGCTGTCGCTCGTTTGTTGGCTGCGCTGAGTAAGGCTCATGAGTGTGGTAATCCGGTTCTACTGCTTTTGGTAACCGGGACGAAGCGATTTCTATACCAACCGCGTCACACTTTTTATTACATCAGGACTTTTAAGTCTTACAGGCCGAATTAACGGGGATTTAACAACTGCCTGGACCGCTCAGCCAGCGCCAAAGCGCTTTCCGCGCTGTCGGACAAGCAGTTGATATGGCCCATTTTGCGTCCGGATCTCGCCTCAGCCTTGCCGTACAAATGCAGTCTTGCACAAGGCTCTGCCAAAACCTTGGCCCAGTCCGGTGCTTCGGGAAACCAGCTGTCTCCCAGCACATTGAGCATAGTCACTGGTGTTAGCAGCTCGGTACTACCGGACGCCAGCCCACAAACCATGCGCACTTGCTGTTCAAATTGGCACGTCACCGTAGCATCCAGTGTGTAGTGCCCGCTGTTGTGGGGTCGTGGTGCCATCTCATTAAAAAACACACGCCCTTGGGTATCGATGAAAAATTCAAGCCCCAGTACACCGACGTAATCGATGCCTTGCGCGAGTTTTACCGCTTGCTCAATGACCTGCTGCTTCAATGATTCATCCACGGACGCGGGTACCGTACTGAGGTCTAATACCCCATTAACGTGGACGTTTTCGCCCACAGGAAAACACGCGACTTGCCCGTCAAAGCCTCTGCATAACACCACCGACACTTCTTTATCCAATTGAATGCGTTGTTCCAGGACGCAGGCAACGCCGTTGAGTGATTCAAACGCCTGGCGCACGGCCGCTTCGTCCTCACACACCACTTGACCTTTCCCGTCATATCCAAGCGTGGCGGTTTTAATAATGGCGGGCAATCCCGTAGTGGCCACGGCAGCCGCGATGTCATCGTCAGATTCAATGGCGGCAAACGGCGCCGGCGTTAATCCAAAACTTAACGCTGTGTTTTTCTCTAACCGCCGGTCCTGCGCTATGCGCGCGCATTCAGGGGATGGCGCAACGGGCACACGCTCAGCCAGCCGAGCAAGGCCTTGGTAAGGCACGTTCTCGAATTCAATCGTGACCACATCACACAGTTCAGCCATGCGTTGCAACGCCTCAGCGTCATCGTAGGCTGCAACAACTTTATGGCTGGCCAGCTGCATGGCCGGTGCATTGGCCGCAGGATCTAATACGGCCACCTCGTACCCGAGTTTTCGTGCGGCAATAACAAAATAGCGCCCCAACTGCCCCCCACCAATCATGCCCAGAGTGGCACCCGGTTGCAGCGGTGTGGCGGATGGTTTCATCAAGGCAGACACGTTAGGTAGCGCTCATCGGTGAAGGTTTATTGGTTAGGCTTGAACTGCTGGGTGTTTATTCGTTATCACCGAGTGGCGGTACCACCATCGCACTGGCTTTGGCGTGCATGGCTGCGCGATAAACATCCAGACGTTCAGCGAGTGCAGTATCAGTTGTTGCCAACATAGCCACGGCCAATAACGCTGCATTGGCTGCACCGGCATCTCCAATAGCCAGCGTCCCAACCGGTACGCCCTTTGGCATTTGCACGATGGAATGCAAAGAATCCACACCCGATAGATGCTTTGATGCCACAGGCACCCCTAACACCGGTAACGGCGTTTTTGAGGCCAACATACCCGGTAGATGCGCCGCGCCCCCCGCACCTGCAATAAGGCATTTTAAGCCGCGATCTTTTGCGCTTTCTGCGTAGGCGAACATGGCATCGGGCATTCGATGAGCAGAAACCACCTTTGCTTCAAACGATACGCCCAGCTCATCCAGCACGTCCGCCGCATGCCGCATGGTTGGCCAGTCGCTTTCGCTGCCCATCAGAACCCCTACCCGCACTTCACTCATCGGCTCATCAATCGTTTGTTCAACAGGCGGAAGAGTATACTTTACCTCTGCCTCGCCTCTTTGCTTGTACTGCACTATGTCTGACGCTGGTCTACACACCACAACGATTCAATCCTTGCCGCTGACCTACCGAGGCAAGGTGCGAGACATCTACACCATCGATGAGCACCACTGGCTCATCATCGCGACCGATCGCGTGTCCGCATTTGATGTGATTTTGCCAAACACCATTCCAAACAAAGGCAAACTGCTGACCGAACTCGCCCTATTCTGGTTCGAGAAAACAGCCGACAAAGTACCCAATCATCTGTCCGATTTGTCGTTGGAAGACGTCTTACCTGACTCCGCAGAGCGCGCCCAGGCACAGGGTCGCTGCATGATCGCTAAACGCTTGCAGCCATTACCCATTGAGGCCGTGGTGCGAGGCTATCTGATCGGTTCAGGCTGGAAGGATTATCAGGCCACAGGCCAGATATGCGGTATTGAGTTACCCGCCGGCTTGCAACAAGCCGATGCCTTGCCCAACGTAATTTTCACTCCGGCAACCAAAGCCGAATTGGGCGATCACGACGAGAACATTTCGTTCGACACCATGAGTGACACCGTTGGTAAAGACTTAGCAGAGGCGATACGCACAACAAGTATTGATTTGTATACCCAAGCTGCGGCATACGCCAAGGCACGGGGTATCCTGATTGCTGATACTAAATTTGAATTTGGATTGGACGAATCGGGGCAGCTTACGCTGATGGATGAAATTCTCACGCCGGATTCATCGCGTTTTTGGGAAGCCAGCACCTGGGCGCCTGGTGCGTCTCCAGCAAGTTTTGATAAGCAGTATGTGCGGGATTGGTTGGAAACGCTGGACTGGGATAAAACGCCACCTGGGCCTGAATTACCCCAAAACGTTATCGACGGTACCCTGAATCGATACCGCGAAGCCGTTGAGCGCCTGACTCAATAAGGCGCAGGCGCTCAACCGCTGGCAGGGATTGTTAAGCGATACTGACTCGATCGTCTAAGTACACGTCCTGAATGGCATTAAGCAACTCAACGCCTTCATTCATCGGCTTTTGAAACGCCTTACGACCTGAGATCAAGCCCATCCCACCCGCGCGTTTGTTGATAACTGCGGTACGAACCGCTTGCGCCAAATCGTTATCGCCCGAGCCACCACCAGAATTAATCAGACCGGCACGACCCATATAACAGTTGGCCACCTGGTAGCGCACCAGGTCGATTGGGTGATCGGTCGTTAATTCGTCATACACTTTGGGGTGTGTATTACCGAAGTTCAGATCCACATAGCCGCCGTTATTTTCGGCTTGTTTTTGCTTAACGATATCGGCCTGGATAGTAGATGCAATGTGATTGGCCTGACCGGTTAAATCAGCGGATACGTGATAGTCCTTACCGTCTTTTTTGAAGCCACTGTTACGTAAGTAAGCCCAAAGCACAGTCACCATACCGAGTTCATGTGCGCGGTAAAACGCTTCTGAAATCTCTTGAATCTGCCGACGACTGTCTTCTGACCCGAAGTAAATGGTTGCGCCCACCGAAACAGCGCCCAGGTCAAACGCTTGTTCGACTTGGGCAAACAGCGTTTGCTCGTAAATGGTCGGTGTTGTAAGCGTTTCATTATGGTTCAGCTTAACCATGAAGGGAATGCGGTGAGCATAACGACGTGAAACCGAACCCAGCACACCCAACGTTGACGCAACACAGTTACAACCGCCTTCAATTGCCAGCTCCACGATGTTGGCAGGATCAAAATAAATGGGGTTTGGCGCGAATGATGCGCCACCAGAATGTTCTATACCCTGGTCAACCGGTAGTATTGATACATAGCCGGTCCCGGCCAATCGCCCCGAATTAAACACTTGTTGCATGGAACGTAACGTGGCCAGACCACGGTCGGTATCCACCATGACTCGATCAACAAAATCAGGCCCTGGCACGTGCAGCATTTCCTTTGGAATGCCCTTGCACTGGTGTTCTAGTAAGTTTTCTGATTCACTGCCTAGCAGCGATACCACGTCGTTCATGCGCGCTCCGATGGATGTCGATAGAGTCTTTACGACCTTTGAGCCTAACTGGTTAGCTTAGGCAACAACAATGCGCAAGGTTCGGGCCAGTCAACTGTTGTGACGCTGTTCCAGCATAACGACCGCTGGTAGTTTTTTTCCCTCAACAAATTCTAAAAACGCACCGCCGCCTGTAGAAATGTAGGACACCCGGTCTTCGATGTCATATTTATCCACGGCCGCCAAGGTGTCGCCGCCACCGGCAATACTGAATGCATCCGATTCTGCAATGGCGTGTGCCAGGGTTTCTGTGCCAGCACCAAAAGCATCAAACTCAAACACGCCAACTGGGCCGTTCCAAATAATCGTACCGGCGCTTTTTAAAACATTCGCCAGAACATCCGCAGTGTCTGGCCCGATATCCAGAATCAAATCGTCCTCACCCACTGCCGCCACGGGTTTGATGGTAGCTGGTGCATCTTCACTGAACTCCGTCGCGCAAACCACATCGGATGGCACGGGAATACTGGCGCCACGTGCCTGAGCGGCCTGCATAAGACGTTTGGCCTCATCGATAAGATCGTCTTCATATAGCGACTTCCCCACCGCGTGACCGGCAGCCTTGATGAAGGTGTTGGCGATCCCTCCGCCAACGATCAGCTGATCGACCTTATCTGAAAGGCTTTCCAACACGGTCAGCTTGGTCGATACCTTAGAACCACCTACGATGGCGACCAAGGGTCGAGCTGGCGTTTTTAGCGCTTGCCCTAAGGCATCCAATTCAGCTGCGAGTAAAGGCCCGGCACAGGCCACCGGCGCTTTCAGGCCAACCCCATGGGTGGACGCCTGAGCGCGGTGTGCGGTACCAAAAGCATCCATGGCAAACACATCGCAGAGCTGTGCGTATTGGGCTGATAAAGCTTCATCGTCCGCTTTCTCGCCCACATTGAATCGCACGTTTTCCAGTAATACGACTTCTCCGTCTGCTACATCGGGCGGTGTGGTCAGGTAATCAGTGATTAATCGCACCTCCTGACCCAGCAGCTCACTTAAACGCCTGGCAACCGGTGCAAGCGAAGCTTCATCCGAAGGTTGCCCTTCGGTGGGACGACCCAGGTGCGACATCACCATGGTTTTAGCACCCGCCTGAATTGCCAAACGTAACGTGGGCAGCGACGCACGAATGCGCTTGTCGGAGGACACTTCGCCATCGCTTAACGGTACGTTCAAATCTTGACGAATCAACAGACGTTGGCCCGACAAGGGCAATTCAGTGAGTAGTTTCATTTAGGCATTCATCATGGCGAGCGCGGTGTCGAGCATACGATTGGAGAAGCCCCATTCGTTGTCGTACCACGCACACGCTTTTACTAAGTTGCCGGACATGACTCGCGTCATATCGGCGTCGAAATTAGAAGACGTGCTGGTGTGATTGAAATCAATCGATACCAGCGGCTTATCGTTATAGGCCAAGATCTTGCCGTCGGCCGCCTCTTTCATGATGGCATTGATTTCTTGCACCGATGTTTCGCGTTTCGCGGTAAAGGTTAAATCCACGATAGAAACGTTGATTGTCGGCACCCGCATCGCAAACCCATCTAACTTGCCGTTCAGATCCGGCAGTACCAAACCCACGGCACGAGCGGCACCTGTGGTCGTAGGAATCATCGACATGGTGGCAGAGCGTGCGCGTCTCAGGTCGGAATGGTATACGTCGGTCAACACTTGATCGTTGGTGTAGGCGTGGATGGTCGTCATCAAGCCAGATTCAATACCCACCGATTCGTTCAACGCTTTCGCCATCGGCGCCAGGCAGTTGGTGGTACACGAAGCGTTGGACACGATCTCATCGCTCGCTTTCAGCGATCCGTCGTTCACACCAAACACTACAGTGGCATCAACCGATTTACCCGGTGCAGAAATCAAAACCTTCTTCGCCCCGGCATCCAAGTGCATGGCGGCTTTTTCACGTGATGTGAATATGCCTGTGCATTCGAACACCACATCAACCCCCAATTCTTTCCAGGGCAGTTTGGCTGGATTGCGTTCAGCGAACACCTGAAAACGATCGTCGTTAATCACCAGATGATCACCGTCAACTTTAACTTCGGCATTGAAGTGCCCGTGCGCGGTGTCGTACTGGGTTAGGTGTGCGTTGGTTTCCGGGTCACCCAGGTCATTGATTGCCACTACGTCGAATTCATCGGATCGGCCGCTTTCCACCAGCGCACGTAATACGTTGCGCCCGATGCGGCCATAACCGTTAATTGCAATGCGTACTGCCATGTGTCCCTTCCCTAAATTGTGTTGTTTGTTTTCTATCGAAACAGTCAATCGGCGAGGTGGCACACGGCGGTACCGCCTCGTTATGTGTTGTTAACTACCGCGCGAACCTTTTCGGTTAAGGCGGAAACGGTAAAACCAAAATGCTCAAAGACCTCTGCACCCGGGCCGGATTCGCCGAACGTGTCCATGCCCATCACGTCACCGTCCAACCCCACGTATTTACGCCATAAATCGGGCGCACCGGCTTCAACGGCAACACGCGCCCGAATATCGGCGGGCAGCACCGCGGCTTTGTAATCATCGTCCTGCGCATCGAACACATCAGTAGATGGCATAGACACCACACGAGTCGGAACGCCGTTACCGTTCAACTCAGCCGCCGCTTCCATGGTTAAGCCTACTTCGGAACCTGTTGCAATCAGAATGGCCACCGGGGTATCCGACGGCTCGTGCAGGATGTATCCGCCTTTGGTTACGTTTGCGATTTGCTCGTCTGTGCGGGCCTGATGGACGAGGTTTTGACGGCTAAAAATCAAACTGATGGGATTTTCACGCCGCTCTAACGCCAGCTTCCAGGCAATCGCTGACTCCACCGCATCACAAGGACGCCATACGGACATATTCGGTAACAGACGCAGCGTTGCCGTTTGTTCAACGGGCTGGTGCGTCGGACCGTCTTCGCCCACACCAATCGAATCGTGGGTATAGACAAAGATACCCGGCAGCTGCATTAACGCCGCCATTCTTAATGCGTTACGTGCGTATTCAGAGAACATTAAAAACGTGGCTGAATAGGGTCTGAATCCACCGTGCAACACGATGCCGTTTTGAATGGCAGACATGCCAAATTCGCGCACGCCATAGTGAATGTAGTTGCCGTCGGCTTCGTCCTGTATGCCTACAGAACCAGACCATAATGTGTTGTTTGAGCCTGCTAAGTCTGCCGAACCACCCAACATCTCGGGCAGTAACGGACCAAAACCGTTCAGCGCATTTTGCGAGGCTTTACGCGAGGCAATCGTCTCGCCTTTTTCCACCACACTGGCAATAAATGCCTGAGCATCAGCTTCCCAGTTATCAGGCATATCGCCGGCCATGCGGCGACCGAACTCATCAGCTAATGCCGGGTGCGCATCGGCGTAGGCATCGAACGCTTCCTGCCAGGCATTTTCAGCCGCTTCACCTTTCTCCGTTGCGTCCCAGCCAGAGCGAATGTCGTTGGGAATTTCAAACGGCGCATGAGACCAGCCCAGTGCTTCGCGCGTAGCTGCGATTTCATCATCACCTAATGGGGCTCCGTGGCTGCTCTCTTTTCCGGCTTTTGCCGGTGAGCCGAAACCGATGGTGGTGCGGCAGCAAATCAATGTCGGTTTACTGGATTCGGCTTTTGCAGATTTGATCGCTTCAGCAACTGCCTCGGCATCGTGGCCATCGACATCAGCAATGACATGCCAGCCATAGGATTCGAATCGCTTCGGGGTGTCATCGGTGAACCAGCCTTCAACCTCCCCATCGATGGATATCCCGTTATCGTCGTACAGCGCGATAAGCTTGCCGAGCTTTAGAGTTCCTGCCAGTGAACTAACCTCGTGCGAGATGCCTTCCATTAAGCAGCCATCACCGAGGAAGCAGTACGTATGGTGATCAACAATCGTGTGACCGTCTCGGTTGAACTGAGCGGCCAGGGTTTTTTCCGCGATTGCCATACCCACAGCGTTCGCGATGCCCTGCCCTAATGGGCCTGTAGTGGTTTCAACTCCGGGGGCGTAGCCGTATTCCGGGTGACCCGGTGTTTTTGAATGCAGCTGACGAAAATTCTTCAGCTCTTCCATGGGCAGGTCGTAACCACTTAAATGCAGCAGCGAATACAGGAGCATGGAGCCGTGGCCGTTTGACAGTACGAACCGATCTCGATTTGCCCAATGCGGGTTTGCAGGGTTATGGCTAAGGAAGTCGTTCCATAGCACTTCTGCCATATCCGCCATACCCATGGGTGCACCTGGGTGACCAGAGTTGGCTTTTTGAACTGCATCCATACTGAGCGCACGGATGGCATTGGCAAGATCACGGCGCTGGGCCATGGCGGGACTCCTAGAATTCATGTGAGTTGGATTTGGGGCGGTCATTATAGGCCACCCACTTTGTTAGATAAGGACCCCAAAACCTTTGCTGTATTAGCCTGTTCGAATCAGTGGGTAATGTTACTACACAAAATTACGACGTTCGTACTAGCCTCTTGTTACATACAAGCGCAAGTAGTTGTTAAAACAAGCGTTCAGCTTGTAGTAAGAACTCATAAGTACTGAGAAACGCGGGTGTTTTTCGGGTGGTGGTTACAATTGACGCGAAGCTATTGAACCTTTGTAAAAAGGTCACAACATAAATCTGCGTCAAATCACAAAATTAACCCCACGCTATGAGCCATAGTTTCGTGTTGCTTGGGTAAAAATCGGCCAAATCAGTATAATGAGGGGTTTGGTTGACCGCGGAGAATGAATGACCAGTATGGCCATGAACAAAACACAGCAGTCAAACCTGAAGGAGCTCATTGCCAAGGGCAAGGAACAGGGGTATCTGACTTACGCAGAAGTCAATGACCACCTACCGGACGGCATAGTAGACCCCGAACAGGTCGAAGAAATCATCGCCATGATTGGCGACATGGGCATCACTGTGGGCGAAGTAGCGCCCGATTCCGACAGTTTAAGCCTATCTGACAGCACTTCAACGCAAGATGAAGACGCAGCCGACGAGGCTGCCGCTGTACTGGCAACGGTAGACGGAGAGTTTGGTCGAACCACCGATCCCGTGCGCATGTACATGCGCGAGATGGGAACCGTCGAACTCCTTACGCGCGAGGGCGAAATTGAAATCGCCAAGCGTATCGAAGATGGCTTACGACAGGTATTGGCGGCGTTGGGTACCTACCCCGAATCCATCAACATGCTGCTGGAAAAATACCAACTGGTCCAGGAAGAACAGATGCGTCTGAGCGACTGCATCGTAAACTTCATGGAAAAAGACGACACCATTCGTATCGCTGCGCCCGCTGGTGAAAAGGACGAAGAAGCACCGGAGAACACCGGGCCGGATTTGGAAGAAGTAAAGCGTCGTGTGACCGCCCTGTCGAAAGAATACGCCAAGGCGTTGAAAGCGATCGACGCAGCCGGTGGCCTGCAAGACGAGAAAGCTCAGGCGCACATGCAAAAGGTGTCCGAGATCTTCCTGGAATTCAAATACGCCCCCGTCTTTGTCGCAACGTTAGTGGCTGGCCTTCGTGGCCAGGTTGATCGCGTGCGATCACTGGAACGTCAAATTCGCGATATCTGCGTTAAGACGTGCGGCATGCCGCGCATGAAGTTCATTGAAAGCTTCCCTGGCCGGGAAACTGACGAAACCTACATCGACGACATCACCAAGGGCAGCAAAGCGGCCTGGGCTGAGAAGCTGATAAGCCAGCGCGCCGAAATAGAAATGTTGCAGCAGCGCATCTCTCAGATTGGTGTTGCCGCCATGCTACCGATCAATGAGTTGAAAGAAATCAACCGTCGCATGTCGATTGGTGAGGCCAAAGCACGTCGCGCCAAGAAAGAAATGGTGGAAGCGAACTTACGATTGGTTATCTCCATCGCGAAGAAGTACACGAACCGAGGCTTGCAGTTCCTGGATCTTATTCAGGAGGGCAACATCGGCTTGATGAAAGCGGTTGATAAATTTGAATACCGCCGTGGTTATAAGTTTTCAACGTACGCCACCTGGTGGATCCGTCAGGCCATCACCCGCTCTATTGCTGACCAGGCCCGCACCATCCGTATTCCGGTGCACATGATTGAAACCATCAACAAGCTGAATCGAATCAGCCGACAGATGCTGCAAGTCATGGGGCGCGAGGCAACGCCTGAAGAGCTGGCTGAAAAGATGGAAATGCCAGAAGACAAGATTCGCAAAGTGCTGAAGATTGCCAAAGAGCCTATTTCCATGGAAACGCCTATTGGCGACGATGAAGATTCGCACTTAGGGGATTTCATCGAAGACCAAAACATTCTGTCTCCGGTGGATACAGCCACAGGGTTAGGTTTAGGGGAAACCACACACGAAGTACTGGCTAGCCTTACTCCGCGTGAAGCTAAAGTATTGCGTATGCGGTTTGGCATCGACATGCCAACTGATCACACCCTGGAAGAAGTGGGTAAGCAGTTTGACGTGACACGTGAGCGTATTCGTCAGATCGAAGCGAAGGCACTGCGTAAGCTACGCCACCCTACTCGTTCCGAGCAGCTGCGAAGCTTTTTGGATAGTGGGCAGGATCAGTAAAAGCGTCATCACATGACACGCAAGTTCAGAGGATGCTCAAGTAAGTCCGAGCATCCACTGAGTCATTGAAAAAACCTTGCTATTATTCGTTGTTCAGTAAAGCAGTAACGTTAGGGCCTGTAGCTCAGTTGGTTAGAGCAGGGGACTCATCAAATGGTGCGTTCATGTTGAAAGGCATGGAATGAACGGGATGAATTCAGGGAAACCGTAGCAGTTTTTGACTCTACACGTGTAGAGTCGATTCCACAGCCGGCAATCCTGAGCCAAGCCAGGGGTACACCCTTGGAAGGTGCAGAGACTACCTGGGAACTTCAGTGTTCTTAATAACAGGCTAGAGCGTCCCGCACCCTACCCGCACTTAAGCATCGCCAGTGCGAAGGGTGATGAGATAGTCCACTCCGGCAGAAATGTTCGGGACAAGTGAATCCCTTGGTCGCAGGTTCGAGTCCTGCCGGGCCCACCAATTTTTTTGCCGATTCCGGCAATTTCACATTCAATATTGAATCTTCCTTCGATAGCGCCGCCTACGAGCGGTGGCGAATACTCACCGTGGACGCCACGAGTACTTCCATGTAGGCTTCGCGGCGGCATCCTTGCCGCCGAGACCACGGTGATTATTCACCTCCGCGCGCAGGCTCGGTTCTTAGCTTGTTGTCGTTCTTTTGTTTGCCTCTTAGGCGATTAGCCTTCAAGCATCATCTGGTAACTAGCGGGTACGTATTGAAAACCACCTTCCCCGCGCGGCGCAACGTAACCTACGGCTGGGAATGGCATGTGATAACCAACGAAAGGAATTTTATCGGCGGACAACATGCCGAAAATTTTCTTTCGAGTCGCTGCGGCCGCGGCTTTATCCATGTCAAATTTAACTTCCCAATCTGGGTAAGCTAATGACCATACATAATGATTTGCGGTGTCGGCAATCAGTAGCAATTGCTCGCCTTCGGACTCAAGCATGTACGTCATATGCCCTGGGGTATGGCCGTGTGCTGCGACGCTGGTAATTCCCGACACGACCGAATCACCGTCACCAATGAACGTCATTTTTTCAGCCAGCGGTTTTACTTTTGCGTTGAAGTTGTCCGGTGCCGTTTTCGCCCACGCATCGTATTCCATTTGACCCGTTACATAGCGCGCATTTGGAAACGTGGGCATGCCGTCGTCGCCACTTAACCCGCCGATGTGATCACCGTGCATGTGGGTGATAACGACGATGGTGACATCTTCTGGTGCGATACCTGCGGCTTGCAAAGGCGCGGTAATACTGTTCGGATTTAGCCCTGTATCAAATAGAACAACGTCGTCTCCCGCACGAACCACAGTTGGGGTGAAAAAGAACTGATTTTTATCCGCAGGAATAAAGTTCTCTGCGCTGACCGAGGCAAACTCTTCAGCCGATACATTCATGCCGAAGATGGTCTGCGGATCCGGTGCTGTGCGTGTGCCTGCCAGCAAAGTGGAGACTTCCATACTGCCGATATTCATGGTTTGCTTTATTGCATTAGGCATTGCTGATGATTCCTGCGCTAACAAAGCTGTGGGCGCTATACCCAAGCCGGCAGCGGCTGTTGCTGCGGCAGACCCCACTAATAAATTTCTTCGGCCGTTATTGACCGTGCTGATTTTCGTATCTTTGCTGAACGTCATGATCCTGTTACTCCAAGGGATAAAAGTAGCTTAAGTTAGATGTCCGCCGGTTCGTAAGTTCATCAAGCAGGTGCCTATTTCCACAGTCCGGCAGCGTGTGGAAACTGCCCTATCGTCACCATCCTCGTCATCGGTGTCGTTTTCACGAATTATCTAAGGTACGAGAGAGGAACGATATTGGTGCATCTTGTCCAATTATGTTTGTTGCGGCAATACGAAAACACAAAGACCTCATTTTTTACACATTCCCTTTGTAATCTTTCTGCTGTAACAGCCCCCACCGCAAAACATCAATAAACATGAATTCGCCATTCCACACGCTTTCAATCACTCCCCCTCCTGTCCTGGTCTGCATCGCCCTTCTGCTCCCAATCATTGCAAATGCTCATGACGACACAGGAAACTGGATAGTTAACGACGACGGTGAACGCTCTGTGCACATACATGAGCAGGCTGGCGGTAATGGCGTAATAGTGAACGTCGAATCAGTAACTACTGAAACCATAGAAAACACTGACTACGTTCGAATACAAACTTCAGGGATTCCAAATTACCGCGTAACGGTGGATCAAGCCTTGTTGGACGTTTTACTTGCACGGCCAAAATCTCAGAATGACTTTGTTAACGGCACACCCGACATCAAAATCGGTGACATTGTCGAATTTGGCCAAGACATTGGGTTTAAGAGTTCCACGGAAAACTGCAATTCAACAGGCGGTTCAGGCTATTGGCCACCTGGGCCTGGCTGCCCGACGGACGGTTCCAAATCATCGCTATTTACTTCAGCGCCGGTTACTGCCGAAGAAAGTTGTGAGACCGGACTAGGCGCAATCGGATACTTTTCAAACGGTACTTCGATCTACGATTGGAACGATGGTCAAAGCTACAACAACGAACGCGTTTGGCAACACACGGCAGCCAACGCTGAGATTCACGATCTGGATATTTGTTTAGGCCATGCCGCACGCGGCGACTATCATCATCACAACTACTCCGCGTGTTTAGCGGACCAACTTGGGGATGTAGGTGATGGTCATTCACCCTCATATGGGCAAGCAGCTGACGGCTATCCCGTTCATGGGCCATGGCATGACGCCAACACCTTAGTGATCAGCAGTTGGCAAACCAGAGACTACAGTTCAACTGATTCAGTCACTGGTTGTGGCGAAGTGGGCGCTCGCACGTGCCTACTCGTCGATCAATACGACATAACCAAGGGAACGGTATCCACAAACAACCCAGGTCCTGCTACCGATGAGTTCATTACCAGCCTGTCTAAAAACCCTATTGCGGCATTGTCCGGTTTGTACTTCCAAGACTATTACCATGATGCATCTATGGCTTCATTAGG
>JAHDCO010000003.1:0-97751 GCA_020629835.1 Granulosicoccaceae bacterium
CGTGGTGCACAACAAAGCGGCCTGAGCGGCTAGCCGATCACATCGATATTTACATAGATGTGTTGTGCGATCGATTAGAAAGTGATCGCAAAAAACAACGCCGCCTGGCCAGCCAGTCTTTAATCCGATGATTAAGGACTTAGCCAGCCCCAGTCAACTGGGGCAGTTATTACATTAAGCGAGACCCATTCGGCACAGGCAAATTCACCGACGTTAAAACGATGTCTCCGGCGGCGTCTGCAAACCCTGTCACCAGGCACTCGGACATGAACGGGCCGATTTGTTTTTTGGGAAAGTTCACGACCGCCACAACCTGTCGCCCGACCAGATCTTCGAGTGTGTAGTGAACGGTAATCTGAGCACTCGATTTCAGTACGCCGATATCCGGGCCAAAGTCGATGGTTAACTTGTAAGCGGGTCGCCTGGCTTCCGGGAACTCTGCAGCCTCCAGCACGGTACCCACGCGCAAATCGACTTTCTCGAATTCCTGCCAACTCAGCGTGGCGTTTGTGCTTTCGCTCACCTTATAGTTCCTTGCAATAGTTATCGGTTTGTTCGCATGAGCTGCTGTCTCAACGGGTTTTCAACCGAGGTTTCAACTGGGTTTTCAACTGGGTTTTCAACTGGGGCTCTGACTGGGTTTCCAACTGGGTTTCCAACTGGGTTTTCGACTGTGTTTCCAACCGGACCGTGCTGTGTTTCACAGCCCGGCGGGTACAAACTCACAAAACCCCCTAGCACAGCCATTCTATCAGCCGCGTAATGCCTGCCCTGGGTTGCAGATCACAGGGTTTGCGTTGAGGACAGTAACTAACCGCCGACAACGTTATCAATAGTACTCGCAGATCGCACAGCGCAATTCCAGCGCATGAGCGACACAAAAATAATAATTATAAATAGGCGATGACATGCAACGACTCACTCTTGCCACCGTGGTGGCTGTAGCCGTGTTCGCGACGGGCTGTGCTACCAATGATCCTAACCAACGCGCCAAAACCGGGGCTGCAATCGGCGCGGTCGCTGGGGCTGTTCTGGGCCATCAAATTCACGACAAAAACGGCCGCTTTGCCGGCGCAGCTATCGGTGCGTTAACTGCTGCTGCCGTTGGCAACTACATGGATAAGCAGCAGCGTCAACTGGAACAACAACTCGCAGCGGAACGACAAAATAATGATGTTCGGCTGGTGCGCATTGATGAAGAAACTCTAAAGCTGGAGCTCGACAGTGAGTCAACGTTTGACGTGAACAGCGCTTCGGTTCGCGCAGACTTTGAGCGAAGCCTCAGCAAAGTGTCAGCGGTTATCTCTGAATACGGACAAACCGCTGTGCATGTAGTGGGTCACACCGATAGCACCGGCTCAAGCAGTTACAACCAAAAGCTTTCTGAAAAACGCGCCAGTAGCGTCGGTGCACACCTCGCTTCCGGTGGTGTGCTTCGAGATCGAATGCGACTGAGTGGACGCGGCGAAAATTTACCAGTAGCTGATAACAGCACCAGTCGCGGCCGTAGCGCCAATCGCCGAGTTGAAATTTACATCAAGCCGATTGTTGAAGGCCGTGAACATCATGCCTTTCGTTCACCGGTGTAGATAAGCCATTATCGTTAGCTGCCCCTTTGAACTCCGTTTGAATGGGGCAGCTGGCTTAGCCACCGCTCAGGGGCCAGAACCACAGAATGAGCGGGACACTGATCACCACGATCAGAATTTCAAGCGGCAACCCCATCCGCCAATAGTCGCTGAACTTATAACCGCCCGGCCCCATCACCAACGTGTTGCATTGATGACCAATAGGCGTCAAGAATGCGCACGACGCCCCTACCGCCACGGCCATTAAAAACGGGTCACTGTTAACCCCTAATGAAGTTGCCATCGCGATACCCAAAGGCGCCATGACCAGAGCCGTGGCCGCATTGTTAATAACATCTGACAACAACATGGTGACCACCAGTAGCAGCGTGATGATCCAATAGACCGCAAAACCGTCAGTCGCCTGCACTAAACTGTTCGCCACCAACTCGGTTGTACCTGTGGTGGTCAATGCATTACCCACCGGGATCATGGCGGCCAGTAACACAATCACAGGCCAATCAATATCATCGTAAATTTGTCGTGGCGACAAAATACCCGAGCCCACATAAGCACCAACCGCCATGACAAAAGCCACGGGTAATGACGTCACACCTACGATACCCAAGGCTATGGCGGCCGCAAATATGGCAGTTGCCAGAAGCACTCGACGGCTTCGGTTCAAATCGATAGGTCGCTGCGCGAGTGGCCATAAGCCCATGTCTTGTAAGTGCTGATCAATACTGTCTACATCTCCGTTGAGCAGTAACACATCACCGGGCTTAAACGTTTGCTGACGTAAACGGCGTATGACCGATTCACCGTTTCTCGCAATGCCTACCAGCGCAACCGATCGACTGCTACGCCGGCGAATAAATTCCACACCACGACCGATTAAGACAGATTCGGTTTTAACCACACCTTCCACCATCACATCGTTTTCAGGTGTCGGTGAATTGAAAGCCGGTGTTGCGGTCGTTTGTAATTCCAATGCGTGTTGATCTAAAAACCCTTTCAGTTCCTTTGGGTCCGCCCGTACGATTAACACATCCCCTTCAGCAACGCGATAGCTGGCTGCAACGTTGCGAGCGAAATGCCTGCGTCCGGCCACACCGATAACTTCCACATTGCTCTCTTGCAGACCATCGATCTCTCCCAGCGTCTGCCCCACCATCGGTGAGCCTTCGGGCACTTTAGCTTCGGTTAAGTAATTACCCACTTCAAACAACTGATTGGCTGTGTTGGTTTCCAATCGTGCTTTAGGAATTAATCGCCAACCAATAAACGTAATAAACAAGCCACCTATTAATGCGATGGGCAAACCGACGGGAGCAAAGTCGAACATGCCAAAGGGTTCACCGGCTTGTTCGGCACGAATGTTGGCTACGATAATATTGGGTGGTGTACCGATCAGCGTCATCATGCCGCCAAGCAAACTACCAAACGCCAACGGCATAAGCACCAACGCGGGTGAGCGATTGCGTTCAGTGGAAGTCGATAATGCGATAGGCAGTAACAACGCTAATGCCCCTACATTATTCATAAAAGCAGAAGCCACAGTGATAACGCCCGTCAATGCCGCAATGTGCATGATGGGGGTTTCCGTCAAGCCACTGATGCGGCTGGCTATCTCATCCACCACACCCGCGTTTTTAAGCGCTGAACTAATGATTAGCACCGCCGCAACGGTGACCACTGCCGGATGACCAAACCCTTCAAACGCTTCGGCCGGATCTATCAGCTGCAACAAAACACACGCCACCAACGCCACCATGGCCACTAAATCATAGCGCCAGCGCCCCCAACCAAACAGAAACATGGTGAGCACTAGCACCGCACTGATGGCAATTTGATCTGGGGTCATAGGGTTTACAGATGGTTGCACACCTTTTGCATTCTATCAGTGGATGCTGTTTGCGTTACGGTAGAGACACCGCATGACCACAGAGGAATTTGGACCCCGACTAACCGTTGATTTGACGGTCGATGGGGTGCAGATGGGCTATCTGAAGGTGCCGCTGAGTTGCTCAGAGAGCCCGCTGCGTCAGCATCAGACGCCGCTGTGCGTGATACGAAATGGCACAGGCCCTACCGTGTGCGTGTTGTCCGGAACCGATGCAGGTTACGCTACCGGCACCACCATTTTGAATAAGTTGTTCACAGCACCTGACGCCAGTTGCATCAGCGGAACCTTAATTCTGCTGCCAGCGTTGTTCACACCACAATCAACTGTGTCACAACACGATGTACATACTAGCCGCGTCAACGAAGCCCTCGATGAGAAAATATTACAACACTGCGATGCGGTGATTGAATTGGCAAGTGCATCTCGGGGTGTTGAAGTAGCTGCGCACGCAGCGATCTGGGCTACCCAATTATCAGATAAACCATCAGGGACACACGAGGATGCGGAAGCGCTCATGGCTGCCTGCGGTGCACCTTTTAGCGTCAGGCGATTTGATCCTCCCGCAAAACACTCTGTTGCTGATTTGATGCAAAGTCGCAACGGTATTTTCTTAAGACTGGATGTCGGGCGATACAACGCCACCGATAAGTTATCTCAGTTGTTAGGTGTTTCAACAGTGCGTAACGCCTTACTGCATTTATCAGTACTGAAAGACGCTCCGTTTACGCTTCAGGCCACGCGCATTCTGGAAGTCTCCAATCACCAACACTTCATCGCCTCAGCCAAACACGGCCTGGTGCATTGGTTTGTGGATTTAGGCGGTACGGTACATCGTGGCAATCCAATTGCCGCGATTATCAGTAACGACGACCCCTTTAATATTCCTACGATGATTGATGCGCGGATTAACGGTATTCTGCTTGCCAAGCTGGACACGGCAATTACGCAGCCTGAACAACTGCTCGCTGTTGTTGCCGATGAAGTGCCCCGCTAACAAAGAGTGCGCTACAGTTACGCTATGAGTGATGTACCAACGATCAGTGTGATTATTCCAACGCATAACCGCGTAACCACCCTGGCTCGCGCGCTCGATTCGGTATTAGCGCAAAACTTGAAGCCACTGGAAATCATTGTTATTGACGATGGCTCAAACGATGAAACCGGTGAGCTGTTAAAGCTAAACTATCCGCAAGTAAAGTCTTATAGACAATCTAACCATGGCGTATCCCACGCCAGAAATCGCGGTATTGAATCCGCTCGTGGGGATTGGATAGCATTACTTGATTCCGATGACGAATGGTATCCGGGCAAACTGGCCGCACAGGTCAAAGAGCTTGAACGCTTGCCCGATCTGCGCTTATGCCATAGCGATGAACATTGGATCCGCAATGGAAAGCGTGTTAATCCAAGGCGGCGCCATACCAAATTAGGCGGCCATATCTTCCAACACTGTTTACCGCTGTGTGCTATCTCACCCTCGGCTGCCATGATTCATCGTTCGGTGTTTACGGACATTGGTTATTTCGATGAATCGCTACCGGCCTGTGAAGACTACGATTTTTGGTTGCGACTTACGGCACGAGAAGCCGTTGCCTATTGCGATGCTCCGCTGGTTATCAAATACGGCGGCCACAGTGATCAACTGTCTCGTCGGTTCATGGCGATGGACCGATTTCGCCTGGTGGCACTGGAGAAAATTCTGTGCGCTGATGTACTGTCCCCCGCTAACGAGGCAGCAGCCATACGAACACTTGCACAAAAATTTCAGGTGTATTCAGCCGGTGCGATGAAACGCGGTCGAACCGCAGAAGTGGCTGAATTAAGAAATCGTTATGAACCCTGGTTGGCACGTTATACTGCATAGATGTCAGCACTAGTTTTTAAACTCAGAAACGTTCCAGAAGACGAAGCCCAGGATGTTCGAGAGCTTCTCGAAACCAACCGTATTGAGTTTTATGAAACAACGGCTGGCAATTGGGGTATCGCGATGCCCGGGTTATGGGCCGCTGACGACGATGATGTCGAAAAAGCCAAAGCATTAATACAAGCTTACCAACGCGAACGCACTCAACAACAGCGGCTCAAATATCAGGATGCCGTAGCCCGTGGTGAATCACCTAAGTGGTATGCGCGTTTCATTGAAAACCCCTTACCCACCATAGGAATAGTGCTGTTCTGTTTGTTCATTGTGTATGCACTATTGTCCCCATTCGTGCGGCTGGCGTTACCTAACTAAGCTTTACCTTTCCAAATGGTCGGTATTCGTGCGCGTTTAGTGGCTTAAAAGACGCATTCGTTAGCGCACTGAAAACTTGTGTGTGAATGTTTCAGTGGCAGGTAATTTGACCTTGCAAAACGGTAAACCGCTTAAGTCGTTTTACACCGCTTTTTTCAGTCAGGATTCACACCCCGCTGATACCGTGCGCCCAGCATAAAGTCAGCCGGTTAAAGCCGGGCTGTTCATCTCTAATCTTTTCTAATTTTGAGTATTCAATGAAACGTTTGCGTTTGTCGATTTTTCTGGGAGCTACTGTGCTCTCAACGTTTGTCCACGCTGATACGCAACCCCCATCGGTACCGAACAACGTTGAAGCTTCTGCGTTATCTGACAACAGTATCCGTGTGCATTGGAATGCACCGTGGGATAACGTCGCAGTGACCGGCTACAACATCTATCGTGACGGTGGTTATTACACAACGGTTCGTGCAACAAATTTCATCGATAAAGGACTACAAACCGGGTCAACGCATCAATACCAAGTGGTCGCCTTTGATAGCAGCTACAACTTTTCCAGTAAGTCGCTCACAGCACAAGCAACCGCCAACTTATCGCAAAGCATCAGTGGCGCGGTGACACCGAATACGAACGGGACAGCGACCGTACCTTCTGGCTTGAATGCCGCCACAGTCAACGGCAACGAGTTGCGCATCGAATGGCAACCAAGTGCTAATGCGATTGGTTACAACATCTATCGGGACGGTGCCTACTACACCACGGTGAATTCGGGTACGAGCTTCGTTGACCGGGTAAATTGGGGACAAAACTACACCTACACCGTCGCTTCATTCACAGCGGACAACCGTTTCTCTCTGCAAAGCGCTGGGGTAATAGGAAACACGGCCGGTGTTACCGACGATAACGTCTTTAACGATAGCAGCGCAGGTACTGACAACGTAGATTCATCTAACACCACATCAGCTGGAGCACCCGAGGGTTACCAACTCGTATTTAACGATGACTTTAGAGGCTATGCATTAGACACCAGCAAGTGGAATAGTCGATACCGCTGGGGACCGAATTGGATTATTAACGGCGAAAAGCAATATTACGTTGACATTATTAACGAGCCTAACTTCGGACACAGCCCGTTTGAGTTTGATGGAGAGCATCTCACCATCAATGCCATACCCACTCCAGACTGGTTAAAAGATAAAGCTAACTGGCAACCCTATTTATCCGGTGCACTGACAACACACAACAAATTCACTATGCGTTACGGGTATGTCGAGATGCGAGCCAAACTACCGCGCGGCCGCGGACTCTGGCCTGCGTTCTGGTTGCTACACAATAACGACTACGACAGACGACCCGAAATTGATGTGGTTGAGATGTTGGGTAGTCAGTCCAATCTGGTCTACCACACCTATCACCATTACGAAAACGGTCAACTAAAATCCACCCCGTCGTATGAAGCCTGGGGGCCGGATTATTCAGCTGACTTTCACACCTACGCGGTACGGTGGGAGCCAGGATTAATCGTTTGGTACGTGGACGGCGTAGAACGAAATCGCTATGAAAACGGCAACGTTTCGTGGGAAGACATGTATTTACTGGTGAATTTGGCACTGGGCGGATGGTGGGCTAACGATCCGGATGGAAGCACACCCTTTCCGGCGCGGTTCACCATTGACTATATTCGAGCGTGGCAGAAACCCTGAACCAGCCGCCAGTTTTACGCACTTGCCGCTAGCTAAATCTGAGACTTTCTTAAAGTCACGTTAGGAAGTGTGACTCGGGGCGCCGAGTCATTTTGAACGCATGGGTACACTCTTTAGCCATTAACGTGCTGAATTGGATAGCCCATGCGTTTTGCATTAACAAACGGTTGGCCAGTGTCGCAAGTCGCTGACACCGTGGTAACGCTTGGGCTGGCTTTGGCCTTGACAGGCTGTGCCGCACCAACCGCAGCACCGCCTGCCGCACCGCTCACCGCACCTCAACAGGCCACGATGGCGGCCAGTTTTGAAAGTGTGGACGCCTTCAATAATATGCAGGCCAGCGATTGGCAACAGGCCCTTACCCCGCTGTTCAATCGAGCGCGTGAAGCGGTTCAAAAAGAAACCGGCACCGAGTTGTCTCACGTCAGTTTCGCAGTCGTGGATAACTCTGTTATAGAACGCGAGGTTGCCGCAGAAACCGGCCGCTTAACGCACAGCCAGTTTACTAACCGAGCGTTCGCTCAGCATTTTCTCGATAGCGTGATGTCCGGGCAGTCAGGCACTTATGCCGCGCTCTATTCAACCGCGTCCCAACAGGTCATGGTCAGCGATTCCTTGCTGAGTAGTTACATCCAATCAGTGGGCAATGATGCGAATGCAATCACCGAAGCATTGAACGCTCTGCTCATTCACGAACTGGTACACGCAGCCGATGACACACGCTTTGGCATCCATCGTAATCGACAGCTAAATTTTCGCGCATCGTTTGCCCAGTCCGCCGTGTACGAAGGTCATGCCCAATTCGTTACTCGAAAGATCTGTCAAAGCTTTCAGTGTTTGTCGGGGCTAGGCTCACTCGATCAATTTATGTTTGGTGATCAACTTGCGCCCAATCAGATGACACAGCCTGTTCAAGCGGTAAGTCGCAATGTATTGGAGTATTCCTATGTGGAAGGCGAGCGCTTTATACAGTCGTTAGCCGCACGTGAGAACGGCGCGACCTTGTTAACCAAAGCGCTGCAAACGCCACCGCAGGATCCTATCCAAATACTCGATCCTGATAGTTACCCGAATCTGACGCGCGAAGGTCTGAATCAAACGTTGCTGGACGCAACCTCACAAATTAATCATCCCTGGGCGAAAAGCCCATGGGTACGGGTGGAAACCAGCCCGCTTAAAGGGGTGAACCTACGCTCCGATCCGGCTCGACGTACCGCCGCTGTCGATGGCTTTACCCGCTTGATTCGCGGCATGATCGCTTTGCAGCATTACAACCAATCCGACCTCGATGCCTCGCCAATTGAAATGACATTGATGCATGCTGAAAACGCACAAACCGCAGAGATGTTCGCCGAATCACTGAGTAATAATCTGATTTTTAACAGCGGTGGATTTGTTGCCGAGGAAGTGGTGTGGCTAAACGAATCCATCCCAATAGGAGTCATCAGTGTTGATACAGCATTAGCTGATGATCGTTCTCACATCGCTATCGTGGCCGCTCATAAACAGTATGTTTTACAGCTCGTGGGGGTAGACGTAACCACCAGTCAAGCCCTGGAGTACACCCAGGCCGTACTAACACGCCTGCACGATACCACCCCAGCGGCCGGATCCTAAAGGTTGAAGTAGCGAAGGTCGAAGCAGCCACGAACGTCAATCGTTCATTGAAACATCCGATGGCTGTGGCGTGAAAACCTGGGTTTTAAGAACTCCATCTGATCGGCCAGGACGTCTTTATTGGACAGATAAAAAAACTCGTATCGATTCGGCGCAAAAGGCACAGCCAGTAACTCAAGGCTGGTTTCTTCCAGCAAGCTGTTGCCCTTTCGGTTATTACAGCGTCGGCAAGCCGAAACACAGTTGGTCCAGACGTCACGACCGCCACGAGATGTTGGCACGATGTGATCACGTGATAGATCCTTTGCGCTGAACTGATCCCCGCAATACATGCAAAGGTGCTGGTCACGAGCAAACAGCAGGGAGTTCGTCAGTGTTGGGGTAAATCGGCTGTCCTCGACACGACCGTCACAGGCGATGATGCTGGGCAACTCCAACAGTGACCGATCACCTCGCTTATTGATTCCCCCCCGAACCGTGCGAAGCGTTTCTCCCAAACTCCAGATGACCTGATCCTTCGCTACGATCGTGGCAGTCTCCTGCCAAGTTAACCAAGCGATCGGAGTTCCGGCCTTATTCAAGCGCAGTACTTTCGCGTTCATCAACTTCTGTAGCGTGCTCGGCATGTGAGCACGAATGCCTCCTGTATCTTGGTATATCACACCCTTAGGTGTTATCCAATGCGCAAGAGGTTGTCAGGGGCCTTTGCTGTAGCGCTTTAAGACCGGACCTTTGAAGTTCGAATGAACAGCGAGCTATGCGGCTCGGAAGCGGCGCACTAATTGGCGTGCGGCAATTTCTTTGGTGATCCACCAGTTTCGAAGTGGCATCCACGGGTCTTCTACCGGTGCCGCTGTTGGTGCTTGCACCAGATACTCAAGCGACTGGGCGACGGTATCGAACATTACGGTCGGAGAGTAGGCTGCTTCCCACGCTTCACGGGCGGCAATGCCTCGATCGAACGCTTCACTTACGTGTTGATTGAGTAAGTCAGGGATTCCCTCAATATCTTTTTCAGGCACGAATAAAGCGAAATCCCAATCCACATGCGGAGGCGGTACCCAGTTATCAGAGATGATGACCGGCGCACGCGCCGCTTGCATGGCTTCAAAGGGCCGATAGGAGGCCGGTCCGATACCTCGAGGGCACAATACGAAGTGGCTGCGGGCCATGGATTCAGCAAACACCAGGCCCTGTGAGTTGCGTTCCGCGGCGGTGGAGTGCCAAACGCAGAATTCAGATGTATCCCTAACCCCGAGGCTATGGTTTTGCAGGGCCGCCACGCGCTTACGCATTGGGTGGCTGTTCGAACCCACGAACGAAAACAGCCATTCGCGCTTGATCTGCCACCGATGAATCTGCGGGACGAATCGATTGGGTGTTACCAAATAAGGAAACGCTACCTGGCGTGATTCATCGTAGCGATCGGATGGCATGGAGCAGTAGAGCCCGGGCAGCGTACACCATGGGTGGTCCAGCTCGTTGTACATAAAGCACTTTTCGGGGTACTGCTTAATCAGCGGATGCTTCAATAGCCGCTTGTACAGGTAGTCGTCAAACTGGCCGTTTTCAACAAACAGGATGATATCGGCAGCGTGGGGGTCATCACAAACTTCATGCCGTCCAACACGGTCGTTATTGGCATATGACCGTAGCGCGGCCAGCCAATCGTGCGTTGGATAAGCAGAAAGCAGGTGTATCTTCATACCGTGATGTACAAACCCTTAAATGTACGATGCCAAACGTTGTCGACTTCTCAGACGGTTATCGGCCAACGATCAGCACAATATAAGCGCACTTTTACCCCTGTGTTAGCCGACGGTGACCAGCCCCACAGCCCTCAACAATTAATCTAAAGCTTTTCTCCTAGAAATCCACCGGATTGCCGCTTCCACAAGCGGGAATAAACCCCATTTTCGGCAATCAACTGCTCATGTGTGCCGGATTCGACAATTTTCCCCGCTTCCAGCACCACCAGACGATCTAACGAGGCGATGGTAGACAGTCGATGCGCCACCGCTAACACCGTCTTACCGTGCATCAGCACATCAAGTTTCTGCTGAATTACCGCCTCCACGTCGGAATCCAATGCAGAAGTGGCCTCGTCCAATATAAGAATAGGTGCATTTTTTAGCATTACACGGGCAATTGCAATACGCTGCCTCTGCCCGCCAGAGAGCTTCACGCCGCGCTCTCCCACCAGCGCGTCCAGCCCGCGTCGGCCATGACTGTCTATGAGGTCTGGAATAAACGTATCCGCTGCGGCGGACTTGGCGGCCTGCATGACAGCTTTATCATCAGAGCCCGCATTGCCGTACACGATATTGTCGCGAATGGAGCGGTGCAGAAGTGCCGTGTCCTGGGTCACCACCCCAATCTGGCTGCGCAGGCTGTCTTGCGTTACCGCCTCAATGGGCTGGCCATCAATCCTGATCTGGCCACTATCGGGGTCATGAAACCGCATGAGTAAATTAATCAAGGTGGATTTACCCGCACCAGAAACCCCGACAAGGCCTACTTTTTCACCCGGCTCAATCGTCAGATCACATCGCTGAATGACCGTTGGAGCCTTTTCAGAAGCTTCTTGATTATCGGTTTCGCGGTAACCGAACGACACCGCATCAAACTCAATCTTTCCCGCCGTCACGCTGAGTGCTTTGGCGGCTGGCGCATCCAGAATGCTTTGCGGTTGGGCGATGGTTTGAACGCCGTTTTGAACCACGCCCACATTTTCGAACAAGGAGGTGATGGTGCGCAAAATCCAGCCAGACATGTGATTCAGGCGAAAGATCAGCCCATTAACCACGGCAATTTCGCCCAGGGTAATCGTGCCGTGATACCAGTACAAGACGGACAAGCCCGCCACCACCACGATCAGGGCGGTATTGAGTACGGTGAGCGCGACGGTCATATTTAAAATCAAACGCATCATGCGCCTGAACGCATGCGTGTGGGCTTGAATACCTTCAGCCGCAAAATCGTCTTCCATATCGTGATGGGCAAACAACTTCACCGCCTGTATGTTGGTGTAGCTATCCACAATGCGACCGGTCACCACAGAACCGGCTTCTGACAATGCGGCAGATTTGGCTTTTACCGGCGGCACCATCCAGATCACCACCGCGGTATACAACAACAACCAAATCACCAGTGGCATCAACAATCCCGGATGGATATCGATAAACATCCAAACGATACCGCTGAGGTAGATGATCATCATCCACGCACCATCGATCACGTTGACCACCGCCTCGCGCACCGCGTTTCCGGTTTGCAGGACTTTCTGAGCCACCCGCCCGGCAAAGTCATTCTGGAAAAACCCCATACTCTGCCGCAGTACATAGCGATGGTTAAGTAAGCGAGTCCGGTTCGCGATGCCAGGCGCTAAGGCTAAATTGATGGTGGCTCGTGAGGACAATAAGGCGGCCGGCCTTATGACCGCAGCAACCAACACCATGAAAACCAGCGCCGCCGCATGCTCATCAAAAAAAGTCTCAGGGTTGCCGGTGGTCATCCAATCCAGTAGCTGCCCGAGGAAACGGTAAAGCATAAGTTCGGCAACGGTGGCGATGCCCGTGAGCACCAAGGCCAGCAGGATGACGCGCCAGACCGGCTTTAGATAATGACCAAAAAAGGCTGCTGTCCCGCTGGGAGGACGGTCCCGCCTGGGCGCGTCCATCGGGTCAATCAGCTGTTCAAAAAATCGGTACACGCCGTACCTCCAAAACTGGTGGCGTAAAATTGATGAGGTGGCGAGAACGGAAGAAGAGAATAAAACCGAGGCGCCTGCCTCGTTTTACGACGAAGATGGACAAGCCAATTCGATAGTGTGACGCAAGGAATAGCAATTGTTATTTGCTTACGCGTAATATATGCTTGTTAACCATTTTTTTTGCATCTGAGGCACGAATCGGATGGACAAGTACACCGAGATGTTGGTGTTTTCAAAAGCTGCCGATATGGGTAGCTTCTCAGCCGCTGCGCGAGAACTCGATTTAACACCGTCCGCGGTCAGTAAGCTCATTACGCGCTTAGAGGATCGATTGGGCGCGCGTTTGTTTCAACGCACCACTCGCAAGCTCAGCCTGACGGCCGAGGGGCACGCGTTCCACGATCGCTGTGGCGCGATTCTGGATGAAATTCAGCAAGCTGAAGACGCTGTTATGGCCTTGCACGATCGCGTGACTGGCACACTTCGCGTCACCACGGTCTCGGCGTTTGCTCGTATCCAGATGATCAAACTCATGCCTGAGTTCATGGCTTTATACCCCGAGCTGCGGGTTGAGCTTGAACTGTCAGAGCGAGAGGTGGATCTGGTCGGTGAAGGTGTGGACGTGGCCATCGTGTTAAGCGACGGGTTAACCGATGAATCATTAGTTGCTCGCCGCCTGGCCGTCAACAAGCGCATCATTTGCGCGTCTCCGGAGTATCTGGCGAAGCATGGCTCACCACGTACACCTGATGATTTGCTAGCGCAAAACTGTCTGACGCACAGCTCAATTCAGCACTTCAACGATTGGGAATTCAATACCGACAACGGCATCAAGGTCATGCGCGTGAAAGGTAACTTTCACACTAACAGCGCATCGGCTTTGCATGAAGCGGTGAAAGCGGGCATCGGTATCGCGCGTTTGGCAACGTATGTGGTGCAGCCCAGTTTGAAAGCTGGATTGGTGGTGCCGCTGCTACAGGAACACGCGGCCGATTCGTCCACTATTCAGCTGGTGTACCCGCACCGTCGTCACCTGAGTAACAAAGTGCGAGTATTCACCGACTTTATGGTGTCTAAATTCTCGCCGCACCCACCCTGGGAACAAAACCCTTAACGTCGATTACCCGCTGAGTGTCGGCGGTTAGTCAACGGATTCAAGCCTGACGAGCGCATGATCGCTCGTTGGGCTTGTCACCTACAACGCGTTATCACCCTCTTCCTGGGTACGAATTCGGATAGCGCGATCAATTGTCTCTACAAAAATTTTGCCGTCGCCGATTTTGCCGGTGTTCGCGCTGCGCACGATGCCATCGATGCAGGCGTCCAATATGTCGTCTGAGACAACGACTTCAATTTTGACCTTCGGTATGAAATCGATAACGTATTCGGCGCCTCGATAGAGTTCGGTATGGCCTTTTTGCCGACCGAAGCCTTTGACTTCCGTGACAGTAATTCCGTTCACACCCGCCGATGCCAGTTCCTCACGCACCGTGTCCAACTTGAACGGTTTGATAATCGCGGTAATGCGTTTCATGAAATTGTTCCCTGGTTAATTGACTTAGCCATAGCCGGAAAAAAGTGGCCTTTCGCCTATACAACGCAAAACCCGTTGTGAAAGCAAGCCCCACGCCACGAATACTACCCGTTAAACAGCGCAGTCAAGCCCGTTTCAAGCGCCTGAGACCGCAAACGGGCCGCTTGCAGGCCTAAGAACCTGATTGTTCAGTCTGGTTCGCAGTCCTGCGCAATGGTTTGGCTAATAAAGGTGCGAGAGATCCCCAGGCCGTCTGCGATGCCGTTTAACACGTTCTTTTCATCTACCGTGACGTGCCCTTCAGCCATCGCGATGACACAGATATCTCGCATCACCTGCATGCACTGAATGTCCGTTGCTTGCTCCCGGGCGCGCTCTATGCGTTGAGGTAATTCTTCACGAATACGTTTGACATTGAGCTTATCGCTAACATCGCCTTTTTCGAAAAATCGCTCAAATACCTCGATCTCGCTTTCAGAAATTCCACTGCTGGCATCAGCCACCACCAATCCGCCGGCAAACAACAAATTGCGCATGGCAATGGCGGCATCACTTCGGGCATCGAGATAACTTGGCTCCATTAAGCTCATCAAGCGCTGCACGCCCACGTCCATCTCCTCAACCGAGGTACCTGCAGGGTCCATGAGATTCGATGCAAAAAACAACTGCAGCGCCTTGACGCGTAACGGGCTAAACGGGTGTGTCGAAAACCAATCGGCCTGGGAGCCCTCCCGGTTCGGTTCAGAATCAATGACTTCCATATCGCTGACCTGGGCCAGGAATTCTTCCAAATCGAATTTGACAAGGTCACCGGTCAAGCCCGATGACAGCTTGAATAAAGCGCTGGCAACGCTGTATTGATCATTCGCGCAGTAGGCTCCGGCACGGTCGGCTGAGATTTCCGCATTGCGCGACCAGGCAAATAAGCGCAGCGCCAGCTTGGGATCCGGCCGCTGGCGGCCCTTTACGAGATACCCAATCGGAATTTCGTGGTGGTTGTAGATGTGGTGCCCAAACTCGTGACCCATAACAAACTGCAGCTCTTTGGCATTGAATCCTTCGAGCAAACTCGATGAGAACATGACAAACACCCGACCCTCTTCGGGTTTAAAACACATGGCATTAAACTGCGCGGAGTTGAAGACATAGAGCTCTAACGGCGTATCCATCGACAAGCGCTCAACGCATTCGTCCGACAGCTTATAAACATCGGGGGCCATTTTTCGGCTTAATCGCACCGAGGTTGCCAGCAATTGCCGGCGTAGGCCAGTCGAACCTTCGGCCTCCTGCTTTTCAAGCCACTCAGTGACGCGCTTAACCTCGCGCTCTTCGCTTAAGGCTTTCGCTTGTTCTAAATCGTTGCGGTAACGAAGAGCGTCAGAATTCATGGATTCTCCCGTATGCTTGGCCCCATTATCTCATAGCTTAACCGTTCGGGAATGTGAGTCATGCGTGTGCTGGTTGCAGGGTGTGGCGCCATGGGGTTACCCATGGCCGAAGCGTTATTGGATGCAGGTGTAGATGTTGTCGGTTTCGATATCAAGACCACCGAAGCCATCGAAGCTTCTGCCGTACCGATGATTTCATCGGTACACCATGCAAACGCTGATACCTTGTTATTGGTGGTTCGCTCCGCTAAAGACATCATGGATGTTTGCTTCGAACAACAGGCAATTTTCTCTGCCGCAAACGCATCCCAGCCTACGTCCGTTATCGTCAGTTCTACCGTATCCAGTCAGGACGTTCTTGCGTTACGTAAGCGGCTAGACCCCGCCATTGAACTGTTAGAAGCACCTATGAGCGGTGCCCCGATTGCTGCTCAGGAGCGACGTCTATCGTTTATGTTGGCAGGCGACAATAGCGTATTGGATAAGCATCAGTTTCTGTTTGAGGCGATGGGTTCCACGTTGTTTCGCGTAGGCAACCTCGGGCAAGGGATGTTGGTAAAAACACTAAACAATACCTTGGCTGCATGCTCAGTGCTGGTTACGCGTCGGGTACTGGCAGATGCAGAGGCCGAAGGCGTTGATACCGATCTATTGCTGAACGTATTAAACGCAAGCTCGGGAGCTACATGGTTTAGTCAGAACTTCGACAAAATAAACTGGGTTAACGAAGGTTACTCGGAGCAATCAACCATCGGTATTCTGGAAAAAGATATGCGCTGCGCATTAGCCAGCTTGAGCCGTGACGCCGATGATTTTGATAGCGCACTCATACACGCACTGACACAACTTAAGCCCAGAAGTTAGTCCACTAACTCGGCCAGTAGTGCTGATTCCAAGCGCTGAAGGTGTGCAACGATTTCGGTGGTGTATTGATCCACCAATTGCAAACGATCGCCGTGCGCACGGCTGGGCTTGTCGGAAATTAACTCTCTTTGCAGCGCGGTACCCGCATCGCTCAGTTTCTTCAACGGTGCTTCCACTGCACGAAAAGACTCGTGATAATTGAGTAGTTGCCCGATGCCGTAATACCACTGAGCAGCACTAAAGCCCTGGTCAGAACCGGAAAGGCGAAAGTCCGTTATAGACGGTGCAACCTGCCCGTCTCCCAGCGCAGAGCACACCGCAATATCCACCAAGGATTTTCGATAACGCAGAACGTTAAACAAAGCTTGATGGATGCAGCCTATTTGTGAGCTTGGAAAGTTAGGGTCTTCTTTAACGAAATCCACAAACTGATTCAGCGGTAGCGGTTTGCTGATGTAAAAGCCCTGTGCCTCTTCACAGCCAGTGGCAATCAATATGTTGTATTGCTCAAGGCTTTCCACACCTTCAGCAATGGATGTCATGCCCAATTCACGTGCCATCGCTACGGCCGACCTTACTGTGTTGAGATTTTGCGAAGACGTCGTCATACGCCGAACCACGCCCTGATCGAGTTTCAGGGCACTAAACGGCATTTGGCTTAAGCGATCAATTGACGAATAGCCGGTGCCAAAATCATCCATTAATACTTTGATGCCCATACTGGCAAGTTCACCCAATTCATCAAGCACCACATCAAAATTCTCCATCACCACACTTTCGGTGATCTCGATCTGCAACTCATGGGCACGTATAGAGCCACCGCTTAAGTAACTGTTTATGCGGGAACTGATGGTGTGACTGGTAAGGTCATTGGGCGCAACATTTAACGATAGCGCAAGGTCCGGTGCGCAGCGGCGCACTTGCGCACAGGCTGCTACTACATCATCAAGAAACCGCACGGTCATGTCGTGCAGTAAGCCACCTGCTTCGGCTTGCGGCAGAAATACGCTGGGCGATAACACACGGCTGTGCGGGTCATTCCACCGCACCAGGGCTTCTGCACCCACGACATTCCCGCTCAACAAACAGACTTTGGGCTGGTAATACATGACCAGCTCATCGCGCTCCATCGCGGTCGCTATTTGTGCCGCCGTAGGCGATTGTGTACGCGGGTTAACCATGGGTCATCGGGCTTAGCCCTTCATGGCCTTTAGATACCGCGAATTTAAAGAATCTCGCTTATCCTGTGGGGCAGGCGCCATCGATAACCATTCGCGTTCCAGCGCTTTCAGTTCGGTTTTCTTATCCGAGACCGCAGAAGCGGTCATACCTTGCTGCAAATTGGCTAACTGGAATTGCATACGCAGCGCTTTGTCTTCAGCGGGCGTATCTACGCCGGCTGCCACTTCCATTTTTATTAACAGCTCACGCCGGGCACTTTCAGTTTCCGCGTAGTTGTACTGAGTAGAAGCATTGATGTGGGCGACTGCAGCGTCACGACGAGCCGTCAGCGGTGCTACCCAATCTTTTGGCAAAGCCACATCGGTGGCATCCCAGGCATCCAGCGTCTCTTCAACCAACGTGCCGGTCATCATTTCCGGCATCTCTACCGCATCTTCAAGCTGCTCGCACAAGCCAACCAAACGTTTCACTTCTTCAAAAACCTGTTGGCGCTTCTGACGACTTTTCGTTTCCTGACGTTTGTTGTTAGCATCTAAGGCCGCTCTAAAATCCCGAACCAAAAACTTCTTATCGCGTTCTGGAAATTCAGCCAGGTTATTAAATTCTGTCGTCAGCGCTTGAAGCGTTGCATCATCGGCATCACCGGTTTTTGCGTGTTGCTTAAGCGTTTTTATAATGTCTTTAGCTCGAAAGACGTGCCCCATGCTGGCTTTGTATTTCTCTCGCTCAGCGTCTTTAATGGTTTTAAAGATAATGCGGCACTGAGCGTTGAACTGTTCCCACAGTTCCTGGTCTTCTTTACGCCGGGTGATACCCACCGCCTTCCAATTGCTTTGCAGGCTGCGCGCCTGGTTAGCCGCATGCTGGTTTATCTCACCACTTGCGAGCTTGGTGACTTTTTCAATTAAATCTTTCTTGATTGCCGCATTGGCATCGTGTTGTTCGGTGAGCTTTGCCTCAACCGGCTTTAACAATTGTGTGAAACGCTCTTCCAGTTTTCGATCAGGCTTTCGATCGGTAACGCGGTTACGGCTCCAATCCCGTTTGGCGTTATTTACAATACGTTGAACCGCTTTCCAGTCCACCGCTTCTGCATCAAAATCGATGTCAGCCAGCGACTTATCCAGGGCATCGCAGATGGTTTTTTTGTTCTCAATTTTTGCTTGCCGCTCTTTTTGTTTCTCTTCAAAAAAGGCTTTGCAAGGTTCATAGGCGGTGTCACCTGCGGTCTTAAAACGACTCCACAGATCATTGGAAGCACGACTAACGCCTAAGGCTTTCCACTCGTTCTGCAATGTACGCACTGCCTTGGCTAACGCATCAGGTGCGAGCTCCTGAGCCGGTAAGGCTTCCATTTTTTCGCACAGCGCTTCCAGCTTCGGCCGGGCAGCGAAGTCCTGCCAGTCGGCCATGGTGTTCAGCTCACCCTCAGCGCGCGACAGCTTGTCAGCAAAAACCGCTTTTTCAGCGGCTTCCATGGCATTGATCTTCTTTTGTAAGCGGCGGAACATGCTGCTGGCTGGGCCCCACTTACCCTCTTTAACTATGCCGGTGAGTGCCGAAAACTGTCGATGCGTGGCTTTCACTCGATCATCGGATTCCTGTTTGGCTTTACCCAGTCGATTTTTCAGCGCGGCTAAGTGTTCGCCAAGTTGCTCAACGTAGCCGAGGCCAGTTAAGTCAATGCCCGCTAAGTGCTGCTGCACATCAGTCAGTACTTCCACACGACGGATACGGTTAGTGACCGCACTCACTCGTGCGGTTTGCGTCTCAAACGGCGGATCGAACATGACCGAAACCGCTTCGGCATGCGCTAACAAACGCGTGCCTGGCTCGCTTGCGGATAACTGTTCAGCTGGCAGTGAGGTTCGAGTGCTGGCAACCGCTGCGGCCAGACCCTCGAGGCTCTCTACCGCTAAGCCGGTTTTAATCGCCTTAACGCAATCATCATCAGGCACTACGGGGACTGTAGGCTTCGCCTGTGAATCAGCACTCTTGTCGGCTCCGTGGTCAGCTCCCTGGTCAGCACTTGATTCGGTGGCGGCGCTGACTGATGGATCCGCAGAACCCGTGGTGGAATTGCCATCAGCGTTTTCACCTGGTGCATCAGCGGTGGCAGATGCAGCCTGTTCCGCTTTTAGTTCGGCTTCCTTGATTAACGCGTTAACCGTAGCAACGTCGGCATCAAACGACGACTGCAAAGCTTGCGTGAATTCAGCATCAATGCCAGACCATTTTGCGGTCAGTGCATCTAAGCGACCATTGGTTTGCGGTGACCAAACACTACCTGCCAGGGATTTCAGCGACGCGGCGGTGTCATTTGCGGCATGTCGGGCAGCAATCACGGCGGCTTCTTGTTCGGCCAGAGCATCCAGGCGCTGCTGTATGTGTTTCGCCACCTCTTTGTCGCGCGATCGGCTTGCCGTCAACGCTGCACGTAAACTGTCGTGGCTGACCAGTTTCTCTGCCGCTGCGAGTCGGGTATCGTGAAATTTCGATGTTTGAACGACGCGAACCAGAACCGCTTCGTTGTTGACTTTTGCTAACGCCCGTAAGCGTGGCTCCGCTGCCGATGCGGAGGTTGCTATAACTTCACACGCGGCTTCATTGGCGTTAACCAGAAATGCATCAAGAGCCGAAGCGTCCACGTGATTGCTGACCAATTCAGCAAGACGGGTGGTGGCCGCAGTTGCTAGCGCTGGATCGTCCGCGGACAGCAACGTCTGATTAAGCTTAGACAGGCTGGTGATTTTCCCAAGACTCGCTACACGAACCGCAAGCGATTCGTCATTGTCTACCAACCCTTCCAGTAAGCTTTGATGCTCTGAATTATCAGCATCAAATTCTTGAACGGCTTCTAACCGTACCGCTTCATCTTTATGCAAGTGACGGTCTGACTTTAAAAAATTTTTCACACGTAATCCGGCTCACCTAGGCAGTAGGTGGTTTCGTTAATGACGAAGTATACCAACTGAGTCTTGCCTGCCAAAGATCCAAATCCCCAGCAATAGCATTACCCAAAACCCATTCAGCGCACCCACTTTGACCGGGGCGGATTGTTGATCGAACTCCGGGGTAACTTCAGGTGATTCGCCGCCCGTTGGTGGTTCAACCGGCTCCTGGGGTTCCAGAGGTTCCTTGGGCAATTCAGTGTCAACCGGCGGAGTTACCGTTTGCGCCAAAAACTGAGTCGTAAACTGGTACGACGTACGCTCGCTTGCTCTCTGCGATAAGTACCAAAGCCCCGCAGTGGGTACCGTAAACTCACAAACGAATTGCCCATCGATTAACTGCGGCTCACACTCGGCCGACAGATCCGCATTCGCACCCGTCGCTGTAATGGGTGTTGCGCCAAAGTAAATAGACAACGTATCAGCGCGGCTCATGGCCACCTGTAAGCGACCCGGTTGCAACGCGTACTCAAACGATTCCGCCGTGTTTGCCGCCAGCTCATGACGAACGGGCTCACCGACTTGGGGGTTTGGGTGTCCGATTCGAATGGTTGCACCGATTGAGGGCACACCCTCATCGTTTACCGCAAACAGCAGGTAATGCCCGGGCGGTGTCGTGTAACGCGATGTGGGAAAGCGTAGCGATAAGGAACCGGCAAAACGTTCGAATTCCACCGGCACTAACCGCTGTTCCTGGTTTTGCGAATGCGTTACCGAGCTCAACTTGATTAAGTGCACACGCTCAATGGTATCCGCATCAGAAACACCGACAACGACGCGCTGAGAGTAATTTGCCTGCTCAGGCACGAAGGATAAACGCGGCCGCTCAGCCAGCGAACCATCGGCTGCAAACAGATAGGGTGGCGAATAAATTTCTGCGTTCATTTCTTCATAACCGATGGCATAACAGTCACCGCATATCCCGCCACCCGCAGACAGAATTCGTCCATCGGGTAGTAACATCGCCACCGAGTGATACTGGCGTTCTACAAACATGGGGTTCATGACATCCCAACGTTCGGTATTTGGGTCCCAACGTTCCACCACCTTCGTACCGCCGGTGGTACTGACAAAACGCTCGTTGTCAGTAATGCCGCCGCTAGCCAGGACACTACCGTCAGCCATGATGGTGAGGTCGTGTTGACGACGGCCCACGGTTAGTGGACTGGTATCACGGGTTTGTTGAGTCGCAGTTGCGATGACCACGGATGAGGCCGTCGCCTCGCCTCCTCCGGCAACCAATATCTGGCCCACATCAAACATCGCGTAACTGCCATAGTCTCGCAAGTCGATGTCATCCCGGCGAGGACCTGCACGAAATTCGCCACTGCCTTGTGTATCAATGACCGATACAGAATTACCCGGCCCAAACGTTAAAACATCCCCTTCAGGTGTGGCCTGTAACCATTGGTAGTCTTCCAGGTTCGGCGAAGGGTTACGTATCGGTAGCGGCCGCCAGGTTTGATCAAACTGAAAAACCTCTCCGGCAGGGGTGGGTAGATATCCGCCTCCAAAGGTCAGCATCTCACCATTTCCAAGTGCGGCCACCGATGAATACCAACGGGGTGCCTGCATGTCAGGGGCACGTCGCCAGGTGTTGGTTTCGGGGTCGTAAATGTTGGTGTTCGACAGTGGGCCGTTGGCTCCAGCACGGCCGCTGTCACCACCGGCGAACAATACGCGTCCGTCCCACAAATGCGCCGACCCAGCGCAAAATAAATCGGTATCCGTATCGTTGTTAGTGGCCACGTGCTCGTTAGTAATCGGGTCCCACAAGGTCACGCGCGTTGTGTAGTTATCCGTTGTGTGCGGGTCATCATCAGCGTCATCCGGTGTGGCATCCCACGCTAAGACTTTTCCATTGGGTAATAGTGCCGCATGCACCGCGACAAGAGGCCAGGGTTGTACCTCAGACCACAGGCCGCCCTGCGCGGGAGAGACCACAGGCGTAGCTAATCTTTTTTGATTGCCGGCATTCGATCGTTCACTCGATGGGGCCTGTAACCCACCGGTTACCGCCGAGTGCGGCGTAGCGTGCTCATTACCATGTGGAAGTGCGGCTAAAGGCATCCACAGTATTAACGCTGAAAACAGCCAGGTTACCGAACGCGCAACGTTACCGAGGGCTTGATAAGGGATTGTCATCTCGCCAGTATGCACCTTGAACCACCCTTTTTACGTGTAATTTAAAGCAACGTTAGCCAGTTCGCATTCAGCTTGCCGATTCGTTCAAGTGTCTACGAGATACCGCGACATAAGTCCCAGCTGAAGCCGATACCTGCAGCACGTACCGAACATCGATTAATCCCCTATCTGGTGCCCGACTTTATGAGTTCTGTTTCACCTTTGCCCCAGTCTATCCAACCCAGCGTGTCATTGGTTTTGGATGAACTGGACGGTGTCTTGTTTGGTAAGCGCCATCAATGCGAATTAGCACTAACCTGTCTGCTGTCCCGAGGCCATTTACTCATCGAAGATGTTCCAGGGGTAGGCAAAACTACGCTGGCCCGAGCACTCGGCCAGTTGCTCGGTTTGGACTGGAAACGTGTTCAATTCACCAACGATCTCCTGCCGGCCGATGTCGTGGGCGTGTCTATCTTCAACACCGACCAGCAACAGTTTCAGTTCAAGCCAGGGCCTGTGTTTACACAACTACTACTGGCTGACGAAATAAATCGCGCACCGGCAAAAGCCCAAAGCGCACTGCTTGAGGCCATGGAAGAACGACAGGTTACGGTAGATGGTGAAACGCATAGCCTGCCCCTGCCGTTCTTTGTTATCGCCACCCAAAACCCCGGGGAACAACGGGGCGTTTTTGGTTTACCCGAATCTCAGTTGGACCGGTTCTTAATGGGCTTGTCTTTAGGTTACCCGGACGCTGGCCAGGAAAGAGCGCTGTTAGCGCAGGGCGATACCCGAGCTCAGGTGGAGTCTCTTAAAACCCGCGTAGATCTCAGTACATTGCAAAGCTGGATGGATGCTGTGGATGAAGTGCACATTGCTGACGAGGTTTTAGCTTACTTGCACGACCTTGTTTTAGCGACTCGCAACGAATCGACAGGGCTTAGCCCACGCGCCGCATTGGGCTTAGTGCGGGCGGCTCGAGCTTACGCCTTTGTTAAAAACCGAAATCATGTATTACCTGATGACGTGCAAGCTGTGTTCGCACCGGTTGCTGGCCACAGACTCACCGGTTCTGTGTCAGCCGGTGCACGCGCCGCGGATGCTCTTATTCGATCCATTTCCGCGCCCTAGGCAATCAACGCGTGATCAACGCCAAACCGCTTCTGCCCAACGGGTTATCTCAGCGCATCTTTCGTACACGCGCTGAAGATCGCTTTCCGCTGGGCATTGAACACCAGCGCATTTACATCGTGCCATCACAACGGGGCTTTGCGTTCCTGCTGGCATTAGCCATTTGCCTGGTTGCCTCTATCAACTATCAGTTGAATCTAGGTTATGCCTTGAGTTTTTTGCTATCCGGCTTATTCATTGCCAGTTTGTTGCATACCTATCGAAACCTGGCTGGGCTATCGTTGGAAAAACTGGTTGCGGCTAATGTGGATTGTGGCGATACCGCTCAATTCATTTTGCAGCTGCACAATTCAAGCAATGAAGATCGTATTGGTATTGAGGTACGCTACAACGGCGGCCGAGTTGTCACCGATGTACCGGCGCAGCAAAAAACAGGCATTTGTTTACCGGTTCAAACCCACCAACGGGGCTACCAGTCGATTGGTCGCATAACACTCAGTAGTCAGTACCCCATCGGCTTGTGGTCAACCTGGAGTTACTGCCACGCACCGGCTGCTGTGCTGGTTTACCCAAAAGCGGAAAACAACCCACCGCCGATACCCTTCACAAACGTGGATGACTCTGCACCGAATTCCGCCGTCAATAATGAAGGTGATGTTGCCAGTTTGCGCGAATACCAGCCCGGTGATCCACTGACTCGCGTGGCCTGGAAGCAAGCGGCACGAAGCGGCAAACTGCAAGTAAGAGAACTAGAAACAGCCAGCACGGCCGGCACCATTGAGCTGGCTTTGCCGGATACAAATCTTAGCGATACTGAATCGCAGTTATCCAGACTGTATGCCTGGGTGAAACGTGCGCATCAAAGCGGGTCGGTCTTCACGTTGCGAGTGGGCCATACGCAGTTCGGGCCAAGTAAAGGTCCTGAGCACTACAAGGCCTGTATAAATGCATTGGCAGTGCACGCGTTACCGAACCACCCAGAAACCCTCTTGAACGAGTAAAGCGACTATGCGTTTGCCTAAACTTGTTCTAAAGACCTCCAACACATCGCTGGTGATGGAATCCACCAGCTTAATCGCGTTAGCATCGTTGTTACTGCTTGTGCAATTACCCCATATATTGAACCTTCCGATATGGGTAAGCCTTGCCGGAAGTGCGTTGATTGGTTTACGGGTGTACGCGCTCAAAACACCCCACAACCCCAACTGGCATTGGGTTTTTTCAACCGCCAGTATCACCACGCTCGCGATCCTTGGAGCCTTGTGCATAAAGCTACACTACGGCTATTTTCTCGGCCGTGACCCATGTGTGGCTTTTTTGTTTCTACTGGTGTCTTTGAAGTTTGCCGAGTACCGGCGAAGCGCTGATGCTACGTTGCTACTGGGTTTGTCGTGCATCTTGCTGCTCACCCAGTATTTCTATTCGCAGTCGATGGTGTCCGCAATCGTCACGCTACCGGCGGTGTTCGCCTTAGGCCATGCCTTGGCTGTCTTAAGAGACCCAACCCACCCGTTGGCGCGGAAGCCACAGTTAAAACTGGTCGGTAAGTTACTGCTGCAAGGTTTACCCATCGCAGCAGCATTGTTTATTTTATTTCCAAGACCACCAAGCCCCTTGTGGTCGTTACCCAATGATGCCGCCGGGCAAACCGGCTTAAGCGATACCATGCGACCCGGCGACATTGGCAACCTGTCCCAATCAGACGAGGTTGCCTTTCGAGTGGAATTTAACGGCCCGCCACCTGCGCAAAGTGATCGCTACTGGCGAGGCCCGATACTCACGCAGTTCGATGGCTATACGTGGAGTCCGGATTCACGCCAACTAGAATCCTATCCAGCCTCTGAAGTACCCGGTGCGTTGGAATATACCGTTATGCTTCAACCGCATAACCAACGATGGCTATTTGCCCTGGATCAGCCGGTATCAATTCCTGAAGCTAACGGTCAACCAGCACCTCCCAGTTCGAAAAGCCAGTACGCCTCGCTGAGTGTGACTGGACAACTGAAAGCACGTAAACCCATTACCCGCCTAACCCGTTATACCCAGCGTTCGACCGTTAGCGATCAGTTTCGCCCCGCCGTAGGGCCGAACCGAAGCGAGCTTGCTTATCCTTCCAACATGCCAAGGACCGTGGAGTTGGTTAATTCCATTAAAGCTGAATCCGATTCGCCATTGGATTTTGTTCAAAAGGTCATGCAACGCTTTAATCAACTGGAGTACTACTACACCTTGCAACCGGGTTTGTTGGGTGATGCACCCGTAGATGAATTTTTATTTGATACGCGGCGCGGCTTCTGTGAACACTATGCATCAGCATTTACGCTCATGATGCGCGCAGCCGGCTTACCGGCACGTGTAGTAACCGGCTACCTGGGCGGTGAGATGAATGACGATTACATGATCGTGCGGCAATCGGATGCCCATGCGTGGTCAGAAGTGTTCATTGACGGCATGTGGCGGCGTTACGATCCGACGTCAGCCATTGCACCAAGTCGAGTTGAACAAGGCTTGCGTAACGCGCTGAATCAAACCAGCGAGGATGCATTCTCAACACTGAACCGTTTCTCATGGGGAAGCCGACTGGGTTTAGCGTGGGACTCTATCAACCACGATTGGCAACGATGGGTGGTTGATTTTAATAATCGCTCTCAGGCATCCCTGTATGAAAGGTTTGGATTACCTGCGTTAGCACTCTGGCAGGTTACCGCGCTAATACTAGGCGTCATTGCTCTCTGGTGTTTGTGGGTACTTAAAACTCCTTTAAGCCAGTTCACGCGTCGGTTGCCGTTACCGGATAAGCTTTGGCAGCAGTTCGAACAACGCTTGAAACTACACAACATAGAACGGGAAAGGCATGAATCCCCCCAAGCGTTTGTTGAACGAGCGTGTCGAGAACTGCCTCACTGCCGTGCCCAGATATCGGCTGTGGCAGACCCTTTGTTGTTACTGCGTTTTGCGCAACTGACTGAACAGGAAAAAGAAAAATACGTAAGCCAAATTAAAGGCGAGCTGAAACGCTTACGAAAGGCATTGGCAGAGAAGCCTCGTTATTCCGCTTCCAATACGCCAACGCGTTCTTCACTTTGAGCAATGGTCCATACCAGGCCAACCGCCGCTGACGTTGACCAAAGTGCTCTGTGTAATGGACTGTCACGATTTGCTGCGAGGTGGTAAAAGCCGGTTTGTGTTCCGATAAACAGCCTGACCCGTTTAGGTAAGGCAAGGGCTATCCCAATACTCGCGCGTACATCAATTAAGCCCCCACGCGCGTCATAGGATGGGCGCACCGGCGTGACAAATTCCGGATCGACTTGATAAAAATAATCATTTAGCCGCTCACTTGCCGCGCGCAGGCCAAGACCTGCCGATAAGGCAAGTCGCCGCTGGCCGGCGAGGTTTTGCACTCGCCCGGCGACGCTGGATTCAAACACCAGACCGCGGCCTTTTGCTGAAGCAAAATCGGTGGAGATAACGCCCCGCAGCTTCGTGCTCCAGTCCACGCGGTAGCGCTGGCCGCTGGGTGATTCACGATCAATCACTCTCACTATCAACTGCGGCCCGAGTTCAATCAGAAAATCCAGATCCTCCATGCCGGCCCTGGCGGTATTACCTTCTGTCGAAGCGTTTAGAGAGGCTGCAACCGACCAGTCAAGCTTTAATCGCGGTTCCTCGATTGCCACTGCGCTGATACCACCCCCGCCAACCCGAAAACGTTTGCTGCGGTAAATGAAAAAGGGCAAACCGAATTGCCGGCGATTGGTATCAAGCGAGCCTGGATAATCAAATCCGCTGAACGCTCCGAGCCCAACACCGATTTCCCATTGCGGCCGTCCCTGCAGCTGATCAGGCTCATCAGCCTCTTGCGCCTGGGCCAAGCCAGCAGTAAGGAGAAACCCGACTGCTGCTGCCACTTTGACGAAGGCTAATGAAGATATAAATCGCATCGATTGTTCCTAACACCGCTACACTGCGACGAAGTATTCCGGCTAAGCTTTTTGAATGTTCATACAACAACAACCCATCGACCGTCAGGACCATCTTCGTAAAGACGACGCTGCAGTCGCAGCACTCTGGCACGATCCCAAAGCCCGTGTGCTACCCATACACAAAGGGGCCTGCCCCGTTAATTTTGATCAGGATGTGCTTAGCTTAGCTGCTTTTCCGGTACAAGCCCCCTGGCAAGTCAGCCATGCAATTTATTTGGGTACCGACGGCCAAACACCCTGGTTCACCATTGCGATAGACGATGACCAGGCCAGTAACCTGACTTTGCCTGCCGACACCGAATTCACCGATTTACGCAAAGTGGGTATGCGCATCAACGCGGACGACGGAGCGCTTCTCACCTATGCAAAGGGGCTGTGTTTTTGGCACGAAAACACGACACACTGCAGCCGTTGCGGTAGCCAGCTTAAAAACATTCAGGCAGGCCACACGAAGCGTTGTGTGAACGAGGCCTGCGGCCACATGGTGTTCCCACGAACTGACCCTGCTGTCATCATGCTGGTAACACACACAGATAGCGATGGCGTCGAGCGTTGCTTGCTCGGCCGCAGCCCCGGCTGGCCTGCCGGGATGTACTCCACGTTAGCGGGATTCGTAGAATGCGGTGAATCCCTCGAGCAAGCCGTTGCCAGAGAAGTCTTTGAGGAAGCCGGGGTACGAGTCAATCACGTTCAATACATCACGTCCCAGCCCTGGCCTTTCCCTCGCTCCATCATGCTCGGGTTTAAAGCCGAGGCCATCACCACGGAACTGGCGTTAGATACACATGAGATTGAAGACGCGCAATGGTTTACCCGTGCGCAAGTTCAGGCCTTCGGTACCTGGGGAGACCCGGCTTACGACTACCAAATGCCAAGAACGGATTCGATCGCTTTTTATTTACTGAGCCTGTGGCTCAATGGCAGCCACACCACCGGATAACGCTGCAGGCTTCGGTGTAAGCTCACCCGACAGCAACCATTCGTTTTCACGCGCAAGCATTTGAATGGCAGCGATCCGATCGTCATTCATTGGGTGCGTGCTAAGAAACTCATCCGCCCAGGACTCACGGCCCGGGTCTTTGGCACTTTCACGAACGAGTGCGCGGAATAATTCGTCAGCCCCGTTGATATGACCATACATCCGATGAACGGCATCAATGGCCACCGTATCGGCACGGGTTTCCATGCCTCGGGTAAACGATGCGGTACCCAGTTGCGTTGAAAAACGGGTAATTTCATCAATCGCGCCCCCGGTAACCCAGCTTAGTAATACCTGAGCACTGACAGCGCCTCCGAAACCGGAGATGGGATCGCGGTGCACCACGTGCGCAATCTCATGGGCCATAACCATCGAGAGCGCGTTCTCGTGCGGTAACCGTTCTATTAAGCCTCGATAAAAAAATACATGCCCGCCCAAGGTTGCAAACGCATTGATGACATCGTCATCGATGTAATGCACGGTTATGCTCATATCCTCTGGGATGTCCATATGCAGCATCACCCGCTGCGCCAACTCATTTAGCGCAACCGTGGCTTCAACCACATCAACGGGCGCAGTGCCCGATTCGCCAAGCGGTGATTCGCTAAATCCAAGAGACGCGACTTTCTGTTCGACGGAAAACGGAATCCAACGCGCTACCCAACCGCCTGCAAAGCTGAAGATCGCAAACAACAGCAGCACCAACACCAGAGCGGCCACCGTTAGCTTTACAGCACGCAAAATGGCGCTTTCCTGCGTCACATTGATGCCTTCGGTGGGTTGACGGTTTTCGTAGTGCATGACGGTATAACAGCTGCGGTTGTGTTACGCCTTCGCGGTAAGCATGGGCTTGGGTATTAACGCTGTGCCGTAAGCCAGTACCTCGATGGCCCCCTTGCCGGTCTGCTGGATTGTGGCCGTGTGATATTTCACATTGAAAACCAGATCCGCATTCACCGCATCAGCAGATTCCTTCATGCGCAACAGCGCTTCGCGGCGACCACGATCCAATAATGATTCGAAGGGGGTCACACGTCCACCAAAAATATTAATCAACCCTGAAAGGAATGTTTTAAAGTAGTCCGAGGCGATGACCACGTTCCCGGTTACCAGCAGCTGTTGGTAGTTTGGAACTCCCTCTCCGGACGGTGGGTATCGACTGGCAACGGCCGGTAACCTGTTGAGCTGCTGCTCACGTTTGATGATGGATTTTAAATGTCGGGTTTCTGCAATCTTGCCGAATATCATTCCGGTCAACAGCAAGACCACAAAAACAATAAAACTACCCATGATCAGCCAGCTCCACGGCGGTGCCGTACACAAATATTTCTGCCGCACCGGCGGTGATGCTCGAGGTACTGAATCTTACGTTAAGCACCGCATCAGCCCCAATGGAGCGCGCTTGCTCAATCATTCGTTCAGTGGCCTCCACGCGGGAATCCTGAAGCAGTTCGGTGTAACCAACCAACTCTCCACCGAATATATTTTTCAACCCTGCCATGACATCACGACCTACGTGCTTCGATCGGACCGAACTGCCCTGAACCAAACCGATATGCCTGGTCACTTTTTGATCGGGTAAAAATTCTAGGTTAGAAATTATCATGCTGGGTTTATCCAAGAACCAAGATGGCCATAAGTGTAGGGTTAAACAGCGTAGGGTTAGACTAATCGTTCTATGTTAAATAACACGTGTGTAACCGCATCATGGCAATAACTTGTCTGGTCACCGCCATGACCGCAGAATCCAAGCCTTTAATAGAAGCCTTCCAGCTTAAGCCGGTGCCCCAACGCGGTTTGAGCGCCTGGGTGGGCAATGAGGTTTGCTTACTCCAAACCGGTATGGGCGCACAACGTGCCGCTGCCCGCCTGGAAACCTTGATGTCCATACTCACGGGTATCGACGCGTTTATCAATATCGGAATCGCCGGTGGTGACCGACCCATCGGGCAGGTTTTATTGGCTAGCAGTGTTCACGATCACACCACCGGGCGTCGCTGGTACCCTCATTTGCCGCCACTGCCAACCACAGCCTTAGCAACCGACCCGGCAAACCCATCAGTGACACAGGAATACTGCGAAGTAGTCAGCGTAGCAGAGCCTTCTTCTGAATACCGCAAGGATTGTGTTTTTGACATGGAAGCGGCGGCCGTTTTACAGGCGGCCACCCAGTACACCGATTTATCGCGAATACAGTGCGTAAAGGTGGTGTCCGACAACCCCCAACACCCCATCGATGACTTCTCAGTAAAAAACGTGGGCCCCTGGATGCGCAGCACGATACCCACCGTGCAAATGTTGATCGATTGGTTAGCGTCGCAAGAATATAAAAACACCACTGATACCTTCAAAACCCAGGTTCATCGCCTGGTTACCCACATCACCGAACTGTGCCACCACAGCGCGACAGAAACTCACCAACTTCGCAGGCTGCTGGAACGTTATCTGGCCATGTACGGCGATTTACCCAGCATTGAAGCCTTAGGCAATCTTGATAGCAGCAAACGGTTACTGAAACACTTAGATGATCAATTACTAAGCTACCCAGTCAATTATTGATACTCTAGGCCTGATGATTAGTACGCTTTATATAGAACGAGAAATTGCCGAGCACCCGCGAACCCAGGCGATTGTGCAGCGCTTTCCGAAGTCCAGGCAAATTTCAATTGATCGCTATGGCGATGTGTTCAACCAGCCAGCCCAGGACTTTCGACAGCAAAAACAGGCACCGGCCTTAATCCTTGCCAAAAAGCACGGCCGAAGAGTTTTACCCACGCCGCCGGGCTATCACATTGGTGGCTCCAGGAACTACTACTTTTCTCACATGCTTAATTGCGTATACGACTGCCGTTACTGCTTCTTACAAGGCATGTATCGTTCGGGTAATTACGTCGTCTTTGCTAATTTTGATGATTTTTTCTCGGATATACGAGCCACCTGCGAAGAAGATACCCAGACACCCAGCTGGTTTTTTTCAGGGTATGACTGTGACTCCTTAGCACTAAACCCCGTCACCGCCTTTACTGATGAAGCGTTAAATGAATTTGAGCGCTTACCGAACGCCCGGCTGGAACTCAGAACAAAAAGCACACAGATCCGTTCCCTGTTAAAGCGATCGCCGGTCAGTAACGTTGTGGTGGCCTACAGCCTGTCACCCAGTGCCATCGCAGAAGCGCATGAGCACAAAACCCCTTCCTTAGAGAAACGTTTACAAGCGCTACAGGAGTTACAACAAGCAGGATGGACAATCGGTTTGCGATTCGATCCCATACTGGCTGCGGATAACATGCAAACGTTATACGGTGATTTATTCAGACAAACGTTTTCTGCACTCGACGTTGACAGTATTCACTCGGTTAGCCTGGGGCCGTTTCGTCTTCCAAAGCCTTTTTATAAGCGCATGATACGTTTATATCCTGAATCGCAACTGCTTGCGCAACCCATGAATACCAAAACCGCTATGGTGGGCTACCCAGCTAATGCAGAGCAGGATATGCTGGGGTTCTGTCAACAGGAAATCCTTAAGTACATACAGCCACACCAGTTTTTTCCGTGTGTGTCCATCACCAATCCAGTTCAAGCGGTTGATAGCTCGGTCACATCCGCAACGACTGAACCTGCCTTAAGCGCATCGCTACAACAAGAACCGCTTTCATGACGCTGGCTGATGATTTCCCAGTAGAGGTATTTAGCGATGAAGGCCTGTTCAAAAACAGTGACACGCCATCGGCATCAGCCTATAAGGCGGCTGCTGTTTTAATGCCTCTGGTACGTGTAAAGGATGAATGGCATTTTTTATATATCGTAAGAGCGACAAACCCAAACGACAGACACAGCGGACAGGTTGCGTTTCCCGGTGGCCGCGCTGATGAAACCGATAGCTCACTAGAGGAAACCGCATTAAGAGAGACACACGAAGAGATCGGCGTGCCGCGTGATCAAATCCAACTCATCGGTACCTTATCGCCTTACATCACGGTGAGTGACTACGCCGTAACACCAGTAGTAGCGGTGATGCAATGGCCGCAAACGCTCACACTACAAACCAACGAAGTTGCCAGAACCTTAACCTTGCCGTTAATGTGGCTCAGTCAGCGCAAAAATTTCACGCTTCGAGCACGCGATACTATCGACCCACTGGCAAACAGCCGTCACCCGGTCATTGTGTACAGCGAAGAAGATAACGCGGTACTCTGGGGTGCAACCGCACGAATGACGCTGAACGCTTTAAAGGCGTTTTCCGACGGCCAACTCAGTGTGACACCCGCGGTGGACGCACCGATTCGTTTCGGTTAGCGTCAATCGTGGGCCACCTACATGCCATGTGCTAAATCGCACACCGGATTAAGGAGCTAACCTTAAACGCTCTACGACGTCAGGGTTTTTATGGCCGCCAGCATCCGATCTATGCCCTTACCCAGGGTTTCCCTTGGGCAAGCAAAATTCAGACGTATAAAACCCGCATGATCAAACTGCGCACCATCGGATAAACCCACACCGTGTTGTTCAAAGAACTCTGCTGCGTTATCCACCGGTAAATTGGTAGCGTCTATCCACGCCAAGTAGGTGGCATCCAACGGGTGAACATGAAGTTCGGACACATCCGCAAAACGCTCCACCAAATACTGATAGTTTGCCCATAGATATTCATTGGCCGCAGCACGCCAGGTGCCACCGTGTAGATAGGCTGCTTCGGTCGCGACATAAGCCAACGGCGGTACGGGCGGTACGGTCGATTGCACGGCAGCCTTAAATGCCTCCCGACGAGTCGGATCAGGAATGATGGCGTAGGAACAATTCAAACCGGCAAGATTCCACGTTTTACTCGCACTCATCAACGTAACGGTTCTATCGTGAAGTTGCGGAACAGCCGCCGCCGTGGGGTAATGTCTGGCTTCAGGATTTAACACCAGATCACAATGGATTTCATCAGAGACAACCGTAACATCGTAAGTGTTGGCTAATTGCATCATGGTATTCAGCTCATCGCGTGTGAATACGGTGCCCGAGGGGTTGTGCGGTGAGCACAGCATGATTGCCCCGACACCACCGGCTTTCAGACGTTCCTCCAGCGTTACAAAATTCCATGTCCAGCGATGGTCATTCCCACACTGCAATGGCAAACGCTCGATGTGATGATGTGGTTCGTGTGAATCAAAGAAGTGATGATAAATCGGTGGGTTTACAATTAAGGCCTCGCCCGGTTGTGCAAACGCCCGACAGCTCGCGGCCAGTCCGCAAACAACACCGGGCAGCCAAACGAGCCAGTCAGCTTCCACTTCCCACTGATATTCATCCTGCAAAAACCCTCTTACCGCATCACTCAATCCGTCGGACGGTAGCGTGTAACCCAGAATCGGGTGTTTCATTCGCTCAAGCAGAGCAGCCTGAATGGGTTCTGCAATAGCAAAGTCCATATCAGCCACCCAAAAGGGCAACACATCTTGATTCTTGTACTTATCCCACTTCATGGCATCGGTGCCGGCACGGGATATCACAGCGTCAAAGGCGCTGAGTGGGACTGACTTGGACATAGCTAATTTGGGTAGGTGATTTAACCCGTGTAGCTTACCAGCACTCGATACCGCCTTCTGAACCTTTAACGCCGGAAGAGTTCAGAGTAAACGCACCACACTCCGCATCGTTGGCTTGCGCCCCGCCGGCCACAGGCGTGGCAAACAGCACATAGCTTGTTGGCGTGGGGTTAGCAACGGTAATTTGATAATAGCCTTCGTCACTGATCAACGGATCCGCTGGATAACCCATTTCAACCATGCTTGTGGCATAGCGATTTTGTTCCGACATAAAACGCTGTTGTTCGCCGGCAATTTCTGTAAGCGATGTAATGGCATCCACCCGGCGTGTGTCGGTCATGAAGTTCATGAAATTGGGTACCGCTATCGCTGCAACGATACCGAGGATTACCACCGCGATCATCACCTCAATTAAGGTGAAACCCTTTTGATTTTTTAAGCTACTCATTGGTGTTCCTAAGGAATTGGGGTAACGCAGTTACCTGTGCGACGGGTTTCAGGTCTTGCCAGACTGGCGCGCTGCACATGATCAGATCGTGCGTTCGTGTTTTCGATTTCCGCGGTACCGTTTACATCAAACGTCATGGCCACGGTACGAGGCCGCGACAGGTCGCCAGATAATTCAGTGCCCACCGAAATAGCACGTTCACCACAGTATTGGATGGACACTGCAGAATTAATGTCCAGGCTCACGCCTCGGTCATTCGTTTGGTCGAAACTCGCTGATAACAAGGCTTCAAAGCCAGGGGGGAAAACCGGATCCGGGTCGTTGAACTGCGCGGGCGGCACATTCACAATGCTGTTAATGATGAGGTCGCGATCCACCAACACCGAATTGATTGCAGACTCTGCGGCTTCAAACGAGGCAGATTTCTGCTGTGAGTTACTGGTGATTTGCTCCTGAAAACGCGTGGACGTCAGAGTGGCAACGCCGAGAATCGTTAGTGCCAGCAGCAAGATCAAACTGATGGCTAAAGCCACCCCGTGTTCACGTTGCCCCTGCTTGCGTTGTTGGATCACGTTTCGCATGTCATCTGCTCATAACCGGTTACGAAGCAACACCGTGCTGCCGAATACATGCCGCGCAAAACGATCGTTTCTGTTCTCAACAGCGTCTAACACAACGAACTGCTCTGACATATTGCGCGTGCGAATCGGTGTACCCGAATTCACTAAAATGGCAAAACGAATACCTACGATTTGACGTGGCGGTATGTCCGCGCGATAGCTTTCATAACTATCGGGTACCGCGTCATCATCGGTATCTAACCCGTACAGCACCCGAAACGCTTCCACGCCTTCAACAATCGGCATGGGTGTCGCGCCCGGGCCGCTGCCTTGGCAGGTAATGGTGTCATTTGCCGCATTATGCGCGTACGTATTTTCTGCGTATCCTGCGATCGGTGACGCTGTGGTATCGATTCCGTTGCAATCAAAACCACTGCGCATGACCACCGTGATGGCGTTATTTGAGCTTTGCGTTAAATCAACCGGATCAATTCGTAAATCCGGTGAATAGCCAGCTAGTCGAAAACCACGTTGTAAAACCGATACCCCGTAGCGTCCATTTTCCTGCATGGTTTGCAAGCCACGCGTAAATTTTGCTGACCGGTTTGCTCCCACATACATATTCACAACCGCAGAGACAACGACCAAGCCGAGGATAAGCGCAATCATCATCTCAACCAGCGTATAACCGCGTTGCTTCTTCGCTGTACCGTTGGTGGACGATCGAATCACGGACGCATCCTTAACTGTACCCGGCGCATCACGGTGTCGTTCATATCCGACGTGGTACGCTGCCCTTCAGTCCATGAAACGTTTATTGTGTAGGTAGAAGCGGATGTACAGGGAGCCGCGTCACACGTCACCACTAGCTGCCCATTGGGTAACGACCCCACAACACCATCATCGGCTACACCACCACCCCAGTCACCACACGCAACGTTTGCAAGATCAAACATAGCTAACTCGGCTGCAGTGCACGATTGAGCCGTCCCCGTCACACTTGCCTGACAATAAGGTACCGGGGCTGCGTTGCAATTGAGGTCATCCGAATTGAAACCATCAAAAAGAAAGGAATCAATCGCCGGTCGGTTGGTTCGCATGCGCGTTGCCATGGTTTCGGCGTATAGCAATGCTTTTGCGCGATTGTATGCACCAGTGCTTTGCTGCATACCGGTCAACTGCAAGCTAGCCATTCCCAGTACACCAAGGGACACGACCACCAGTGCGACTAAGACCTCGACCACGCCAACACCGTTCTGGTGAGACGTCCGGGCAAACTTGATACAACGCGGTTGCATGCCGGTGTTAGTCAATCGTTGATACTCGGCCAGTTGCCGATACCTGGACCGTACGAGACTCAGTACCGTCACCGTAGCGTATGCCTATCGATCCCGATAACGGAATGCCCGCAGGATTTGTGCTGCCGCCACCATCATCGAAATACACTTGATTCTGGAACACCGCATCGGGTGTGATGGTAAATCCTGCACCCCGGTCTTCAACCGCCATCACAACGTCTTCGGCTGCATCACGGCTGCCGTTTTCGTTATCGTCTACATACGCTATCCAGCCGCCAACATAACCGCTTCCCGCGTTACACGCTGCATTAGCTGACAACGGATTTGAGCTGGTGCAAACGCCGGCCGGTAACGCGCGCTTTATGGCTTCAGAGCGTGCGGTCTGAAGGCTGAATACCAGTGTATTGGTGGTGGCTGTCAGCCGGTTGCCCGTCATTAACCCCTGGAACGAAGGCACAGCCACCGATAAAAGCAGAGCGCCCACAACTAACGTGATCAGAAGCTCAACAAAAGAAAAACCCTGTTGCTTGTGATCGACCCTAGCGTTGCGTAGTTGCAGCCTTTCAGCTCGCATGCGCCCTAACCCGTTTAATCGTTGTGTGACAATGCGATTAACGGCCGGGCTGGCGCACTATTGAGAGGCAGTAAGCCAGCTTTCCTACAGTTGCACACACCGGTTGCGAGCCTTTATTTTTAAGTCTGTGAGCAACAGAACGCAATAGCTAGGAAACGCCGCACAGTCCGTGTTGAATCTGGTGCAGCAATCACACAGCAGTTGGCGGTTTCATCACACATCAACCGCTGTTGTGAATCGCATCACGAAACGGACTTAAGGCCTGTTCTAAAGGGTCGTATGGAACTAGCGGAGCGTTACCAGCTCCTCACCGCTGGTGGGATGAATCGCCACGGTATCGTCAAAATCGGACTTTGTAGCGCCCATGCGGATGGCGACAGCAAAACCCTGCAACATCTCATCAGAGTCACGACCAATCATATGACACCCCACGATTCGCTCGTCCTGACCTGTCACAATTAATTTCATGGCTGTCTTGGTTTTGTGTTCGGTAAAGGCGGCGTACATGGGGGTAAATTGTGTGTTGTATACCTTCACCTCGTCTCCGTATTGCTCTTTCGCTTCGGCTTCAGTCAAACCCACTGTGCCGATGGGCGGATGACTGAACACGACTGTTGCGATGGTGTTGTAATCCATTTTGCGGCCCGTTTGTCCATTGAAAATTCGATCTGACAACCGTCTGCCCGCAGCAATGGCCACGGGTGTCAATTCCGCCTGACCGGTAACATCCCCTAACGCATAGATACTTGGTACCGATGTTGTCTGCCATTCGTCCACCGGAATGTAACCGCGTTCGTCGGTCGCGATACCGACACTTTCCAAGCCCAGGGCATCGGTGGCAGGCTTTCTACCAATGGCCATAATGACACTGCTGTAGGGCCCGATAGTTTCACCACTTTCGCTGGTGGCATACAAACCATCATCACGCTTTTCAATGCTTGCCGTTGTAAAGCGTTTTTGCACATCAACGCCATCGTTTTCCATCGCTTGCATTAACTGGCCAGAGAGCATGTCGTCGAAGCCGCGCAGGAATGAGTCGTGACGAATCGCCAAGGTGGTTGGTGTGCCCAATGCCTGCAACAACCCCGCAAGCTCCACGGCGATATAACCCGCCCCAACAACTAACGCCGATTCAGGTTGTTCTTTCAATTCAAAAAAACCATCGGAGTTAATGCAATGCTCTATTCCCGGCACATCGGGCATTACCGGTGAGCCACCTGGTGCAAGGATGATGCGTTCCGCAGTAACTTCTCGCTGGCCATCGATGGAAACCGTGTTAGGGCCTACAAGCTTTGCGTGCCCGTGGGTAAAATCCACGGTGTTTTTCCCAAGATAGTGCTCGTAGGCTTTATTAATGTTCTTGATATAGAACTCACGCTTCTCAACAAACTCACCCCAGTCAAATTGCGTACTGGCTTCGGGGAAACCGTAATCCCCGGCATCTTGTAATGCGTGAGACACACCCGCGGCATACCACATGGCTTTTTTGGGTACGCAACCTCGGTTTACACACGTTCCACCTAACACCGGATCACGTTCGATCAACAAACACTTCGCTCCGTACATACCAGCACGATTGAGCGTAGCAATACCGCCACTTCCGCCGCCAATAGAGATTAAATCGTAATCGAAAGTCATAATCGTTCTCTGGTGAAACAAACCCGTTAATATACGCAAACAGTCCGACAGAACCTAAGTGCTCTTGAACACGGCTCAACTCAGACAGAAATGGCCCCACCTGGTTATCTTAACCAGAATCAATCGGCCCATCGGAATCTTATTGCTGCTTTGGCCCACACTGTGGGCACTCTGGTTGGCAGCCGATGGCCTGCCTGATTTAAAAGTGCTACTGATTTTTATTGCTGGCACGGTGTTAACGCGTTCAGCCGGTTGCGCCATTAATGACTACGCCGACCGACATTGGGATGGACAGGTAGACCGAACTGAGAACCGCCCGCTAGCCACCAAAGCCCTGACGCCAAACGATGCACTGGCCACCACAGCGGTGTTAATGCTCGTGGCGTTTGTGCTTGTTTTATTTACAAACACCTACACCATTCAGCTTTCATTCGTAGCGCTGTTCTTAGCCGTGCTCTACCCGTTCACCAAGCGAATCACGCATTGGCCGCAACTGTTTCTAGGACTGGCGTTTGCCTGGGCAGTTCCCATGGCGTTTGCAGCACAAACCGGAACAACACCCTCAACCGCCTGGATCGTGTTCCTGGCGGCCGTCATCTGGGCTTTGGCCTACGACACCTTATATGCCATCGTTGACCGTAAAGACGATGTCGTTGTTGGCATTAAGTCAACCGCCATATTATTCGGTCGTTATGATTTGTGGTTAGTGGGTGTGGCACAAACGCTCATGGTGTGTTTAATGCTTATCGCCGGGCATTCTCATGGGCGCGGTGGTTTTTTCTTTCTTGGACTTGTGGCCGCCGCTTTACTCATCGCAAAACAATTACACGACTGCCGCGACAGAGATCCAGCCGCGTGTTTTCAAGCTTTTCTAAATAATCACTATGTGGGGATGTTGATTTTCATCGGTTTGTTTCTCGACTACCTCGTATTCCCGGCCACCACCGCATGAACCAGGCGATCAAAACGCTGCTGGTGCGCTATGAACAGCTGCTGAACGCAACCGATTCGCCTGAACCGGACTGGGTGAACCATTACAACGATCTGCGTTTGGTAGATGCCTGCCAGGATAAAATCCTGCTGAATTCCACCCAGCCTGACCACCCCTTTCAGTTAGGTATTGTTGGCCCCACACAGGCAGGTAAAAGTACGTTGGTTAACGTACTCACTGACTACGACGCTGCGGGTGTCAGCGCCCGCGCGGGATACACCGTGCATGCCCAGGGTTTTGGTGTGAACTTAGAAGAACACCAATTACAACCTATTGCTTCCGTGTTGGAGCCGATGGTAAGAGTTAGCCCGGAGGCGTTACGTCGTGAAACGCTTAATACCTATCTACTCGAACCGATTCAAGCTGGCAATGCAGCCTTGATTGAACAGGCCGTGGTCTGGGACTCGCCCGATTTTGATTCCATTGAAGCGCATGGTTATCGAGGTGCTGTATTAGATACACTGGCGCTATCGGATGCGCTTATTCTAGTGGTTAGTAAAGATAAGTACGGTGATCGATCAGTATGGGACATGCTGCGTTTGATGTTGCCATTGGACAAACCCATCACGGTTCTGATCAATAAACTCAACGAGCACGATAAATCCACCGTGCTGACCTCTTTCGAACAACGCTTTAACGAAACGTTTCCAAATGAATCTCCGGTTTCACTGGTGGCGTTACCTTACACAGAAAACCAGCGGCCTTTCACCCCAACGGAACTGCAGCGGTTAGCAGAAGCCGTGCAGCATTCTGAACACCAGCATGAACGACATCGCCTTCAGCCTGCTGTCACGCGTTTCATCGATCAGCATTGGGATCGCTGGATCAAGCCGGCGATTCATGAACAATCGGCGGAACAACTCTGGCAAGCTTCGGTAAACAAAGCCATAGACAATGCGTTTGAGCAATATCAGCTGCGTTACTTAAACGACGAGTCTCGTAACGATACATTCAATCGAGCGTTAGCCGAGTTGCTGACGTTACTGGAGATTCCCGGCATCGCCGCCACACTCCAAAAAACACGCGAGGTGGTGACCTGGCCGGTAAGAACCTTGTTCGGTTTCGGTGTTAACGCCATCAGGGCAAAAACGCAACAAGCACCACCTGCGGACATTGAACAGGATGTGCTTAATAGCTTACGCGCGCACGTCATCACAGAACTACAGGGCGTAGCCCTGGACGCCCAGCAAGAGTACCCGGAGCAAAACCGTTGGTGGCAAGCTTTAAGTCAGGAACTTAGAAACAATCGAGACGCAATTTCTGAAGAATTTGAAGGCTCCACACTCGCCTATCAGCAAGCGTTTGAACCACGAATTGAAGAAGCAGCGGCCAAGTTATATCAGCAGTTGGAAAAACAACCGGCGCTACTGAATTCGTTGCGTGCCGCGCGAGTGACAGGAGATGCAGCCGCAGTGGCTTTGGCGGTTAAATCCGGCGGACTGGCTGCAACTGATTTACTGGTTGCACCGGCTATGCTGTCGGTCACCACCTTGCTAACCGAATCAGCACTTGGGCGCTACATGAATAGTGTTAAAGCAGAACTGAAGCGGGAACAAGGTGCCGTTGTTCATTCCGATATATTTCAAGGCGTGTTGGGCGCAGCGCTTCTGTCTGCACCCAACACGATGGATCGTAGCCAGCTATTGGGAATCGATCCTGCGTCGTTAGACGTTCCCGCCTCATCCCACTAGCTACACATTCCTTAACGCAAAAATCCGTTAACGCAAAAACTTAAGCTAAGCCTTCCAAAACAGACTCAGCTGAGGATACGGTAGCTTGCGACGCATTATCTTCAACCGCCATTGACGCAACGACGCCGTTATCCACCACCATGGCAAAACGATGGCAACGAATGCCTAACCCATGCGCACTTAAATCCAGTGCAAGTCCAGCGGCGTTAGTAAATTCCGAGTTACCGTCAGCTAATAGGTCAACCGAATCACCAACGTGCAGGCTCTTTCCCCACGCATCCATTACAAAAAAATCAGCCACGGAAACACAGGCAACAGCTGCAACACCTTTACCTGCTAACTCTTTTTGTGCCTGAACATAACCCGGCAGGTGTGTTTCTGAACACGTGGGAGTGAATGCACCAGGAACACCAAACAGGACAACTTTTCGGTCGGCACAGTATTCACTGAGTTTTACATCGGCAGGACCGTCAGCGGTCATCTGTTTCAACGTAACGTCTGGGATGGTGTCGCCTACTTTAATCATGAATTATCTCTTTGGTTAAGTGGATGTAATTGGTTGATGACTAAGTGTACGTTAGCGCAACCGTTTCAGTCGTGGTCTAATTCAATCCCATGACTGATCTCATCAGCAGTTCGCAGACTGCCTTAGCCAACTGGACCTCTAAAGCCATCAATGCGGGTTGGCTGGCACCGGATGCCTTAACGCATATCACCGCACTGAATAGCGCAACGCCCGGGCAACTTTTCACAGGCCCCGAGCGCCCCTTGGTTGTTGGGTTTTTCGGTGGCACGGGCGTGGGTAAAAGCTCGTTAATGAATCGCCTGGCAGGTGAGCCTATTGCCCGAGCCAGCGCCGAGCGTCCTACGTCTACCGCCATTACGGCCTACTGGCACAGTTCAGTGCGGGTTGACCGCCTGCCCAGCGATTTTCCGTTGGAGAAATTAAAAACCGTTACCCACGACAACGCCAGCTACGCCTCCGTACTGTGGCTGGATATGCCCGATTTCGATAGCGTAGAAAGCTCTCACCGACAGCTGGTTGAGCAATGGCTGCCCTACATAGATGTCCTGGTGTATGTCGTTAGCCCCGAGCGTTATCGTGATGATGAAGGATGGCGCCTGTTGTTGGAACATGGTCATCGCCACGCCTGGTTATTTGTGATTAACCATTGGGACCGAGGCGATCCGATCCAGCGCGATGATTTTCTGAGCTTGCTGAGTCAAGCCGGGCTGTCGGACCCGATGGTGTTTTGCACTGACTGCAATCCACACAAACCTGCAGTAAAGGATGACTTCAACGAATTTGACCAAACCATACGCTCGTTAGCTGACCAGCAATTCATTGGCGAATTGGAAAAGCTCGGTGTGTTCCAGCGTTTGGGAGAAATCAGGAAAACCGCTTCCGGTCTTGAACAGGCGTTGGGTGATTCCGAGCTCATCAACCGTTGGCAAACGCTGTGGCAAACTCGCTGGGCACAACACAGCGATGAACTCACCCAAGCGATTGAGTGGCAAATACCGAACCTGGCGGAGCACTACGCCGACAACGGTCAGGCTTTTTGGTCAGCATGGTTGCCCGGTTTCATAAAACCCGCTGCGCTAACGAATACTGCGCCATCCACTTCGGACGAACAAACAACAAAAGACCCGCAGCTGCTCGATGACGTCGCGCTGCAACGCCTGGACGATGGCGTGGCGGCCTTTGTTCAGGATGCGCGAACGGAGCAGGTTCATACCGACGCCCTGGCCGCTATCGTGGCCAGACGCCGAGCCGATCTACCTGCGCGCCTGGTGCAAACGGTAAATCAATCGCTGCAAGCATCCCTGCAAGTGCCCGGCGAAGCCTGGCAGCGCGCTTTGCATAAAGGTCTTGGTTTGGCTGCCACCTTACTGCCCATGGCCACTTTAGGGTGGGCCGGGTACAAGCTCATTGCGGGCTTTGCAGAAGGCGGCGCTAACGCCGGTGACTATTTAGGGGTTAACTTTGCGGTGCACACCGCCATGTTGACCGCCGTGGCCTGGGGCGTGCCGACTTTGTTATCACATAAAACCAAACCATCGCGCAGCAAGGCCGCCGCCCGCGGGCTCAGAAAAGGCTTGGATCAGGCGCTGCTAGAAACCGAACATCATATTGCCGAGGGAATCGAGCAGGCCGGGCAAACTCGAAACGCTTTATTAACTGAACTTCAGCAGGTGCATGCAGCAGGAGTTAACCAGCTGGACAGGCCCGATATATCGGACGCGGTCAAGCGTCTGCTGATTGATGCCCGGTAACGTCTAACGCTCTGGCGACCGACCAAAAGCTCACAGACTCTGCCCCCTGATCGGATAATTCGGTTTGAATTTCCAAACTGGTAGCACCGCTGGTCATCACATCATCCACCAGAGCAATCCGCTTACCGCAAACACCCTGCTCTGCCGAGAATGCACCCAGCAAAGCAAATCGCCTTTCCACAGGCGATAGGCCAGCCAGTGCGGGCGTGTCTGCATGCCGCCACAGCATCCGATCACTCCAGGGGACATTAAGCTGCTTTGAACACACCTCAGCCAGATCCGCCGCTTGGTTGAAGCCGCGTGCTTTACGCCGTGGCCAAGCTAATGGCACGGGAACTATGAGATCAATGGCCTCAGCGCCACCCTGCTGCTTGACCGCCTCGGCAAGCAGCTGCCCGAGAGCTCGGCCAATCGAACGGCTTTCCTGGTATTTAAATCGTTTGAGCAGTGCATCGACCGGAAATGCATATTCAAAGATGGCCAGTCGCTGGTCAAACCCGTCCTCAACATGGGAACAGCCACGGCAACTCGAGGCATACGCCGAACCACAGACCAAACAACTCATCGGCGAAATCCACGGCAAGATTGACAAACATCCTGCACACAATGCGGGTTCAAGCGAACAGTGCCTCTTGCAAATGATGCAACGGTAATTGACGAAGTTTTGACACTGAACGGCTGTTTTAGCCAGTTTTTTCAACATACCCGCTCCTTGGGTGTGGTAAATCCTGTCTTCTCGACTACCTTACTAGGTTAGAGCGGCGTGTTTTCAGGGTCGCTTGTTGTTTTTTTCACACAGGTAAGCGTTGATTGGGTTTACAATCTGCGAAATTAACGCTATACATGACAAAAATACAACAAGTGTGTCGTCCCCGTCTGTTGTTTGGACTGAGACTACGCTGTGTAGATGGATCAGGTGAGAGTCCGTCCGATCACGTCGATCGGGCATTCGGGGGCGCTGAGTCGCGCAATCGAGCCCTCGTCCCGTTTTTAATTTGACCTAATGTTTAAGCAACATTTTTGTGGGAGCCCTACATGAACAAAACTTTATTGACGCTGAGCTCGGCAGCGATCCTGCTCGCCGCCAGTGGTACCACGTTAGCGCATGACGCTGACGGCACGATCGAAGCCCCTGCCGGTTCAGGCAACATCACCGTAGGCGGCAACGCTCTACGCACAGGCATTGATACCTGCATTCGTTCAGGCACTTGGTCTGAAGACAACCAAATCAACGCCTGTGAAGGTATTGAAGAAACCGTAGCCGAGCCAGAGCCTGAAGCTGAGCCAGAACCAGCTCCTGAGCCAGAGCCAGCCCCTAAAGAGCCAACCATTACCATGGCGACTTTGGGCGGTGAAGCCTTGTTCGCTACCGACTCTCACGAGCTGAATGCAGCAGGCGAAGGCGCATTGACTGCATTGGTTGCGCGTTTAAGCAACTTCCAGGAAGTAGAGGCCATTTCGGTTATGGGCCACACGGATTCAACCGGGTCCGAGGACTACAACCAAGCGCTGTCTGAGCGTCGCGCCGCAACAGTTGCTGCGTTCTTAGAAGCTGCTTACCCAGGTGTTGCCATCACCAGCGCGGGTGCCGGCGAATCTAGTCCAGTTGATTCGAACGACACAGCGGCAGGCCGACAAGCCAACCGACGTGTGGAAATCGAAGTGACTGCAAAAAGCATCTCTGAGTAAGATTTACGTAATACCTCAGTACAAGAAGGCCCGGGATCCCGGGCCTTTTTTTTTGTTGTAAAAAAGTCGTACAATACCCAAGCCGCGATCTGATGAGTGGCCCTTTTTATAGAGTTAACCCTGGAGCAAACACCATGCTTATTCGTTCTACCATGTTTGGCGCCAGCCTTCTGATCGCAGCAGGCAGTGCACTAGCCCACGCCGACAACATCGCCGCAGAAGGCGGTGGCTACCTTCAAAGCGGCGGCAATGTCATCACAACCGGCCTGGACGGTTGCTTACGTTCTGGCACTTGGTCAGAAGATGGACAAATCAATGCTTGTGAAGGCATCGAGGAAGTAGCAGAAGAAGTTGTTGAAGAAGCCGAGGTTGCTGAAGTTGAAGAAACCCCAGCAGCACCTAAGAGTGAAATTAAACTGGCCACTCGCAGCAAGAATGCTTTCTTCCTGTACGACTCTGCCGAGCTGACACCAGCCGGTGAACGACTGGTAAACAGTCTGTTGAGCGAGCTAGCAACATTTGAAAGTGTTGATGCAATCACTGTCGTAGGCCACACAGATAGCCGTGGTTCCGACAGCTACAACCAAGCGCTATCAGAGCGTCGTGCGCAAGCGGTTGCTGACCTGTTAAGTGCGAGCTACCCTGACGCTGACGTTACAGCCACAGGTATGGGTGAATCTGATCCTATCGGCGACAACGACACCAATGCGGGCCGTTTGTTGAACCGCCGTGTTGAAGTCACCGTTGCCGGTTCTCGCATGGTGATGAACTAAGTACTTGTCATAGCAAAGGCTGAACGGCGGCTTTAGCCAACCCGTTCAGTCTTGCCAGACCCAAGCCAGCGCCTCCCACAGCGCTGGCTTTTTTTTGCCCTCAGGATTACGAACTCTCCGCTTCACCCAGAAAGCACGCCACGTCTTTCAGCTCATCCGCGTTTAGTTGCTGTGCTTCAGGTAATTGCCGCCAGTTGGTGCGTGCGCCATTCGGAGCAGATGGTAAGTCTGTTACCGCTTCCTGCACTGCAGGGGTGATACCTCCGGCTTGTAACAATTTCACAGTGTCCGAGATCGCCTCAAACCCGTGAACAACATTTAGCAAATGTGAAAGCTCTTTCTCAGATACATAGCGTGGTCGCTTTACCCGCACTTGTTTAAATATTGGCCCCGCATCAATGGTGTCGCTTAAGCCGTGCACCGTGACACCCGTATCTTCCACGGCGTGCAGTACCTGCCAGAAGAGCGGGTCGCCACCCCGAAACGCAGGCAGTAACGAGTTGTGTAGATTGATCGCGCCGTACTGAAGTGAATTTAGGTATCGGGTTGGCACGATCGGGCATCGATAGGTGATAACTAAATCAGCCGATACGTCTTTCAATACGCTTTGAATGACCGACTTATTCGCTCGATCAACGCGAAAATACTGCATGCGATGTGTTTTACAGTAGTCATTCAGACTCTCAAAACGCGAGGGGAATACCAAGCTTAAAGCGCTCCTAACGACCGATTTAAGCTTTCTTTGCAGTGACCAGCTATCTACGTCTATAACCGCACAGGGACTTCCCGATAACTCGTGAAATCGACGCGATAGATCATCAATGCCTGAGGTGATTAGTACGATCTTCATCATTCGTACTGTAGCTTATGCCAGGCGATTCAGACAGGAAATGCAACACTGTGGTGGGATCAAACAAGCCACACGGAGACAGCATTTAATTAGGGGGCGTGCGGCAAAAAAACGCAGCATCGCTACCGGTTCTCCTGATAGCGATGCTGCGGCTCTAAAACGTGCGTATGGCCCGCTTAGCTGCTCAGATTCCAACGAATCCCTAAGTGGACACGCTTGTCCAGCTCGCGATCACCTGGGCGCGTATCAAACTGCAGGAACCGCAGTCCAACAAAACCCTCGATGTTGTTGGTCAGTTTCAAACTCGTGCGCACGTTCCAATCAATAATACGATCCGACTGACCGAAGGTAAAAATGTCAGGTGCGTAGCTTATTTCGCCACTGAACACCAACGGCAGCTGACGAACCGGCAGTGCGTATGACGCCTCGATGGCGGCTGCCACACCCACCACATCAAAATTCTCTGTACCTAACAAACCGGCGTAAAGCTTGGTTCCAAAAGACAGTGACAACCCAGGCAGGAACTCAGGTTGCGCGTCATACATGATGCCACCGGTGATGACGTTATCGCGTTGTTCATTGAATAAGAAGCCGATACTGGTACGGCTGTTTTTTAAATCAAAAGCCGGCCCCATGCGACGGTAAGTCAGCTCAGCGGTTTTATCACTGGCGTAAAGCTGCATAGAGCGCAAAGCGGCTGCACCATCTTCGGCCAACAAGCTGTGGTTTTCTGAAGCAACCACCGGTTGCAATTCTGTGGTGTCCGGCTGCAGAGCCAGATCGATATCGTCTGGGTCGCCACCTGCGTAAGCAAGTGTGGGCGCCACCAACACAGTGGCTAGGGTAAGGGTGGAAAAAAATCGCATTGTCATGTTCTCAGTTTTATTTACAAAAAGTCCCAGTTCGTTGATTGATCTTCTAATACCGCTGCGTCAATCTGCGTGTTGGGGGCTACTTTACCGAGAACTTATTAATAAATATAGTTATAAAATGTTTAACAAATGATAAATTATATTTATCATTATTTTACAAAGTTTGCATCGGCTAGTAAGCTGTAGAAGCGTATAGCGTTATCCAATTAACACACACACTTACCGCTTGAATTATCAAGGAAAACTGCCGTTTTCTGGTGTTTAATTGCAATTTTTACTATCGCAATACATCATGCAAACCAGCGTGGCTGCACTATGTTGCCTAAGTCTTTTTCCGGCGTGCTGGACGCTTGGGTAAAGACACGCGAAATTTAAATTCGCCAATCACTTCAGCGATAAGATCAGCACGTTCTGTGCGCACCGGGTGAATGGCGTATACGGTGCGTTCTATCGGCTTTGCGCCCCTCACCAGGAACAACTCACCTTGTTTTATTTCGTCTGTTATTTCGCGGCTCGATAAGTAAGCTGCGCCACCGAATTCCAGGATGAAGTCCATCGCCACTTTGGCATTTGCAATGCGTAACGGCGGTTCCTGCGCATCCGGGTATAAACGCCTGTGTTGTAGCGCAGCACTCAGCCCCCAATCAACTTGCACGTACCCTTGCTGTAACGCATCCTCCACCGAACTGTATGCTTCACTGGAGACCAACACTAACGCCAGCTTCGCCACTTCAACGATTTCCAACATATCGAGTTGCGGAGGTTCCATGATGAACCCCAAATCCAGCTGACCATCCAATAGCCGCCGAACCAGAGTCTCCGGGGTATGCGACTCCAGAATAAGCGCAAGATCGGGAAAGGTACGGTGAACATCATGAACCCACTCTTGCATCCCAGCATCCCAAACTCGAAAGGTACCGCCAACGGCCAGTTGAGATTGTGATTGACCCAACGACACGTCGTGCCTGGCCTTTCGCCATTCAGCGATCAGGCGTTCGGCATAGCGTTTAAATCTGTGGCCTTCTGGAGTAAGGTCTATCTGACGTTTTTGCCGAATAAAAAGCGGTACACCAAGCGTTTCTTCGAGCAGTTTTATGCGAGAACTCACCGCTGCTTGAGTAATAAACAATTCATCAGCGGCTTTTCGAAAATGCCGTAAACGCTCTACTTCCAAAAATGTTCGTAGTAACTCAATGTCCACTCGATCACTCGGCTTCAAAGGTTCGGGATACAACTGTCCGCACGGACAATAACACCACCACACCGATTCTGTGTCATGAAAGCTTCATGAAATGGACACAGCGCTGTCACATAAATCCTCAATAGTCACTGCATGAATCTTGCGCAACGGCTTACCCAGCTTGACGTTTGGCTTTTGTACTGGACGGTGCTTCAGCGACAGTATCGACCTGTTATGGTTTTCGCTCGGTGTGCGTCTCGATCTGGAGACGGTTACCTGCAGGTACTGTTCATCGTTTGGTTTGCAACAAGGCCAAATACGTCTGGCCAAACCATCGCTATCTGGCTTATCGGTGTATTTGCTGCCGAGCGCTGCGTATATTTTTTCCTGAAAAACAGTTTAAAGCGTCAGCGCCCTCCCGCTGCGTTGCCCTCGTTTGAAGCGGTAATTCAAGCGTCTGATAAATTCAGTTTCCCCTCTGGCCACACCTCACCCGCGCTCGTTGTATGGCAAAGGCATTTAAGCGACTCGACGTAAACGTGGATTACCTGTTCAGCGGTCGGCCCTTTAACCGCTATTTCGATATGGACGTATTCGGGAATGCTCGCTATTTTCACGGCTTAACTTTCGCCACAAAGAATGACAAGATCAGTTACGTATCTACGCTTCGCAAAGCTCACCTTGCGCGGTTCATAAAAGAAGTACAGAGCCTGGATATCAGCGGCTATGATTTAGTAATCAGTGATTTTGAACCCATCACCGCCTGGCGTTCGCGCTTTAGCCAAATACCTTCTTTGGGTATTGGTCATCAATACGCCTTTCACCAGGGTGCGCCCTGGCCAAAGTACAACTGGGTGGGCAAAGCAGTCCTTAGCGGGTTTGCCCCCGTCAAGCGAGCTATCGGTGTGCACTGGCACCATTTCAATGGCACCGTAGTACCGCCGATCATTGACGTTGATTTAACGCATCGACCAAACCCAAAACCCTTTGCTTTAGTTTATTTGCCTTTTCACGATGCCGTATCGGCTGCCTATACGTTACAGACCATGCGACACACAAACTTTGTGTTTTACTCACCCTCACACAAAGTCATTAGCAAACAAAACAACATCACGTTAAAACCGCTATCAACCACAAGTTTCCGACAGGACTTACAAGCTTGTACGTGGTTAATATCCAGTTGCGGATTTGGCTTGGTATCTGAAGCGTTGCATTTAGGCATACCGATACTAAGTATCCCGTTGAAGGGCCAAGGGGAACAATTGGCCAATGCGATAGCTTTGGAGCAACTGGGTTATGCCGAGCGTTATCAGAGTTTTAGTCGGGAAAACGTAGAAGCCTTTTTAGACAATCATCCCATTGAAGCTGAACCAGACTTGCCCCCGATGCAGTACCCGAATGTAGCGGATGCACTGGCACGCTACTGCGCCGAAGGCGCACAAGCAAATCCACAAGCTCTGGTGGAATCGCTCTGGCAAAAAGAACCGGTGCCCGATCAAAAAGCGGCTTAAGTCTTAGTTTTAATTTTTTATTTTAATAGTGCATTAAATTTATTCATTGGGTCCGTCGTACGTCCATCGGTAGCCCGGTGGCGTCGGCCCTTTGTTTCTGCCACCTTGTTGTTGTTGCTCCCAGGCATGAGCCAAAATACCCACTGACCGGCTTAAGCAAAACAATCCTCTGGCCAGTGGCGCTTCGAAACCCAACGAGGCATAAATAACGGCCGTTGCTCCGTCAATATTCATCGGTACAGGCTTTCCAGCCTGTTCAGATAACCTGGACTCGATGGCTTCACCGATATCGACATAGGTGTTATCACACACAGACTTATCGGTGGCGCGAACCAACTCCATAAGCCGTGGTGCCCTGGGGTCAGTCGGTTTATGGTAACGGTGCCCATACCCTGGTAAATACCGACTACGCTGCTGCCACATCGTCATAGCCTCTGGTACGCCGTGGTGCTCGGCAAGTAGGAACAATTCAATCGCCTGCTCACCCGCCCCACCGTGAACATCATCGAGTAGATTCACAGCGCTACTCATGGCTTGATTTAAAGATGCACCACAGGTCATCGCCATGCGAGCTGTAGCAATGCTGGGTGCTTGTGGACCATGGTCCACAGCGGCAACAAGCGCGTGTTCAAACAACGCGGCTTGCTCATCGCTCGGCAGGGTACCGCGCAGCATTAGCCAAATCATTTGAGCAAAGCTCACGTTACCAATTAACTGCTGAATGGGTTTCCCACGGATATCAATACGACCGGGCTCCATATCTATGATGGCTGTGCGCCACCAGTCAGAAACGTCGTTCATAGTGCACCCTCGTTGCGAAAGGCTTCGATTTCTGAATCGCTGTAGCCCAAGTCGTAAAGTACTTTATCCGTGTCAGCGGCCAACTCTGGCGGGCCAGAGGCCACCGTTAATGCATCGCCGTTCATTTGTATTCCTGTTCTGAGGGTTTGCACGCTGCGCCCATCGTCCAGAGTGAAGTCTGACAGCTGATCTCTGTGACGAAATTGCGGCTGCTCTAACGCTTCTTGAACACTGAGAACCTGACCCGCTGGTACACCCAGCGCGTTTAATTCTTTTTGCCACACGGCTGCAGGACGACTGCGTAAGACGTCCTCTAATGCAACGTTTAGAGCCAAACGATTCGCTTTTCGATCATCGCGTGTTTTAAAACGCGTATCGGTTTTCAGTTCCGATAGGCCGAGATGGTCAGCTAAAATTTCCCATTGCTCTTGCTTGTTCGCCGCGATATTTAACAGGCCATCCTGACACCGAAACGCACCAGAGGGCGCTGAAGTCAGATTTTCATTGCCCGCCGCCACGGGTACTGTTTTCCCTATCAATAAATTAGACACAGCCCAGCCCATGGTCGCCAACAGCGAATCCAGCATAGCCACATCAATGAACGACCCACGCTTCGGTGCGTTTAGCGCAGCACAGATAGCCATAGCCGCAGTTAACCCCCCTACCGTATCGGCCACCGGCCAACCGGCTCTTAGTGGCGCGCTGGTTTCATCCCCGGTAATCGACATCACGCCAGACAAGCCTTGAATGATTTGATCGTACGCGGGCCGTCCACTTAATGGCCCGGTTTGCCCAAAACCAGAAATTGCGCAATAGATAAGGGTTGGGGATTCCTCGCGTAATTTGTCGTAATCCAACCCGAGTCGAGTCATCACACCGGGGCGAAAATTTTCAACAACAACGTCTGCTTTAGCAACAAGCTGTTTGAAGATTCGTTTACCCGAAGGGTTTTTGAGATTCAGTGCAACCGATTGTTTACCCGGGTTCTGCGCAAGAAACGACACACCCATGTTCTTTTCAGATAGAGCTTGATCAACACCTAACTGCCTGGCTAAATCCCCTCGCCCCGGTGCTTCAATTTTTATAACCTCTGCACCCAGGTGCGCCAATTGATGGCAGCAAAACGGGCCGGCCAGCACGTTAGTTAAATCTAGTACTGTGATACCGGATAACGGTTTTGTTGTCATACGTATTCCAATGTTTTCTAATCTCGGTGTTGGCTAACACGCTTGGTGTTTTGCATAGAGGGGACCACCAACCCCATTAACTTCGGTAGTAACTACCTTTCATTCGACATCTACCTAACCGTATGAATAGTACTGTAGTTACCGATTTAGCTGCGTTCTGCGAGCCAACTCGGTGTTCCCAATATTTGGTCACTTCCCACTACATCACAATAGTTATTAACAATTAATGAAACTCTAAAACGGTCGTTCAGTATTAGTAACACCCGAAACAGATACTCCAAAGAATGATCAATGTACCCAAAACTTCATACCTCAAAACACCAGGCCGTCTGCACTTAATAAACACTGATAGTATCGCTTTTTTCCCTAGGCAAAAAACTCGATTAATCAATCTATTAATCGTATTGACGTTTACGCTAACGGGCTGTGGAGGGGGAGGAGCAAGTCCAGAAACAAGCGGCACAAACAATTCTACTGAAGTACCAACTCAACTGGCCAGCGCCAATCCATTCGCTGTGATCGAAGGCAATAGCGCAGTCCCTATTGGAGATATCGAAAGCGTCTCGGATCTAATTGATCGAGACCCACGCCTCACAGGGCTTAAATGGATTTTAGACGAGTCTGAAGAAGCCCAGGGTCTACGACGCTCTGGCACCCAGTACACTTTGATAGCGCCTTCAAACAAAGCCTTTTCACCCTACAGTGCACGTCAGTTGGAGAGGATGAAAAATCAAGAACACAGTTTGACAAGTTTTCTTGATTATCATTTTCTCGATAATTTGTTTTTTACTGGTTCAGAAGATGGCGAGCAAGGCCCCAACGTTCAAGGGTCAATTTTAACCTCATCGACATCCGATGGCGTATTGCATCTACATCACAAAGGCAACGTATATCCCGTCAGTGACACTTATGTTTTCGACGATGCCGTTGTTTACATCATTGATGACTTGTTTGGTACATACGGCCTGTTTGACCCCGACCCAGGCAGCATCGCAGACAGCCTGACACAGCAATTCGGTGGCAATGTTTTCAGCAACGCGCTAAGTGTAACTAAGTGGCATGGGTTGCTGGGTAATTCAGAAAGTTCATGGACTGTATTTCTGCCGGATTATTCAGCGGCATACGCGGTCTACAATTTTGCATCCGCCCGACACGAATATGGGCAGGCAGTGCTCGGTGACGATACGCCCCGCGCGATACACTTTAAAAACTTCATTGAAGATCATTTGGTAGCGCATACCCGACATGAGGATACCCTACTTGATCCAGGCACCCTGACAACAGTTTCTGGAGTACCCATTGATATTGCATTCAACAGCACTCACTTGACCGCCAATAATCACGATATTCTGGATACAAGCCCTATAGAATTTACAAACGGCTCGGTTTATAAGGTTCGTACACCGCTAATATCCAAACAGAACTCAGCCGAACCGGAGCTTACAAAAACGCTTTACCAAACCTTAGCGAATCTAGCTGCAAGGACAAACGACGATCAGGATTTCAACCTAACAGCTGCGCATCTATTCCAAAAGATTATTGAAAGTACAGGTCAAATTGACCGTTACGATGACCCCAGTGAGCGACTGACGTTGTTTTTGCCAAAACCAAAAGTTGTCCCGTTCACCGACAATGTCATTAGGTTATACGCCGCAACAGGAGAATGGGGTAATTGCCATTATCCGTCTGCCTTGGCAAGTTTTGTTGTCCAATCAGAAAACCCGGATTTCGAACTTATTCCGGATGTTTTTCCAAACGAATTATCCGCATTGGACTATTTGCACGCCCATACGTTGGCCGGTGCGGATGAAGTGTTTTTTGGCAGTTCGATCTTTGACGAACCAAAACTCACACTTGCAGGAGAGACGCTGGATTCTACTTCCATTCTTTCAGTCTACGAGCATAATTCAAGTTGGTCACTTACTGAGAAAGCGTTGCGTTCCTCGCTATTTGAACATATTGCGTCTCCGTCTAACGGGACTATCTACACCATTAACTCAGAAATAAAAACATCACAGCTTACTGCTGCGGATGATGTGTGTAGCGAATCTGGCTTTAACCTGAGAGAGTCTACTGCAGCGAAAATCACCCGAGCGGGTCACACCGATTTCATGATGGCGCTTGTACGAGCAAACGAAGGTGATTCACTAGATTCAGGCGCTGCGTTTGTAACGTTCATTCCAACCAACGATGCGCTTTCAGCGCGAGCCGTGGACACGTTCACGTACCAAGAGGCTAAGGACTTCGTTGAATCACACACAACGACCAACACTACGTTATGGCCCGGCACCATTCGCTCAAGGAATCACTCTGAGTATTCGGTCACTATGGATAGCGCAGGCAATGCAAGCGTTAACGGGATCCCCGCAACCCCACTGGACGCTAGCATGCCCAATCTATATATACTCAACAGCGCACTAGATTAACGAGACCTCGATACTGCACGCTTTCCAGAATACGCGGTAGCAATTGATGACCAAGCCAGATCGTGGGTTTGATGCCTCAGACGTAGCAGTCCCGCATCAACCCACGCTCTGTCAGTAAAATTCAGGCGCTTTTCCAGTCATCAAATAACCGAGCACCGAATACCGACTGGCGTTGAAGGTTGTTATCCACACGAATAAAAATTTAACTATGCTGGATTTTAGAACGACGCTGATTCGTCCCTAAGCAGCTTGTTAATTAATGATTGCAATTCCGCGCCTCGATAAAAATCGGGACCAGCTTCACCCTTATTCTGAATTGCATTCACGAAGCGATGGTAGTTTGAGGGTACTTCCGGGCAATCGATTTCTTCCCAAATCGCGTCCTTCAAGTTATCACCTATACACACATTGAGACGGCTCTCGTTATTTTCAAATAACACTTCCATTCCACCTTCGTCGCCATACAAACGCAGTCGAAGATCGTTGTGATGACCGCTAGCAAAGCGAGTTGCAGCGATGGTACCCAGCGCTCCATTTGATAACTGCGCGCACATGACAAAACTATCATTTGCATCAAGGCTGTACTTTCCAATCTGGTTTTTGGGCGACGTTGATGGCATTTTATCGAACGTGTGCATTTTCGATGATACATTCACTGGCATCTGACCCATAACGAATGTTGCAAAGTCGATTATGTGAATACCAACATCCCCCAATACCCCATTGGATCCGTGCTCCGTGGACAACCGCCATAGCCATTGAGGACTCGATTTCCAGTCACCCCACGCCGATTGAGTCAACCAGCTTTGCAAATAGGACGCTTCAAAATGTCGAATGTTTCCAATCTCTCCGCTACTCACCAATTGCGCAGCCTTTTGTACCGCAGGCACCGCACGATAAGTAAGATTTAGTAAGTGAATGATATCCTCGTGGTTGGCTTTATCCGCCAACTCTTTTGCTTGCTGGTAGGAAAGAGCCAATGGCTTTTCACATAGCACGTGTTTATGTGCTTCAATGAGCGGTAGAGTTGTAGGGTAATGGGCGCTATCAGGCGTTACATTGGATACGGCATCAAACTTCCCCCAGTCAATGGCGTCCTCTACGGATGTAAACTCATTTTTAATGGAGTTTCTTTCGCAGAATTCGCCCAGTTGATTTTTGTTCGTATCCACAGCTCCAACAATCAGTGCATCGTTAATAGTCCGATAGGCGTCTGCATGACTTTGAGCCATATGACCCGTACCTACAATTAGGATTCTTACCAGTTCAGACATTATTTAAACCCTAGATCACCGTCAGCATGCAATTTGGCACCACGCTCTGTAAGCGGCTCAAGGGAATCTTGTACGCTTCGATTTGGCGCATCATTAACGGTAGATATTCTCTGTTTGTCGTTTTTGGCCCAACGAACCGCATTTCTCAGCACAAGCTGAACGTTCGCATCATGATAAGTAGGGTAGGTTTCATGGCCCGGCCGAAAGTAGAAAACATTTCCGGCACCACGCTTGTACGTTAATCCAGATCGAAACACTTCCCCACCTTGAAACCAACTAATAAATACAGTTTCAAGCGGCTCTGGCACCGAGAACGGTTCTCCATACATCTCTTCGTATTCCAATTCAAAATACGCAGGCAGCCCTTTTACAATCGGATGGTTTTTACTGGTAACCCATAATCGTTCACGTTCCCCGGCTTCACGCCAGGTGAGATTGCACGCCGTTCCCATTAATTGTTTAAAAACCTTTGAGAAGTGTGCTGAGTGCAGTAATATCAATCCCATACCTGCCCATACATGCTCAACAACCCGTTGGACAACCACATCATCTACATCAGAGTGTGCCGCATGTGCCCACCATATAAGTACATCGGTGTCTGCTAACCGAGCCTGTGTCAAACCATGTTCCGGCTCCTGCAAGGTTGCGGTTGTAGCTGAAATATCATCGGCTTGATTCAATGCTTCTGCGATACAGCCATGCATCCCTTTCGGATAGAGATCAGCAACGATTTTATTCGTACGCTCATGAACATTCTCGCCCCACACGATGGTCTTAATAGTCACTTCTAAATTCCTGGGATAATTTATTTTCATATCACATGCGCTCTGGAAGATGTCCAGAGCGCATGGGTTGCGTTAAACATACCTATAGATTAATACACCGAACAGCTACTTCATTGCGGCCCAACTTCTCTGAATATCCGCAGCAACTTCCGAAGCGGACTTCCCGCTAGCGTAGTCCACCATTCCGCTCCAAAATGTACCCGCACCCACTGCGCCCGGCATAAGATCAGAACCATCAAACCGAAACGTCGTGGCATTAGTCAAAACATCACCTTGCTTACGCAATGTTTCACTGTGATAGGTGTTGGGATTAACGCCTTTGTGTGGCGTTAAAAAACCTTGCGTTTCAATCGACATCCAAATTTCATGGGCAAACGGCGTTTTAAGAAACTCGATAAAGCCGCGAGCAGCATCACTGTCTTTTGTAATCGATACCAATGTACCCGCCCCGAGCACAGGGTTTCCAAATGATTTTTCCGCATAAGCTGGGAAATAAAAGAAATCAGCATCTTCACCAACCACAGTATTTTCAGGAAAAAACGCTGGAATAAAAGACGCCTGACGATGCATGTAACACTGTGGAGGGTTAGTGAATAAACCTTTGGGGCTGTCCCGAAAATCGGTTGACGCTACAGCCCTGGCCCCACCCGCAACAGTGTCATCATTGAGAATAAAGGTACCAAACTCTTCAATGGCAGCCACAATACGTGGGTCATTAAATGGGATTTCATTTTTTACCCACTGGTCATACACATCGGCAGGTTGCGTTCGTAGCAACAGGTCTTCAACCCAGTCGGTAGCTGGCCAACCGGTTGCGCCTCCGGAACCTAATCCGATACACCACGGTGTCCCTCCATCCGAAACTATTTGCTCAGTAAGGGCTTTGAGCTCCTCCATTGACTCAGGAACGTCATAACCTGCATCAGTAAAATTTTCAGGTACGTACCAGACGAGTGATTTAACGTTTACGTTGTAAGAAAAGCTATAAAAACCTTCTATACCCTCACACCTTCCAAGCGATACCCAAGACGATCCCGCTGCATAGTTATCGGCCATCCACTGTTCTGTCTCATCGCCTAACGGCGCTAAAAGATTTCGGGCTGCAAGATCACATGCCAAGCCGGGCTGAGGAAATACTGCAAGGTTCGGCGCGGAACCGGCTTCTGTGTCGATAACGATTTGTTGTTCGAAACTATCAGACCCATTTTGAATGACCAATGCACCGGTAGCCGATTCGAAATAAGCCAAAACGGCCTCTGCTGCTGCTGCATCCGGACCCAACCACGGTGATGCAATGGTGAGTTTCTGCCCTTCATAATCGTGGGCATAAGCAAACGCCTCGTAACTCTCCCAATTAAATTCGCCCTCGCCGAGCGGCACGATAAAGTCAGTTTCAGCAACTACACCGTGACACGCCATCATCATCACGACGACTGCAGTGGATGTTAGTTTTCTCATGCTTATTTCCCTCCGTTTAAGTGGTACCACGGTTGATCTGTGGCAGGTACAGGCGGAGGATGTTAGCCAAGCCAATTCAATTAATGAAATACGTTTTTTCGTGATTAATATAGATTTTATCTATACTATGATCGGCTATGGATAGACGCCTTCGACAATTCCTCGCGGTTGCAGAAACCGGTAATGTCTCCGCGGCCGCAGAATCTCTTCATGTCTCGCAGCCTACAATTTCGGTGAATTTACGCCGGCTTGAAGAGGAACACGGAGTAACGTTGTTAAAACGAAGCTCACGTGGAGTGCAGCTCACTGACTTCGGTAAAGTACTTTACAACCACGTTAAAGTCATGGCGCGGCTTGATGATCAAGCAACTGCTGAAATCCAAAACCTTAAAGCATCTCGACAAAAAGCACTACGAATCGGTACCGGGTTTGCCTGGTGGTCTATTTTTGTTCGCGATATTCTCAAACGCGACCAGGAAAACCAGGCAGGACGCTCTCTGCATGTAGATGTTTGCAGTAGCCTTGACGGTCTCAGAAACCTATTATCTGGCGACATTGCCTGTTTTATCGGTACTAAGGTCGCTCGACTCAATGACAATTTGGGCTTTGAGTTTGAGCATTTATTCTCAGTTAAAGATGCGTTTTTCGTAAGAGAAAATCATCCGCTTTGTAAAAAAGGCGTCACGCTTGAAGACCTTGCAGATTATCCAAAATTAGACGTTGCACCATTGATCAACCGTCATCTTGGCATTGTAGAGCGTGATGATTTTAACCCAACTCACACATCTCGCAAACTTAACTATCCTGGCGTGTTTACAACAAATTCTATAACCGCAGGCATAGACATACTTCAAGATAGCAACACAGTCCTGACATACCCAATTGCATGCGAACAGATTTTTCTCAAACACGGTATCGTCATGCTTGATTTGATCGATGACGAAGCTCAAAAAATTAAGATAGGCATCTACCGTCTCACTGACAAAGAACCAGACCAGCAACTCATTCAACTGATTGACACAATCCGTGAGTCGGTAGACAAACTTACCCGCGATGGGAGTGGTATTTACTTCGCTCCGTAATTCTAAACAGCGCTTTTTAGGCCTGTAATAACTGACCTTACCCATGCATAAAGTGCCACTACAAGGAATTGATTCCCAGTTATTTTTATTACAGGCTTTATAGCGATCTAAGCATCCATGTTCTGGTCATAAAAAAATCATGAAAAGCTTGTCGACAGGCGGCAGTCGTTGTGCATGCCCAATAAAGTCAACGAGTGCTTGCCAATGGATTTCATATCGGATCAACTTGGCAACGGGAGACGATTTCGAGTGCTCAATATAATCGATGATTTCTCCAGGGAGTTAGTTGGCCGGTTGGTAGATTTCTCAATATCAGATAGCCTAGTCGCACGCTTTCTGGACCAGTTAGCTGAGACTCGTCATTTACCTAAAACTATTGTTTGCGATAAAGGTAAAAAACTTACCAGTAAGGCGATGTATTTTTGGCAGAAGGATACCGGCGTTAAGCTAGGGTTACCCAATGATTGAATGGGCAAGCACCCTCTATCTATTTATCTCACGATCAACCCAATTTAACGATCTGTTCTTTCCAATCAAACTTACACACAATATTGAACAAATCCATTGCATAACCAGGAAACTGAGAATGCTCTCGTAAAAGAGCATACACCGGTCTTTTCGCCGTTAGTCCTGCTATTGGCCTGAAACTAAGATCAGATGGTAAGAGGTGTACGACCTGCTGCGGAAGCACCGTCACCCAGTTCGCCGTGCGCACCATACCGATTAGCGACATGGTGTTGTGTACAGTCACTAAAGCGCTAGACACAATTTCCTGAAACTCCGAGCAATCGATTAACTCACACAGTTCATTTCGAACAAACCCTGAAGAGACTACCTCTGAAATATGTGGATCATCCACTTGTCGCGCCAGAGGATTGTTTGGTGAACAAACCAGACCGAAGCGATCTTCAAATAGTAAGTGCTGCTGAATGCCATTAAGAGCGTGGTGTCCTGATGCTATGCCGATATCTGCATGATTCTGTATAAGCGCGTTAATAACTTGTTGCGTATCCGTATCTCTAAGCTCAACTTTAATACCTGGATATAGATTGTTTAACTGATCAATCGCTGATGGAAAGACAAGTCCGGAAACTGAGGGCACCGATACAATTCGTATTAACCCCTTTGGTGAGGAGGCAGTCGTTTCTATTGCCCGAATGGTGTTGTCATAGTCTCGTAACTGTTGCTGAGCCAATTCAAACACCTGTGTACCCAGTGGCGTAAGCCGATTTTTCCGATCAGTTTCAAATAGCCTCTGACCAAGATGCTCTTCGAGCTGTTTGAGGCTCATCGATAACGCAGACTGTGTTCGAGATAGCCGCACAGCTGCTTCTGCCAAATTACCGGTCTGCACCACCGTGCTGAAACAACGCAGCATTTCCATTTTAATCGTCATTTCATTTATTCTGAAATTTGCTTCAATAATATTAGTTTGACTGATATGCGGCCAAAAGTACATGCTTCCCCTAAGATGATCAGAAGAAACGCAATGCTTCAGAACAACCACAACCTGATTGCTGGCGAATGGTTAGCTGGCGAATCAGTGATTGAAAATCGAAACCCATCTGATCTATCCGATTTGATCGGTGAATATGCGCAAGCCAGCTCTGAACAGCTCCAGCAAACGCTCACGCAAGCTCGAATGGCACAAGTTGAGTGGGCGGCCTACTCAATAGAGCGCAAACAATCCGTGCTGATGGCCATCGGCAACGCATTAATGGCCAACGCAGAAGATCTGGGCACGCTGTTGAGTCGTGAAGAGGGCAAGCCACTGGTAGAGGGTAAAGGCGAAGTGTTTCGCGCAGGTCAGTTCTTCACGTATTACGCAGCAGAATGCTTACGACAAATCGGCGAAAACGCTGATAGCGTCAGAGCCGGTGTAGAAATTGACGTGCGTCGAGAACCAGTCGGTGTGGTTGCTGTTGTATCCCCATGGAATTTCCCTACCGCAACTGCCTCTTGGAAAATTGCACCAGCGCTGTGTTATGGCAATGCGGTGATATGGAAACCGGCGAACTTAACTCCAGCATCCGCAGTGGCGCTAACAAATATTATTGCTCAACAAGACATTCCTAAAGGGCTGTTCTCTCTTGTAATGGGCTCAGGCAGCATCATAGGCAATGAATTGGTTAACAGCCCATTAGTCGATGCCATATCTTTTACAGGGTCCCTGCCGGTCGGAAAACAAATTGCTTCAGCGGCCATTGAAAACTTAACCCGCGTGCAAATGGAAATGGGTTCAAAGAATGCACTTGTGGTCATGGACGATGCGGAGCTTGATCTTGCCGTCACTAATGCCGTTGGTGGCGCATTTGGCGGCAGCGGGCAAAAGTGCACGGCGTCTTCCCGACTTATCGTCCATGAATCTATCCATGACGCTTTTGTAGAAAAACTTATCGAAAAGACAACCGCAATGAAAGTTGGCCACGCCTTACATGAAGGAACGCAAATTGGCCCAGTCGTCAGCGAACAACAGCTAAACGAAAATCTAGCTTATGTTGAGCTAGGTAAAAGTGAAGGTGCAGAACTGGCTTGTGGCGGTGTCAGACTGGACACTCAACATGATGGATTTTATATGTCACCGGGAGTTTTTCTAAAGACCTCAAATCAAATGCGTATAAACCAGGAAGAAATGTTTGCCCCTCTGGCATCAGTAATTAAAGTGAGTGATTATGAAGAATCACTTGCAATGGTGAACGATACACACTTTGGTTTAACATCAGGCATTATTACGCGGAATCTTGCGCGCGCAACCCATTTTCGGCGCAATGCTAGAACTGGTGTTGTAACGGTCAACCTTCCCACCGCCGGTACCGATTATCACGTGCCTTTTGGTGGTCGTGGTGACAGCTCATACGGGCCTCGCGAGCAGGGTAAATCGGCCGCTGAGTTTTATACGGTAGTCAAAACAGCCTACATTAACGCCGGCATTCCAGGCTAATGCGCATCGACTGCCTTCAATATGCTAATTGGTCGGAGAAAATCTTTCGGCAGATGCGCGAAGGTGGTCTAGACGCTATTCATGTGACTATTGCGTATCACGAGAATTTCCGGGAAACCGTACTTAACTTTGAACAATGGAATGGCTGGTTTGAACAGTTTCCCCATCTTATTACGAAAGGTTTGACTACCGCTGATATTGATCTAGCACGAAAAACAAACCGCACGGCTATTTTCTTTGGCTTTCAGAACCCAAGTCCAATTGAAGACGATATCGGACTGGTCGAAATTGTTCATACATTGGGTGCTCGCTTTATGCAGCTAACCTACAACAATCAGTCTCTACTGGCCACCGGTTGTTATGAACACAACGACACCGGTATTACACGCATGGGCAAACAGGTCATAAAGGAGATGAATAGAGTTGGGCTTGTTGTTGACATGAGTCACTCGGCAGACAAATCAACGATTGAAGCTGCAGAATTCTCATGCAGGCCCATTGTTATTTCACATGCAAATCCACATCAGTGGTTTCCCGCATTGCGTAACAAAAAGAATTCCGTTATTCAGGCGGTGGTAGAGCACGGAGGCATGATCGGTTTCTCACTATATCCCCACCATTTAAAAGACAAATCCGAATGCAGCTTAGCGAGTTTTTGCGAAATGATTGCAAGAGCTGCTGAACAATATGGTACACAGAACATTGGAATCGGCTCTGATCTCTGTCAAGACCAGCCCGATAGTATTGTTGAATGGATGCGAGTTGGACGGTGGACCAAGGAAGTCGACTACGGTGAGGGCTCCAAAGACCAACCAGGTTTTCCAGCGATGCCGAAATGGTTTCGAGACAATCGTGATTTCAACAATTTAGAAGAAGGTTTGGGTGCAGCAGGATTTAACAAAACTGAGATCGACAATATTCTCGGTATGAACTGGTATCACTTTTATAATAATAATTTTGGTCCGATCCAATAATGGCCGCGTCTCCTGCTAGCGTTACGCGTCGCAAGCCTGAGGAAATCATGCGGCTTGAAAGGCTGGGCTCCATGCACCAGTCTAGACTTAGCTTTATGCGAATATTGCTGCGCAATTTAGCTACGGAGAAATGGCAAATACATCAAACCCTTTTCGATATTGATCAAAGCGGTGTTGGTCGAGCGGTTTACACCTGCCAAGGTCCTAAACGGTCATATTCGTTAATCGCATTCGCACATGAAATTCCGGCAGAAAAACGTTCAGATCGCGTGATCGCGGAGGCATGGGATGCGACCTTTTGCTTATTCGATGGCATCCCTCTTCCAGAAGATATAGATCGCCTTGAAAAGAATGTTCCGCTTCAAGAAAGCGGGAGAATAACCGAAACCGAGCTCTGTTTATCCCGTGCCAACCGCTCGGTACGGTTATGGAACTACGTGGTCGAATCACTGGCTTCTGGCCAACAACCAAAGATCGATCAAATACAGAAAGTGGGATACTTGATGCGCACCACAGCCGTATACGGGTCGGGCAAATTCGGTGCAGCGGATCGGGAGATACTGTCTGATCGTAGCGAAATGAAAGCACCGTTTCAGGCGGAGATGTTAACCGTCTATCTAATTCGAAATTTTGTTCTCGACCTAGTACAACACATGGCCAATGAAATCGGAGGAAGGAAGACAGTTGATCTTGCTCCACAGGTGGCCAGACAACTAGGAATAGGAAATTCGACTGGGCTCGGCATGGCGCCGTTCATCATTAATCATCCAGTGCTGTTTAATAATTGGATGGTAGCAAGGGAAGAAGCAATTGCCCGAGTTCGTTCGATAAAATTTGCTTCAGAAGCGAAAGTACTTCTGTTTAGTAAAGCGCTGAAACTTAGCCATAAATCAATCGCCACCTGGACATCGGAACATCCAGTACAACGAAAGAAACTGGGCGCTCTGCATAAAGATATTAAATATCTAACCGAATATATAAACGGTTTTAATTGGAATCAGGCACAGGCGTGGGACCAACTGTTTATATGGGCTAAAGAGTCACTGAGTATCGAAGGGCAGGAATGGCTTAATTCCTTAATACTCGAACCACATGCTGAATTGGTTGACTCACTCGAAGCGACTTTGGCAGACAACTCGAATAACGCGTTTTGTATCGACGGCAGTAGACCCGTCGGAGACATCCGATCAATTATCGAAAAAGTTTATTCATGGGCGCTCGAAATCGATTGGTCGAAATCTGAGAGTTCAGCACACACTTGGTACACATCGGAGGAAAAACTCGAACCACGTCTGGGTGAGCGGTTTACAGAAAAACTTGAACCTTATGAGCGCCCACTGGCTCCCGGGCGCGATGCGGTACTGGCTTACAACGACTTACGTAAGCGCGATAAAAACGAGCCTATTGCAACATTCTTGCTAGAACATCCAGAGCACAGGCACGCCCTTCGGCGAGCACAAATCTGCAATCGTACAGACTACGGAGAAATTCAAGACAACACGATAGCAGCCAATTTATTTCCCGTAGACATGCTTCGTGCAAAACTCTCATTCTTTGGGGCAACTCATTTTGACCCGCGCTCAGATCGCTGGGTACGCATAACAATGTTTAACGGTGCACCCTATCCAAGCGAGCTAGCAGCTCATTACGACGATCTCTGGATATATCAAGGCGTTTAATGAGCTTCTCAATGAACGAAGTAGAATCCTTAAGTAAGCTGGCTGCCAGAGGGGCAGGATACAGCTGGGGGCTGGCCGAAGAGGCAGCAAAAGCAACTCGCTGGTTAAGCTCTCACAATGTGGATGGATGCCGGGCATTGGTGAACGTCTTAACATTATTCGATTGCACAAACACGAAGAGTTACCAGCTGAATATAGATGGCAATACCTGGTCATCAAACGGCGAACTACTGTGCCCGGTCACGACAGGTTCTTATCTTAGTGATTACTCGAGCTTACTCGAAACGCAAGCTATCAATATTAACGATCTTGTCGAGCCAATCATTTTTTTGTTTTTCGCCTCTCAATTCGCTAAGTGTAAAGAAAATACAGTTAGCCTGACATGGTCGGTTAATTCTGTGATCACTGACGGGTACAACACTGCTTTTAGTTTAAGCGGAAGCAAATCATCAATAAAACAAAACGTACTGGTTAAATTTTCCGCTGAAAAACCTAAGTTGAGCAAATTGCAAACACGAGCCGAACCGCAGCCAGAGGTATGGCATAAGCTCAGAAGTTTTGCAGCTCGCACCTATGCCCCAAACACTGAACAGTCACGAATTGGTGGCGCGGGCGCAGGATTGTCTGATAACGACTAGTGCAACAGCTATTCGCGTATAAGTAACTTAACCAGAGTACTAAAATATGGCATTGAACCAACCGTTTACACAACTGCAAATAAGAAAAGCCGCCACTGGCTTTTACGAAGGAAATAATCTACAGATTGCCTTATTCAGCAAGGGAATCATGGTGGCACTCGTTTTATGGGCATTGATTTGGCCAGCAAATGCGAATAGTGTTCTTGGCAGTCTTAACTCAAACCTATTGCAAGGATTCAATACTTTCTACATTGTTATCGTTGGACTTTTTGCATTTTTCCTTTTCATTGTTGCAATCATTCCACAAACAGGTAAACGCATTATGGGACGGCCAGGTGATGCAAAGGAATTCTCAAATTTCTCCTGGTTTTCCATGATGTTTGGTGCTGGCCTCGGCGTTGGGCTGATGGTGTTCGCTACCGCCGAACCACTGGGTCTTTGGGGCTCAAATCCATTAACGGTGAGTGGTGAAATCACTGGCAATACCGAAGAAGCGATCCAATCAGCCTATCGCTATACTTTTGCACATTATGGCTTTCACGCCTGGTCCATCTACGTCGTTACCGGTTTATCCTTAGCGTACTTTTCCTACACGCGGGGAATGCCACTCACTATTCGCACCGCACTCACACCCTTATTTGGCAAGTTGATGAATGGGGTTTTAGGCCATTTCGTTGATGTTTTAGGTGTTGTAGCCACCATACTGGGCGTGTCAGTTACCATCGGTTTTGGGGTGTCGCAGTTCATTGATGGTTTGTATGCCATAACTGGGATGGATTGGATGATGGACACGTCTGGTGGTGTCCCGACACCCAGCACAGTCGGCCTCATTGTTGGCCTGGCAGTCATTATGGGGTTGTCAATTATTTCCGCTGTGTCCGGAGTTGGGCGCGGCGTGAAATATTTGTCGAACCTTAATCTTGTCCTTTCACTGATCCTGCTAATGACATTCATCATCTTCGGATCATTTCTATTTGCAATGACAACCTATGCAACCGCATTGGTTGACTATATCTGGCATTTTATCTCGCTTAGCTTTGGTGCTTTCGGGCCACAGTCAGCCTCTGACTTTTACGCAGCATTACCCGCTGAAGCAGCACCGTTCGCTGATAGCTTGCGCGCTGGTGCGACCAACGCGTGGGGGTCATTCGATGGTTTTCGAACTGGCCTTGAAGGAGAAGCAGCAAGTCTGCCTGACGAAGTTCTAAGAGCAACATACGCGGCTGGTGAAGCTGGACGGCAATTCAGCTGGCAGGCAGCCTGGACAACTTTCTACTGGGCATGGTGGATAGCGTTCTCACCATTCGTTGGACTTTTTCTGGCGCGAATTTCAAAAGGACGTTCTGTGCGAGAGTTTATCGTAGGTTGTGTGTTCGCACCCGCACTCGTCTGCTTTGCCTGGATGACCATTTTGGGCGGAACCGCAATCGACCTCGAACTCTCCGGTGGCGCCAGTGGCGCAATCATTGGTGCATCCAATACGGCCAAACTGTTCGTCACATTGGGAGAAATGATATCAGGCGGATTTCTGACAGGAATCACTATTATGTGTGTCGTGCTCATCATGACTTTCCTGGTGACATCGGCAGACTCAGGTATTCTGGTGATGAATACGATTATGTCTGGAGGTGAACAGGAAACTGGCATAAAGCACAGAATCGTCTGGGGATTGGTGCTTACCTTTGTTATTGGAACATTACTCATTGCCGGCAAAACCAACGGTGGAGCCGATCCAATGGAAGCGCTAAAAAGTGCGATGATCATTGGCGCGTTGCCGTTTACCATGGTGATGGGGCTTATGTGCATATCGCTGGCTAAGGCGCTATACAGAGATGGTATGCGCGACAAACAAAATGGTTAGAACGTAAATCGCGATGCAAAACCACCTTCTGAGCGCAATGCCAGGGGTGGTTTTGTTGTGGATTTGGCGTATACACATCATTGTTGCTATAGCAACCCAGGATGGTGGCTAATGGGTTAAGGGTGAAAATCTATACGATGTTCAGTTTTGCTTTGTTGTTAAGCCTGATTTATGAATTTAGACCAACGTAAGCAATTACTGACTTTTCGCGTCTGATTTAAAATCATCTTGAGTCAACAATACAGCTACCCTTATTGTTACCCGATTAAACACAAATTCATATGCTAGGTCGATCTCTAATCTCAGTATCGATAAGCTGAAATAGCATTCAGTGAGAAACCAATCGGCATAGACAGAGTAGCTCACTCGAATTTTTCAGAGTACAGTCACCTTACATCAACCCACGCTCCGCTAGCGACGTCTGAACCCCTTGCCCAATAATTAAATGATCAAGCACCCGCACATCAATCAGTGCTAAGGCATCGGTTAACTTTTGCGTCAGTCGTACATCAGTATCGGAGGGCTCGGCAACACCACTGGGGTGGTTATGAGCAAAGATGACGGCAGCGGCATTGCTCTTTAAGCAACACTTCACTACTTCCCTTGGGTACACGGCAGCACTGTCTATAGTGCCGCGAAAGAGTTCACTAAACTTTATGACCCGATGTCGGTTATCCAGAAAGAGCCCACAGAAAACTTCGTGTGGCCGACCCGCTAATTCAGAAGACAAATATCGACGAACCGAATCTGGGGAACTAAGCGCATCACCTCGGTTTATTTCTGAATACAGCTCGCGCCGGACCAGTTCCCTCATCGCTTGAAATGTGGTGAATCGAGCGGTTCCTAAACCTGCACATTCTTCAAAATGTGATAACTCCGCATCGAGTAAAGCACCCAACGAACCAAAGTGATTGATGCAGCGCCGCGAAAAGTCCATTACAGGTTCGCCCGGGCGGCCGGTCTGCAAAAGCAAGGCAAGTAATTCAACATCGGATAACGCTCCCGCGCCTAACCGCAATAACTTCTCGCGCGGCAACTCAACGGTTCTCTCTACCTTATCTGCCATTTTGCAACCTCCCTGTTGCAGGCTCACTTATTTTATCGGGCGAAATATAAGCGCATCGAAAGCCAAACACGAACTCCCAACCGAATCCACGGTAACAACTTAGCTGTGCAAGCTACAGGTTCTAATTCCTGAAATTGTATGAGACTTTTCTGATACTAAAGCTCAAGACCCCGTCACAACCGGCGCAACCATTGCTTATAGATCGCCATGGTTAAGGAACCTCGAACAACTCTTGCAGTCAGTAAGGTACCCCTGAATTCAAACCACCCTGACTGATACCATGGGCCATGGCAGCATTAACCTCTAAAAAAATTCTGTTGGGCATCACCGGCGGCATCGCAAGCTACAAATCGGCCATTCTTGCCAGACGTTTGCAGGATGCGGGCGCTGACGTACGCGTGGTCATGACCGATGGCGCGCAAGCGTTTATCACGCCCTTAACCTTGCAGGCATTAACTGGAAACCCAGTACACACGGAATTGCTGGACGAAGCCGCTGAGGCCGGCATGGGGCATATTGAACTGGCGCGCTGGGCCGACGCCATTCTGATTGCTCCGGCCAGTGCCAACACCCTTGCGCGGCTGGCGAACGGACTAGCCGATGATTTACTGGGCACGCTGTGCTTGGCCACGCGCTCGCCGATATTTGTGGCACCCGCCATGAACCATCAAATGTGGGCGCATGCGGCCACACAGGCAAACACACAAACGCTCATTGAGCGCGGCGTGACTGTATTGGAACCCGATTCAGGTCATCAGGCCTGCGGTGAAACCGGTTCGGGCCGAATGCCAGAGCCTGAAGATTTAACTCAGCAAATCATTGACTGGTTTGCGCGTGGCGGATCCCCTGACCAAAGCCACGTCATTAGCCATGCAACAAACCTTGCGAACAAGCGCGTGCTGATAACTGCTGGTCCAACGGTAGAACCGATTGACCCGGTGCGCTACATCAGTAATCACAGCTCCGGCAAGATGGGTTATGCCATCGCGGAAGCGGCTGCCGCCGCGGGGGCGACCGTTACTCTGGTTAGCGGCCCCACCCAGCTATCGACACCGCCAGGCGTCACCCGCATTGACGTACAACAGGCCAATGACATGTTGGATGCCGTGCTCTCGCACGTACCAGGCAGCGATGTCTTTATCGCGGTAGCCGCCGTGGCCGATTACCGAATGGCCGCTATAGCCGATGAAAAAATTAAGAAAAACAGCGATGAGATGACACTGACCCTGGTCAAAAATCCTGACATTTTAAAAACCGTCGCACAACGCGCTGATCGCCCATATTGCGTTGGTTTTGCCGCTGAAACCGAACACGTTGAGAAGCACGCCAGAGGGAAGCTTCTCCGCAAGAATCTGGACATGATTGCGGCTAATCATGTGGGTCAAAGCGATGCCCCCGTATTTGGTAGTGACAGCAACGCGTTGGATGTGTATTGGGGTGACGACGGCCATCAGCACATTGCCAGAGCACCGAAAAACGACGTGGCGGCGGCGTTATTGGCTATAGTGGCAGACCAACTAAACCCCACTTAAAGCCTGTGCCCGGTGCGGTGCGGGCGGAGAGCTTTTCCCGCAATGCACACCATCGAATACAAAATTCTAGACCCCAGAGTGGGGCAAAGTATTCCATTACCTGAATACGCAAGCGAAGGCTCTGCCGGCCTGGATTTGCGCGCCTGTTTAGATGACACACTCACATTAGCGCCTGGCAGTACTATCCTCATACCCACCGGATTGGCCATCTACATTGCAAACCCTGCTTACGCTGGCATGATTTTGCCGCGTTCGGGGCTGGGTCATAAGCACGGTATTGTGCTCGGTAATTTAGTGGGCCTGATTGATTCGGATTACCAGGGGCAGTTATTTGTTTCGTGTTGGAACCGCGGCGACACCGCGTTTGACATTGAGGTGGGCACACGTATCGCCCAACTGGTGATCGTACCGGTGGTGCAAGTGGCGTTTTCTGCGGTTACCGACTTCAGTGAAACCGATCGAGGTGAAGGCGGCTTCGGTTCTACCGGGAAAGTCTAAGCCGGGTTTCAGCCATTCAGGCACGACAAATGAATGGTTTGAGCCTATAACTTTATTACCGCTTTTACCCTTAAAAACGAGCAAGCCATGAGCCTGACACCCGAGATTTTTCGCGCATACGACATCCGTGGCGTTGTTGCCGATGCCCTGACACCTGATGCAGTCAGACAAATCGGGCAAGCCTTCGGCAGTGAATGCCGGGATCGCGGTATCCAAACAGCGGTGGTTGCACGAGACGGCCGGGTATCTGGCCCAGAACTTATTCAAGTGTTAGCCGAAGGCATCCAGTCTGCCGGCGTCGACGTTATCGACATTGGTATGGTACCCACACCGGTACTGTATTACGCCACGTTCAAGCTGGAGACGGGCACGGGCGTGATGGTGACCGGTAGCCACAACCCACCCGAGTACAACGGCTTGAAAATGGTACTAGACGGTGCGGCGTTGTTCGGAGACGGTATTCAAGCGTTATATCAGCGCATCGTCGACGGCAACCTGTCCTCCGGCAATGGGTCGCACAGTACCGCTGATTTGATGGACGACTACTTACAGCGCATTTTGGGCGATGTAAAACTCAAACGCCCCATGAAGATTGCCTACGACTGCGGTAACGGTGTCACCGGTGTTTGTGCACCACAGCTTTTCGAAGGTATGGGTTGCGAAGCCACACCTCTGTTTACCGAAGTGGATGGTAACTTCCCAAACCACCATCCGGACCCGGCCAAGCTCGACAACTTGCAAGACTTGATTGACGAAGTAAAGACGAACAACTTAGAACTTGGCCTTGCGTTCGATGGTGATGGCGACCGTGTTGGCGTTGTAGACAACGAAGGCAATGTGATCTGGCCGGATCGCCAGATGATTTTGTACGCACGCGATGTGCTGTCGCGCAACCCGGGTGCACGCATCATTTATGACGTGAAGTGTTCCAAAGTATTGCCCGAAGCCATCGAGGCCGCAGGCGGCGAAGCGGACATGTGGAAAACCGGCCATTCATTTATCAAGGCTCGGATTAAAGAAACCGGTGCATTGCTCGGCGGTGAAATGAGCGGCCACGTATTTTTTAAAGAGCGATGGTACGGCTTCGACGATGCCCTGTACGCCGCTGGCCGACTGCTTGAGATTCTGTCCGCCGATGATCGCCCTGTGAGCGAAATCTTTGGTGAGATTCCGAACAGCATTAACACGCCGGAGCTGGGTGTCACCTTGGATGTGGACGGTGCACAGCACACGTTCATTGAGAAATTTGTCGAAAACGCCAGTTTTGATGGCGCAAAGCTCACCACCATTGACGGCGTGCGTGCCGATTACCCCGACGGCTGGGGCTTGGTCCGTGCATCCAACACCACACCATCGTTGGTGATTCGCTTTGAAGCCGATACCGAAGAGGCGTTAACCCGCATTCAAGAGGAATTTCGGGCCGCTATGCAGAACACAGACAGCAGTGTCACAATACCGTTCTAACGACGAATACAGGCAGCGCTGAGCTTTTGCTCGGCGCTGATGATACTTGGATACCACCACAGCAGCCGATACCGCCAGGGTATTAAACGAAGCCCTTCCCTACCTGCAACGCTACAACGGCGAAACCATCGTTATCAAGTATGGCGGCAACGCCATGACCGATGAGCGCTTACAACGACTGTTCGCGCAGAACATTGTCATGATGAAACAGGTGGGCATTCACCCGATTGTTGTGCACGGTGGCGGGCCACAGATCGGTTCCATGCTTAACCGCTTAAGCATTGAGAGTGAATTCATCGACGGCATGCGTGTCACCGATGCGGCCACGATGGAGGTGGTTGAAATGGTGCTGGGCGGGTTAGTGAATAAACAGATCGTGTCATTGCTCACTCAGGCAGGTGGCAAAGCCATTGGCATCACCGGCCGCGACGGCAGTCTGATACAAGCTAAACCTTTAAAACTACCGAACAAACCCGACGCCGATTTAGGGCATGTGGGTGAAGTGGTCAGCATCAACACATCGGTGCTTACCACTTTAAAAGACAGCAACACGATCCCGGTTATTGCACCTATTGGGGCAGATGGGAACGGCGCACCTTATAACATTAACGCTGATTTAGTTGCCAGTAGCGTAGCGGCTGCTATCCAGGCACGGCGCTTATTACTGCTGACTAACACGCGCGGCATACTGAATAAAACCGGCGACTTACTCACGGGTTTATCGCCCAGTGACGTTAAGCAGTACATAGACGATGGCACCATCGCCGGCGGTATGCTTCCGAAAGTGCAATGTGCATTAGACGCTGTACACGCCGGTGTCGGCAGTGCGCAAATCATTGATGGGCGAGTTGAACACGCCGTACTCTTGGAGCTGTTTACAGATCAGGGTGTGGGTACGCTGATTCGACGCGGCTAACGTTTACTGTAACCTGTAGTTGCGCCTCATACGCGTTGTGAGGTAATCATCGTTGTATATGAGGCGCATATCTATCGGGTTCATGGTTGAGTTAGCCGTCAGTCTTTGGCAAAGCAACCAGTAACATCAGAAAAGCGTTCTGTTATTGAAAAGTAATATCGATTTCCAGAGTATCTCTTTTAAAGCTTTGGCTACGTAGGAATTCGAATCGACCCGGCATAGACTACTAAGGATCGATATGCTTGCGTAAATCCACCAGATTAGGTTCGGATATGCCTCAGTGCCGCTCCACCGCTGTTGCCCTCGGACGATGTTGGAGTTGGTAACTTAATATTGAATTCTGATCTAATTTCATTGAGCGGACGATCTAAGTATACCTTGAATTCATTAGCTGGCCACTGCTTGAACATTTTTCTAGACCGATTGAATATTCCAACAAGAGTCGGTATTGCTTTGAGCCATCTCTTAACAAGTTTTCTATGTCCAATTTGCTTTAATACCGCCTTGTGGTCCATATGACGATTTACAGAGTGCATTTCTCGTACTGTCATTGTGGTGCCAAATATTGTCCAAACATGCGCCGATATTTCACCGCTAAGGTTGGTCGGACAAGCAAATAAAACATGGATTACATCATGGACCTCAATGGTGTTAAGTAGATCTTCAGATACATTTTCAGTAGCATCACCATCCGCTCCTTCAGCTGCTCGTAATTCTTGGATGCCCTGCAGTAAAGTCTGAGAACTGGATGGATTGATATAGTTGAGTCTTCTTGCCATGCTAACTCCTAATGAATTGTTAGTCGTAATTACCATAATCACATATATGCCAGCCCTTGGCTGAAAGACAGCATAAATAGAAGAATCTGACATCACTAAATGTCGGTGATTGGTACGGCTAACTCTGCCACTAAGACTCTTGAAAAGGCCCCTAGCTATTGGCTGTAAGCTATTTGCCTTGCTTACTACTGAGGTCGGTAGTTCTTCAGCTCGCGATAACGCACTAAATCGGCTTCGAATTTTTGAGCCACGTCCGCCCGCTCGGCCGCCTTTGCATCAATCAAAGACCAGGCGTTTTCGATATTACGTTGTATGCTCTTTTGCTCTTCGTACAACGATGTCTGCGCTTGTCCTTCGCCGCGATTCTGTTCTTGCATCATAACGCGCTTATCCACCACGTTTAAGCGATCTGACAAGATTCGGATGCGATCATCCAGCCGGCTGATCAGCCCATCAATCATACCCACGCGATCATCTCGCGTACGAATCAAATCATCTTCGGTGGTAAAGGTGGCCAGAAGAGCTCGGTCTCGAATTTTTGCGAGTTCTACTTCACGCTGTTTCGAGCGCTCAATTCGACGCTCTTCCCGGCTTTTAACTTCCTGCAGCACCACGCCCTGGTTATTGAGAACCGAGTGTCCGGAGTCCTGATCCGAGTTCGGTGCACGATCCTGGTAGGTAACCAAACCATCGCTGTTAAGCCGGTACACTTTTTCAGCGTAAGCGGGCTGCAGAATGGCAGTAATCATCCATACCGCCGCAACGGAGGTAACTGCATTAAGAAGTTGGCATCCTTTCATTGGAGATCACAGCGAAGAGCGTCTGATAGAGACCGTATCGGCGAGGGCTTTGTGTGCTGTAGCCACGAACCGCTCACGTTGATTCGGTTTTATAGAACTCGCACACACTTAAGCACTCTCGGCAAGTTTTTGTGAAGCAGCGCACACCAACCGTGTTGTGTAGACTGCACGCATGCGCATCATTACTTTTAACGCTAACGGCATCCGATCAGCGGCAAAAAAAGGCTTTTTCACCTGGTTAAGCCGCCAACGCGCCGATGTAGTTTGCATCCAGGAAACCAAAGCCCAGGCCCATCAACTCACCGATTCAGTGTTTCATCCCAAAGTATTTAAAAGCTATTTTCACGACGCTGAGAAAAAAGGCTATAGCGGCACGGCAATCTACACACGCCACAACCCAACACGAGTCATCACGGGCTTAGGTATCGACTGGATTGATCGTGAAGGTCGCTATTTGGAAGTGCAGTTTAATAACGTCTCTGTGGTGTCGTTGTACCTACCCTCTGGCACAACCGGAGATGTAAGACAGGATTACAAATACCGCTTCATGGACGAATTACTGCCCCGCTTACGCAAGCGACGCAAACGTGGAGATTCATTAGTTATCTGTGGTGACTGGAACATTGCCCATCACAATGAAGACATTCGTAATTGGCGTGGTAACAAGAAGAATTCGGGGTTTTTGCCTGAAGAGCGCGCCTGGTTAACTCAGCTGTTCGATGAAGAAGGCTATTGCGATTCGTTTCGCTTATTGCCGCAAAAAGAGCACGAGTATTCGTGGTGGTCACAACGCGGGGGTGCCAGGGACAATAACGTTGGTTGGCGTATTGACTATCAGGTTATCTCGGAAGATTTAAAACCGACGCTATCCAAAACCCGAATCTATCGTGACAAGCGCTTTTCCGATCACGCGCCTTGCGTACACGACTATGACTTCACCATTGATGCAACCTAAAAAACATCCCGTAAGTGCGGTTATTTGCTCGTCAAGACGCGTCTTCTGATGAATCATCCAGCCGGACAACATTGGGCTGGGGTCCACTAACCGCGGTGAGCTTCGAAGGTTCTAAAGAGGCTAAAACTACCGTTGGACTGGCCTGATCCGTATCGTGATAATCCAGCTGATCCAGCGCATCGGCAATGGCGGTTTGCAGACTCTGCGCCCGCGATGCGCTGTTGGTTGTGGTGGTAATGCTTTCGCCGTTTTTAAATCGGATGGTTAGTTGGTAACTACCGGTTTTCATAAACGCGATATGCCCGGCTTTTAGCATCACCGCGGCACACGCCAGCAATATAAACCAACCCAAACCGACCGAAAAATCACCGGCAGTTATGCGCAATAGCGTAAGCACTGCCAATAGAAAGCACACACACAACACCCCGATAGCCGTGCCTCTTGGAGGCTCATTGGATGAAAGGGCTGTTTGATCAATGTAGCGCACCGCGTGCTGCACGCCATTAATGATTAACCACGAACGGGTAACGGCGATTTGGCCGTGACGAAACAGTTCAGTGCGAGAGTCTGGGTTCAACCGCGTGAAGCTTTAGTGCAACACCGGTGGTACTTCGTGCTCGTCATCGAAATCATCAAAGTCGATGTCGTCAAAGTACTCGTCTATGTGCATATCCGGCTCATGTGAGGAGTGATGCAGAACCATTGACCAATCGCCCGAATCGCTGCGTTGGAAGATGTTTGTCGCCACCATGGAGCTAATCACTTGCCCATCCAACTGCACTTCTTCTCGAACCGTGTGTATAGCCACAGCACCGAACCCACTGTGTACCGCATCGGTGATGGCAAATTGAATGGTGGGAGCGTCGACGAACAGGTCAGCGAAGCTTTCGAGCACAGCACGTCGGCCTTCAATACGCCCGCAGCCAGGATGGATGCAAACCACACCATCGTTGTTGGCCCACACGTCGCCGAGCAAACGTATATCCGCTGTTTCGATGGCCTGGTAAAACGCTTGTTCTACCGCCTCTGGTGATGTGAATTTAGTTGACACTCAACCCTGCCAAACCCTCAATGTTTCATCATACCTCAACCGCTACACACTGCGGCTGCTGTCTGTGCGACTAGCCTACGCGGAAAACCCACCACGTAAATACGCCGCCCAGTCAACAGAATCGTCCCCAAACACCACGAAATGGGGGTTCTGCAGCGACTGGCCTCGGTTATACCGCAGATCCTGCATCTGGGTGTCGGTCATGTGACCACCGGCCTCCTCAACGATGCTTTGCGCAGCCGCCGTGTCCCATTCCGATGTGGGCCCCAGTCGGACGTACACATCAGCCTTGCCCTCAGCCACCAAACACGACTTTAAAGACGCACCGCGAGAGATTTCCCTATGTGCACCCAAACTGTGAAGAAACGACTGTAAGTGCTCGTTATTTCGATTACCACGACCGCACGCTACGGTTAAGTCATCGCGATCAGCGTGCCTTACTCCAATCTGTTGAGGCTGTTCACCCGCGTGCTGCCGATACGCGCCCCCACCTTTCCACGCAAAATAAGCCACATTAAAAACCGGTGCCACCACGACACCGAGAATCGGTTTGCCTTCCAATATCAGAGCGATATTGACGGTGAATTCGCCATTGCCTTTCAGGAACTCCCGGGTCCCGTCCAGCGGGTCGACCAGCCAAAACGAAGACCATTGCGAACGAACTTCCAGGGGAGGTACCGATTCTTCGGAGACCACAGGAAAATGCGTGTCCAACCGGCCAAGCGCACTGATAATCATCTCGCTGGCTTCAAGGTCTGCCGCGGTGACTGGCGAACAATCAGATTTTTGTTCTACCGCTAACGCCGTGCCGTGCAGTTCCAGTAACCGCGCCCCAGCATCGCTTGCAATGACAAGCGCCTGATGGGTGAGCTGACTTAGAGCGTCAGGGTTAAGCACGCGGGGCAAACAACCGAAATTACTGGGGTCTATTACGGCCTAGCGGTCGGCTTTAATGGTTCTTTAGGACGGTTACATCCGAGCTTAGACACCGGTTCGAGCCGACGTCACGAAACGCATGAGTTCACGCGAAATAACGCATTACCGGAACAAACACTCAGCTTACTCATCAGCAGGTTTAATTCAGCGTAGTGCTAACGGTATTCGGTAGAGCAGTGAGTTAATCCGCCAGTTACATCAAGCGATTGACGTTACCGGTTTCCTGCCAACGAAATCGCCCACCGCTCTCAGGCCGTGTGGTACGTCGCAGATGATTAACCAATTCAGGCGGCGTGTTTGAACTGGGCGTGAGCAGGATGTTGAGGTTGAAATCCCCGTTCGACTGCACGCTGACTGACCCGTCGGCCACGATATCCCCGCCGGTCGCGTTGATCTTGGCTTGGTGTGCGCCCGAGTCTTGCGGTTCGATATCGATGTTTAATGTGCCAATGGCTATCTGCAATTGCGGCCCGAATACCGATGTATCAATCTGCGCATCGGTCCAACGAACCTGGCCCAACAGCCTGGTGAGCTGTTCGCTCACAAGCCGGGCTTCAGGAAATTCACCCTGGATATTGCCTTTAAACGACGCGATAGGCACCGGCAGGAACGCCTCGAGTTCCGGTGCGGCGATGTTCACCGTTAAATCATCAATGGCGAGGTCACCACCCCACGTACGCAACACATGACCATCACCGCCGCCACCCAGGCCGGAAAATTCGATGGATGCACCCGTTCCGGTTAATAACTTCAGTGGGCTGAACGACCACTTAACATCGCTTAGTTCCAGTGGCAGTAAATCATCTGTGGATTGAACCGATGCCACCTCACCTTTAAACAACTTACCACTCACACCACTGAGCGCGATTGGCGATAACTGCGGTTTAACCTGATCGATCACTGGCGCTGCAGGAAACAAAAACACGACAGCCACGACGTAAACAAACAGACCCAGCAACACCAGTCGAACCACACGCATCAGATAGGCTCCACATTGAAACGCGCACTAACGGCACCCGGTGCTCTGGGCTGACGCGTAAGAGTCATAGTTGAGATGGTGTAGCCATACAGCTCAATCTCTGCCAGCACCTTCACCAGCTCATCAAACGGTACGGCTGAAAACTGCACACGCGCGCCCTGGCGATCACTGCCGGCAGGCTCTATACGATCCGGTGGAGGCTGCAAACGCTGCCGGTTAACCAAGGCATTGACTAGCTGATACGCCTCGAGCTGTTGCAAGTTTGGATCGATTTGCGCAGAACTCGGTGCCGCTTGATTTTGCAATGCGGGCACGGCTCGCTGAATAAACGCAAGATTCTCTTGTTTGGTTTCAATCGCGCGTTTCGCGCTGGCAGAGCCGGTAACCAACGGGTGCCACAGCAACACATAAATTAAACACACCACCGCCAACGCAGCCACACCCAACACAATCAGTCGATCACGCGGTGTTTGTCTTAAATACCACTCTTTCATCATTCAATCCGCAAGCGGCTGCGCAGCCCTTCGTTATCCCGGTTCGCCGACTGAACCGTCAAAGTAAGATCTCGCTTGGCCAGCTCGGCTTTCAGCGCATCCAGGGTAGGAAGCGCATCGGTTGTTACGTCTAAGTCAAATCGGCCATCTCGTACCGCAATCGATCGAATCACGGTGTCGGGCTTGGTCGCAAAGCTTTCTGCAATGGCGTAAAGACTGGTGGTAAATCCGGCCGTATTGCCCGAGCTGCCTTCGTTCAACGCCGCTCGAATTTGCGCCATGGGCCGAACCATGCGTTTACCCGGTAACGCCTGCTGAAACGCTTCGGCAATTGCTGTATCCAAGGCCGCCTCTTGCTGTTTTAGCGCACGGTAATCGAACCACTGGCTGCCAAATAGAATCGCAATCAAAGCAACAGCCAACGCCGCTGTCCAGCGCCAGGGTTTCCACGCCTTATCCATCTGCGTTTTAGGGCTGTAAACACCCTGCAACAAGTTGATGGTGGGAGAACCGGCTAACCCCGACGCATACAGACCCAGCACGTCACCTACGCGCCGTGTTTCCACATCCACATTGGCCGGCGCATCGAACGCAGCGGCTTGTTCCGACGTGCGATACATCACCATCGCAGCGTCCACGTCTTCGGGCAAATCATTTTTAGCGCCATTCAACGCCATGCCCGCCATGTCCGTATCGATTGCAAAGCCTTTATGCCCATTCAAGCGAACGACGGTTTTCGGCCCGTCCACCAACATCGACCAACCCACGCTGCCAGGATCCGCAGGATCGTTTTTAGGAATGGCCAGTGTTTCAGGAACAATCTTGGTAGGACGCAAACCGGCTTGCAAACACGACGCCTGAATCTCGTCCATGGTGTCGCAGTCCACAACCGCTACAGGAAACACATCGTCTTTATTCTTCGGGCCCAATGCAAAATGCAAGGCATCCACATCGTCAGCCAGTTGCTCTTCCAACTCGTACCGCACTGCTTGGGTGGCCGCACGCGCAGACCCACCGGGCACACGGGCTTCTGATAACAACACATCGTTACCAGGCAGGATGAGGATCGAGCGCTTGCCTTCCACATCAGCGGCGGCTTCAGCCAGGGTGCCACTGGAGATCTCGCCAGACAATGTGCCATTGTCCTCAGCGGTTACCCAACGCACCGAATCCTGATGGATATCCGGCATATGTATGATGACTTGTCTTGCCACCGGTTTCCTTCCTAAATTAAAGGGTATCGCGTGATCGGTAGATCACCCGCGTTTTTCCCTCATTGTCTCTTTCAAGCAAAGTGTACTGCGAGATCAATGCCGCCTCAGAGATGACATCAATACGAAGCTGAAAAAATCGCGACGTAACTCCGTAAGAACCTGGCGGCGCCACTTCCTCACCACTCCCCGGTGCCGCCTCGCTGTCGAAATCAACAACGCTGTTGTACGGGGTTAAATCCCGCGTCTCACCACCTAATGTTTCTGGCCCTTCCACCGCATCCAGTGAAAAGATATCTTCACACTTAGGATAGTCAGCGTAGGCGCCAGAATCCCATCGCGATAAATCACTGCCCAACGGCTGCAAAAATTCAGACATCGCCGAAATAACTTCCGGCGTTGCGGTATTCACGTTAATGGGCGTTGGCCCTTGATCAACCGGTAACGCAGAAATATGCGGCAGTAATAACTTATAGTCCTCAAACTCCTCCGGTACCTGAGAACTGAACCCTTTTACCAGCTGAAGTTCGCTGACACTGACCATTGGGCCGTTCGCTGTACGGTAAGCCGGGGTTAACCCACTGTAATAATCATCCTCTGCACCATCAGGCAGGGTCGGATCGATATTGCCGTCTATCCAATCCACAATGGCATCGGCTTTTGTTACGTCAATGCTGAGCTCAGCTAACAAGCGTTGCAAAATACCAACGTAGGCCGGAGCCGCATTGCCTTCCGCATCAATCACGTTGTTTAAATTAAAGTGCCCCTGCATATCCACAATGCAGCCCTGAAGCGACGCATTGTCTACGGGTATAGGCGGTATGGTTTGCGCCCAGTCATCGTCCAGTGAATCCGTACCGTCGCGCAGCGCTGCCTGGAAATCTCGATACAAGACAGCCGCTGCGAAACGCTCACCGCTGATGGCGAGCGTTCGAGCTTGCTGCATAACGCCTTCGTTTTGTTCCCGCAATAACGAATACTGCTGGCGCGACACCACAGACACAATGGTAATCGTGCCCAAAGCAACCACCAACAATGCCGTGATGATGGCAACACCACGCTGTTTTCGCTTGGGCTCAGGAGCCGCCATTGTGTTGACACTTTGCATCATCAGCGGGGCAACGCAAATAGTCGGTTGATCGGGCCTAAGTCTTCCAGGATAAAACGCACTTCAACAGCTGCAGGCATACCCGGGTCCTCTAGATCCAGCGGTGGCCAGCTGTCGTGCCACCCCCCGTCGCGATCGAGAAACCGCAACGATAAATCCTCCACCTTCTCCAGCAACTGGCGTCGTTTGGTCGGACCTTCTTCAAGGGAATCCAGATGGTACTGATAGCTTCGAATGAGTTTGTCGTCATCCAGACCGTAAGAGACGCGCTGCATATCAGAACGCGCAGGCGACACGGTACGCGCAGGATTCGTCCAACCCGCACGTGATAGTTCAATGATCGAACTGCCTTGCAAACTAAACAGCAGCGCTGGTAACCGTTCGTCCACCGCAGAACGAACCGGTCGATCAGCCACTTGGCTGAAGTCTTCAGTCATCCAATAGAACGTGCGCTGTAATTCAGCTAAGCGATCAGCTTGTTGGAACACGACCTCACGCGTGGTGTTCATCTGAAACAGCATCGTAAAGCCGGCAGAACCAATAACCGCCAACAAGAAAACGGCCACCAACATTTCGATGAGGGTAAAGCCTGCGATTGGGCTGGACGGTTTGCGAGATTTGTTTTGTGTGTGCAGCGTGCGAGACATGCATTGCGTGTATTGCATGCGTGGCATGCGTGGCGTACGCCGTTTATTCAGGCTGTACCACATCATCGACGATGCTCCGGGTTACCCACAAAGCCTGTCACCACATAAATATAGCTGTCTGCGTCTGCATCCAATCGTGCTTGCACATCCACGCGCCGTAAATCGGGGTCTTCTACTTTTTGCGTTACGGTACGCACGTACCACGTGCGGCCACCGAGTTCCACTTCGGTGTTCTTGGTACCTAAATCCGGCCATGCCGGCAAAACTTGTAATTCAGTCAGCGCATTCGACGCTACCCAGCGTCCGTATTCACGATTGCGTAAAAAGTCTGCTCTGAACGAACTGGCGCCCGTTGCCGACACCAACGCGGTTACCCCGACGGCCAGGATTGTCATGGCCACCAAAACTTCAATCAAAGTAAACCCGCGTTGACGACGCATTAATCCAACGCCTCCAACTCGATAGGCAGTACTTCACCGGCGAATACCGATTGCCGGTTTTCACCACGCCCATCCATCAATATCACCCGAAAATCCGGCACCATCTCACCGTTCGATAAGAACATCACATGAGGTTTAATCGGCTCTTCGTCGGTGGCGGCATCCAATTCAGCTTGCAGCTCATCCAGCACGATAGGAATGCCCGATAGCTCAACTTCAAACTCCACTTTTAAATCGGGCTGCTGAAACTTTAAGCGCTCGTCCGTAAACACCTCCCAAGCCCCCTCGCCTTCATCCGAAGACGCGAGCGTGAAGAACGTATAGGACTCCGGGTGGAATCGAATCCCAAACTGTTGACGTGAATAGACCGCTTGATCGCTGGCTAACTGCATCAGCAAACTGGTACGCCGTGCCTGTTCCAACACCGTCTTACCTGGGTTACGAAAGTCCAGGTTCAGTACCACTGCACCCACCAAAATCGCGGCGATGGTAATCACCACCAATATTTCGATGAGGGTAAAACCTCGTTGCTGACGTAGCCTTTTATGCATGAAAGAGTAATATTTTCGATTCGCTAAACGACAAAAGGCCCGCTGACGCGGGCGCCACCGGGCCTTCGTTTAACATGATCGTTTACTCGTCCCAGTTGGAGATGTCGGCATCAAAACCGTCACCACCTTCCGACCCATCGTTGCCTAAAGACAAGATGTCATAAGCACCGCCTTCGCCTGGGCTCTGGTACACATAGTCCCGGCCCCAGGGGTCTTTACTCAACTTTTGGATGTAGCCACTGGCGTTCCAGTTAGCTGGCTCGGGGTCACCGGATGGCTTCTCAACCAGCGCCTGTAAACCTTGTTCAGTCGATGGGTAATTGAAGTTATCCAGTTTGTACAAATCCAGCGCTGCGCTGTATTTCTGAATGTCGGTCTTGGCACGAACCACACGGGCCTCGTTGGGTCGGTCCATGATCAGTGGCACAACCGTTGCGCCGAGGATGGCGATGATGGCTACCACCACCATGATTTCAATCAGAGTAAAACCCGATTGTTTTCGGGGGCCTTGCTGCAACATGAGCGGTAAATCTCCAAAAATTAAGTCGTCAAACATGAGCCGAATGACTCAAAAAAGCATAGCAGTCGAATAACCCGTTAGCTTGCGGGATCTGTGCCGTTAATACCGAATAGAGTGTTCGGCCTATCAATTCTGACCCGCCTGTTCATGTGAAAGCACCAGGTTGATACGATGAATGCTGGCCAAACCGTTGACATAAGGATCCCACGTTGATTCCGTCTTTTTCCATTGCCGTTCGATCACCTGCTTTGTGGTTGGCCATTGCTGTGGCGGTTTTATGCATCGGTTTGCAAGCCTTAGGGCTGGCGGAAACTTGGCGATTCGACCGTCAACAAATTGATGCTGGTGCGTGGTACCTGTTGCTGAGCGGTAACTTTGTACACTTCGGAACACAGCATTTATGGATGAACATGGTGGGCTTCGGCTTTATCGTGGCGTTAGTGTGGCAACACTTCAATGTCTGGGAGTGGCTGATTGTGGTGGTGTTCGCAAGTCTTGCCGTAGGAATTGGCTTGTACTTCCGAGACCCCAACATTCTCTGGTATGTGGGTTTCTCCGGAACGCTACACGCTTTAATCGTGGCAGGCTCGATAGCCGACCTGAAGCACTACCCCAGAACAGCCAGCTTATTACTGGTATTGGTAGCGGCCAAACTCACGTGGGAACAAGTCAGTGGCGCATTACCAGGCAGTGAAGAAATGGCAGGCGGCTCGGTAGCGGTCAATTCTCACCTGTATGGAGCTGTAGCCGGTGCTGTTATCGCGCTTGGGTTACTGGCTCGGCAATCCTTCTTTTCATCAAAGACCGGTACCAACAGCTCAAAAACCAGTAGTGACAACGCAGTTTAAACCCCACCGTAGTCCTGCTTACCTTCACCAATCCACCGCCGAATCAGCTTATCCACCGCGCTCGGGTGAGTAGCCGCAAGCTCATCGGCAACGTCACCGACCACATCCAGCAGGTCATCATCGCGCCCAAGCTGTGCAATACGAAACTCCGCAACCCCTGTTTGACGTGTGCCGAGTACTTCACCCGCACCCCGAATCTCCAAATCACGCTCGGCAATGACAAACCCATCGTTGGTTTCTCGCATGATGCCAATACGCTGCCGGGCCGTTTTTGAAAGCGGACCGTGATAAAGCAAAATACAGCTACTTTGGGCACTGCCGCGACCCACACGGCCACGCAACTGATGCAGCTGAGACAACCCCAGGCGTTCTGCGTTTTCAATAATCATCAGCGATGCGTTGGGCACATCCACACCCACCTCAATGACGGTTGTCGCCACCAGCACATCAATCTCAGCAGCTTTAAACCGCGCCATCACCTCATCTTTTTCTTTGGGTTTCATGCGCCCGTGCACTAGCCCCACCCGATGACCGGGTAACGCATCGGCAAGTGCGTCGGCTGTGTCTTCTGCGGCTTCAGCTTGCAGATGTTCACTCTCTTCAATGAGCGTGCATACCCAATACACCTGACGACCTTCAGCCGTTGCCGCACCCACTCGTTGCACCACATCACCACGGCGCTGCGCTTCAAGCGCTACCGTGGTAACCGGTTTACGTCCTGGCGGCAGCTCATCAATTACCGAGACATCCAAATCCGCATAAGCGGTCATGGCCAAGGTTCTGGGAATGGGTGTGGCGGTCATGATGAGCTGATGCGGTAAGACATCATTTTTAGCGCCTTTGTTACGCAGTGCCAAACGCTGATGCACACCAAAACGATGCTGCTCGTCCACGATCGCAAGGCCAAGATTTTCAAACTCAACATCGTTTTGAAATAACGCATGGGTACCAACCACAATGCGCACTTGCCCCATCGCCACCGCTTCAATCATCGATCGCCGGTCGCTGGCTTTTAACTTGCCGCTGAGCCAGCCAACCGAAATACCTAAGGGTTCAAACCATTGGCAAAAGTTTAATAAGTGTTGCTCTGCAAGGATTTCCGTCGGTGCCATAAACGCAACTTGATAACCGGCTTCCACCGCATGCGATGCAGCCAGCGCAGCCACTACCGTCTTACCGGCACCGACATCACCCTGCACCAGCCTCAACATAGGTTCTGCTTTGGCCATATCCACCAGGACTTCATCCAATACCCGCGCTTGCGCACCGGTTAACGCAAAGGCTAAGGACGCGCGAAGTTTTGCAGCTATGTCAGACTGTGCCGGTAGTTGCGGTGCTTGATGCGTCTGGTGTTGATCACGCAGTTGGCGTAACGCCAAGCGATGCGAGACCAGTTCTTCAATCGCGAGGCGGCGGTGTGCTGGATGTATGCCATCCATTAAATCAGCGATGCTGGCCTCGGGCGGCGGCCGATGCACGGTTTGCAACGCCGTGACTAAGTCAGGCAAGCCTAAGTCGTTGAGCAGCTGTGGCGGTATGAGTTCCTGCAGCCGCTGACGATGCAATAACACTAAGGCTTGATCACTCAGCTTGCGTAAGGTGCCTTGCTGTACACCGTCAGTGGCCGGGTAAAACGGGGTAAGCGTATTTTGTAAAGCGGCACCCTGGCTTGCCAACCGATACTCCGGGTGCACCATCTCCAACATGCCCGGGCCACGACGTACCTCACCAAAACACTGCAGCATGGTGCCTCGCGTAAATTGCTGAGACTGCTTCGCACTGAAGTGAAAAAAACGCAGCGTTAATGAGCCAGTACCATCGGACACACGCACCAGCAGCGATCGACGTTGACGTTGCACCACTTCAGACAACGCCACTTCCGCTTCAATAACGCCTTCATCGCCGGGTCTTAATTCACCAATACGCCGGAGCCGTGTTCGATCCTGATAACGAAACGGCAGATGAAACAACACATCTTGTAAGGTGAAGATGCCTAAAGTGGCGAGCTTTGCCGCCATGGCATCGCCCACCCCCTTAAGCGTGCTAACGGATACGTCTTCTAACGCCGATTCTGTCGAACTAGCGCTCATGCACCCAGATGCATAATGCCTTCAACTTCCACCGCGACACCCTTAGGTAATTCAGAAACACCGATGGCCGCGCGCGCGGGGAAGGGTTGTTCGAATCGTTCGGTCATGACTTCATTAACCAGTGGGAAGTCGGATAAATCGGTCAGGTAAACATTTAATTTAACCACGTCATCGAAGGAACCGCCTGCCGCTTCACATACCGCCAGCAAGTTCGTAAAAACCTGCTCAATCTGTGTGCGTACATCGTCTGAGACCTTTTCCATGGTTTCCGGTACGAGGGGAATAGCACCGGATAAATACACTGTGTCGCCGCAGCGAACCGCTTGGGAGTATGCGCCTATCGCGCTGGGAGCTTTATCGGTACTGATTACTTGACGGGCCATGCGTGGTTTCCTGCTGCAAAAAATGATAATTAGCGCAGCAGTATACCGATGGCTTTAGGTTTCGCGTCGAACCGCCCTGACCACGGTTAAATTTCTTAGTCGCCGTACGATGCGTGCCAGGTGTTTTCTGTCCATCACCGATAACTCAAAACGAATCACGATGTTGTCGTCGCCACGGTTGTCGAACTCCATGTGTTCGATATTCACATCCATCATGGTAAGCGTTGCTGTCACGCGTGCCAAGGCCCCGGTCTGATTGACCAACTGCAACACCAAATTGGCTTCAAAGGCCTCATTAATGTTGTTCGCCCATTCCACTTGAACATACTCACGTGAGCGGCGCCGAAAGCGTCGCACATTTTTACAGCCCGCTCGGTGTACAGCCACACCCTGGCCTGCGGTGATAACGCCCTGGACTTTGTCGCCGGGGATGGGGCAGCAGCACTTGGATAGGTGGACCACCGAGCCCTCACGCCCTTCAATTTGTAAAGGGTCGGTATCTTTAACCGGTTGCGGCGTGCTGTCGCCTTCACGCCCTTCCCGAATCTGCATTAAGCGCTCAGCAATTGTGCTGGGCAAATGATGACCCAGCCCCACACTCCGAAATAGATCATCTATGGTTGCGAAGCGATACTCGGCCAGCAAGGAATCCACATGCTGAGAATCGATGGACGCCAACGGTTGCTCATACCGATCCAGCGCACGATTCACTAAGCGCTGCCCGAACGACAGAGCCCGTGTTTGATCGAGATTCCTTAAGTATTGGCGAATACCTGCACGCGCTTTGCCCGTCACCACAAAGTTGAGCCACATGGGTCTCGGTTGGATAACGTCGCCAGTAATAATCTTCACCGTTTGACCCGATTCCAATTTGGTAGACAGAGGCGTTTCACGCTCATCCACCATGGCCTTGCGGCAAGCATGGCCTACATCCGAATGCACCGCATAAGCAAAATCGACTGGCGTCGCACCGTAAGGCAACTGAATAATGCGGCCCTTCGGCGTAAACACATAGATTTCGGTGGGAAACAAATCCACCTTAACGTTTTCCACAAACTCGGCCGAATCATCCGACTGAGATTGCAGCTCTTTGAGCTCTTCAATCCAGCGAGCGGTGGGATCAGTGGGGTTCGAACCTTCACCTTCCCGATAAGCCCAATGCGCGGCCACACCCGAATTGGCGATCTGGTTCATCTCGCCCGTGCGGATCTGTACTTCTACCGGTACGCCGGTATCGTGTACCAGCACCGTATGCAAAGACTGGTAACCGTTCGCTTTGGGCACAGCGATATAGTCTTTAAATCGGCGTGCCTTGGGTTTGTACATTTGATGTAGGTAGCCCAGTGTGGTGTAGCAGTCCTCAACCGAATCTACGATGATGCGAATGGCAAACATGTCCAGCACTTTTCGAAACTGCCGGCGCTTTTGCTGCATCTTGCGATACAAACTGTACCGATGTTTTTCTCGACTGGTGATGGTGGCATTAACGCCCTTTTCACTCAGAACGGTTTGCACTCGATTGACAATATCGTTACCCAAACTGCCCCGATGTTCCTGAGCTTGATCAACCAAGTGGGACAACACTCGATAACGCATGGGGTAACGCGCTTCGAAGCTTAAATCTTCCAGCTCGCTCATGACTTCATTCATGCCCAGGCGATTGGCAATCGGAGCGAACACTTCGAGGGTTTCCAGACCAATACGGCGTTGCTTGTGCCGTGGCATGGAACCGATGGTGCGCATGTTGTGCAGCCGGTCCGCCAGCTTGATCAGCATGACGCGTAAATCCTTGACCGTGGCGAGTAGCATTTTGCGAAAGCTTTCCGCCTGCGCTTCTTCTTTGCTCTTGTACTCCAGCGACTTCAGTTTGCTCAACCCATCAACGATGTCCGCTAAGGTTTCACTGAACTGCTCTACCAATTCGTCACGAGAGACGTCGGTATCTTCAAGCACGTCGTGAAGTAAGGCGCCCATCACACTCAAGTGATCAAGACGCATCTCGTTGACAATTCCGGCTACGGCAATTGGGTGGGTGATATAGGGTTCGCCGGAACGGCGCTTCTGGCCTTCGTGCGCATCGCGCGCCACCGTGAAGGCGCGATTGATGTCGGCGAGTTGTTCTGTGGAGAAACGCTTCTTTAGTTCATCGAACAATGCAGCGTAAGCCACAAGTTCCGGACGTTCGATATCAATGGGGGGCGTCTCTGTCATTGCTAACAGCGCCCGTAATGGTGATAGGCCGCCGCGAGGGCGGCGCGAGGGGTCACACCGTTGCGCAAGCCTCGGTGGCTGCGCGTGGCCCGGTTACCCTTTAAGCGATTGAAATTCTTCGCGAAGCTCTTTGTCATATAAGACAGGTTCAGGGTTTACCGGCGCCGGTGGGGCCGTGTCTTTAAGAATGTCCTCATCCACCACACCGTCAGCGATCTCACGAAGTGCAATAACCGTGGGCTTATCGTTGTCAGCGGTCACCATCGGTTCGGCACCCATGGAGATGTTGCGAGCGCGCTTTGCGGCCACCAGCACCAGGTCAAACCGGTTGCCAATTTTCTTCAGGCTGTCTTCAACGGTAACGCGGGCCATGTCGATTCCTACGGTAAATGTCGTGGGTAGCAGCGTAGTGTAGTGCTGTTGACACGCAAACACCAGACCACCGGCCCCACGAACCCTCACTTCATCAATGCCTTGCACTGTATTCACAGCCAAATTGGGGGCTGTACCCCACTAATGGCGGTGCACCGCAACGATGTCTTACCGTCTCTTACTCAATCAACGACAAAAGGGTTTTCTGATGGCGTTTGGCCTGTCGCGTCTGGGTTAAGCGATGACACATCACAATGGCTTTGAGTTCATCCAACGCATCGTCAAAATGATCGTTGAAGACCAGGTAATCTGCCCGGGCGTATTCTTTCATTTCGTTAACGGCCTCTTCGGTTCGCCGGGCAATCACTGCCTCCGGATCCGATGCTCGACCGCGCAAGCGATCCAGAAGCGCTTGACGCGACGGAGGCAGTATAAAAATCCAAACCACGTCCGGGTAAGCCGTTTTGACCTGAACGCCACCCTGCCAATCGATTTCTAAAATGACATCGTTGCCATCGCTTTGGCATTGCTGCACGGCAGCTACGCTGGTGCCGTAGTAGTTACCGAACACATCCGCGTGCTCAACAAATTCACCTCGTCCCACCATGGCCTCAAATTCTGCCCGATCAACAAAATGGTAATCGCGGCCGTCCACATCTTTGGGGCGCATGGGCCGCGTGGTGTGCGATATAGAGCATGCCAAATTTTGCATGTCAGCCAACAGTCGCTGAACCAAGCTGGTCTTGCCGGCGCCCGAAGGCGCAGAGACGATAAAGACCGTGGCATCCGCAGAATTCATGTAAACCCTCTTCGTTTAAACACCTTCAAACTGTGCGTACTATAGCGGCTACGTTATTGATTAGTCGCGTATGGACAGTGGAGAAGCCTTGCTATGGCACTAACTGAATCCCGCTCGTTGCCCCTGGGTGCATTAGCGCCAGAATTTTCCCTGATCGACACTCGCAACCAGCAGCGTGTTGAGCTGGAAGATTTCAACGGCTCACCGTTGCTGGTAGCGTTTATTTGTAATCACTGCCCATTCGTGGTTCATCTGCTGGAATCCTTCGTTCAACGCAGCACCGAATTTGCAAAGCCAGGCGTTGAAACCGTGGCCATAAGCTCCAACGACGTTACACACTACCCACAGGACGGGCCGGAAAAGATGGCCGAACTGGCCGCACGTTACGAATTCACGTTCCCGTACTTGTACGACCCCACCCAAACGGTAGCCCGAGCATTCTCAGCCGTTTGTACACCTGAATTTTACGTATTCAATGACGAACACACGCTGTACTACCACGGTCAGTGGGATAGCTCGCGCCCTGGTAAAGGACAAGCCACCGGTGATAGCATGGCTGAAGTCATTGATCTTCTTGTCGCAGGCAAACCTGCGCCTGAGACAACGTTTCCGTCAGTGGGCTGCAGCATCAAGTGGGCCTGAGCTGACTCTCCATGAGCACACCCAGCGTCTCGGTGCTGATGCCCATCGGCCGCATCGATGCGTATATCCCGGCCGCTATTCGCAGCGTATTGGACCAGGATGCGGTTGACCTGGAAGTTATCGTCATCGGCCCGGAAGCCAGCAGCGCCAAAGCCGATGAATTGCAACGCCTGTTGATGACAGAATTTGGCAACGATTCGCGTCTAAAACATCGCCCGAGGAGCACACCCGGAATAGCAAACGCATTGAACGATGCGATGTCGAGCGCTAACGGCACGTATTGGGCTCGTATGGACGCCGACGACATCTGCACATCTGATCGCTTTCAAAAACAAGTTGCCTTGTCGCAACGCTTAGGCGATCAGTGCCTGCTGGGAAGCAAAGTGCGGCTATTCAGCGAAGCCAACACACTGCAGGCAGGCAACCAACGATATCAATCTTGGCTCAATGCACTTCACACCCCGGACCAGATACAAAGTCATTGTTTAGTTGAGTCACCCCTGCCTCATCCGACATGGTTCGCCCACCGCAATGTCTGGAAAGCGCAGGGTCCGTACGTGCAAGGGGATTTCCCTGAAGATTATGAATGGCTACTTAGAGCCTGGGTCAATCGCCTGCCCATGGCGAAACCTCAAGAGACGCTGCTGCATTGGCGCGAACACGCAAATCGCCTAACCCGAACGGACAAGCGCTATCACCGTGAAGCCTTTACTGTGCTCAAGGCGAAAGCGATATGCCACTCAGATAGCCCCGTTGCGCTGCGAAAGCCACGACGTGCATGGATCGCCGGCACTGGAAGGAATGCGCGATATTGGCACGACGCGCTTAGTCAGTGTGGTGTTGAAGTCGCCGGGTTCGTCGATATCGATAGAGACAACAGAAAACAGAGCAAGCGTCATAAGCCCGTGATCGGTTACTCAATGTTAGAACAAGCCCTGGGTGACGATTTGTTGATTAGTGCTATCACACAACCCGATGCAAGCATCCAATTAAAACGGTGGTTATTAGCGCTCGGGCTAACAGAAGGCCAGCAATTTGTGATGGGCGGATAGGGCTTGTAAGCTGAGGCTCACATCTGGGCTAATGAATAAGTCGAGACGAGTAAACAACATGAAAATTTTACTTATCGGTGCCAGCGGCGACGTAGGACAAGCTGCCTACAACGCGCTTTGCGAACGGCATACCGTCATAAGCGTCGGCCGCCGTAGTGGAGATCTACAAGCGGACATAACCGATCGCAATTCCATCGCAAACATGTACCAGGCAACCGGGAAAGTCGATGCCGTCGTCTGCACCGCAGGCAATGTGCATTTCGCCCCGTTAGAGAGCTTCACAGAAAGTGACTTCATGCTGGGCCTAACCGATAAAGTCATGGGCCAAATAAACCTTGTTATTGAAGGCATACCCTGGCTTAACGATCATGGCTCGTTTACGCTGACCAGCGGCGTTCTTGACAGAGACCCCATCCACTTCGGCGTGGGTGCAGCCACAGCGAACGGCGCCATCGGAGGTTTTGTGGTGGGCGCTGCCATTCAAATGCCAAGAAACCTACGAATAAACACCGTAAGCCCAGGTCTACTAGACACATCAGTGGAAGCCTATGGCCACTTGTTCCCCGGCCATGAAACCGTGGAGTCATCACGAGTTGGCCGAGCCTATGTAAAAAGCGTAGAAGGACTGTGCAGCGGCAAGGTACTCGTTGTTGACTAACTGCGTTTCGGTTAACAGAACATGCAAAGTTCCAGGACATGCAAAATTCAATGAAATTAAGTGACTTTAAAGTTCTAACGTTCGATGTGTACGGCACGCTCATCGATTGGGAAAGCGGCATGATTGCATTCCTGGAACCACTCACCTCGCAAGTGAGCCAATCGCTTAGTCGCAACGACATACTCGAAGCTCATGCATTCTACGAATCCAACACTCAACGCTGGACTCCAAATAAAAAATATTCTGAGCTTTTAGCCGTTGTGTATCGACGACTGGCTGAAGAGTGGGGTGTGGAAGTTACCTGGCAAGACTGCGTTGCTTATGGTTTATCAGTACGTCACTGGCCTGCGTTTTCAGACAGTACAGAAGCCTTAGCCTACTTAAAACAGCATTACAAACTCATGGTACTGACCAATACAGACAATTTGAGTTTTTCTGGCTCTAACGCTCGACTAGCCGTCCAGTTCGATGGAATATTCACAGCCGAAGACATTGGTAGTTATAAGCCTTCCGACCGGAACTTTGACTACATGCTGGAAATGTTGGCACGCCGGGGAATCGAAAAAAACGAAGTACTGCATACAGCCGAAAGTCTATTTCATGATCATGCTCCAGCCAACAAGCACGGTCTATCCAACTGCTGGATATACCGACGTCACAACGATACCGGCTTTGGTGCCACCATGGATCCAGGGGATAAACCCTCGGTTGACTTTCAATTTAACAGCTTGATGGATATGGTGGATGCCCATCGCGCCGAGCAAGTAAGTTGATGCGTAAGACCTTATACCAACGCTATATAAAAATCATTTTCACAGCAAACTGCCATCAAATCTAACTAATGCTTTGCTACTCACGGATCAACGTGGCTTTTTCTTAAAAAAAGTAACGAACTTCGCATACCTTCAATTTCGCTTACATATTTCGCTCACATATTTCACCTACACATCTCACCTACACATCTCACCTAACCATTTCGCCTACAAAAGATCAGAAACAGTAAAACCATGCAACTCAATGACCCTTCATTATTCCGCGAAGCAAACTTCATCAACGGCGAATGGATAGACGTAAACGACCGAGCTTTTATCGATGTAGATAATCCGTCAACGCTGGAAATCATAGGCAAGGTACCTAACGTTGGTGAGCAAGAAACGAACGCGGCAATTGCCTCCGCAGTCGGCTGTTTTTCAGCGTTCAAAAAAACCACCGCCGCCTACCGTTGTGGTTTGTTGGAAACATGGTACGACATGATGCTGGAGGCTCAGGATGACCTAGGCAAAATCATGACTCTGGAACAGGGAAAACCCCTGGCGGAAGCTAAAGGCGAAATAGCTTATGCGGCATCATTCGCAAAATGGTTTTCAGAAGAAGGCAAACGCGTTTATGGGGAAACCATTCCCAGCCCGGTTCAGGATCGCAGGATCCTCGTTCAAAAGCAGCCTGTCGGTGTCTGCGCCATAGTCACACCATGGAATTTCCCTGCAGCCATGATCACACGGAAAATAGCGCCTGCGCTAGCTACAGGCTGCCCCGTCGTAATTAAGCCGTCTGAACTGACTCCATTTACAGCCATTGCTTTAGTGGTACTGGCGGAGCGCGCTGGGTTTCCACCAGGTTCAATTCAGCTCGTCACAGGTGATGCGGGCCCTATCGGCAAAGCTTTCACCGATAGCTCCGATGTTAGAAAGTTATCGTTTACCGGTTCAACCCGCGTAGGCAAGTTGTTAATGGAACAAAGCTCTGGCACTTTGAAGAGACTGAGTCTGGAGTTAGGCGGAAACGCACCATTTATAGTGTTTGATGACGCCGATATTGATAAAGCCATAAGCGGTGTTATGGCTTCTAAATTTCGCAACGGTGGGCAAACGTGTGTCTGCGCCAATCGCATATTCGTGCAATCAGGAATTTACGATGAATTTGCTCAGAAGTTAGCCAGCACCGTTGGAAAAATGAATGTTGGCGATGGGTTAAAGGATGGTATCGACATTGGCCCAATGATTAATTCGCCCGCCATAGATAAGATAAAGTCCCATCTTAAAGACGCCACAGAAAAAGGAGCCACCATTCTGGTTGGCGGTAAACAAACCGATGAAGCCTCACGCTTCATCAGTCCAGCTGTAGTCACCGGCGCCACCCAAGACATGGTTCTGGCACACGAAGAAACCTTTGGCCCCGTAGCACCGTTATTTAAGTTCGAAGAAGAAGCTGAAGTAGTGGACGCCGCCAACAGCACCCCTTACGGCTTAGCCGCCTATGTTTATACCAACGATCTGAGCAGAACGTTTCGTGTTAGCGAAAGTTTAGAAGTCGGTATGGTTGGTGTTAACACCGGTGGGTTTGCAACAGAAGTTGCACCGTTCGGAGGAGTCAAAGAATCAGGTTTAGGCCGTGAAGGGGCACATCACGGCATCGATGAATACCTGGAAGTTAAAACCCTTCACATAGACGGCCTTGCCTAAGCTGTTTAACGGATTACCTTAATGCGTTGTTCATCGGTCCGACGTTGCGAGTTTAAAAGAGTAGAACAGGAAAAGACCGCCTAATCCCAGTTCTATCCAACGTCGGCACGCCGCGTACCCACGCCTGATGGACGCAAGCGATAACGCAACAGCCCACACGCCATGACAGCAAAACGAAATACAAAATGCACCCAGAATAAACAACAGCACGATGTTAAACGAAGCACCATCAACAGCGCCTACAGAAGCTATCGCCAACCAGAAAGAAATAGCCTTAGGATTAGTGACCTGTAAAAAATAACCTGATGAGAAGTGCTTTAGACGATCACCGTGTGTGGGCTTCATAGGCTGTAGCTTCGGCGGATTGATTGCCTTCTTAAAGGCACCATAGGCCAAGTAAAATAAATAAGCGGCACCGGCTAAGCGCATCAAACTCATCGCCCAGGCGATCTCAGACAACAACAAGCCGACCCCCATTAGCGTCAATACGTTAATCGTTAGACTGCCAAGTGCTATTCCTGTGGTGGCAATAAGCGCTGGAGCACGGCCCTGCTCTGTAGCAATACCAACCAGCAGAGCGACGGAAGGCCCTGGAGACAGTGCGGCCACAAAGAGAATGCCGTAGGCACTGATAATGCCGGGTAAGTAAGGTAATAAGTCTTGAAGCTGTGGCATTGGATTTTCCAGATGCGATGATTCTATAGGTAGCAACTCAGCGTATTGGCTGGGTGTGTTGCGAGTATAGGGATTTGGTTTTTCGGATGCTTCGGTGGGCGTCGTACTAAAACTGCCCCATACTCATCAAGCAGCACTTTCCTAATGCCACGTTCAGCGTACATATCAGTGATAGGGGTTGTGTCGTGGGGCAAGGCGAGTTGAAGAAGACTCGCTTCGACGAGCCATTCTCCATGAGTCATTCTTTGGCCAACACGCGGGCGAAAGTTAATCGCTTAAATCACCGTACATGCTGTACCACGAAACGTCCTGAGCGACTCGCAGATCATATCGACGTCTATATTGATGTGCTCTTTGAACGATAAGAAAGTGATCGAAAAAACAACACAACGGCGCTATTCGCTCAAAACGACGCTGATTTTCAGGTTGTGCATCCCCACCTAACCGGGGCAGTTTCAATCTGGCAGATGATCCGGAAACGAATCCATCCGATCCAACTCCTTATGAGAAATCATCAACGGTACATACCCGCGTGAATACGCATCAGATAATGCACTGGTGCGGTTCGCCTGAGTGGTAACGTAATCAACACTCAATACAATTTTGCCCGCGTCGATCCACTGCCCTAGATACAGATCGTTCCAATAACGCATATCATCAGCCACACGATCATCGGTAGCCCAGAAGAAGGGTTCTTCCTTACCGATACCCGTCAACGGCTCAACCCACTCCAGGCCTACCGTAGAAATCAGCTCTTCCGCATTTTGCACAAACACACCGAAGTTAGGGTTACCCGATTTAGCACGGGCATAGGCTGCGATGTCTCTAACCAGCGCCTGCATCTTGTCTATCGCATCCGGATAATCATCCTGGAAGAAGGTGTAACCATCGATGGTATCCAGATAAACACCATCAAATCCTGCATCGATTATGCGGTCGACACGGCTGTCGGGAGAACCCATTAGGATGTCACGCCATTCAGGCTCCCAGTAGCGTACGTAGTAGTCACCAGGCCAATACTGATCTGCGTATACAATCCAGGACGGGTTACCAACACCCCAATCATCGCCATAGTAATAACGATACTCTTCGGCTTGCCCAATCGCTAAATAAGACACCAACAGTTTCTCCCCACCGCCGGTACATTTGAGCCGATCTATGATGTTTTGATTGGGTCGTGCGTTCGGTGGTTCAGAGTCGATAACCAGCAAATCGTATTTACTGTCCGCCAACTCACGGTAGTCTGCATCCCTCAACTGATAATGCCAGTCGTCTACATCAGACCAGGTTATAGATCGTTCCCCGCAACGAAACGGCGATGCCGACCATTTATCGAAGGTTGAGAGCTCAGTAGCACTACTCGTACCGCTAACACTGCCACTGCCACTGCCAGTACCTGTCGTTGTAGAGCCACTATTTAATACGCGCCCACTGGAATCAACCACGACATCATTGTCTGGGTTGCAGGCTGTTAGAACCCCGCCCATTGCGAGGGCGGCGAATACAGATACGGCTTTACGCATGCGACGATTGGAACTTTGAGGACTCATAGGCCGTTAGCGATTGACCGGGTAGAACTATCCAGTCCAAAGTCGTGCACAGTTCATTAATTCGAACTTGATTACGTCACAATGCCCAACCAGCAGTGCAACTCGTTAACCAATTCACATTCTAGACGTGTTGATTAGTCGGTTTAGCGTTGCAGTGGATTGCGTTGCTTGAGCGGCTCGACCAGTTTG